>JBBRPO010000041.1:0-42440 GCA_038227865.1 Caulobacterales bacterium
CACGCCGCCTCAGTCCCAAATCGAGCCACGAAATCCAAAATCCCGACCATCCTACCCTCCCTCACCGACAGACGAAC
Organism: Caulobacterales bacterium; assembly: GCA_038227865.1. Lineage (GTDB taxonomy): Bacteria > Pseudomonadota > Alphaproteobacteria > Caulobacterales > Caulobacteraceae > Acaudatibacter. Next base: position 78 of record JBBRPO010000041.1, read on the forward strand.
TCTACGCCTCATCCCACCCAAATACGAGAACATTCAGACAACCTGGGTTAGCTGGATAGGGAGACGATCGCGAACCGGAACCCGGGACCGAGGAAGCCGATCGCTTCGAACTTCTCGGCGTTCTGCTGGCTCGGTACGAGGAAGAGCATTACCTGATCGAACCCGAGGACTCTATCAACGCCCTGACCCATGTCATGGAGACCAAAGGCAAGAGCCAGGCCGATCTCGCCGCCCTGATCGGCGCGCCGCGGGCATCCGAAATCCTGGCGCGAAAGCGCGGGCTGTCAGTGGATCACGTGCGAAAAATCAGGGCTGAATGGGGCGTTCCCGCCGATGTGCTGATGTGACTCTGAACTCAAGTGTCGCATTCACGCTCTTTTAGCGAGGCGATCAATACCATGCGGTGAGACACGACCCTGCCGCCTCGGCTGCGGGCTCAAGCGCAGACATTCGGATATTTGTTATTGACCCATTAACCGAACACGGGTTCACTCTGCATCATTCTGCAGCGGAGTGCAGCATTGCCCCGATTGTCCGTATCTCTAGACGAAAGTGTGGCGAACAAGCTCACGTACGTGCGGAAGCACATTACGTTCGATCGCTCTGATTCTGCGATCGCAAACAAGGCAATCCTAAGTTTTTTGGCGAGTTTTCCAGATCCGCCAGATGATTCGGAACCATTGTTGCCTTTTGAGCAGGCTGCGGCCCCAGGAGGGCGTGGCGATCGGTGAATCCCTTCCCAACTAACCGCATCAGGAGCGATTTACGTGAACAGCCCTACCATGGCAGACGTTGTACCCGGGACAGTTGAACATTTGGATCGAGTAAGCATTTTTCCCGTAATTAAGCGGGATGAATCTGGGACCATATTGCCAACGCGTTGCCGACTTGATGTCCAGGTTGTTCCGGACGTTTCTGCGGCGGCAGGATATCGCGTCAGTGCAGAAGCGCTGTTCCAAGGCTGACGTAGCTTGCGGCCAATCAGCGGCTGCGATAATGAACGTCGATGGGTGATCTAGTTGCAGAACCACACCGAGGAGCAGAGGGTGCGGATCCTGCTGCCAAGGATGCCTCAAGCGGTGCGTTTTCTTACCTGTCCAATCAAGAGGATGTGATTGGATCCGTTGCCTTGTGTTTGCATCTGGCAAGCTTGGTTGACGATCCGAAACAAGTAGGGTTTCGCGATTTGCTTTCGGAACCCGGCATATTTAACGCGCATTCCTGCTATTCGAACAGGCTAGCGGCTGAACGAATTGTTGAGGTTTACTGTAAAGATCGTGATAGAGAGCGAGATCGTCTGGACAAATCGACAGACCCGATGTTTTTGTTGATGAAATCGGAATTTCAAAACTACTCTTCGGGGATTGGTTCCGAATTCAATGGTCTACAAGACGAAATAGTTCAAAAATTCGGCGACCTCCAGGAGCAAATTTTGCGCATCCGGACGAGTTTATCTTTTCGTCATCAGGTTTTGATTGCCGCAGTTGCCGGTATAATTGTAACATGCTTTATTTTTCTAGAGAAAAGGTTCGATGACCATAACTCTGGGCAAATGTATGAGTCAGGGATGGCGTCTACAGGCGCGATGAAAAAATCTGAAGGAAAATAGTCCGTATGAGCAGTGATAGCACACTAGGCCACGCTAAGCCCGATGGGGTGGCATCTCCAGAAGTTTACCGCATTTCGAAGACATTTGGACATTCAGAAGTATTGGTCGAAGTTTGGATGTTTCCGGACAAGTATGTAACGGTGTCCGTGAAATTTAGTTCGAAAGCCATGGATGTGGCTTGTGAGGTGCAGGTGACTTCGGCGGATGAAGTCGGTACTCGATTCAAAAGCTATCCGAAAGTGAAATTTCATTCGGACGGCCGTGTTACCGGTTATGGCTTTCTAGAGGACGGCGTTCGGTTCCGAACTTATAAAAGAGATAGAGATCGCCATCACCAGCCTATCATTTCCGTTACTTGAGCGAATAACTTCCATTATTTGCGGGAACTAGTTCGGTTTGTCCTCAGTTTTATTGGCGCAGCACGGGCTGAACCGCTCTTAACGCCGCATAGGATGTTTGCCAATAAGACATCGCTAGCTCCGATATCAAAAGGGTCGGGAAGCTATGACATCGTCGATGAACCGCTACTGGACTTTGTCCGACAAGCCCGTGGGCGCGTGGCCGGACGCCGACACCTTTGTCTTGCGCGAGGCGCCGATCCCGACACCGGGTCCGGGTCAGGCCTTGACCCGGACGATCTATATCTCCCTCGACCCGTATCAATGGGGCTACAAGCGGCGCGGGATCGAGGCGCCGGGCGCGCCGTGCCACGCTCGCACAGTCTCGCGGGTGATCGAGAGCCGGATGGAGGGTTTCACGGCCGGCGACTTGGTGTTCAACACCAATGGCTGGGGTGAATACGCGCTGATGGGCGAAGGCGTCGCCCGGCCCTCGTACATGATCCCGCGCAAGCTCGACCCGACCCATGGACCGATCTCGCTGGCGGTCGGCGTGCTGGGGATGCTGGGCCTCACCGCCTATGCGGGCATGGTGCTGCTGGGCGATCCGAAGGTCGGCGAAACCGTGGTGGTCTCGGCCGCGTCCGGCGGCGTCGGCCAGATCGCCGGCCAGCTGGCGCGCCTGCGCGGCGCGCGGGTGGTGGGCATCGCCGGGCGCGAGGAGAAATGCCGGTTCGTCGTCGATGAACTGAGGTTCGACGCCTGCGTCTCCCACCTCAGCCCGACGTTCGCCGACGATCTGCGCGCCGCCTGTCCGGCCGGCGTCGACGTCTATTTCGAGAATGTCGGCGGGGCGGTGTTCGATGCCGTCCTGCCGCTGTTCAACCGCGGCGCCCGGATGACCATCTGCGGTTTGATCGCCCACTATGGCGCGGCGGCGGGAACCGACGCCCGGGCGGATTTGATGGCGCGGGGCGCGGCGATCTTTGCCGAGCGGGGCGTCACCGTGCGAGATCTGTTCGTCGGCGATTATGTGGCCGACCACCACGACGCCTTCCTGCGCGAGGTGGCGCCCCAGGTCGCCGCCGGCGAAATCCGCTATCGCGAGGATTTGCGCCAGGGCCTGGAAAACGCGCCCGACGCCTTCGCCGAGATGCTCAAGGGCGGCAATTTCGGCAAGACCCTCGTCCAAGTGTCGGGGGTCCAAGTGTCGGGGGTCCAAGTGTCGGCTGATCCCACCCTCTGAGGTCGGTCACATTATCTATCGCGCCTTGCCATTTTTCAAACGCTTGTTAGTCATGCCGCGGCGCCGCGAGGGCGCGTTGCGCGGGGTATGATCCATGGCCGACGATAAACCAGCCGCCATCGCCGCGGCCGCCACGGTGGACGAGGATCAACCGACCCCCCTGGCTCCCGACATGCCACCGGAGATCGGCTCGCCGCTGGCGCGCTTCAAAGGCCAGGCCCCGGAAGCGCCGGCCTGGTTCCACGAGGCGGTGGCCAAGCGGCCCGAGCGGACCCTGGTGCCGGTCGATGGGGCCAATATCGAGCTGCTGGTCTGGGGCAAGCTGGGCGCCCCCGGCCTGATCCTGGTTCACGGCAATTCCGCTCACGCCGACTGGTGGAGCTTCATCGCGCCGTTCCTGGCCGACGACTATCGCGTGGCGGCCATGTCCCTGTCGGGCATGGGCGGTTCGGACTGGCGCGACATCTACAGCTTCGAGACGTTCGCCACCGAGATCCATGAGTGCGCCAAGGCCGCCGGCCTCTATGAGTCCGCCGTCAAGCCGATCTACGCCGGCCATTCGTTCGGCGGCGCCCAGGTGTTCTATTCGGCCGCCCACCACCCCGAGCGGATGAGCGCCTGCCTGCTGGTCGACACCGGCTTCGGCGGGCCTCCAAGCCCAGAGGAGATCGCGCGCTGGGAGGCCGAGGAACGCGCCGCCGGCCGCACGCCGATCCGGTTCGGCGGACCCCGGATGCGCGGGGCCGAGAACAAGGTCTATCCGACCCTGGAAAAGGCCCTGACCCGGTTTCGGTTCATGCCGCCGCAGGTTCCGGGCAATCTTTATATCGCCGATTTCATCGCCCGCCGCTCATTGAAGCCCGCGGCGCTGCCCGACGGTTCGGGCCAGGGCTGGACCTGGCGTTTCGACCCGGGGTTGTGGACCAAGCTCGACCGCACCGGCATGACCGCCATCGACGGCGGCGCGGTCGCCGTTCCCATGGCGCACATCTATGGCGACCGGTCGGAGATCATCAAGCGGCACGGCCTGGGCTCGGGCCGGGCCGATCAGATCCCCTCGACGGTTCCCCGGATCATCATTCCCGACAGCGAGCATCACATCATGGTCGACCAGCCCCTGGCCCTGGTCGCGGCGATGCGGACCATACTGGCGGTCTGGCCAGCTTGAGACCGTTCCGCCTCTGGTGTAGCACCGCTTCGCAATCATCAAGGACCGCGCGACCATGAACGACGACGCCGCCGACTATCACCATGGCGATCAGAACATCACCGAACAGGTCGCCAGCTATCAAGCCTTCGGCGCCCTGTCGAAATATGGCTCGCTGATCATTGGGGTTCTGGTGTTGATGCTGAGCCTATGGTTCTGTGTGGGGGCCGGGTTCCTTGGGGGTCTGATCCCCGGCCTGATCCTGTTGGGCCTGGGTCTTGCCTTCCTCCGGCCAAAACCCGCGCAAGACCACTAGGCCCAAGTTCAGTAAGGGGGAGTCACCATGGCCGTCGTCGCCGTCACCAGGGAACGCCGGGCCGGCGAAACGCGCGTGGCCACCACGCCCGACGCGGTCAAGAAGCTGCTTGCCCTGGGCGTTTCCGTCGTCATCGAATCGGGCGCCGGCCTGACCGCCTCGGTTCCCGACGCCGACTATCAGGCGGTGGGCGCCACCATAGCTCCCGATCTGGCCTCGACCCTGTCGGGCGCCGATATCCTGCTGAAGGTCCGGGGACCCTCGGACGAAGAGATCGCCGCGTTGAAGCCGGGCGCGATCGTCGTCGCTCTGCTTAACCCCCATCTGGAACGCCCGGTACTCGAAGCCCTGGCCGCTCATGGCGCCGACGCCTATGCGATGGAATTCGTGCCCCGCACCAGCCGCGCCCAGGTGATGGACGCCCTCTCCAGCCAGGCCAATCTGGCGGGCTACCGCGCCGTGATCGAAGGCGCCCAGGCCTATGGCCGCGCCATGCCGATGATGATGACCGCGGCCGGCGCCATCGCCCCGGCCAAGGTATTCGTGATGGGAGCCGGCGTCGCCGGCCTTCAGGCCATCGCCACCGCCCGGCGCCTGGGCGGGGTGGTCACGGCCACCGACGTGAGGCCGGCCGCCAAGGAACAGGTCGAGTCGCTCGGCGCCAAGTTCATCGCGGTGGAGGACGAGGAGTTCAAGGCCGCCGAGACCGCCGCCGGCTACGCCAAGCCGATGAGCGCCGAATATCAGCTCAAACAGGCGGCCCTGGTCACAGAGCACATCAAGAAGCAGGATATCGTCATTACCACCGCCCTGATCCCCGGCCGGGCCGCGCCGCGGCTGGTCACCGAGGCGCAGGTGCTGTCGATGAAGCCGGGCTCGGTGCTGGTCGACCTGGCGGTGGAACAGGGCGGCAATGTCGCCGGCGCCCGGCCCGACGAAGTGGTGGTGCTCGGCGGCGCCAAGATCGTCGGCATCAGCAATCTGGCCGGCCGCATCCCCGCCGACGCTTCATCGCTCTATGCGCGCAATCTGGCCGCCTTCGTCGCGCTGCTGATCGACAAGAGCGGCGCGGTGGCGCCCGACGTCAACGACGACATCCTGCAGGCTTCGCTGGTCACCCACGGCGGCGCCATCACCCATCCCGCCCTGCAAGCGGCCTGAAGGAGACAACGCCTTGGACGTCGTGGTCGATCCCACAATCTTTCGCCTGGCGATCTTCGTGCTCGCCGTGTTCGTCGGTTACTATGTGGTGTGGAGCGTCACGCCGGCCCTGCACACGCCGCTGATGGCGGTCACCAACGCCATCTCCTCGGTGATCATCGTCGGCGCGCTTCTGGCGGCGGCGGCGCATGGAACGTCCGGCGGCGCGGCGGGCGCCAGCGTCTGGGTGTCGAAGGGGGCCGGCGCGGCGGCCGCGGCCCTGGCCTCGGTCAATATTTTCGGCGGCTTCCTGGTCACCCAGCGCATGCTCGCGATGTACCGTAAGAAAGACAAGGCGCCGGGGGCCAAGGTTTAAATGATCGCCAATCTGGCTTCCATCGCCTACCTCGTCTGCGGGGTTCTGTTCATCCTGGCGCTTCGGGGCCTGTCCAGCCCGGTGACCAGCCGGCGCGGCAACCAGATGGGCATGGTCGGCATGGCCATCGCCGTGTCCGTCACCCTGGGAACCCTGTTCGCGACCGGCTCCCTGGATGGCATCACCCTGGCCCTGATCGTCGCTGGTGTCGCGGCCGGCGGCACGGTGGGCGCGTTGGTCGCCCGCCGGGTGGCCATGACCGCGATGCCCCAGCTGGTGGCGTTCTTCCACTCGCTGGTCGGCATGGCCGCCTGCCTGGTCGCCGTGGCGGCGATCTACACCCCGGCCGCCTATCGCATCAATGAGGGCGGCGGGGTCAAGCTGGAGAGCCTGATCGAGCTTTCCCTGGGCCTGGCCATCGGCGCCATCACCTTCACCGGCTCGCTGATCGCCTTCGCCAAGCTCAACGGCAACATGTCGGGCGCGCCGATCCTGCTGCCGGCCCGCCACGCCCTGAACCTGGCCATCGCGGCCGGCATCGCGGTGCTGATCGTGCTGCTGGCGCTCAGCGGCGGCCACGCCCTGTGGGCGTTCTGGGCGATCTTCGCCTTGGCCCTGGTGGCCGGCGTCACCTTGATCATCCCGATCGGCGGCGCCGACATGCCGGTGGTGGTGTCGATGCTCAACAGCTATTCGGGCTGGGCGGCGGCGGCGCTGGGCTTCACCCTGGCCAACATCACCCTGGTGATCACCGGCGCCCTGGTCGGCTCATCGGGGGCCATCCTCAGCTACATCATGTGCAAGGGCATGAACCGCTCGTTCATCTCGGTGATTCTGGGCGGCTTCGGCGGCGAGACCGGTGGGCCGGCGGGCGGCGGAGCGGTGGAGACCCGGCCGGTCAAACAGGGCTCGGCCGAGGACGCGGCCTTCATCATGCAGAACGCCTCCAAGGTGATTATCGTGCCCGGCTACGGCATGGCGGTCGCTCAGGCCCAGCACGCACTGCGGGAGATGGCCGACAAGCTCAAGGAGCATGGCGTCGAGGTCAAATACGCCATCCACCCGGTGGCCGGCCGCATGCCAGGTCATATGAACGTGCTTCTGGCCGAGGCCAATGTGCCCTACGATGAGGTGTTCGAACTCGATGACATCAACTCCGAATTCGCCAGTTGCGACGTGGCGTTCGTGATCGGCGCCAACGATGTCACAAACCCCTCGGCCAAGACGGATCCCAAGAGCCCGATCTGGGGCATGCCGATCCTCGACGTCGAAAAGGCCCAGACCGTGCTGTTCATCAAACGCGGCATGGGTTCCGGCTATGCTGGAGTGGAGAACGAACTGTTCTTCAGGCCCAACACCATGATGCTATTCGCCGATGCCAAGAAGATGGTCGAAGGCATCGTCAAGGCGCTCTAGGGGCGGGGCGAACCGGAAAAGCGGCGCCCGCGATAGCCCTATCGGGCCGCCGTGTTGGCGGCGTAAGGTTGGAAGAGCCAGTGTTGGCCCACAAACAAGCCCCGGGGAAAGAAACAACATGGCTGACATTCAAGTCGGGGGATTCGCCCAGGAGCGCTTCGCGGCGGTGCGTGAGGCTTTCGGCGCCAGTCTGCGGAGCGGCGCGGACATCGGGGCCAGCTTCACCGCCACGGTGGAGGGCGAGACGGTGGTGGATATCTGGGGCGGCTGGGCCGACGAGGCGCGCACCCGGCCGTGGGAGCGCGACACCCTGGTCAATGTCTATTCGACCACCAAGACCATGACCGCCCTGACCGCGCTGTTGGTGGCCGACCGCGGCGAGCTCGATTTCGACGCGCCGGTCGCCCGCTATTGGCCGGAGTTCGCTCAGAACGGCAAGGCGGAGGTCAAGGTCAGCCATCTGATGAGCCACTCGGCGGGCCTGTCGGGCTGGAAGCAGCCGATCGCCAAGCAAGACCTCTACGACTGGGAAAGGGTCACCAGCCTGCTGGCCGCCCAGGCGCCCTATTGGCAGCCGGGAACGGCGATCGGCTACCATGCCCTGACCCAGGGCTATCTGGTCGGCGAGGTGGTCCGCAGGATCACCGGCAAGAGCCTTGGAACCGTGTTTCGCGAGGAGATCGCCGAGCCGCTAGGCGCCGACTTCCACATCGGCCTGCCCGCCAGTCAAGACGCGCGGGTCGCGGACCTGCTTGCGCCTCCGCCGGGAACCGCCGTCGGTGACGGCGAGCAAAGCGAACTGTCGGCCAATATGTCGAGCAACCCGGGGATCGACGTATCGGCCACCCGCACGCGCGCCTGGCGGGCGGCCGAGATTCCCGCCGCCGGCGGTCAGGGTAACGCCCGCTCGATCGCCGAAATCCATGTGCTGCTGGCCAATGGCGGCGTCGCCAAGGGCAAGCGGCTGCTGTCGGAGGCCGGCTGCCGCAAGGCCCTGGAGTTGCAGATAGAGGGGCCTGACCTGGTGCTTGGGGGTCCGGCTCGCTTTGGCATGGGCTTTGGCCTGCCGGGCGCCCACTTTCCGCTGCCCAATGCCAATACGATCTATTGGGGCGGCTACGGCGGATCGCTGGCGATCATCGACATGGACGCCCGCACCAGCTTTGGCTACGCGATGAACCGGATGGCTCCGACGACCACCGGCGATATGCGCGCCCTGGGGTTGGCCACGGCCATGTGGCGGGGCTTGGCCGGCTGAACGCAGGCGTCCGCATCCGGTCGTTGCCGATCAGGGTTGTTTGGTGGGCTCGGCCGCCGGTTTGTCGGCCTTGGCCTGAATTTGGGCCGCCTTCATGGCGGCCTGACACTCGGCCGTGGCCTTGTCGAAGTTCTTGATCATGCAGGCCCGAACGGCGGCGCGGTCGCCCGAAAGCGCCTCGGTCCGGCACAGGGTCATCGCCGACGACCGGCACGCCTGACGCGTCGATGGCGGTGGGGTCTGTGCGAGAACCTGAACCGCGGTGCTGAGCGCCAGCAGGCACAAACCAATCATCGGCGAACGCATCTAACACCTCGTGTGAACTCGACATGGGCCTGCCCCTGCCAATGGCGGTGTCTATATCGCTTTGAAACACTCCGCGCCGGTTTTTGAACTGTATCCGACGTCGTTGGGCTGTATGGGGCTGTGGGCGAGGCGAAACATCATGACCGCACAAACCAGATCGCCAACTCCACGAGGCCGGATGATCGAGATCGCCGCCGGCCGGACGCTGCATGCGATATTCGCCGGTCCGGCCGCCGCATCTGCGCCTCTCGTGGTTCTGGAGGCCGGGGCCTTCGGGTTCTCGTCCGATTGGACGGCGGTTCAGGAAAAACTGAGCGAACTGGGTATCCGGTCGATGGCCTATGACCGCGCCGGCCTGGGGTTCTCCGCGCCCGGACCCGAGCCCCGGGATGGGTTGGCGATTGCCGGCGATCTTGAGCGGCTGTTGCTTCACGCCGGCGAGCCCGGACCTTTCATCCTCTGCGGTCACTCCATGGCGGGGCTGCGAGTGCGCCTGTTCGCGGCGCGCAATCCCGGCCGGGTGGCGGGCGTCGTGCTGGTGGACGCCACCACGCCAGAGGCGATGGATTCCAAGGTCGTCAGCGACTTCGTCGGCCACTTTGGCCGGGCCTCCCGGCTGGCGGCCTGGGGCGCGGGGGCGGGACTACTATCGCCGTTGTCGGGAACGGGGCTCGCCGACGCGATCGGCCTGCCTGGCGAGGCCGGGGCCGAGAAGCGCTGGGCCTTCGCCGACGGCCGCCACAATCACTGGGCGGCGCGAGAGGTCGAGCACTGGTCGGAGAGCGCCCGGCAGGCCCGGGAGGCGGGCGCGTTCGACGCGCGCCTGCCCGTCGCGGTGGTCCTGGCGGGAGGGCTAGGCGATCGTGGCGGGTTCAGGGTCGGCCAGACGGCGCCGGCCAGAGAGTCCAACTATGGCTGGGTCGAAACCGTCGGCGGCGCCACTCACGCCACCATGCTCAACCACGAATTCGCCGATGCGATCGTCCGCGGCATTGAGCATGTCAGGGCTGTCAGGCCCGAATGACCTTTTTCGGCGCGGGGAGCAGGCCTTCGCGCTGCATGCGCTTGCGGGCCAGCTTGCGGGCGCGGCGAACGGCTTCGGCCTTTTGGCGGGCGCGTTTTTCCGAAGGCTTTTCATAATGCACGTGCCGCTTCATTTCGCGGAACGAGCCTTCACGTTGCATCTTCTTCTTAAGCGCTTTCAGCGCCTGGTCGACATTATTGTCACGAACGAAAATCTGAACCACCGGTCCTCCTGCGGGCTCCCGTGAAGCCACGGGACAGCGATTCCGAAAGGGCCCCTTCGGAACAAGGCGCGGCAATTAACAGGCGAGCGGGGTTTTGTCCATGCGAACCATCGGGTGTAGATGGCGCCATGAGCAATGAATCCGATTGGGCCGCCCAGACCGAGGCGCGTCTGCTGGACGCGGCGATCGTCCATGTCGAATCCCAGGGTTGGAGTGGGCGGCTGGTCGCCGCCGCGGCGCGAGATCTCGGCTTCTCGATCGCCGAGGCCGAGCTTTTGCTGCCCGAAGGTCCGCGGGACCTCGCCGCCTTGCTGGCGAGGCGGCACGACGCGGCCGCGCTCGCGGCTCTCGCGGGCCATGACCCTTCGGCCCTGAAGGTCCGCGAGCGTATCCGTTTCGGCGTCCTGGCGCGGATCGACGCGGCGATGGCGGATCGGCCGGCGACCCGTCGCTGGATGGGTTTTCTCGCCTTACCGGCCAATATGGCCCTGGGCCTGCGGCTGCTCTGGGCCAGCGCGGATGGGCTTTGGCGCTGGGCGGGCGACACCGCCACCGATGAGAACCACTATACCAAGCGTGTCTTGCTGGCCGAGATTCTGCTCTCGACCCTCGCCTTTCGTCTGGCCGCCGACGCGGACGCCGCCGAACGACATCTCGATGGCCGGATCGCCTCGGTGATGGCCTTCGAGCGGTGGAAGGGCGGCTTCAAGCCCGCCGACATCGCCGGGCGACTGGCCGCGCGGCTGGGCCGGCTGCGTTACGGCGGCCTTTCGACCTGACACCTACCGGCGGGGCCTGTCCAAGGCGGACAGGCGATTGACGTGACCCATCTTGCGGCCAGGTAGATGGTCGCGCTTGCCATAGAGCCAGACGCGGGTCTCCGGCTCGCGCGCCAGGCCAGCCCAGGCCAATGCCTCTTCGCCGAGCAGATTGGTCATTTCCACGTGGTGCGTGGCCGCCGTCGGCCCGAGCGGCCAGCCGGCCACCGCGCGGATATGCTGCTCGAACTGATCGACCTCGCAGCCGTCCAGGGTCCAGTGGCCGGTATTGTGAACCCGGGGAGCGAACTCATTGACCAGCAGTCGGCCGTCATCCCGCTCGAACAGCTCAAGGCCCAGCACACCCACATAGTTCAGCGCGGTCAACAGGGTGGCGGTGATCCGCTCGGCTTCGGCGAACAGACGAGGCGGGCCGACCGCCGGCGCCGTCGTGCGTTTCAGGATACCGTTCTCATGATGACTTTCGGTCAGCGGATAGAGAGCGATCTCCCCGTCCCGGCCACGCGCGGCGATGATCGCCACCTCGCGGCGGAAATCCGCCGGGGTCTCGGCGATGGCCGATAGTTGGCCCAGCGCCGCCAGCGCGCTCGCGGAATCGTCGGCCTTTTCCACCCAGATCTGGCCCTTGCCGTCATAGCCGCCCCGCCGGGTCTTCAGCAGCAGCGGCGGCCCAAAGCGTCGGAAGGCCGCGCGTAGTTCCGCCTCGCTGTCGATCGCGACAAAACCGACGGTGGGGGCGCCGGCCTGATTGAGAAAGGTTTTCTCTTCGAGCCGATCCTGCGCCACGGCCAGGGCGCGAGGGTTGGGGGCCACCTCGGCGCCCAGGCGCTCCAGCTCGAGAACCGCGCCGACCGGCACGTTCTCGAACTCGAAGGTGATGACCTGGCACAGGTCGGCCAGGGTCTTGAGCGCGCCGGAGTCTTGGTATTCGGCCACGATCACATGGGCGGCCACCCGCCCGGCCGGGGAATCGGCTTCGGGGGTGAGGATGGCGACATCGAAGCCCAGCCGCGCCGCCGCCAGGGCCAGCATTCGCCCCAGCTGTCCGCCGCCCAATATGCCGATGGTCGAGCCCGGGGGCAGGGGGAAGGGTGTCATCGCGATAGTCTTAAGCGTCCTCGACGGTCTCGGCGACCGATTGCGTCTGGCGCCGGCGAAACTCGGCCAGCCGTTCGGCCAGGGCGTCGTCCGACAGGGCCAGGATCTGGGCCGCCAACAGGCCGGCGTTGCGCGCGCCCGCCTCGCCAATCGCCAGGGTCGCCACCGGCACCCCGGCCGGCATCTGGACGATGGAGAGCAGCGAATCGAGGCCGTTGAGGGCCTTGGATTGCACCGGAACCCCAAGAACCGGCAGTTCGGTCATCGACGCGGCCATGCCGGGCAGGTGCGCGGCGCCGCCCGCGCCGGCGATGATCACCTTGAAGCCATCGGCCTTGGCCGAGGTCGCGAAGGCGTAGAGCCGGTGGGGCGTGCGGTGGGCCGAGATCACCTTGGCCTCGAATGTCACGCCGAGGGCCTCGAGGCTTTCGGCGGCGCCTTTCAGGGTCGGCCAATCCGAGCGGCTGCCCATGATGATCGCCACGCGCGGCTTGAGTGTCATCTCGGGTCCTTCCGGGCCGTGGCGGCCTCCTGCGTATCCAGCTGAGCCTTGCGGAAATGAGTCCTTACCCCGGCCGGGTCGCCAAACTCCAGCAGTTGATCGGTGGCGGGCGTGTAGGCCGGCCAGGCCTGGCCGCCGACGCAATCGGGCCGCCCCGCCCGGGCGAAGCCGACCCAGCAGGAATGCGCCAGGGTGGCTTCGGCCCGCTCGCTTGGAGTGATCAAGGGCGTGCGACCGGGCACCGCATCGAGGGAGTCGAATACGAACGGAATTTCCGAGGCGTGGTTGGTTCCAGGGCGAATGCCTCTCTGCCGTTCCGGCACATACGAGAAATAGTACAGCCAGGCCGGCGCCCGGTCCGAAGCCTTGGCGGCGATCCAGCGGGCCGGCGCCCCCATCACGGCGTCGTTGAACAGGGCTCGCGCCAAGGCCGCCTTCGGAGCCAGGCCGGCGGCGCCCAGCAGCGAGGCTTCGTTGCTGTTGGAACCGATGATCAGGGGGACCGGCGCCGCCGCGCCGCTCGCGAAGGCCTCACGGGCGCTCTGGCGGACCAGCCGACCGTCGATCACCGGACCAGCGCCGGCCGAAAGGGCGACCAGATCGGCCACGGGAGTGGCCCGAAGCTGTTCGGCCGACGCCGTCCCGCCGGCCAGGCCAAGCCGGGTCGCCAACGCCGCGCCCCGCGACTCGCCCTCGGCGAGGCTGGGCGCCGGGCTCCAACCACCGCCCGATTGCACAATCGCCCTGTGGAACAGGCCTCTGGCCGAAGGGGTGGCCAGCAGCTGGAGGACGTCCTCTCCACCGGCGGATTCGCCGAACAGGGTGACATTGCCGGGATCACCGCCGAACGCGGCGATATTGCGCCTCACCCACTTCAGCGCGGCGATCTGGTCCATCAGGCCGTAGTTGGCCAGCGGCTGGTCCCGCGGCGTCTCGGCGGTCAGGGCGGGGTGAGCGAAGAAGCCCAGCGCCCCCAGCCGATAGTTCATCGCCACCACGATCACTCCGTCCCGGGCGAAGTTCACCGCGTCATAGCTGGGCAGGTTGGCGGCGCCGGCGACATTGCCGCCGCCATAGATCCAAACCATCACCGGCGCGCGCCGGGCGGCTTTTGGCGCGGTGACGTCCAAGGTCAGGCAGTCTTCGCCAATCGGCCCGAAATAGCCGCCCAGATTGGGAATTCCCGGCGTGATTTTTTGTGGACAGGCGGGGCCGGGGGCTTTCGCATCCCGTGGTTCACGCCAGGGTCGAGCGGGGGCTGGTGGCTTCCAGCGCAGAGCTCCGACCGGTGGCGCGGCGTAGGGTATGGCGTGAAACACCGCCGCCGGTCCGGCCTCCAGGCCCAGCACTTGACCACTCTCGATACGGACGGTGGGCGCGCCGGCGTGGGCGGGCGCCCCCCAGAGGGCCGCAAGCATCGCCATGCGGATGGCTCCTCGACCCATGGCGCTGTTCTCTCCGGCCGCTCAAAGTCCGATGATCTCCGCCTGGAGCTTCCGGTCAAGGGCGGGCGTGGGTTGTGCAGGCGCCAACCCTCGCTCTAAGACCGCTCGGTTTGGAGGAAACGCGACATGCGCGCGACGATTGCTCTCATCGCCACAGTTCTGTTCACCGTCTCGGCCGCCGCGACGCCGGCGCCGGTCGGCCCGCTGCCTCGGGCGTTCGCGGGCTACAATCAACCCACCATACCGGCCACCGCCTGCCGAAGCCTCGGCCCCACCGAGGCCCAGTGCGTGGTCCCGGCCATGACCGCGGGCCGCTATCTGATCGAAGCGACGGGAACCTCCACCTCGCAGGGAGCCGACGCGATCCAGGCCCTGGAGATCGATATCGGCGGTCGCCAGTGCGGCGTAGGCAAGAACGCCGCGCCCTGGGCCAGCGGAGTGCGAACTTTTCGCCTGAACTGCGAGGTCTCGTTGCTTTCCGACTCGCCGGTGGTCGTGCGGGTGGTCTATGCCGACGCCAAGGCGGTCAAGGATCCCAAAGGGCCTACCCTGGCGATTCAGCCGCTGCCCTGGAACGGTTTGTTGTTCAGTCAGCCTTTCGTTCCCAAGCAATAGCGGGTTAAAAGAAAAACAAGCAGCCGTGATTGTTACGGCTCAGGGAGACGGCTCATGCGCCAAATTCAGCATTTCGTGGATGGACAGGCGCTGGCCGGAACCAGTGGCCGCTTCGGCGAGGTCTTCAATCCCAACACCGGCGAGGTTCAGGCCCAGGTCGCCTTGGCCACGTCCGCCGAACTCGACGCGGCGGTCCAGGTCGCGGCCCGCGCCCAGGTCGGCTGGGCGGCGACCAATCCTCAACGCCGCGCGCGGGTGATGTTCGAGTTCAAGCGCCTGGTCGAGGCGCGGATGGAGGAGCTGGCGGGCCTGCTATCTTCGGAGCACGGCAAGGTGATCGCCGACTCCAAGGGCGATATCCAGCGTGGCCTGGAAGTGATCGAGTTCGCCTGCGGCATCCCGCATATCCTCAAGGGCGAGTATACCGAAGGCGCCGGCCCCGGTATCGACATCTATTCGGTGCGCCAGCCGCTGGGCGTCTGCGCCGGCATCACCCCGTTCAACTTCCCGGCCATGATCCCGATGTGGATGTTCGGCATCTCCATCGCCGTGGGCAACAGCTTCATTCTCAAGCCTTCGGAGAAGGACCCCAGCTTGCCGGTGCGGCTGGCCGAAATGTTCATGGAGGCCGGGGCGCCGGCCGGGGTGCTGAATGTGGTGCACGGCGACAAGGTCGCGGTGGACGCCATTCTGACCCACCCCCTGGTCCGGGCGATCAGCTTCGTCGGCTCGTCCGACATCGCCTCCTACGTCTATTCCACCGGCGCGGCGCACGGAAAGCGCGTCCAGGCCATGGGCGGGGCCAAGAACCACGGCGTCATCCTGCCCGACGCCGACCTCGACCAGGCGGTCAAGGACCTGATCGGCGCCGCCTATGGCTCGGCGGGGGAACGGTGCATGGCGCTGCCGGTGGTTGTGCCGGTCGGCGCCAAGACCGCCGACGCCCTGCGCGAAAAGGTGCTGGCCGAGATCGACACCCTGAAGGTCGGCATCTCCAGCGATCCGGCCGCGCAATATGGGCCGGTAGTCTCCGCCGCCCACAAGCAGAAGGTTGAAAACTACATTCAGATGGGGGCCGACGAGGGCGCCGAACTGGTCGTCGACGGCCGCGGCTTCGCGCTGCAGGGCTATGAAAACGGCTTCTTCATCGGCCCGACGCTGTTCGACCACGTGAAAAAAGACATGAAGACCTATCAGGAGGAGATTTTCGGCCCAGTGCTGCAGATCGTCCGCGCCGAGACCTTCGAGGAAGCCCTGACCCTGCCGTCCGAGCACCCCTACGGCAACGGCGTCGCCATCTATACCCGCAACGGCCGCGCCGCCCGCGAGTTCGCCTCGCGCGTTAATGTCGGCATGGTGGGCATCAATGTGCCGATCCCGGTGCCGGTGGCCTACCACACCTTCGGCGGCTGGAAGCGCAGCGCCTTTGGCGACACCAACCAGCACGGCGTCGAAGGGGTCAAGTTCTACACCAAGGTCAAGACCGTCACCGCCCGCTGGCCCGAAAACGCCACTGGAGGAGCGCCGGAAGACAGCGCCTTCGTCATCCCGACGATGAAGTAGGCGATGCGTTTCACCCTGACCGAGGACCAGCAGGCCATTCAGGACATGGCCCGCGCCTTCGCGGCGGCCGAGATGGCGCCCCACTCGGCCCGTTGGGACGAAGAGAAGCACTTTCCGGTCGACGTGCTTCGCGCCGCCGCCGGCCTGGGCCTCGCCGGGATTTATGTGAAGGAAGACGTGGGCGGTTCGGCCCTGACCCGACTGGACGCCAGCTTGATCTTCGAGGCCCTGTCCCACGGCGACGTATCGACAGCGGCCTTTCTGTCGATCCACAACATGGCCTCGTGGATGATCGACCGGTTCGGGTCCGACGCCGTGCGCCAGAAATACCTGCCGCGCCTGACCAGCATGGAGTTGATCGCCTCGTATTGCCTGACCGAACCGGGCGCGGGCTCCGACGCCGCCTCGTTGCGCACTACCGCCCGGCGGGAGGGCGAGAGCTATGTGCTGAACGGCGCCAAGGCGTTCATCTCCGGCGCGGGAACGTCGGACATCTATGTGGTGATGGCCAGGTCCGGCGGTGAAGGCGCGGGGGGCGTCTCGACCTTCGTGGTCGAGAAGGGCATGCTGGGCCTTTCCTTCGGGGCCCAGGAACGCAAGATGGGCTGGAACAGCCAGCCCACGGCGATGGTCCACTTCGACAATGTCGTCGTCCCGGCCGAAAACCGGGTCGGCGACGAGGGCCAGGGCTTCAAGATCGCCATGATGGGCCTGGACGGCGGGCGATTGAACATCGCCTCCTGCTCGCTGGGCGGCGCCGGCCTCGCCCTCGATACGGCCAAGGCCTATGTCGAAAGCCGCAAGCAGTTTGGCCGCGCCCTCAAGGATTTCCAGGGGTTGCAGTTCAAGCTGGCCGACATGGAGACCGAGCTCGAGGCCGCGCGCTGGATGGTCCGCAGGGCCGCCGCGGCCCTGGACGCCGGCGATCCGGCCGCCACGCGCCTGTGCGCCATGGCCAAGCGTTTCGCCACCGACGCCGGTTTCGAGATCGCCAATCAGGCCCTGCAGCTGCACGGCGGCTATGGCTATCTGAAGGACTATCCCCTGGAGCGGATCGTGCGCGACCTGCGCGTGCATCAGATCCTCGAGGGGACCAACGAGATCATGCGCGTGATCATCGCGCGGGAGATGTTCAGGCCATGAGCGACGACGCGCCGGACCCCGAAGTCCTGATCTCGGTCGAGGGCCGCGTGGGGCGGCTGCGGCTCAATCGTCCCAAGGCTCTTGGCGCCCTGACCAGCAACATGGTCGCCTTGATGACTGGCGCCCTGCTGGCCTGGCGCGATGACGCGGCGGTCCACACCATCCTGATCGATCACGCCGGCGAGCGCGGCTTCTGCGCCGGCGGCGACATCCGCTTTCTGGCCGACAGCGCCAAGATCGGCGGGGAGGGCGCGCGGCGGTTCTTCCATACCGAATACCAGCTCAACCACCTGCTGATGGTCTATCCCAAGACGGTGGTGGCGATCATGGACGGCATCACCATGGGCGGCGGTGTCGGCATCGCCCTGCCGGCCCGCTATCGGATCGCCACCGAGCGGACCACCTTCGCCATGCCCGAGACCGGCATCGGCCTATTTCCCGACGTCGGCGGCGGCTGGCACCTGTCGCGGCTGCACGGCGCGGTGGGCGTGTGGCTGGCGCTGACCGGCGCGCGGCTCAAGGCGGCGGGCTGCGAGATCCTCGGCATCGCCACCGACGTCGTTCCCTCCGATCGGCTGGCGGACTTCAAGGCGCGGCTGATCGCCGATCCTTCCGCGATCGAGACCATCCTCACCGAACTGGAGTCCGATCCCGGCCGCTCGGAAATGATCGAGCATCACGATGCCATCGACGCTCTGTTCGGCGGCCCCACGGTCGAGTCGATCTTCGAAGCCCTGGCCACCGATGGATCCGATTGGGCGAAGGCCCAGCTCGCCACCCTGAAGACCAAGTCGCCGCTCAGCATGAAGGTCGCCCTGCGCCAGCTGCGGGCCGGGGCGGCGATGACCGACTTCGCCGACAACATGGCCATGGAGATGCGCATCGGCGCCCGGGTGGTGATGAGCCACGACTTCGCCGAGGGCGTGCGCGCGGTGATCGTCGACAAGGACAACAAGCCCCAGTGGGCGCCAGCAACCCTTGAAGGGGTCACCGACACCATGTTGGACGCTGTCTTCGCCCCGCTTTCCGCCGACCAGGAATGGAAACCCCTATGAGCTACGAAACCATCCTCGTCGAACAGCGGGGCGCGGTGACGTTAGTCACCCTCAACCGTCCCCAGGCGCTGAACGCTCTCAACAGCCAGGTGCTGGCCGACCTTCTTGACGCGTTCGCCAAATACGACGCCGATCCAACCCAAAGGTGCGCGGTGATCCGGGGTTCCGACCGGGCCTTCGCCGCCGGCGCCGACATCAAGCAAATGTCCGGGCAATCGTTCGCCGACATGTACGGCGCCAATTACTTCGCCGGCTACGCCAAGCTCACCGCCACCCGCAAGCCGTGGATCGCGGCGGTGTCGGGCTTCGCCCTGGGCGGTGGCTGCGAGCTGGCCATGATGGCTGATTTCATCATCGCCGCCGACAACGCCAAGTTCGGCCAGCCCGAGATCAAGCTGGCCGTCACCCCCGGCATGGGCGGCTCTCAGCGCCTGACCCGCGCGATCGGCAAGGCCAAGGCCATGGAAATGTGCCTGACCGGCCGCAACATGGACGCCAAGGAAGCCGAGGCCTCGGGCCTGGTCGCCCGTGTTGTCCCCCTGGCCGATCTCGAGGCCGAAGCGATGAAGTCCGCCGAGGCCATCGCCGGCATGGCGCCCCTAGCCGTGATGGCTGCCAAGGAAATGGTCAATGCGGCGTTCGAGACCATGCTCGAGCAGGGCGTCAATTTCGAACGCCGCCTGTTCCACGGCCTGTTCGGCACGGCCGATCAGAAGGAAGGCATGGCCGCATTCATCGGAAAGCGGCCGGGCGTGTTCACGGGGCGGTGACGGTCGAACCTCGCCCGTTGCGCCAGGCTCGGTGGATCAGACTGGCGGGTGCAACCGTGTGTCCAGGGCGAAGCGTTCCTGAAGGTCGAGCGCATATCGGCCCCGCGCCTCCGAGGCGGTAAAGACCAGATTCCAGCTGTGGGTGGAGACCGCGCTGGGAAAGACGACGAATCCATGCTTGGCCAGCAGTGTGTCGCCGAAGGCCTGTTGGCCCGCGCTCGGGATACAGGGCCTCAGCCAGTTCGGGTAAGGCGCGTCTTCGGGCCTCACCACGTGGATATCGGTCGGTCGCAGGATTTCGAAGGCCGTGAGCACATGCCTTTCCGTATCGAGAGCCTTGAAGCCCTTGTGAACGGCGATCTCCAGGATCGCGGTCGCCGGATCGAGCGATGCGTAGACCGCCCGCACGCCCCGGCTGTTCCATCGTCCGCCAAACCGATAGGCGCCCTCGCCACTGTCCCAGGTGGTCGCGAAGGTCGCCGGGTCGAGCCGCCAAGCCGTGACGGCCGTTCCGCCCAGGACGCCCGGAAGTGGCGTCACGTATAGACGCCATATTTCAACCTACCCAGGAAGGTCTCGACCAATTCCACACCCGTCGGGGTGGCTAGCAGGTCGATTGGGCGACGTTGTTCCAGCCCTATCGCTGGTCTCTCCAGCCAAAGCTCCGCCTCCTCCTGGGATCCGAAAACATCCATCGCCTGAGCCAGGATTTCGGCGAATTTCCAAGCCCGGCCGCTCTGGTCGGCGCTCAGGGCTTTTTCCGGCGCGTCCCTGCGGCGCTGGAATGTCCGCAGGCTGATACCGATCGCCTTTTCAAGCGACGCCGTTCGTTGAAGAACCGCCAGATGGTCGATCAGATAGGTCAGCGCCTCGCCAGGCAGCCCCCGGGCCAGCAGGTCATGGGTCTCCAGAGGTCCCGTGGGTGACCGCGCCAGAACCTTGTCACCGCCCAACAGGGCCGCGACACGGTTGGCTGCGATGAAATCACCGGTGGAAGCGGCCTCTTCGAAACCCTGATTCACAGCACTCTCCGACAGATGTCATATTTTTAGTGACACATGTCTCGGTCCGATTCAAGGCATTTTCAACGCGGCCCGCCCCTACATCGCCCTCGTCCGTGCCGAGCTATCGCGCCAGGTCGCCTATCAGCGACAGATAGTAGGTGATCGCCGGCTGGATGTTGGCGATCGGCGTGCGCTCGTTCAGGCCGTGGCTGAAGTCGTCGGAATCCTTGATAAACACCGGGCTGGCCCCATAGCTTGGCGCGCCGTGATAGCGGAACCACATGCTGTCGCTGGCGCCGGACGCCAGGGCCGGAAACACCGCCACGCCCGGATAGACCTGTCCCAGCGCCTTCTTCACGGCCGTCACGAAGTCGGCGCGCATCGGTGAGGCGTCGGTGCTGACAGAACCCTCGGTCACATCCTTGAAGCTGACCGCCGGGTCGGCGGCGGCGGCCTTCAGTTTGGCCATGATCGCCGCCGGCTTGTGGCCTGGAAAGATACGGCAGTTGATATTGGCCTCGGCGCGCTGCGGCAGGGCGTTGAGGGCGTGGCCGCCATTGATCATCGTCACCACGCAGGTCGTGCCGATCTTTCCCACCATGGCGGGATTGGCCGACAGGGTGGCGATCGCCGCCTTGTCGGTGGGGTCGGCGGCGAAGGCGCGCATCGCCGCCGCCGTTTTGGGCGGCTGATAGGCGGCCGCCTGTTTGAAATAGGCCCTGGTCAGGTCGTTGAGCTCCGGCGCGAAGCGATGGGCGTGGATCCGCTCCAGGGCGGTGGCGAGCTGGTCGATCGCGTTGTCGGGCCGGGGTTGCGACGAGTGACCTCCCGGATTGGTCACGGTCAGCTGGAAGTCGGCATAGGTTTTTTCCGCGCCCTGCCAGGTGAAATACAGCGGGGCTCCGGTCGCCTCGTCCAGCACCCCGCCGCCGCCGTCGATGTTGAGCACCAGATCGGCGTTCGCGAGCTTTTCGGCGATGATCGCGCTGGTCTTCATCACGGTCTCCTCGTCGCCCGAAAACTCGATGATAATGTCGCGGCGGGGCTTATAGCCTTCGCGCTTGAGCTCGATCAGCGCCGCGATGGCGATCGTGCCGTCGAGCTTCATGTCGGTTGCGCCCCGGCCGAACAGATAGCCGTTTTCCACCACCGGCGTGAACGGATCGCGCTTCCAGTCGGCGGGTTTGGCTTCGACGACGTCCATGTGGCCGGAAATCACCAGAGGCTTCAGCGTCGGATCGGCGCCGGGCCAGCGGGCGACCAGATAGGCGGTGTCGTCCACCGGGGAGATCGAGACCTGGGATTCGGCGAATCCGCCCGCCGTCAGCGCGGTCTTGTAGAGCGCCGCGACCTGAGCCGTCTGGTTGCCGGGACCGCGCACCGAGCGCAGGGCGATGGCCTTCTGCGCCAGATCCAGCGCCTGGGTTTCCGCTTGGGGATGGCTTGGAGGGGCGGCATGAGCCACACCCATCATCATCGACATGGCGACGCCCGCCATTGGCATTGTCCGTATCGCACGCATCATCTGGTCTCCAGGTGAGGAGGCGTTGGGTAAATGGTTTTGCCCGGGAGCGGAATGGGCCTTGCCGCCGCCCTTCGCCATCCCCATTATGGTCAGTCTAGACAGAAAGAGCTTATCGCGATGACGACATGGCCGGTACAACAGGCGAAGACGCGGTTCAGTGAGATGATTGACCGGGCCCTCCGCGAGGGTCCGCAGACGATCACTCGGCACGGCGCCAACCGCGCGGTGGTGCTGTCGATAGAGGACTATCTCGCCCTGGAAGCCCTAAAGCCGGACTTTAAAGCCCATCTTCTGGGCGGCCCCAAGGTTGAGACCTTCACCGTGGAGCGTGACGCGGACGTCGGCCGCGCGGTCGAACTGTGAGCCTAAAGACAGGCTATCTTCTCGATACGAATATAATCTCCGAAACGCGAAAAATCCGGGCCAACGCGGACGTCATGGCCTTTCTGGCCCGGGCCGATAGCGCGGCCCTGTTCCTGAGCGTTCTCAGCCTTGGGGAATTGCGAA
The DNA here is from genome assembly GCA_038227865.1 of Caulobacterales bacterium. Taxonomy (GTDB): domain Bacteria; phylum Pseudomonadota; class Alphaproteobacteria; order Caulobacterales; family Caulobacteraceae; genus Acaudatibacter. Next base: position 22,483 of record JBBRPO010000041.1, read on the forward strand.
AAGGGGTCGAAGCCAAGCGCCGCGTCGATCCTATTGCCGCCACCAACCTCAGCGCCTGGGTCGACGGCATCGAAACCACCTTCGCGGATCGGGTGCTCGATATCGACGCCGGCGTGGCGAGACTGTGGGGCGAGCTTTCCGCCGCGCGCAGCCTGCCCGTTGTCGACACCCTGATCGCGGCCACGGCGATCCGGCGTGGCCTGACCCTGGTGACTCGTAACACCGGCGACGTCGTCACGACCGGCGTCAATACCTTCGACCCCTGGACGGAAACCTGATCGCCGGCCGCGGACGACTATCTACCCTTGCGGTAGTCGACGTCGTCCCAGGTGATCGCGGAAAGCTCTTTCTTGCGCGGGCCGATGTAGCCGAACAGGAAGGCGGCGACCTTGCGCATCTGGATCTCTTCCGATCCCTCGGTGATCCGATAGCGGCGGTGGTGGCGATAGATGTGCTCGAAGGACTTGTGCCTGGAATAGCCGATGCCGCCATGGATCTGCATCGCCCGGTCGGCGGCCTCGCAGCACAGGCGGTTGCCCCAATAGTTGCACATCGAGACCTTGTCGGAGATCTGCCGCTCGACCTCCTTGTGTTCCATGTTGTCCATCTGCCAGGCGGTCTTGCGGATCAATAGGCGCAGCATCTCGGCCTGCGTTGACAGCTCGACCAGCGGCCACTGAATGGCCTGGTTGCGCGACAACTCCTCGCCGAACGGCTTGCGCGCCCGGGCGTATTTGACGCTCTCCTCAATGCAATAGACCGCCGCTCCCAGCGACGAGGCCGCCTGGCGTATGCGGTTCTGGTGCACGAAGCTCTGGCCGAGGCCCAGGCCCCGCCCCTCGACGCCCCAGATCGCGTCGTCGGGCACCCAGACGTTGGTGAACGACACCCGCGGGTGGTCGGTGGGCATGTTGAACGTCCACAGATATTCCTCGATCTTGAAGCCGGGCGAGGTCACCGGCACCAGGAAGACCGTGATCCCCAGGGCGTCGCCGTCCTTGCCGCCGGTGCGGGCGAAGCACATCACGTAGTTGGCGACGTGCATGCCTGTGGTCCACATCTTCTCACCGTTGATCAGCCAGCCATCGACACCGTCGCGCGTCTCCTTCACCGCCCTGGTCTCCATCCAGGTGGCGTCCGAACCGTGGTTGGGTTCGGTCAGGCCAAAGCCAGTGCGGATCTTTCCGGCCAACAGGTCGGCGCCGTATTTGTCGTGCTGGGCGTTGGTGGCGAACTCCTTGAACATCAGGATGAACGGGTTGTTGCCGACGATCGAGTGTTCGGTCTGAAGATCGTTGTGCAGGCCCAGACCCTTGGCGGCCAGATGCTCGCGGATCACCGCCATCGCCAGGTTGGACCCACCCTTGCCACCCATCTCCGTGGGCCAGGCATAGCGCAGGTGCCCGGCTTCGTCGGCGATCTGGCGCGCCTTGGCCAGCAGCAACTCCCACTCATGACGAGGCAGGCCATTGTTGTCCCAGTCGGTGCGGGCATGCTCGCGGCGATGGTCGAAGAAGCGGATATTGTCGTCCGCGTTCTCCAGCGGCTTGATCTTGGCCACGATGAAGGCGTCGAGCTCGGCGAGATAGTCGACGAGATCCTGTGGCAGGGAAAAGTCCATGGCGATTTCCTCTTACGGTTCTTACTTGGGCGGTTCTTGTTTGTCGGATCGTTCGGTAAGGGCGGCGCGATAGCCCCAATAGGTAGGCTGGTCGACCGCCAGCTTGGCCAGGGTGGTCGCCCATAGATGGTCGGCGACACTGGGCGTGGTCAAGTCGATCTCTCCAGATCCAAGCCGCCGCGCCAGTTCCGCGTTCAGGGTGGCCAGATCGCCATCCATCGCCAGGATCGCCTTGAGGGAGGTCAATTCAGCCGCCTCGGCGGCGGGTTGGGTGTCCAGTTGCCGGGTCATCATCTCCAGGGCGTTGGCCGCGACGCGGGCCTGGAACGACAGGCGTCCCGTGGTCTGGGGCGCGACCTCATCCTTCAGGAAGCGGGCGACGGCGGCGATGACCTCGCTTGGATGGGGATGGTCCTGCATCGCTCAGGCCGCCAGCAGCCGCAGCAGGTCGATCTCGGTCTCGCTGGTGCGCCGGGCGATCACCGCCCGCTCCACCACCGGATCGGTGGTGCGGAAACTCGTGAACATGCCGCTGCACATCACGCCCCAGCGCAGCGAGCCGAACACCTCCCAGAACAGGGCGCGGTCGGGATCGACTTTCACCCCGCCCGCGGCCTCATATCCCGCCCACAGATCCTCCCGCATGCCAAAGCCGCCCACCGGCCTGGCTTCCACGCCAAAGCGCCAGGAGTTGGCGCAGATCCAGCCCAGGTCTTCCATCGGGTCGGCGACATGCGCCAGTTCCCAGTCCAGCACCGCGCGCAGGCCGTCTTCGCCCACCATGATATTGCCGTTGCGAAAATCGCCGTGCACCAGGCGCGGGCTCTCCGGCGGCGGCGGGCAGCGGTCGAGCAGCCAGCGGAAGGCCAGATCGAACACCGGCCGTGGCCATTCGGTGGCGCGATAGGCGTCCAGATACTGGGTCACGAACTCAAGCGGGGTCAGGCGTTTCAGCGTCGGGAATGCGGCCGGGTCGATGCGGTGGGTCGCCGCTAGCGCAGCGCCGCACTGGCCGGCCAGCACCGTGCGGGCGTGGGCGAACGTCTCGCCCCGGGCGATCCGGCCGCCGAGGGTTTCGCCCTCGACACAGCTCATTACATAGCCGCGGCCGAGGCCGTCTTCCTCGGTCAAAACCCAGCGGACGATAGGCACGGGTACTCCGGCGGCGTGGGCCGCCTGGATCAGCGACGCTTCGATTTCGGGACCGATGGCGGTCTCGGAAACCCGGGTTCCGCCGGGGGCCCGGCGCAGGATCAGCGGTGTCTCAAGGCCGTTCGCGATCACATTGAAACGCCAGATTTCCTGGCTTGCGCCGGCCGTCAGACGGGTCAGGCCGCTGATCTTCGTCCCGCCCAGGCGGTGGCGGGCCAGTACGTCCAGGCTTTCGGCAACCTCGTCCACCCGCGTCCTATCTCCCGGCCAGTCGTTTTCCTCAGGCGCTAGGCCTCGCCGAACGCCGACGGACCCTAGCGCAGGCGATGCGGCGTTAAAACGGTCACCCGGCGGAAGGTCTATCCGGCCATCGCCGCGTCGAGGCGCGCCCACATCGGCGCGCATTCGACCATCGCCCCGGTGGCGGCTGCTTCATCGATGGCCATCACCGTCAAGCCGGCTTCCAGCGAGTCGCGCGGCGTCACCGGGAAGGTCCGCTCGCCCTCCAGAGCCGCCAGCAGGTCCACGGCCATGGCTTGGTCGGCGCCGTTATGGTTGTCGGCGGTGCGCGTGGCGTAGTCGATCCGCTCGGGCTTGCGGCGGTCCATGGCCGGCCGGATCATCAGCTTGTTGCGAACCAGGTCGGCCAGCATCGTCCCGTTGGTCCCGGCGATATACCAGCGCCGCTCCTGGAGCGAGACGTGGCTGTTGGAATGGAACGACAGGGCCAGGCCGCTTTCGTAGCGAACGATCGCCACCTGATGGTCGTCCACGTCCATGTCGGAGTGGAACGCGTCGTTGGCTCCCATCCAGCCTGCGTCACGCAAGGCATAGGCGGCCGAGCCGTCCTCATAGGTCATGCGAACATCTGTGCGATCCGGCCTGAAGATGCGCTTTCCCCCGAAACTGGCCACCCGGGCCGGTCGCGAACCGGCGATGCACCCGAAGATATCGAAATCGTGGCAGACCTTGTCGAGCATGAACGATCCGCCCCAGTCCTGGCGCCGTCGCCAGTTGCGGGCCAGATAGGCGCCATGTTCGGGGGGCAGGTGCTCGGTGGCGTCCATGGAAATCAGCTCGCCGAGTTCGCCCGAAGCCGCCCGGGCGATAACCTCCCGCACGATCGGCATCGAGCGCATCACCAGTCCGATGAACAGGGGAGGCGCCGTCCGACCAGCCAGGGTGGCGGCGATGGCGTAGGTCTCCTCCGGCGTCCGTACGATCGGCTTTTCGGCGAATATCGGACAACCGGCGGCGAAGGCGTCGTTCAGGTGCGCGAAATGCAGGTGATTGGGTGAGCCGATCATCACCATGTCGAACGGCCCGTCGGCAAGCAGTTCGGCCTCGTCGCGATAGGCGCGGCCCGGATCGATCCCCGCCTCGGCCAGAATGGGCAAGCCCACCGGCGAAGGGTCGGCGTGGCCGGCCACTTCCAGCATCCAGCCTACCTCTTTCATCGCCGCCAGAACGTGCGCGATGCGCTGGCCAAGGCCGATGACGCCGATCCGATAGTGGTTCATGACCGTTCGAGCCCTCATTGGAAACCTGCGCCGTCGGCGAAGGTTCTAACCCATTTTCGCGGCGCCGAAGAGTTGCCGGCCCAGGCTGCCTTCGATGGACTCTCCCGCCTCGCGCCTATAGATCGCTGAGGAAGTTTCGGACCGACAGGTTCGGCTTTTGGACGGATTTGCTCGAACCGGACGATCAGGCGTTGCAACAGATTCCACAGCCTCCGGCGCCGATGGTCAGCGTCATCGTCCCACACTACAGCGATCTGCCGGGCCTCGATCGCTGCCTGGAGGCGCTTGAAGCCCAAACCTATCCCAAGGACCGTTTCGAGATTGTCGTAGGGGACAACAATTCCCCCGAGGGCGCCGAGGCCGTGGCCCGGGTCGTGGCGGGTCGGGCGCGGCTGACGATCGTGACGAAAAAGGGTGCGGGACCGGCGCGAAACGGCGCCCTGGCCCTGGCGCGGTTCGAAACCCTGGCCTTCACCGATTCCGATTGCGTGCCCCATCCGCAATGGCTGGAACAGGGTGTGAGAGCGTTAGAGGAGCTCGATCTGGTCGGAGGACGAATGGTGGTGTTCGCCGCCGACGCCGCCCATGTCAATCCGGTCGAATCCTTCGAACTGGTCTTCAGATTCGACAATGAGGACTATATCCGCCGCACCAATTTCACCGTGACGGCGAACCTGTTCACCCGGCGGGCTATTTTTGACCAGGTCGGTGGCTTCCTGGCCACGGGTGTGTCGGAAGACGTCGAATGGTGCCATCGCGCGACGGCGGCCGGTTTTCGACTGGGCTACAAAGGCGACGTCATCGTGCGGCATCCGGCGAGACCGGACTGGCCCGCCCTGTGCAAGATGACGCGCCGTATGGATATGGAGATGTTCAAGCTGAGGGTGACGTCGAACATGGCGCGGATCCAGTGGGTACTACGGATTCTTTTCTATCCTCTGTCGGCGGTGGCCCACACGCCGAAGGTTCTTTGGTCGCCGAATATAAAGGGCGTGGGCCAAAGGCTGGGGGCCTTGGCCGTGCTCTATCGCATTCGCCTCCTGCGCAGCGTGATCGGCTTCAAACTGCTGGTGTCCGGCACGCCGGGAGCAGCATAGAGCCCAGCTCAAGCCACCATCGAGCCCGGTCTTTCGGCAGCGGAAGCTCCCGAAGCGGCGAGGCTGGCGCGACTTTCCCGCATGATGCCTTCCACCACCGGCGCCAGCGCCAGCGCCATGGCCTGATGTCCAAGCGTGGAAAGGTGCAGATCGTGCTTGAAACGGAACTTGCGGCGCTCTTCGGGCGGATAAGCCCAAAGATCGGGTATGGCATCATACAGATGGCATCCGGTGTCCGCCGCCAATTCCCGGAAACGCGCCTGATAGTCCGACGGATCACTGGTCCCTTCGATGTCCGTCCACATCGGCACGGGCGCGAGCAGGACAGGTGTCGGACTCTGACGGATCCAGGTTTCCAGGATTTTGCGGAGTAGTAGCCAGCCGGGGTTGTCGGGCGAGTCGTAGTCGGGAACCGGCTGGGTCTTGGTGATCTTCTGCATCAGGTCCCGTATTCCGAGAGTCTTCAGGACAGTGCGAACACTTTCATTCTGTACGACGGGACGAAGCGCCGCTGGAACATTGGAAATCTGAGCGCCCCAATCCACATGCGGCGCATCCTCTGGGGCCATCGTGTCTTTTGTCAGCGGCCGTTTCGGCACCGGGATGTGGTGGAGCGTCAGCTCGCCGCCTTCGATCTGATAGTAGGGCTTGGCGTAGAATACTTCCTGGCCGCCGGCGTCCCGAAACCTCAGGAATCGGTGATTGACCCGCCGCACGTTCTCCGCATAGGGGCTGATGATCAGCAGATCGTGCTCGACGTCGCCAAATTCGCGATAGGTCAGATACTGTTGATCTGTTCCCGTGCCGGTCAGGGAGTAGTTGAACACCTCAAGGCCGGGCGCCAGGGTCTCAAGAAGGTCGCTGAAACGTTCGCCGTTCGAGACCCCGTCACCGGCCGTCTGAGAATCTCCGAACAGAATCGCGCGATACACTCCCGGCGAACGCTCGTGGGTGAATTCGCGATCGGATCGAAACCCGGCCGCATTGGTCTTTACACGGTAGCCACCGGTTTCAAACGGAACCCTCGACTTGACGCTCGGCATGTAGGTGTAGCCGATGCGTGGATGATAGCTCCACAGAGAGTGCCACATAGCCCGTCCGCCCCTATGCCTTGCCGTATCGCCTGGCCATGCGCTCGCGGCGTTCGACGACAAGTTCATATTGGTCGCGTGGCCAGTCTTTGTAGTAAGCGGTGCGCTGCAGCGCTTCGGCGCCTGACAGAACGGCCTCAAGTCGATTGGCGACCACGATGAAATACGGGTCCTTGCCAGGCGGACCCGGGTAGCGGCTTGTTTTGGTCTTGGTGACACCGGTGTTGAGGAACACATTGTCCGCGATCAGTTCGGCATTGAGCGTTTCAACAAACTCGCTGATCCCCCACTGAAATTGAATGCGCGGTGGAAACGCCATCACACGCGTCGACAGCGATGGGGTGTCCCGCAGCTCGATGGATTTTTCGCGGATATAGCCGCGCACGTCGCCTTTCAAATAGACTGTTACGTCCACTTGGGCGGCGAGAATAGCGGAGCGAGCATAGGGACAGGGCGCGAATTTCTTGTGATAGAACGCGTTCTTTACGGTCACGAATTCTTTCAGCCAAGCCCAGATGTCCTCGCCGACGATACTGTCAATCGATGCCGTATCATTCATGGTTAAGGCGTCCCCTAACATAGCCTCAGAACATCGTGTAGCAAAGAATATCGACGTTGCCGTCACTCTGGTCAGCTTCTTCTCGCAAGGCGCGGGCGATTTCGTGCAATCGCGGAGCCATGGCTGCAGCGTGATCTTCCCCCTGGCTCCTCCAGTATTTCGCCAGAGCCTCGATCAGCCCCTCAGGGTCGCCCCCGCCAGGAAACTCGAAGTCGGCGGGCCGCATCACCGCCAGGGTAGGCGGCTCGAAGTAGCTGGTGACGCCGACCTCGCCCGTGCGGGCGAAATAGGCGGGGCGTTCGGCGGACCGTCTGGCGTTCGCCAGGGGGATCATCACTTCGTCGAACATCGCCAAGGCCAGGGAGTCGGCGCCGGCTTCCTCGGTCGAGCCTGGGCTGATTGTGTCAGTCGAGCTCATGTTCATTCCTCCAGTCGTCGTTTTCCGGCCACTCGGGCTGCTCGCTCTTCCACAGCAGGCAGTCCTCGAGCACCAGCAGATCCATCCCGGTTCGCATGAAGCACCGATAGGCGTCCTGCGGTGTGCAGACGATCGGCTCGCCCCGTACGTTGAATGAAGTATTGACCAGCACCGGGCATCCGGTGAGCTGGTCGAAAGCCGACAGAATGCGGAAGAAATCAGGGCTGCGTTGCTGGTCCACAGTCTGCACCCGGGCGCTGTAGTCGACGTGTGTCACCGCGGGGATGTCGCTTCTCCGCTGGTGCAGGATCGGCATCATGTCGTCGCCGTCGGACACGGCCCGGTCCATCGGCAGCTGGCGTTCGCTTTTCACCGGCGCCACCAGCAACATATAGGGGCTCTCCGCCTCGATCTCGAAATAGTCGGCGGCGCGATCGGCGATCACCGCCGGCGCGAACGGCCGAAAGCTCTCCCGAAACTTCACCTTGAGGTTCATGGTGCTCTGCATTTCCGGGTTGCGCGGGTCGCCAAGGATCGATCGCGCGCCCAGGGAACGCGGTCCAAACTCCATGCGGCCGCTGAAGTAACCCACCACCTTGCCGTCGGCGATCGCGCCGGCGACGGCCCGCGCCAGCTCGTCGGGGTCGGCGATCTGGTGGTGCGGCCAATCCTGGCGATCGAGGATCGAGGTGACTTCGTGGGGCGCGAACCGCGGTCCAAGATAGCTTCCCATCAGGGAGTCGCCTTCGCGGTTCACCACGCGCGGCGCGCCGAGCATCTGGTGCGATACTAGAAGCGCGGCGCCAAGCGCGCCGCCCGCGTCGCCGGCGGCAGGCTGAACAAACAGCCCGTCGAGCCCCGACTCTCGAAGCACGCGGCCGTTGGCCACGCAATTGAGCGCGACGCCACCGGCCATCACCAGGTTCTTTGTGCCGGTCAGGGCCGTCGCATAGGCCACCAGCTTGAGAACCACATCTTCGGTCACCTGCTGAATCGACGCCGCCAGATCCATCTGCTTGCGGGTGATCATCGTGTCCGGCCGTCGCGCCGGGCCGCCGAACAGTGTCTCAAAGCGTTCGTTGATCATCAGCCCGGTGTCGAGATAGCCGAAGTAGTTGGTATCCAGACGGAACGATCCATCATCCTTCACATCGATCAGGACGTCGCGGATGAGGTCGGCGTATTTCGGCTCGCCATAGGGCGCGAGCCCCATCAGTTTGTATTCGCCCGAATTCACCTTGAATCCGCAGTAATAGGTAAAGGCGCTGTAGAGCAGGCCCAAGGAGTGCGGATAGCGGATCTCCCTCAGCAGCTCCATGTGCGCCCCATTGCCGAAACCCAGGGTGCAGGTGGCCCATTCGCCCACGCCGTCGATGGTCAGTATCGCTGCTTGGTCGAACGGAGACGGGTAGAAGCAACTGGCGGCATGCGCCATGTGATGATGTGTGCCCAGCAGGCGTGGCGTCTCGCCCAGAACCGAGTCGATGTCATCGCTAAGGCGCGCCTTAGGCCCCAGCATCCCACGGCAGGCGGCCGCGAACTGGTCGCGTCCGGCCGGCGCGACCGACAGCGCATTCTTCATCACCCGGTCAAGCGTCAGCAGGGGATTGTCGTAGAACACCACCCCTTCGAGTTCCGAAGGCTCGATGAAGGCCTCGCCCAGACAGTAGTTGATGGCTTGGCGGGGAAAGCGAGGGTCGTGCTTCTTGCGCGAGAAGCGCTCTTCCTGGGCGGCCGCGATGATCTCACCGTCTCTCACCAGCGCGGCGGCCGCGTCATGGTAATAGGCTGAAATGCCGAGGACATAACCCACTTGTTTCACTCCCGTGGCGTTTTGATTTCCACCCGGATGATCGGCCAGCGTTCACCGCGTCACAGCCTTGGGTCCGGTGGAACCGTCGCCGATCAACTATTATTGCATATCTGAAACACAACCCGTCTCTGAACATACTATGGACAGAATGTCGCCGGCAAGCGGAAAGCCAGCCGCTTCGACGAATTTCAGCTTGGATTTGATCCTATTTCGCCGGAAACGCACCTGCCGGGCCGCTTCGCGGCTAGCGTGTCGGGCTTTCAGGCCTCAACCGCGAAGGTCAACCCCGCCTTGGCCGGCAGTCGCTCAAGCAGCGCGGGGCCCATGGCCGCAGCGGCCGTCCAGCAGCCCCCGGGCGTGATCTCCCGGCTGACGTCAAAGGCCAGGGCCAGGCCGGCCTCGGCTAGAATCTTGGAGGTGGAGCCATAGCCTGGATCCATGTCACCCTTGACCGCCGCCCGAACCGTCCGCCCGTCGGCGGCCTCGGCGATGAACAGGATGTCGTAGAAACCGGCTTCTCGCTCCGCCTTGGTGGGACCTTCGCCGGGCTTGGGCGGGTTGGCGCCGCCGAAGTCAAAGCCCGCCGCCGGCTGCGCGCCCTCCTGGGGAGGTCCGGAGACCATCAGCATCTCATCATACTGGAAGTCGGTTCCCCAGGGGTGGCCAAGCAGGAAGTTGGTGCGATGCACCGCCTTGGTGTTGATGCCGGCCATCATGAAGCTCGCCACCCACGAGCCGGTGACCGTGTCGTCATAGGCTTTGTCGCCGTCGGGCTGTGGCGGGCCGCTGAAGCCCGGCGTGAGGGCGAAGGGATCGGCAAGCACGGCGCCGATCGTCGGGTCCTTCTGAATCGCCGCCATCGTGACCATGCCGCTGGCCATGGTGCCGCCAGACAACCCGCCCAGCATGTTGCGCACCCGGCCGCGCACTCTGGACGTGGGCGCGCCGAGCCGAGTCGCCGCCTCCCGCTCCACGAACCAGACACCCATGTCAAAGGGGATGGAATCGAAGCCGCAGGAAAACACCAGCCGAGCGCCGGACGCCTTCGCCGTCTGCTCGTGAGCGGCCATCATCGCGGCGATCCAGTTGGATTCCCCGGTCAGGTCCACATAGTCGGTCCCGACCTTCGCGCAGGCCGCGACCAGATCCGAGCCGTAGAGTTGATAGGGTCCGGCGGTGGTGATCACCACCTTGGTGCGTTGGGCCATGGCTTCCAGGGCCGCCATGTCATGGGCGTCGGCGACGATCAGTGGAAGGCTGGTCGGCGCGCCGATCAGATCCCGCACCTCGGCCAGCTTTTCCGCACTCCGCCCGGCCATCGCCCATTTCACCGAGTCTCCGACGCCATAGGTTTTCAGCAGATATTCGGCCACCAGACGACCGGTGTAGCCGGTGGCGCCATAGACAATGGCGTCAAATTCGACGGCGGTGGGCATGGGCTTGCGTTTCCTTTGTTGGACTTTGCGGCCAATCTAGACCGAAAAACGAGCGGCTCGAAACCCCGTTGGCGCACTGGCCGGCCTGGCCGGCCCAAACGCGATTGCATCACTCCGCGATCCTGCCTTAGGGTTGGCTTGATATGAACGCTGATAATGAACCCGCGGCAAGCCGGGTCCGGGCAGGTTCAAAGAGGAGCGCGCGATGAAGTTCACCTGGTTCAACCTGATGCCCTGGCCCTATCTGCCTGACGACTTTCGAGAGAAGAACCGTTCGGTATGGGTGGATATCGACCAGAGGCTGTTCGACCCGGCAAAAAGCCATGAGGTCTACAACACCTACATGGACCTGCTGGAATATGCCGACACCCTCGGCTTCGACGGGGTAGGGGTGAACGAGCACCACCAGAACGGCTACGGCATCATGCCGTCGCCCAACATCATCGCCGCGGGCCTGGCGCGGCGCACCCAGAACGCCGCCATCGTCGTGCTCGGCAATTCCATCGCGCTCTACAATCCGCCGGTGCGGGTGGCCGAGGAATTCGCCATGCTCGACTGCATCAGCGGTGGCCGGCTGGTGGCGGGCTTTCCGGTCGGCACCTCGATGGACACCAACTACTGCTATGGCCAGATCCCGGCCCTGACCCGCGAGAAATACGCCGAGGCCCACGAGCTGATCATCCGGGCCTGGACCGAGCGCGACCCGTTCGCCTTCAACGGCCGCTACAACAAGCTGCGCCACGTCAACATCTGGCCTCGGCCGATCCAGCAGCCCCACCCCCCGATCCATATCCCCGGCGGCGGGTCGGTTGAGACCTACGACTTCTGCATCGACAACACCTATTCCTATTCCTACCTGAGTTTCTCGGGTTACCTGCGGGCCAAGGTGTTGATGCAGGGTTATTGGGACCGGGTGGCCGAGCGCAACGCGCCCGACACTTCACCCTACCGGGCCGGTTTCGCCCAGACCATCTGCGTGGCCGAGACCGACGAAGAGGCCGAACGGCTCTATTCCGAGCACGTGCTCTATTTCTATAACCGCTGCCTGCATGTCTATCCGGGCTTCGCTGACGCTCCGGGCTATCGCACGATCAAGACCATCCAGACCGGCGCCCTGTCGCAATATGCGCCGCCCCGCGGCGGCTACGCCCAACTCACGTGGAAGGACCTGGTGGAAGGCGGCCATGTGATCGCCGGCTCGCCCGAGACCGTCCGTCACCGGATGGAGGACCTGATCAAGGGCCTCAACGTCGGCAACATTTTCTGCCTGATGCATGTAGGCAATATGCCCGCCGACAAATGCATGTATTCCTCGAAGCTGTTCGCCGAAAAGGTGATGCCAAAGCTACGCGGACTGTTGCCCGAATGCGAGGGAGACGGCCGCTTCTGGTGTAAGCCGCTGCTCAAACGCGCCACGGCGGGAACCCTGCCCCAGCCCTACAGTCCCGCCCGCGTCGCCGAACCGGTCTGAGATCGCAAGCCATGATGACCTTGAAAACCGCCCCGACGCGGCACGCCGACGTTTGCTATCTTGAAGGGGGCTCGGGCGAACCCCTGGTGTTCCTGCACGGCGCGGCCGGCATGACGCCCGAGGATCCGTTGCTGGCGGCCCTCGCCAAGACCCATCACGTGTTCGCGCCCTATCTGCCGGGCTATGGCGAGACCGAGGACTGTCCGGACCTGCGGGACATGCTGGACTATACCCTGCTGGGCTGGGATCTGGTCAAGGCCTTCGGCTTGACCGATCCGATCCTGGTCGGCCATTCGATGGGTGGGATGATCGCCGCCGAAATGGCCGCCATCGCGCCGAACGACGTCTCGCGCCTGGCGCTGATCGCGCCGGCCGGCTTGTGGCTCGAGGATCATCCGATCCCGGACATGTTTATTCTGATGCCCTATGAAATGCCGGCCTATCTGTTCCACGATCCGGAGGCTGGCTCCAAGCTGATGACCTCGGGCCTGGACATGGACGACCCGAAGTTCCTGCAGAACTATCTGGTGCGCAACGCCCGCCAGCTGGGCATGGCCGGAAAGCTGCTGTTCCCGATTCCGGAACGTGGCCTCGCCCAGCGGCTCTATCGCATCCAGGCCAGGACGGTGATCGTCTGGGGCGCCAGTGACCGAATGATACCGCCTACCTATGGCCCGGCCTTCGCGGCGGCCATCTGCGGTGCGCGACTTATCACCGTGCCCGAAGCCGGGCATATGGTGATCCTTGAAAAGCCCGAGGTCGTCGCCGAGGCGGTCGCCGGCCTCGGATAAGAGCGGGGCCTGTTCACATTCGTCGCGGGATGCTCAACTGGCTCGGCAATCAAGGGAGCAGGGTATGCAGATCACTAGGCGCGGCTGGATCGGCGCGGCGACGACGGTCGCCGGCGCGGCCTTGGCGGATGTCGCCGGGGCGGATGCAGCGCCGCCGACCGCTCCGAACCTCAAGCCGCCCCCGAAGCCGCCCGCCGCCGCGGCCCAGTCTTTCACCATCCGTGCTCCAGGCGCCTCCGGGCGCAACTACGATCCGGCGCTTGCCGCCTTGCGTGATTATGCGTCGCTTGAACTGGCGACCTACGGCCTTCCCGGCATGACCCTGGCGGTGACCGATTCCGATGGCTTCACCGCGGTTCTGGCCTTGAACGGTGGCGCGACCATCCATGGCGGTCAGTATTTTCAGATTGGCTCGATCAGCAAGTCCTTTATCGCCCTGACCGTGCTGGCGCTTTGCGATCAAGGCCGGATCGATCTCGACGCGCCGCTTGCGCGCTATTTGCCCGACGCGGCCCTGCCCGCCGAGCCGATCACCGTGGCCCAACTTCTGAGCCATACGTCCGGCCTACCCGACGGCGCGCCGTTCTTTCCACGCACACCCGATGGCCGACTGTGGTGCGGCTTCAAGCCCGGCTCGCATTTTTCCTACAGCAACACCGGCTATGGCCTGCTGGGCAAGCTGATCGAGCGGATCACCGGCGAGACTCACCAGGCGGTGGTCAAGCGCCTGGTCCGCGACAAGCTGGGCCTGGCCGACATGGCTGGAACCATCTCCCAGGCCGGCCGCGCGCGTTTCGCCACCGGCTACTGGCCGTGGGACCGTACCGTGGCGGCGTCTCTACCGGGCTCGCGGATGGAATATGCGTCGTGGGACGAGGAGGATAATCCGGCCGGTTCCCTGGGGGGCACGGCCGACCAGATGGCGGTGTATCTGCGCGCTCTTTTGCGGACCGGCAGGGGTGAGGGCGCGCCGGTGCTCTCCGACGCCATGGCCAGGCGTTTTGCGACGCCGGTGATCGCCACCGATGAATTCGGCCCCGGCGCCCAGTATGCCTGCGGCGTGGCGGTCCAGCCGGTCGATGGGACCCCCTGCCTGCACCATACCGGCGGGATGATGGCTTTCTCCTCATCCTTCCATGCCGACCCTGCCGCCGGGGTGGCTTGTTTCGCCAGCGTCAACGGCCGCAATGAGGGCTACCGCCCTCGTCAGACCACGGCCTTTGCGGTGCGCCTGATGCGCGCGGTTCGGGCCGGCAAGCCTCTGCCGGCGGCGCCGGATGCCCTGGCGCCGCTGCGGTTCAAGGATCCCGCGCCGTTCCTGGGAACCTTCGTCGGTCCCGATCGGGAGACTTTCACTATTTCGGCCCGCGCCGACGGTGTCAGCCTGTCAGGTCTGGGCGCAGAGGCCCGCGCGGTCCCGCAAGGCCCCGGTCGGCTGGTTACCGATCATCCCCGGTTCGCGCGATACGGCTTCGACGCGGTGATGGAGAACGGCAAGGCCGCCGCCTTCTGGTGGGGGGACAGGCTGTTCGGGCGCGATGCGCCCAGGCCGACACCGACGCCCGCCGAGCGCTTGCGCCCTTTGGCCGGCGTCTATCTGAACCGCGATCCCTGGGTGGGGAGCGCAACGGTGCTGGCGCGGGGCGATGCACTCGTTGTCGATGGCGTCGGCCTGATCGTCGATCGTGGCGGTTGGTGGAGCGCGGAAAAGGACATCGGCGGCGTCGAGCGCCTGCGCTTCGAGGCGGTGCTGAACGGCAAGGCGCAACGGCTCGTCGTTTCGGGGAACGACATGCTGCGGATCACCGCCTGAGCTTCGAAGCCGGTTAAATCTGCCGCGCCCGCCCGGCCCAATAGGGCGCGCGGACCTTGCCGCGCTGGATCTTGCCGGCCGGGCTGCGGGGCAGTTCCGGGGCGAACTCGATAGTCTTGGGGACCTTGAAACCGGCGAGGCGGCCACGGGCGAAGGCCAGGATCTCGGCGCCCAGGCTGTCGCTTGGTTCCTGACCGGGGTGCAGGGTCACCACCACCTTGACAGCCTCGCCCCAATCCTCGTCTGGCACGCCGATCGCGCAGCTGTCCTCGACCGCGGGATGCTTGATGATCTCGTTGTCGATCTCCTGCGGATAGATGTTCACGCCGCCGGAGATGATGCACTCGGCGGTGCGGCCGGTCAGGAACAAATAGTGGTCGTCGTCCAGATAGCCGACGTCGCCCAGAGTGAAATAGCCGTCCCGATGGGCCGACGCGGTCTTTTTCGGATCGTTGAAATATTCGAACGGCGCTACCAGCGAGACCTTGAAATAGATCATTCCGGCTTTGTTGCGCTGCGTGATCTCACTGCCTTCATCGTCGATCAGCTTCACCGCGTCGGGCGCCGGCAGGCGGCCCACCGTACCCGGCTTGGCCAACCATTCGTGGGAGTCGATCAGGAAACCCACCCCACCCTCCGATCCCGCGTAGTATTCGTGGATGATCGGCCCGATCCAGTCGATCATCGCCTTCTTCACTTCCGGCGGGCAGGGCGCCGCGCCGTGGATTACGTAGCGCAGGCTGGAGATGTCGTACCGGGCCTTGACCTCCGCAGGCAGGGCCAGCAGGCGCTGGAACATGATCGGCACGAGGTGAGCGCGGGTTACACGATGGCGTTCGATCGCCGCCAGCACCCCTTCGGAATTCCAGCGATCGAGGAACACCAGCGGACTACCCTGGTTCATGGACGATCGCACATCAAAGGCCAGGGGCGCGGCGTGATAGGCCGGCCCAGCGCAGAGCGATACGTCATCGGGCTCGCCCGGCGTCGGTAGCACCAGCAAGACACTGTTGCGGCGATAAACCCCTTTGGGCCGGCCCGTGGTGCCGGAGGTGTAGAGCATCGCGCCGCCCAGTATCGGGTCGTGGATGTCCGATCCGTCCAGACCGGCCAGGGTTTCGGCATAGGGCAGGAAACCCTCGGCGTCCTCGCCGATGGCCACTTTCAGCCGCACCCCGGGCGCCTGGGCGCTCACGGCGGCCGGATAGCGGGGTTCGGCGATCAGCGCCTTCGCCTCGCAATCGTTGATGATATATTCGACCTCGTCGGCGGTCAGGTGCCAGTTCACCGGTGTGAACCGATAGCCGCCGCGCAGGGTGGCGTTCAGGACCTCCACGAATTCCGCCCGGTTGCCGCACATCAGGGCGACTGAATCCCCCGGCTTCAGGCCATGGGCGCGCAACAGCCGCACGATGCGGTTGGCGTTGGCGTTGATCTCAAAGAAGCTACGTGTCCCGTGGGGGTCATGGATCGCCACTGCGTCCGGTTTTTCCCGGGCCCACACACTGCCCGTCATCCCGACGGCGGCGGCCTGGTGAAGGCGTTCGATCAATTCCGGCATGGACGCTCCCTGACGATCCTCGCACCCCGAGGCGTCTGTCGGCCAAGTGAGCGAGCGCCTATAGTTTGGCGTTTCCCTTTGTCGTCAATCGGAAAGGTCAAGCACCCCGCCGCTGGCCGCCATCGCGTCACGGACCGCCTCGGGCGCGGCGGTGGCCTGAGTGTCGAAGTCGTGGAGTTCGGGCGGCACATACCAGTGGATCTTGTCGGTGCGATAGGCGGCCCAAACCGCCTCGGCCACGGCTAGGGCGGGCACCAGACGCCACATGCCCTCCTTGGGCGCTCTGGACTTGGCCGTGTCGGGCAGCAGGGGCGTGTCGATCAGGCCGGGCAAAGTGTCGGCGACCCGGACCCCATGGGCCTTCATCTCCACCGACAGCGCTTCGGTAAAGCCCTTCACCGCGTGCTTGGTCGCCGAATAGACCGCGATACCGGCCATGCCGAAGGTGGCGGAGGATGAGGAGGTCGAAAAGCACAGGGACCCTGCCGTCGCCTTCAGCAACGGCAGAGCCAGATGGATTCCGCTCAGGACCGCCACCAGATTGACATTCACCACGGCCATCACGTCCTCCCAGGCCATGTCCTCGTAGGGACCGCCCCGGCCGATGCCGGCGTTGTTGAACAGCAGGTCCATCTTGCCACCGGTGGCCAGGCCGAAGCCGTCGATCGCGGTGCGATAGGCCTCGCGGTCGGTCACATCCAGGGTCTGAAACACGCCGTTGGCGCCGCCGATCTCGGTCTTCAGGCTCGCCAGCAGGTCGGCCTGGACGTCATAAGCGCCGACATACCAGCCCCGATTGGCGAACAGCCGCGCGGTTTCCCGGCCCATGCCGGATGCCGCGCCGGTGATGAAGATCGATTTGCGGTCGTTGGCTTTCGACAAGGTGGTTCCTCCTTATGGTTTATGGCGCGTCTGTTTAGGGGGTTTGCGGCCAGGCCGGAAGGCTGAGCCGGCTTGCGCTTGACCAAGACACGCTTGCGGGGCCTTTCGGCCTGCGACATCATTCCCAAGCTGAAATCGGGAGGAGGGCGCGAGATGCCTCGACGTAGATTGTCCTGGGTAACGGTCGCCGGCGGATTGATCGCGCCGGCTTTGCTCTGGCCAGCTTTGCTCTGGGCGGCCGAACCCGCCGCCGGTTCGCCGCCGGCGTCCACGGCGGCGATGGGGGGCATGTCCATGGCCGCCGTCGCGCCTGGTCCGCCCACGACGCTGGAGGGCTGGGCGCGGGGGGCGCAACTGTTCGAAGGCCTGGGCGACTTCCACCGCAAGGTCAGCCACCTATCTCCGCCGGCCCAGGCCTATTTCGATCAGGGTATGCGGTTCATCTGGGCGTTCAATCACGACGAGGCGACCCGCTCCTTCGCCAAGGCCGCCGCGCTCGATCCCACCTGCGCCGCCTGTTGGTGGGGCGTCGCCTTGAGCCTCGGTCCCAACTACAACATGCCTCTGATGGCCGATCCGCGCGGGCGCGTCGGCTGGGAGGCCGTGGGACGAGCCAGGGCCGCGGCGGAGGGCGCCAGCCCCATTGAGCGCGCTCTCATCGACGCGGTGGCCCAGCGCTTCGCCGGCCCCGCCCCTCTCAATCCCGCGGCGGCGGCGGCGCGGCCGGCGGCTTATGCAGCGGCCATGAAGGCGGTGGCCGACCGCTTCCCCGACGACCTGGACGTTCAGGTGCTGACCGCCGAGGCCTTCATGAACGTCAATCCCTGGAAGCTGTGGAGCCTCGATGGCTCTCCGACCCCGGGGACTACGGAGATCGTGGCGCGGTTACGGGCCGTGCTAGCCAAGGACCCGGAACATCCGGGCGCCAACCACTACTATGTGCACGCACTCGAGGCGTCGCCCTATCCCGAACAGGCGCTCGAGGCGGCGGGGCGACTGGCGGTGCTGATGCCGGCCGCCGGCCACATCGTGCACATGCCGGCGCATATTCTACAGCGGGTGGGCCGATATGAAGACGCCGCCCAGGCCAATCGCCTGGCCGCGACGGCGGACGCGGCCTACTACCGGAAGACCTCGGCGCCCGACTACTATCCGATGTACACGGCCCACAATTATCAGTTTCTGGCGTTTTCCGCCGCCATGGAGGGCAGGCGCGCGGAGACCCTGGCGGCCGTCGCGAAGGCCCGCGCCGCGCTGCCCGACGACATGCTGCCGGGAATGCCGGGCGTGGACTGGACAGTGGGCAATCTCTACCAGGCCATGGTGCGGTTCGGTCTGTGGGACGAGATCCTGAACCAGCCGGAGCCTGGTGAGAAGCTGCCTGGCCTGCGCGGCGCCTGGCTTGAGGCGCGCGCCGTCGCTCTGGCCCAAAGGGGTCGCATTAGCGAAGCCAAGACAGCCGCGAGCGAGCTGGAAAGCCTTGCGGCGTCGACACCCGCCGACTACCCGGCCGGCCTGAATGTCCTTCGCGACGTGCTCTCCCTGGGGGTGTGTGTCGCACGGGGGCGGATCGCGCTGGCGGAAAATGATCAGGCGACGGCGGTGGCGCGCCTGCGCGAGGCCGTGGGCCGTGAGGATCGGCTTTTCTATGACGAACCGTCGGACGCGTTTTTTCCGATTCGTCACCTGCTCGGGGCCGCGCTACTCGCCGCCGGCGATCCGAATGCGGCCGAGGCGGTCTATCGGGACGATCTGGCGCGAAATCCGGGCAATGGCTGGTCTCTGAAGGGCCTGTCCTTGGCCCTCGCGGCCCAAGGCCACGCCGAAGACGCGGCGGACGCCCAGCGGAAGTTCGAGGCCGCCTGGGTCCATGCCGACATAGACCCACCCGGCTCAAGCTACTGAACCACAGTCGATCCGGGCGGTTCCCGCGCTCTCGTGTGAGTTCAGGCTTGCATGTAGAACGGCGCTTCCGACCATGAGTCGCATGACGAGGATTCGCTGATCGGCTCCAGTGTCGCGAGGGCGCTCTTCACAGTGATTAGAAGTTCCTCGGCTTGGCACGGCAGTTCGACATAAGCGAACGCGCCTTGCCTCATGACCTGGGCCGCGGCCCGGTCGTCGCCTCGTCTAAGCAGGACGATAGTCGGCCAGTCGATCCCATGCGCTTCAAGCTTCTGCAATAGATTTGGCGTCGCTTCCGGGCTCGCCTCGAAATCCAAAATCAGACATGTGGGTTCATCGAGATCAACAGTCTCGAGGAATTCGAGAAATTGTTGATGACCCGTAGTTTTTAGATTGTTGGAATTAAGTATATTTGATAGGTTTGCGAGAGATTTTATATCAATTGCCAATAAATGAATGTTGGGCGCTTGCATAATCATCACCTATAATTAGAAGGGTGACCCGAAATATAAGGGTCTTGTATATCAATAATTAACGAAATCAATATGAATTATATAGTCGACGTCTGGGCGTCGTCATTTTGTCGCATGGCTATTTTGTCGCAGGAAATCGGTATATAGTCTAGTACAATACAATTGCGTAATAAATTGTAACTATTAATTTTTCAAAGCGCCGACGTCGAAAGTCAGATTTCCACCGGCCGGTCGGAAAACTGTTGTGGCCCGGGGCCGTCGGACGGGAAGTGGGCCCGCAACACCGAGCCGCAGATCTCCACCGCCTGGACGATGCCGGTCGTCGGGTCCTTACCCATCTTCATCGCCGAGCCGA
>JBBRPO010000042.1:0-42024 GCA_038227865.1 Caulobacterales bacterium
CCAGCAAGGACTTCAGGCGCGACTTCTCGAAGCCTTCCAACAGGGCGATGGACATATCAGGCGCCTCCGAATCAGGGCGCCCAAGAGAATCAGCCTTCGATCAATCCCGAAAGCGCGTTAACCCGAGTTCGGAGCCCTGGGGGAAATGGGGACCCACTTGCGCGGCCGTGGGCGCGCGGATATACCCCCCGCTCCCGTGAGACACGCGCCCTTCGTCTATCGGTTAGGACACCAGATTTTCAATCTGGGAAGACGGGTTCGACTCCCGTAGGGCGTACCACGAAAACGTGCTGAACAGTGCGAAAGTATCTGTCAATAGCGTTTATCTGTCTGCGGCAAATTTTCGCAGGTGGCCCGTCATGCCCAACCGCCCGTTGACCTGTTCGCCGGCTTCACCACATCATATGAGTAGCTGTCCCAAGGCCACGGGAGGGCGGGGGGCTGCGGGGGCCTATGGTGGAAGACAACTTTGGCGGCCAAAGCTTGCCTCCGGACGCGATTCGGATTCGGGGGCGTGTGAAATGGTTCGATAGCGGTAAAGGCTATGGCTTTGTCGTGCCCGACGACGCTAGCCAGACGGATTTAATGGATGTCCTCCTGCATGTGACGTCGCTTCGCAGCGCCGGACGCGACAACGTGTCGGAAGGCTCGATCATAGATTGTGATGTGGTCAAGAGGCCAAAGGGTTGGCAGGTCCTGGAGATCTTCGACCTGGAAGAGGTCGTTCTGGATGTTAGAGACGACCATTCCAGAGGTTTGAACGGCCGGGGCCAGGACCATTTTCACGCCTCGTCCGACGACGTGCCGGAATACGACCATCTATCGGCGGGCGACGAGGGCGACGAGGTCGCCTATGAGGCGGCCAAGGTGAAATGGTTCAATCGCGCCAAGGGGTACGGTTTCGTGGTCCGCGATGACGCGCCGGGCGACATTTTCATTCACATCGAGGTACTGCGCAGATCAGGTCTCGGCGACCTGCAGCCGGGTGAGGCGGTGATCGTTCGGTTGGCGGAGGGACCCAAGGGCCTTATTGCGGCGGACATCGAACTGCATCACGCTTAGGGGACCGTTGTCGGTCTGCCGGAGTTTTCTCACGTGCCTTTTCTAACGCCCCGGTTCGCGAGCCTCTTCGCGCGCTTGTTGCCGCCATTGCTAATTCTTGGTTTCATCGAATCATCCGCGATCGCCGGGAGCTTAAAGTGGGAACCGCTCGGAGTGGTTACTCATCACGGGGTCCGCCGGTTCCGTGTCGAGGTGGCGGATACGGAGGCGTCGCGGGAGCGGGGCTTGATGTATCGAAAAAACCTCGCCGCCGACCGCGGCATGCTGTTCGATTTCAAGACGCCCCAGCCGGTCGCGTTCTGGATGAAGAACACTCTGATCCCATTGGATATGCTGTTCATCGCGCCGGACGGCCGGATCATCGCCATCACCCGTAACGCCACCCCATACTCTGAGACGCCGTTACCTTCGGGAGGCGACGTCCTCGGCGTTCTGGAGATTCGTGGGGGCCGGGCCGCGGAGGTCGGGATCGAGCCAGGCGACCAGGTCACCGAGAGGATTTTTCACCCGTGAGTGACGATGGGGCGGGGGGCGGGCCGCCGGAGGGCTTTGTCCTTCAAGCTGGTCGCGGGGCGTTCACAACCCACAACGGGCCCTACTATAATCGGCCAAGCGATGAAGGCGCCCAGCAGGCATTTCACGCACTCGGGCGGCACTGCAACGGTGTCGGCCTGATCCACGGCGGTATGTTGTCGGCCTTTCTGGACGGCCTCCTCGCCGCCGCCGCGGGGCGGGCAACGGGGTCCACGCCGGTTACGGTTCATCTTTCCGTAGACTTCCTAGATATGGGCCGCGCGGGCGACTGGGTTCTGGGAGCGGCGAGAGTGACCCGCGCGACTCGTGACCTGGCCTTTGTTGAAGGACGCGCCTCGGTGGGCGATCGCGATCTGGCCCGCGCCACCGGCGTATTCAAGTTGATGCGCCGGCGGCCCGGCTGAGCGGCGATGCGTTGCGACAGGCGGCCCCCCGTGGCAAGAGGGTGCTGAGAAGTCCTTTGGTGACGGGGTGTGGCGCAGCCTGGTAGCGCATCTGCTTTGGGAGCAGAGGGTCGGAGGTTCGAATCCTCTCGCCCCGACCACAAGAGGCCGCAGACTAGAGTTAAGGAGCGCTCATGCTGGCGCGTATATTCCGCCCCGCCAAGACCGCCATGCAGTCGGGACGGGCGAACACCAAGGGATGGATATTGGCGTTCGAGCCGGGGGCGGCGAGGGTGGCCGATCCGCTGATGGGCTGGACCCAAACAACCGATACCGACGGCCAGGTTCGATTGTCCTTCGAAACCCGGGAAGAGGCGGTCGCCTATGCGCGGCGGCGGGGCCTGGCGTTCGAGGTTCTGCCTGACTCCGAAACCAAGCGGATCGTGAAGGCCTATGCCGACAATTTCGCTTTTCAACGCAGACAGCCCTGGACGCATTGACCGGCTGACCCCGCTTCCTCGACCCCGTAGCTCAACCGGATAGAGCATCCGCCTTCTAAGCGGACGGTTGCTGGTTCGAATCCAGCCGGGGTCGCCAAGCGTGGATGGGCCGATCGACGGCGATCAGTTCAACTGATGGTGGCCAAGGCTTGGTTGAGATCCTCGATCAGGTCGCCCGCGTCCTCCAGGCCTATGCTAAGCCTGATCAACGCGCCGCCATACTTCGGAGGCGCCTGCCGAACTCCGAACTGGGGATCGCAGTTGAGTGCCAGGCTCTCGAAGCCGCCCCAGGAAAAACCCAGGCCGAACAGTTTCAGGGCGTCGAGGAATAGCGTTGTCTCCGCAACCCCGGCGGCATTGAGAACGAACGCGAACAGGCCCGCGCCGCCGGTGAAGTCGCGCCGCCACAGATCATGGCCCGGCGAGCCTTCGAGAGCGGGATGGAACACCTTACCAACGCGGGGATGGCGCGACAGCCAGTCCGCGACAAGCAGACCGCTCTTTTGATGACGCGCCATTCTGGTCGGCAGGGTGCGCAGACCGCGGAGCATCATATAGGCATCCTCCGCCGATACGCTCCAGCCGAAGTCGAGAATCGCCTGGTCCAGCGCCCTTGCAAGACTGGGTTTGCGCGTTGCGGTCGAACCCATGAACACATCGGAATGCCCGCCGACATATTTCGTCAGAGCCTGGACCGACAGATCGACGCCGTGGTCCAAAGGTTTGAAATAGAGGCCCGCCGCCCATGTGTTGTCCATCAGGGTTAGAATTCCCCGCGCGCTGGCCAGGGCGGCGATGGCTGGAACATCCTGGACCTCGAAGGTCAGGGAACCTGGTGACTCCAGGACGATCAGTCTCGTTTGGCTGGCACAAAGCGCAATCAGCTCGTCCGGCGACGCGCCGGGTGGATAGTAGCGGACCGTGACACCGAAACGCGACAGAACGCGATCACAGAAGCGGCGTGTCGGCTTGTAGATTGCGTCGGTGATCAGGACGTCGTCTCCGGCCTTGAGGACGGCCAGCAAGGTTCCCGTCATGGCGGCCAGGCCAGAGGGAAACAGCTTGGCGGTGACGGCGTTTTCCAGCTCGATCAGGGCTTCGGCCAAGGCCTGGTGCGTCGCGAGCCCGGCGCGCCCATAGGTGATCTGGGCGTCATCGTACAGAGCGTCGGCGTCCGGCATGAGAACGGTCGAGCCCTTCTGGATTGGTGGCCCCACCGTCCGCTGAAGTCTGACTGGCGCTTGACCAATGTGAAGCAGGCGAGACTCGGGCTTGGCGCCGGCTGACACCCCTAGGGTCCCGTAACTATGGGGGTATCGGACCGGCGCCCCCACTCCGACCAGGATCCGTCATAGACGGCGACGCTATCCCTGCCCAATCTCGCCAGGGCGAGAGCCAGCACACAGGCGCTGACGCCCGAGCCGCAGGTCGTTACCACGGGCCGCTCAAGATCTACGCCGGCGGCCTCGAAGAGCTCTCGAAGCCGCTCCGCCGGGAGTAGCGATCCCTGATCCACCACCGTCGACCACGGGACGTTCACGGCCCCAGGCATATGACCGCCGCGCAACCCGGGGCGAGGCTCGGGCGCCTCACCGCGAAACCTCGGCGAGGGCCGTGCGTCCAGCACCTGTCGTTCGCCACCGCCCAGCGCGTTTCGCACACCATCGAGAGTCGCGACCAGATCGTCTCGGGGATGCGCCTTGAACTCTCCGTGCGACGGTTGGCGCCAGCCGGTTTCAATGGCGTGACCCTCGCCAATCCAGCGAGGCAGGCCGCCGTCGAGGACGAACGTAGCGGTGTGGCCCATCGCGCGTAGCGTCCACCAAGCGCGCGGGGCGGAAAACAATCCCTCGGAATCATAGACGATGACAGTAGACGCCGGTTCTATTCCCAGCCGGCGCATTGCGATGGCGAATTCGGACGGAGGCGCGAGCATGTGTGGCAGAGCTGAGCCGTGATCCGAGAGGGCGTCGATATCAAACCGCGCGGCGCCGGGAATATGACCGGCGGCATACTCTTTATCCGGGTCGCGGGGCGACCCCGGCATGAACCAACTGGCGTCGAATATCCGGATGGAGGGGTCATCGAGCCGCGCCAGGAGCCAGTCCGCCGAGACCATCGGGTCGGTCATTGTGATAACCACGGCGGGGTCGGCAGACCCCGCTCCTTGAGGAACTCTGAATTGAACAGCTTGCTCTGATACCGCGAGCCGTAGTCGCATAGAATGGTCACTATCGTGTGTCCCGGTCCAAGATCGCGGGCAAGGCGGATCGCGCCGGCCACGTTGATGCCCGTCGACCCGCCCATGACCAAGCCCTCTTGCTGGGCCAGTTCAAACACCACCCGCAACATCTCATCGTCGCCGATCCGGTATGGATAGTCGACCTTCAAGCTCTCCAGATTGGCTGTGATCCGGCCCTGTCCGATTCCTTCCGTTATGGAAGCCCCCTCGGACCGCAACTCTCCGTGAGCATACCACTCATAGAGAGCGGAGCCGTGCGGGTCGGCGAGACCGATCGCGACACCCGGATTGTTTCGCCGGAGCGCCGCGGCCACGCCGGCCAATGTTCCGCCCGATCCCACCGCACAAATGAATCCGTCCACCGATCCAGCCGTCTGTTTCCAGATTTCCGGTCCGGTGGTTTCCTCGTGGGCCTGGCGATTGGCGATATTGTCGAACTGGTTGGCCCAAATCACGCCGGCTGGCTCTCTCGCGGTAAGCGCCTCGGCCAACCGGCCTGAATATCTGACATAGTTGGCCGGGTTAGCGTAGGGCACGGCGTCGACCTCGACCAAGGTCGCGCCCATCAGTCGTATGGCGTCCTTCTTTTCCTGACTTTGCGTTCGCGGAATCACGATGGTGGTCGAATAGCCAAGCGCCGACGCGACCATAGCGAGGCCTATCCCGGTGTTTCCCGCCGTGCCCTCGACAATGCGGCCACCGGGTTTCAGCAGTCCGCGGCGCTCGGCGTCGCGGACGATGTAAAGGGCGGCGCGGTCCTTGACCGACTGGCCGGGATTCATGAACTCAGCCTTACCCAGGATTTCGCATCCTGTTGCCTCACTGGGCGCTCGCAGGCGGATCAAGGGCGTGTCGCCGATGGCGTCGATAACGCCAGCGCGAATAGACGATTTCATCATGCCCAATTCATTTGGGTCTCTTGTCGGGCGACGCAAGAAGAAAGACGTTGAGTGTGTCAGGTCCTGGCGAGACTGAGCTGCACCACATTGGTGCGCCCCGTCCTGAAGGCCGCCTCGCAATAGCGCAGATAGAAACTCCAAAGGCGGCGGAAACGCTCATCAAACCCCAGCGCGTTGATCTGGCTCCAGGCGCCGTCGAATCGTGACGCCCACTCCGCCAGTGTCTCGCCGTAGTCCTGACCGAACCGATTGATCGTCCCCCATTCCAGGCCGGCTTTTGCGGTTTCCTCCCGAAGCCTGGTTTCGCTTGGCAGCATGCCGCCTGGGAATATGTATTTCCGCATGAAATCAGAGCGTTGGCGGTATACCTTGAACAGGTCGTCGCGGATGGTGATGATCTGGAGGCCGGCGCGACCGCCGGGCGCGAGCACCTCTCTGATTTTCTCGAAATACGCCGGCCAATAAGCCTCGCCGACCGCCTCGAACATTTCGATCGACGCGACCCTGTCGAAGCGGCCTTGAATGTCGCGATAATCAACCAAGCGAATCTCGGCTTTTTCGGCGAGCCCCAGGTTGAACAGGCGTTGCTTGGCGAATTCGAACTGCGACGGTGAGATCGTCACGCCAGTGACTTTCGCGCCGATCTCCTTGGCCGCGAACTCGGCGAACCCACCCCAGCCGCAACCGATCTCGAGTACGTGATGCCCCGGTTGAAGATCGATCTGTCGGGCCAGGGAAAGATATTTATTACGCTGGGCCTCAGCCAGTCGCTGGCCGGGCTGTTCGTATTTGGCCGACGAATAGGTCATGCTGGAGTCAAGCCAGCACTCATAGAAGGTGTTGCCCAGGTCATAGTGAGCGTAGATGTTTCGACGCGATCCAGCCTTGGAGTTGCGATTGAAAGCGTGCGTCAGAAAGTTCAAGGCGCGCATGATCGGATTGCCGTCGACCAGCTTCTCAAGTCGATCAAAATTCAACGTGAAAACTTCAAGCAGCGCCGCCAGATCCGGGGTGTCCCATTCGCCGGCCATATAACCCTCGCCAAAGCCGATGTCGGCGGCGGCCAAAACCCTCGAAACAAACCGGAAGTCCCTGACGATCAGTCTGCCATGAGGCCCCGGCGCACGCCCTTCGATCCGCAGTTCCCGGCCGGAGGGAAGAACGAATGTGAGAACGCCAAAGTCCCAATTGCGACGTGAAATCGACACCGCGGTCCTGAACGCCGCCGGCGCCGCGCGCAATTCCGGGTCGTTCAAACCCAGAGCGAGGGGAGTCGGGCGTGTCTGTTCGGCTGTCGTCATGCGAGTCTCTCATAGGCGGCCAGGGCTCGGTCTCGAGCCGCGGCATGGTCGACGATAGGAGCGGGATAGGTCACGCCCAAGCGAACATCGGCCGCGGCGAGAATATCATTTTTCGCGCGCCAGGGCTGATGGATATAGGCGTTGGGCAGCCGCGCAAGCTCGGGGACCCAACGCCGAACATAGGTTCCGTCCGGATCAAACTTCTCCCCCTGAAGCACCGGATTGAACACCCGAAAATAGGGCGCCGCGTCCGCCCCTGATCCGGCCACCCATTGCCAACCCGCAAGGTTGTTCGCAAGGTCCGCGTCAACCAGCGTGTCCCAGAACCAGGCCTCGCCCACCCGCCAGTCCACCAGCAGATCCTTGATCAGGAATGACGCGACGATCATACGCACCCGGTTGTGCATCCAGCCAGTGGCCCAAAGCTCGCGCATGCCTGCGTCGACGATCGGAAAGCCGGTGCGTCCGCGGCGCCAGGCTTCCGCTCCGGCGGGATCATCTCGCCAGGGGAAGTTCAGGAACCGGGGATTGAACCCGTCCTGCTCCATTCGTGGAAAATGAAAGCCGAGCTGGTGGTTGAATTCGCGCCAACCGAGTTCGCGAAGGAAGCCATCGATCTGGCGTGGCGGCGCGCGGCGTTCGGCCACCGCGCGCTTCGCCGCGGTCCATACCTGCCGGGGACTGATTTCACCGAAATGCAGGTGGGGTGAAAGACGCGATGTGCCGGCCGCAGCCGGTCGATCCCGAAGATCGACGTAGTCGGCGACGCCACCAGATAGAAACAAAGCCATGCGAGCTTGGGCGCCGGCTTCGCCCGGCCTCCAGTCGTGAAATCCCGCCGACCAGTCCGGCGTATGGGGATGAAGGAACCAGTCGTCCAGTCGATCCGACCCTGGACACACCTCGAACCCCTGGAGCCTCGGCGGCGTTGTATCCGGCGCCGACTCATCCGCGAACGGTAGCGCCGCGCGCCAATAGGGCGTGAAAACGCGATAGGGGCCGCCCGCCCCGGTCTTTACGGTCCACGGCTCGTTGAGCAGGGCGCCATTGAATGAACATGTGACCACGCCCGCGGCCCGCAGAGCCGCTTTGATCTTGCCATCCCTGCATACCGCCGAGGGATCGTACAAACGGTTCCAATAGACCGACCCGGCGCCGGCTTCGGCGATTACCTCTTTGAGAACCCGTTCGGCGGATCCCCGTCTTAGCACGAGCGGCGCGCCTCGATCGGCGAGATCGGCCGACAAGGCCCGCAAGGATTTGTCCAGCCACCACCTAGAGGCGCCGCCCAAGGGTCTGGTCCCCACCGTTTCGTCCAGAATGAACAACGGAATGACTGGTCCGGCCAAAGCGGCCGCGCTCAGCGCCGGGTTATCGGCGAGCCGCAGATCATTCCGTAGCCAGACCACGGCCGGCGGGGGCATACGCATCGCCTCTTGTCTGTGATGGGCGGTCGGCTTGAATCTGGCCCACCTTGTGTTCACTTCTACGCCGGTCCAGGAGCGTCGGATCAGGGAGACCCACGACCATGGAACCCAATCCGGTCATCGAGCTCAAGACGGTCAACGGAGACGCGGTCCGGATCGGCAACGCTGAACGGCTCTCGGTGATTGCAGGCCCATGTCAGCTAGAAAGTCGCCAGCACGCGCTCGAAATGGCTCACGCGCTCAGCGAGATTTCGCGACGGCTGAAAATCGGAATCGTCTACAAAACCTCTTTCGATAAGGCCAACCGGACCTCCGGCGGCGCCGCAAGGGGTATCGGCCTCGCCGAGGCCCTGCCGATATTCGCGGAAATTCGCGAGGCGACGGGGTTGCCGACCCTGACCGACGTTCATGAGCCCGATCAATGCGCGCCGACCGCCGAGGTCGTCGACGTCCTACAGATTCCGGCGTTTCTCAGCCGGCAGACCGATCTGATCGTGGCGGCCGCCCGGACCGGCGCGGCCCTCAATATCAAGAAGGGACAGTTCCTCGCGCCCTGGGACATGAAAAACGTGATCGCCAAGGCGACCTTGGCGGGAAACCCCAATGTAATGGCCTGCGAGCGCGGCGTGTCGTTCGGCTACAATACCCTGGTCTCGGATATGCGCGCCTTACCCATCCTTGCAAGAATCGGTTGCCCGGTCGTGTTCGACGCCACCCATTCAGTTGCGCAACCGGGTGGGCAAGGTGACCGTTCCGGAGGTGAGCGCGAGTTTGTCTCGGTTTTGGCCAGGGCTGCGGTGGCCGTAGGCGTCGCCGCCGTGTTTCTCGAAACCCATCAGGATCCGGATCACGCGCCGTCGGACGGGCCGACCATGGTTCCGCTGAACAGTCTCGAGGGCCTTCTTAGGGAACTCCTCGACTATGACGCTCTAGCCAAGCGTCGATCGATCGCGGAGGCGTAGACCGTGGCGAGTTCGACGATCCTGGTTACGGGCGGCGCCGGTTTCATCGGTTCGAATATCGTCGCGACCCTCCTTGAGGATCCGGGTTGCGAGGTTGTCGTCTGCGACAGACTCAGGCGGTCTGACTCCGGCAAATGGCGCAATCTCGCCAAGCACCCGATCGCGGATATCATACCGCCGGAGGAGCTCTTCGACTGGCTCGGCCAGAACGGACGCGCGGTTGATCTGATCGTTCACATGGGTGCGGTATCGTCCACGCTTGAGACCGACGCGGACAGGATCCTTGCCAATAACTTCGCCCTGTCTCGAGACCTATTTCGTTGGTGCGCCGAATATGGTTGTCGATTTATTTATGCCTCTTCCGCCGCGACCTATGGTGATGGCGCGCTGGGTTTCGACGATTTCCAGGATGCGCCCTCGCTAAGCACCCTGCGGCCCCTTAATCCCTACGGCTGGTCAAAGGCGCTGTTTGACCTGTTCGCGGTTCGGCGAGCCGCCGCCGGACAGGCGCCGCCAAGTTGGACGGGCCTGAAGTTCTTCAACGTCTATGGTCCCAATGAGGGTCACAAAGGCGCGATGAGCTCGATGGTCTCGCAGATCTGGCCGACCGTGGCGGCGGGAGAGAGGGTGAAGCTCTTCAAGTCCTATCGGCCGGACTACCCCGATGGCGGCCAGTCTCGCGACTTCATCTATGTGCGGGACGTGGCTGATTGCGTCGGTTGGCTGGCGCGGTCGAGCGGTGTGAACGGCGTATTCAACCTAGGTTCCGGGCAAGCGCGGTCATTCGCGGATCTGGCTCGCGCCGTGTTCGAGGCCGCTGGACAGCCCCCCCGGATTGACTACATCGAGATGCCAGAGGCCCTGCGCGGGGTCTATCAGTACTACACGCGCGCCGGCAGGGATCGCCTGCGAAATCTGGGGTGGACGGCTGGCGCCACCTCCCTGGAAGACGGCATCGCCGACTATGTTGGGCGATATCTCTCCAAGCCTGACCCGTATCGTTAGGCCCCGCGGAGGCGCTGGTTTCCATGGCCCGCTTCGGTTTCTTCAGGGTCTGGCCCCTGGTTTCAACCGGCTTGGTGATCGTGCTTCTGGCGGCGGGGCTGGTGATCTGGTGGGGCGACATACTGCAGGCGCTGCTCGACCCGGAATTGCCTTACGCCGTCTACAAGCCGCCGCCAGCGCCCGCCTATGACAG
This sequence comes from Caulobacterales bacterium, assembly GCA_038227865.1. Taxonomy (GTDB): domain Bacteria; phylum Pseudomonadota; class Alphaproteobacteria; order Caulobacterales; family Caulobacteraceae; genus Acaudatibacter. The sequence goes on from JBBRPO010000042.1 coordinate 10,509, forward strand.
CGCCTCATCCTGGGTGCTGTCGCCAGGTCCGTTGAGGCCCGGCGATCCGCCCGTCGACGTGTTCTTCGTGCACCCGACGACTTTCGATGGCGGACGAAACTGGAATGGGCCGATCGCCAATCGCGCTTCGCTCCGCCTGATCAACCGGGTGATGCTTCCCAACTATGCAGGACCCTTCACGGCGATCGGACGGGTATTCGCCCCACTCTATCGTCAGGCCAGTCTCTACACGTCGCTGACCCTGTTCGATGATGCGATCGAAGCCCGGGCGTTCTCCTACGGGGATGTGCGCGCCGCTTTCCGGGCCTTTGAAGCGCGCGTCGGCCCGGATCGTCCCTTCATACTGGTCGGAGTGGAGCAGGGCGGGACTCTTGCCAGCCGGCTGCTGCGTGAGGAGATCGAGGCCAACCCCACCCTGCGAAGGCGACTCGTGGCGGCCTATCTGATCGAGGCCGCCGTTCCGGCCGACGACTATATCGGGGACAAGTCGGTAGCGGCTTGCGCCAGGCGGGATCAGTCCGGATGCTTGGTGGCGTGGACATCCGCGTCGAGGTTGGATTTCGGGCGAATCCGACGCATTGTGACGCGCAGTCTGGTCTGGAACGACAGAGGCGCTCTGGTCGGCCTCGACGGTCGCCAGCCGCTGTGCGTCAACCCCCTTATAGGCGCGGTCAGCCTCTCGGACATACCTCCCAGGTTCAGCCAGGGCGCGGCCAACGCTACCGGTCTTGAGTGGGGTGTTCGCCCCGGATTCATGGCCAGACAGGTGGGCGCCCAATGCGTTGATGGCGTCCTGCGGGTAACGACGCCGCGCTCGGCCTCCCTGCGTCCGCATGGAGGATGGGCCACGCGCCTGAGGGTTGCACCCTACAACCTGTTCTGGGCCGACCTGGAAGCCGACTCCCGCGCCCGATTTCTATCCTGGGCCGCGGGCACCCGTGATTCTAACCTGCGTCGCTGAGAACGCCGTCGCTTCGCCAGTCGAAGAGCTCGCGTAACACTCTCAACGCTTGGCCTCGGGGTGAGGACAGGTCCGGGTCCCGGTTCAGAACCAGACGAGCATCATCCGCCGCTGCGGCGATCAGGTCGCGGTGAGCGAGTGGGTCGGCCAGCCGATAGGTCGGGAAGCCGCTTTGAACCAGGCCGAGGGGATCACCGCCGCCCCTAAGTTCCAGATCCCGCTCCGCGATCAGAAACCCGTCATCGGTTTGGCGCAGGATGTCCAATCGACGGATGGCGGCATCCGATAGCGGCTCGTCATAAAGCAGGACGCAGCTGCTGGCGGCGGATCCCCGGCCCACCCGACCGCGAAGCTGATGCAGCTGGGCCAGCCCAAACCGTTCGGCCTGCTCGATGACCATGATCGAGGCCGCGGGAACATCGACTCCGACTTCCACGACAGTTGTGGCGACCAGGATAGCCAACTGACCCTGGACGAACCGCGCCATGACCGCGTCCTTCTCGATACCGGGCAGGCGGCCGTGAATTAGGCCAACCCGGTCTCCGAACACGGCCTTGAGTTCAGTGTAGCGGGCCTCGGCCGCCGCCAGATCCAGGAGATCGGACTCGGCCACCAGCGGGCATATCCAGAAAGCCTGGGCGCCGTTGGCGACGGCCTGTTTCAACCGATCGACCACCTCGACCAGCCGGCGCATTGGCGCGGCGCGGGTGGCGACCGGCCTGCGGCCGGGGGGTTTTTCGTCCAGGTTGGAAACGTCCAGATCGCCGTAGAGGGTCAGTTCCAGCGTGCGGGGAATCGGCGTGGCGGACATCGCCAAAAGATGGGCCGACTCGCCCTTGGCCCGCAGCCGTCCGCGCTCGGAGACCCCGAACCGGTGTTGTTCGTCGATGATGGTCAGACCGAGCGCCTTGAAGGTCACCCCCTCTTGAAACAGGGCGTGGGTCCCTACCGCCACCAGAGCGTTACCGGACAGCAGAGCCGCAAGTCGGTCCTCGCGCTCGGCCCGCGTTCCGCGACCGGTGACGAGAACGGTGTTGATTCCCTGGGCCGCCAGGGGACCGGCGATGGTGTCATGATGCTGGCGGGCCAGGATCTCCGTTGGAGCCATCAGAACGGACTGCAGGCCCGTAGCCGCGACATCCATCATCGCGAGCAATGCAACGACCGTCTTGCCGGCTCCGACGTCGCCTTGCAGGAGCCGGGTCATGCGGCTCCCGGACGCCAGATCGGCGCGTATGTCGGCAAGGGCGCGTTCCTGGGCGGCGGTCAGGCGGAACGGCAGGGCCTCCCGCGCGGCGCGGGCGAGCTCGCTGGGGGCGATGATAGGGGCGGGGGTCTGGCGTCGGACGCTCTTGCGTTCGGCCAAGGCCAGTTGATGGGCGACCAGCTCATCGAACGCCAGCCGCCGCCTGGCGGGCGATTGGGCAGACAGATCACCTTCACCGGTGGGATTGTGCAACAGGCGCAGCGCCTCCCGCCAACTTGGCCAGGCCTGCCGTCGCAGCCAGGCCGAATCGTGCCACTCAGAAAGCTCAGGCGCCCGTTGCAACGCCAATCCGGCAAATCGCCGGACGGCGCGCGAGGGTAGGCCCGCCGTCGTCGGATAGACCGCCTCTACCGCCGGAATCTCGACGCCGCGGTCCTCGGGGATCAGATAGTCCGGGTGGGTGATCTGGGGCGTGGCGCCCAGCCGGTCCCGCTCCACCTTGCCGCTGACTATGCGCACGGCGCCCACCGGATTGCGCTGTTCGAGGTGTGGACCATGGCCCTTGAAGAAAGTCAGGAACAGGAATCCGGTGTCATCGAAGACCCGAATTCTCCAAGGTTGTCCGGGCCTGGCGGGTTTCTGATGGGACTCAACGGTGACTGTGAGCGTTTGAACCTCGCCCTCGACCGCCTGGATGACGGATCTGGCAGGTCTCTTGATGATTCCCTGAGGGGACAGGAAAATCAGATCGCGCACGAGTGGCCCCGCCACCCGTTCCAGCAAAGGCGCGACCCGCTCGCCGACGCCCTTCAGCGAAGTGATCGAGCCAAACATCGGAAATAGAATTTCAGGCCTCATCAACCAACCATAGCCGATCCAACGGACGTCGGCGCGGGCGTCGCGAAGCCGGGATGGACCCGCGCGTCCGCGCTCTGTATCAACCCGCCACACCAACTCATTCAACGCGCGAACGGTTTCGACAGCTATGAGCGACACGCCTCCAGACCGCCTGGCCATAGATCCAGGCAGCCCCCACCACGACGCCGAGGTGCTCGCGCGCGGTGTCGGCGTCCGGTTCAAGGGCGTCGAGAAGACCAATGTGGACGAGTACTGTGTCAGTGAGGGTTGGGTTCGCCTGACCGTCGGGACCACGGTCAACCGTCAGGGCAAGCCGATGACCCTGAAGCTCCAGGGCGAGGTGGAACCCTATTTCCGCGATCCGGAAGCATAGGCCGGAGTCCTTTGAGACCTCGGCCCTCTGGCGTCGGCCGCCACTCGGTCCTATACCGCCGGCCTCCATGCACGAGACACGTTTGAACAGAGTCAGGTTCCGCGCCTGGCGCCGGGGCTTTCGCGAGGCGGACCTGATTCTCGGGCCGTTCTCGGATCAATATGCACGGTCGATGTCGGTGGACGAACTGGATCGGTTCGAGGCCTTGTTGGAACAATCCGACCACGACATCTATGGTTGGATTCTCGGCTCGCTTGAGGTCCCAAGCGAATTCGACGACGACCTTATGGCCCAACTTCGGGCCTTCAGGCCGGGTGAATCCACCGCCCCCCAGGGCGGTTAGGCCGAGGCCGCCGTCCTGTCTCAGCAATCGGATATGAAGATGATCACCGGCGATGGCGGGGCGCTGGCCCTGACCGGCGCGCCTGAGGGCTTCGACGCCCTGGTGATGAGCGACATCGCCCGCGCCCGCGGCGGCCTGACCGTGTTCGTGGCCCGGGACGGCTCGCGGGCGTCGGCATTCAGCGACGCCATGACGTTTTTCGCGCCGGAGATCGAAATCATCTCGTTCCCGGCCTGGGACTGTCTCCCCTATGACCGCGTAGGGCCCTCGGCGGGCCTCGCCGCTCTGCGGATGGCGACCCTCACGCGGCTGGCGCGAGGCCTGGACACCAAGGCCCCGGCGCTCCTGGTCACCACCGCGCCGGCGCTGATGCAGCGCGTGCCGCCGCGGGCTTCGGTCACCGCGGCCGGCTATGCGGCGACAGTGGGCGCCAGAGTCGATATCGCCGATCTGGAACGTTATTTCGCGGTCAACGGTTATCAACGGGCCTCGACAGTGTCCGAGCGGGGCGAGTTCGCCGTACGCGGCGGTGTGATCGATGTGTTCCCTCCGTCGGCCGAGGAGCCGGTTCGTCTGGATCTGTTCGGCGACACCCTCGAATCGATTCGGTCGTTTGATCGCGAAACTCAGAGATCAACCAAACAGTTGAAGGCCGTCGACCTTCGTCCCGTCAGCGAGACCTTGCTCGATGCCGCCGCCATCGCCCGATTCCGCTCAGGCTATCTGGCGGCGTTTGGCGCGCCGGGAGACGACCCGCTCTACGCCACCGTCAGCGAAGGCGGACGACGCGCCGGTATGGAGCACTGGCTACCGCTGTTTTACGAACGGCTGGAGACCCTGTTCGACTATCTGCCCGATCGGGTTCTGATGGGCGTCGATCATTTGGCGCGCGAGGCGCGAGATGAGCGGCTGGCGGTGATCGCCGACGCCTTTGAGGCCCGCAACCAAACCGAACTCAAAACCCACTATCGCGCTCTGCCCGCCGATACTCTCTACCTGACAGCCCGCGAATGGGACGAGCGTCTGGGCGATCGGCCAAGCCGTTCGTTCAATCCGTTCCAGGGCGAGTCGTCGCCAGGAACCGTCGATATGGGCGCCAAGCTCGGGCGGTCATTCGCCGGCGAGCGGGCGCAGGACAGCGTCAATCTATTCGAGGCCACGGCCGATCATGCGCGACGGCTGGCGGCGGCCGGCAAACGGGTATTGTTCGCATCCTGGTCGGAGGGTTCATCCGACCGCCTGGGTTCGATGCTGGCCGACCATGGGCTGAAGGGCATTTCCCTGGCGCCCTATTGGCAGGCCGCCAAGGCCGCCGACCCGAAGAAGCCGCAGCGTTGCGTGCTTCCGCTGGAGACCGGCTTCGAAACCGACGCCCTGGCGGTGATTTCCGAGACCGACATCCTGGGCGACCGCCTGGCGCGCCCACGCCGGCGTCGACGGGCCTCGAACTTCCTGGCCGAAGCCTCCGCCCTGACACCTGGCGATCTGGTGGTTCATGTCGATCACGGTATCGGCCGCTACGAGGGCCTAAAGACCCTTGAGGTGATGGAGGCGCCGCACGACTGCCTGGAACTGCACTACGCGGCCGAGTCCAAACTGTATCTGCCGGTCGAGAACATCGATCTTCTCACGCGCTACGGCGCGGACGGGGAGGGGGCCCAGCTCGATCGTTTGGGCGGCGCCGCCTGGCAGTCGCGTAAGGCAAAGGCCAAGGAGAAGCTGCGCGACATGGCCGAGGGCCTGATCGCCATCGCCGCCGCCCGGGCCACCAAGAGTGTTGAGGAGGTGGACCCGCCGCACGGCCTATTCGACGAGTTCTGCGCGCGCTTCCCCTACGACGAGACCGACGACCAGCTGAACGCCATTCACGACGTGCTGGCCGACCTGGCGTCCGGGCGGCCGATGGACCGGCTGATCTGTGGCGACGTGGGCTTCGGCAAGACCGAGGTCGCGCTACGAGCGGCCTTCGTGATGGCCATGAGCGGGCGCCAGGTGGCTCTGGTCTGCCCGACCACCCTGCTGGCGCGTCAGCACTATTCGACGTTCACCCAGCGGTTCCAGGGATGGCCTGTACGGATCAGGCGGCTGTCGAGGCTGGTGCCGGTCGCGGAAGCCAATGAAACCCGCGCCGGACTGGCCAGGGGAGAGATCGAGATCGTCATCGGCACCCATGCGGTGCTGTCCAAACAGGTGGCGTTCAAGGACCTGGGGCTGGTCATCGTCGACGAAGAGCAGCACTTCGGAGTCAAGCATAAAGAGGCTCTGAAGGCCCTGCGCGCCGAGGTCCATATGCTGACCCTGACGGCGACGCCGATCCCGCGCACCCTGCAGATGGCCCTATCGGGCATTCGCGAGATGTCGATCATCGCCACGCCGCCGGTCGACCGGCTGGCGGTGCGCACCTACGTCACGCCCTGGGATCCCGTATCGATCCGCGAAGCGCTGTTGCGCGAGAAATATCGCGGCGGTCAGGCCTACTATGTGGCGCCGCGCTTGAAGGATCTGCCAGATCTGGAAAAATTCCTGACCGAACAGGTTCCGGAAATAAAATATGTCGTCGGACACGGCCAACTGGCGCCGACCCAGTTGGAGGATGTGATGACCGCGTTTTACGACGGCCGGTACGACGTGCTGCTATCCACGACCATCGTCGAATCGGGCCTGGACGTGCCGACGGCCAACACCCTGATCGTTCACCGGGCCGACATGTTCGGCCTCTCCCAACTCTATCAGCTGCGGGGCAGGGTGGGCCGGGCCAAGGCCCGCGCCTACGCCTATCTGACCACGCCCTACGGGCGGCCGATCACCCCATTGGCTGAAAAACGACTCCACGTTCTGCAATCTCTCGACAGTCTGGGGGCCGGCTTCCAGTTGGCCAGCCACGACCTCGATATCAGGGGCGGGGGCAATCTCTTAGGCGATGAACAGTCAGGCCATATCCGCGAGATCGGCGTCGAACTCTATCAGCAGATGCTTGAAGACGCGGTGGCCGAACTCAAGGCCAAACCCAACGTCGACGGAGAGCGGGACCTGTCTCTCGACCGGGGATGGTCGCCGCAGATCAACACCGGCGCGGCGGTACTCATACCCGAGGCCTATGTCCCCGACCTGAACGTGCGCCTGGCCCTCTATCGCCGATTGTCCGAAGCGGAACGTTCGGATGACCGCGAAGCCCTGGCCGCCGAACTTATCGATCGGTTCGGCCCCCTGCCGGATGAGGCCGATCATCTGTTGAAGGTCGTGGCGATCAAGGGGCTCTGCCGCGAAGCCAATGTGTCGAAGATCGATGTCGGTCCCAAGGGCGCCGTGGTGGGTTTCCGCGCCGATCATTTCGCCCATCCCGCCAGCCTTGTGGCCTTCATACAGCGCAATGCCCAGGTGTGGCGGCTGCGTCCGGACCAGAAGGTGGTGATCAAGGGCGAATGGGAAACCCCAGAGCAGCGGCTTGGCGCGGCCGAGAAAATCCTCAAGGAACTGGCCAATCTCGCCAAGGGGCCGGCCGCCGCGCCGCAACTGTCGCCCTGGGCGCCGCCACTCCCCCCGCCTCCACCATCACCGCCTCCGCCTAAGCGCGTGGTCGTAAAGCCCAGGCCGGGCGTCGGATCGCGACCCGGATTCCGCCGCGGCTTCTAGCCTGGACGGCCCTAGCGACCCTCCATGGGCGGTTCTGTGACGGGATCGGCTGGGTTGTATTTCTCGACGAAGGTCACCGAAGCCTTGAGCATCGCGATGCGGGTGTCCTCTCGCAGCAGCCAGTGATCGGCGCCGCTTAGCGTCAAGCGCTCAACCGGCTTGCCGGCGTCCTTTAGGGCATGCTCCATCGCATCGCTTTGATCAATGGGAACCACCGTATCGTCCTTGCCGTGTATCAGCAGGATCGGCGCGTCGGCCCGCGCCGCCAGATTGGCCGGGGAGATGCCGCGCCAGCGCGAACGGTCGCCAAGAAAGCGCTTCCAGAAGCGCGTCCCGACGCTGTCGGGGCCATCCTCGTTACCCAGATAGGTGTAGAAGCGCGGCAGGTCGCTGACCCCCGCCATGGAGACCGCGCAGCGATAGAGCCCGTGTTGCAGGGTAACGCCGGCGAGTGCGGCATAGCCGCCATAGCTCCACCCCACGATACAGGCGCGCTTAAGGTCCACAATTCCCTGCCTCGCCAGTTCCGCGGCCCCGTCGGATATGTCGGTCTGCATCTTGGCGCCCCATTCGCCGCGCCCCGCGTCCCGCAACGCCGCGCCATAGCCATCGGAGCCGCGAAAGTTGGGCTGGAAGACGGCGTAACCGCGCGCCGCATAGGCCTGGGCCCAATAGTCGAAACCTGGATAGTCGCGCGCCCAGGGACCTCCGTGGGGCATAACCACCAGAGGCAAGTTCTTCGGATTCCGCCCTGGCGGCAGGGTCAGGACACCCCTCAGCGCCAGGCCGTCAGCAGCCTTGTAGTCCACCATGCGCACCGGACCGAAGTCCTTGGGTCCCACCTTCGGATAGGTCGCGCCGATCGGATTGGCCGACTTGGAGGCGATATTGACCAGCCAGTAGGTCCCTGAATCGTCCTTTCCATCGGTGAACACCACCATTCGGTTGAAATCATCGCTCCAGGAGGTCAGGCGAGTCATATAACCGGGGAAGGCCTTGAGGGCGGCTCGAACCTTGATGTCTTTGTCTGGAGAAAACAGGCTGTAGGCAGGCTGATCACCGTCCGAGATTTGGCCGATCCATTGACCGGTGGCGCCGTCCTGGATCAGACTCTCCGTGGACTCGCCGTCGAGGACCATTTTCGCGGGGCCGCCCGTAAAGGGTATATCTTCGATGACCGCGCCTTGCTCGCCCGCATGGCTGATCAGGATACTGTCTCCGGTCCGGCCCAGGCCCATGATATCGACGCCGCTGAGCTTGGCGTTTCCACTGGCGAGTAGACGTCCGCCGGCGCTTCCGGTCATCACCCGCCAGGCGCCCGATTTCTGGTTCTGCAGGGCGCGGGCGACCACGTCTCCTTTCGGTCCGACCAGCCAGCCGTCACTGCCAAGCTCACCCTTGGCGACAAGTGCGAGCGCGCCGGTATCCAAATTCACTCGGTAGAGGTCGGTGTTAATATAGATCACACCGCCGTCCGTCTCGGTGTTGGAGTATTCTACATCCCCGTTACCCCCGCGTACCTCTTCATAGGTTTGTCCACCAAAATACCCAAACCACTGATCACCAATTTTTGCGGCTCCAAACTGACCGAACACGACATGATTGACCCGATCATGTTTCTGAAAGATGAATATCAATTTTTTCGCATCAACGTTCAGGATGAATACAGACGACAGCTCCATCTTGGACACAGTGAAATCCGGTCCGACATTGACTGTGGTGGAGAGGTGAACCATCAGATGATCCTCTCCAGCCCACGTCAGGTCGAGCAACTTCTTGTCGCCGATGGGCATGACGATAAGCGGCTTGTCGTCGGATGTGAGCACATAGAGCCGCCGGGCGCCTTCGTGATCGGCGATGAACGCGTAGCGATCGCCCGAGGGCGAGAGATGGACATTGGTTATGGCGGGCAGCTTGCCATAGACTTCGGGCGGGGGCGGTTCCGCCAGAACGGGCGCGCCGACCGCGAGGCCGCTGATGAGCGCCAGGGCCGTGAAAATCCTCACCACAACAGTCTCCCCCCCGCTGGCCGCTAGTTGGCGACCGTTCCGGCTGGCGATTTCGCCGCCCGAGCCGCCTCAAGCAACCTTCGCGCGCGCAACCACATCTCCAAATTCTGGGTGATGATCATCCCGCCCAGCAACAGAACGAGTGCGTCGGTGATCGCTATCGCTGGAACGCCGAGCGCCGCGTGGCCTTCCAGAGCGGAGCCGCGCAGAACCATCCGGATAGCCAGGATAGCGACAATGAAAACGACGCCCACCACCGATGCGCGGGATGTGACCGCATGGGTCTCGGGATCGACCTCAATGTGCATGAAACGGCCCCTTTGCCAGCCAAGACCCGCGCCGACCACCACCGCGATAGAAAAGAGACCGAGGCTCACCGCGGTTAGCGGCGCTGGCGAAGCCGCGAGGTTGGCGGCTATGATCAAGGCGAACAGCATCGGCCGCACCCACAGGCGTTCCATTCGCAGCTTTTGCGGCCGGCGGTTGCGCCACAACACAACGGCCACGGCGACCGCGATGGCGATGATCGGGGCATAGAGCTGCGTTGCGCCGCCGCCTTGGATATCCGGTTCCACGATCAGCCCCCCGAGGCGCGCCTGTCCTTCGGCACACTAACGCTCAACGCCCGCCACCGAAAGACAGTCGGCCCTTGCATGACGATAGGGCAGGGGCTGTGTGTTAGAAACGGTCAAAACACTGAAGAGGAACCCCATCATGAGCCAAGGACCGCTATCGGGCCTCAAGGTCTTGGAATTCGCCGGCATCGGGCCAGGCCCGTTCTGCGGCATGCTGTTGTCTGACCTCGGCGCCGACGTGGTGCGGATCGACCGCAAAGGTCCTGGACGCGCCGCCAAGACCGACATCACCGCGCGCGGCCGCAAATCGGTGGCGCTCGACCTGAAATCGCCGGCGGCGGTAGAGGCCTGTCTCAAGCTGATGGAAACCGCCGACGCGGTTTTCGAGGGTTTCCGGCCCGGGGTGATGGAGCGGCTCGGCCTTGGACCCGATGTCGCCCTGGCGCGCAACCCAAAGCTGGTGTTCGGCCGGATGACCGGCTGGGGCCAGACGGGCCCCTACGCCCAGGCGGCTGGTCATGACATGAACTATATCGCCATCAGCGGCGCCCTTGGAGCGATCGGCACAGCGGAAAAGCCGATCCCGCCACTCAATCTGGTCGGCGACTTCGGCGGCGGCGCGCTCTATCTGGCGTTCGGCCTGCTGGCGGGTGTGATCCACGCTCGGGACACTGGCCAGGGCCAGGTGATCGACTGCGCGATGAGCGACGGCGCCGCCTCGCTGATGGCGATGTTTTACGGGTTCAAGGCGGCCGGGGCCTGGAGCGACACGCGCCGTTCGAACCTGCTCGATGGTGGGGCTCACTTCTACGACACCTACCAGTGCTCCGACGGCGAATGGATTGCCATTGGTTCGATCGAGCCGCAGTTCTATGCCCTACTGCTGGAGAAGACCGGCATCGACGATCCGGCCTTCAAGGCGCAGATGGACCGCACCCAATGGCCGTCGCTGCGTGAAAAACTGGCGGCGGCGATCGTCGGCAAGACCCGCGACGAATGGTGCGAGATCATGGCCGGCACCGACGTCTGTTTCGGACCGGTGCTGAGCCTCGATGAAGCCCCCCGGCACGTCCATAACGTGGCTCGCCAGACTTTCGTCGAGATCGATGGCGTTATCCAACCGGCGCCGGCGCCAAGGTTCTCCGCCACCCCTGGCGCCATCGCGGGACCGCCGCCGGCCATCGGCGCGCACAACCGCACGGCGCTGGAAAGTTGGGGATTTTCCGCCGCCGATATTGGGGCATTGGAGGGCGTTGGCGCTATCTAACCAAATCGTAAGGTACTGTTCATCTCCGGTTCAGGCGTGTGATCCTAGACCGAAGACGTTGATTGCCGTCGCGCTTTCCCGTCCCTCGCTACGGCGGCGTCAACCAGGATCAGTCATCCTGGCGGCGCGTCGTTCCCCCCAACGGCGCGCCGCGCCCTATTTGAACCTGTTCACGACCCGGTTGGCGGTTTTCGAATCCATACGGAAACGACCGCTCCAACCGTGTAGATTTGCAGCACTTCAAGGCCCGCTTCATTCGCAAAGTGAGGCACATCTATTCGCGCCATCGGATCGTCGGCCAAGAGGCATAACACGGCGCCTGGAGCGGCTGCTTCGCTCGCGCGCCGAAGCCTTAGAGTCGGAATCGGGCACCGGTGACCGCGGGCGTCGACCAGGATTTGACCGTCGATCACGAATTCCTTCAACCTTGCAAAGCGAGCGCCGTAAACAGACACGGTGAGCCTATTGGTAGAGAATAGTCTAGTGGGCGAGCGGGCAGGCCGATACATCGGCGCGCTGACGATTTTGGAGCGCGATCCGGCCTTGATGGAAAGCTGTGAGCTTACGGTGGTGATCCCCACCTACAATGAGCGCGACAACATCGCGCCGTTGATCGACCGCCTCAAGCACGCCCTGACCGGCATCGCTTGGCAGGCTATCTTCGTTGACGACAATTCACCCGATGGCACGGCCGAGACCGTCAGGGCGATGGCGGCGTGCGATCCAAGGATACTCTGCCTCAAACGAGTGGGGCGGCGGGGTCTGGCGGGCGCCGTTCTGGAGGGTGCGTTGGCGAGCGCCGCGCCGTTCATCGGCGTGATAGACGCGGATCTTCAGCACGACGAAACGGTATTGCCTCGCATGCTGGCGAGTCTGAAATCCGGCGAGACCGATCTGGCGATCGGCAGCAGATTCCTGACGTCTTCAGGACTTGAGAATGGCCTCACCCCGGTTCGAAAGGCCGGAAGCCGACTGGCCAATATTTTGGCCCGGGCCGTACTGAAAGTAGAGGTCAGTGACCCGGTCAGCGGGTTTTTCATGATCCGCCGCGATTTGATCGAGACGGTCGCGCCCGACCTCACCAATGATGGTTTCAAGATCCTATTTGACATCATCGCATCCCAGCGATCACCACCGAGGATTATGGAATTTCCTTATATTTTTGCCGAGCGCCAAGCCGGTCACAGTAAAATGGACGAACGCGTAATCATCGAATATCTGGGACTGATCTTGACCAAACTGACTGGAAACTTGCTGCCGACGCGCTTTCTGATGTTCGCTATGGTGGGCCTTGGCGGTGTCGCCGTGCATATGGCGGTGCTCTATTCTGGACGCGCCGCGGGGCTGGAATTCATCATCAGCCAAGGTATCGCGGCGATGACCGCCATGACGACGAATTTCCTGGTCAACAATTCGGTGACCTATCGCGACCGCCGCCTGCGCGGGATGAAGTTGTTGACCGGCTATCTGAGGTTCTGCGCACTCTGTGGCGTGGGCCTGCTGGCCAATGTGGCCGTGGCCAACCTGGTGCACGAACATACACCGATCTGGTGGCTGGCCGGCGTCGCCGGCGCCGCCTCCGGCGCGGCGTGGAATTATGTCAGCACCTCCGTCGCCGTCTGGTAAACCCCGATCGCGGATTGACGCCCCGCCATGGGGTCTCATCGGCCTGATTTCAGTTCTGTTCGCGATCCGGCTTTTCCTCGCGGCCAGCCTGCATCTCACCGAGGACGAGGCCTATTACCGGCTTTGGGCCCAGGTTCCCGCGCTTGGTTACTACGACCATCCGCCGATGGTATCCTGGTGGATATGGCTGGGTGTCCACCTTGTGGGTGACACTCCGCTGGGTGTCCGGCTTCTGCCGATCATCAGTTGCGCAGTCTCAAGCCTGGTGGTTTTCGACCTCGCGCGGCTGGCTGGCGGGACGGATGCCGACGCGCGGAGAGCGGGCGTTTGGTACAACGCCATGCCTCTCGTGGCGGCCGGCGGGTTCCTGGCTGTTCCCGACGCCTCCGCCGCCCTGTTCTGGATTCTGACGCTGTGGTCGGCTTTGAAAGCCTTGGATCGCCGATCCCTGGGTTGGTGGGCCGCGGCCGGTGTCGCGGCCGGCCTGGCGACGCTGTCTAAATATTCGGCTCTGTTCCTGGGACCGGGTTTGCTGATCTGGCTGGCCTGCGGTCCTGCCGGACGCGCAAGCCTGCGGACCCCGGGTCCTTGGCTGTCCTTGCTTGTGGCCGCGAGTCTGTTTGGTCTCAACCTGTGCTGGAACGCCGACCATCAGTGGCTGACCCTGATCAAACAATTCGGACGGATAGCGCCGCATCGCTTGGCGCCACGCTATCTGGTCGAGTTCGTCCTCACCGAGGCGCTGTTGATCAATCCGCTGTTGGTTGTGTTCCTCGGACGGCTAGCCGTTCGCGGTTGGAAAGGCGTTGGATCGGGGCCAAGCTTGGCCCCCTTCATTGCCTCCAGCGCGCCGTTCATTGGCTATCTGCTGCTCCACAGCCTGCATGACCGCATTCAGGCCCATTGGCCCGCGCCGGTCTATCCGGCCTTGGTGATCTGCGCCGCATTCGCCGCGAAACGGCCAGGACCTGGCTGGGCATATCTGCGCGCGCTGGTTCCCGTGTTTGGCCTATCCGCCGCCGCGATTGCCTCCCTCTATGTCAGCCTGCCGCTGGTCGGTGTTTCGATTCCGTTCGATCCGGCCGGCCCGATCCGCGGATGGCCGGGTTTCGCCAGAAAAATCGAGGCCATGCGCGTCAAGACCGACGCCGGATGGATGGCCACCACAAGCTACGGTCTGGCCGCCCAGTTGGCCGACGAACCGGCCATAGTCGCGCCGATCCTGCAGATCAACGAGCGCGCCCGCTGGAGCGGCCTGCGGCGAGGCGCCTGGGCCGATGTCACCAAGCCCGGCCTGCTGGTTGAGCTTCAACGCCGGATCGATCCGGTGGCCCTGCGGCGCTGTTTCACGATAGTGCGGCCGCTGGGCGTCGTGGAGCGGGGATCGCCCCGTTCCATGGCAAAATCCTATGGCGTGGTGCTTCTGGGCGGACCGAAGCGGGATGTGGTGCGAAATGGGTGTGACGAGCCCGCCACGTCGGTGCGATAGCCTCCCCCAACCTCAGCGACCGCGCCGGCGGCCATGTTTCAATCGGCGCTGCACCGGCGTCTCAGGGAGGATATCCAGGGTGAGATAGCCCACATGGCGGCTGTCAAGGTTGGCGAAATGGGCTTCGGCAAGCCTCACGAAATCGCTTTTCTCGATGAGGCCCCGAAAGTTGATATCGGCCGCGGCGACCGGTTCCGGCTCATCGAAGAAGCTGTAGGGTGACGCCCCGGCGCCAGAGGCGTCATAGGGCTTTGAACGAGGATCCGATTCCGGACCCGGGTCCTGACCCGCTCCCGGATCAACGGAACCCCCCGGGCCACTGGCTCCCCCAGGTCGGAAGCTTCCCTCGCCGCCTGGGCCCTGGCCGCCGGGGATACCCTGGGCGAGCCACAGGAGGGGTTTGGCCACAACCGTCCCGCGACCGCCGATTTCGACCCGCAGGCCCAGCACCTCGGGGGCGATCCTCTGTTCGTAGTAGGCGATTTCCTGAGGGCTGATGACGCCGTCTGCATTACGATCGAGAAGCTTGAAGAAGGCCATGCTGTCGGCGATGAACTCGGCGTGGTCAATCTTGCCGTCGCCGTTGGCATCGGCCAGTTTGAACCAGTCAATGACCGGGTAGGGCGCGTCCGCCTTGGCGCGGAAGGGCCGGCCAGGAGGGCTGATGAACACATTTCCCGGCGCGGTGGCGCCTAGAGGCCCGTCCTGGGCGACAACTGAAATTGGGGCGGCAAGAGCCGACATGGTCAGGGCCGTGAGGGCGAACCAGGCAAGCTTGCGGTGAGTTGGCGACATGGCGATCTCCAGACGACGGGGTCATGGCGAAACCCGACATCCTCATCGCGCGAAGCCGGGCGAGGGGCAACGGGCTTCGCGGGCATGGTCCCCAGAGAACAGGCCAGAGAACAGGCCAGAGAACAGGAATGGATGAAACACCGATGCCATGGCTGATCGTGATTGGTTTTGTCCTGGGCCTGCCCCTGGCCGCCGAACTTGGCGGTCAGGCTCATCGCCTGATCACGCGCCAGGCGCCACCCGATCCCGCGGGCGCCGGGTTCCTGGCGGCGGGCGCCCTTGGGCTGTTGGGTCTGCTGATGGGCTTCACTTTTTCGATGGCTACCGAGCGATATGAAACACGGCGCGCGCTGGTGGTCTCGGAGGCCAACGCCATGTCGACGGTCTATCTGCGCGATCAGTTGCTGGGGGCTCCCTCGGACGCCCGGCTGGAGTCGCTGATGGTTCGTTATGCCCGCGCGCGTCTGGATTTCTTCAACGCCGGCGACAACCCGAGCCGGCTGAGCGAAGCGGTCCGGCGCACGTCCAACCTTCAGGATGATATCTGGCGCGAGACGGGTCAGGCTCTGACCAGACCCGCCAACGCCGCCTTGGCCACGGTGGTTCTGTCCGCGACCAATGAGATGTTCGATCTCGCCTCAACGCGCGCCGCCGCGCGGGAAGCGACAGTGCCCATGGCGATCATCTGGGCCGTGACATTCTGCGCTTTCGCGACCGCCGGGATTTGCGGCTACGGTTTGGAGGCAGGCGCGCATCGGCACAGGGTGGCCTCCACGATTCTGTTTGTCCTGATCGCCGTCGCCTTGGTGCTGATTCACGACGTAGACGCACCGCGAGGCGGCTTGATAAGGGCGCCGCATGGACCCCTGATAGCTGAGGCGGCCGACCTCGCCGCCCGGCAGGCCGGACATGTGAGCGTAAGGCCACCGGAAAGGTCCAACTAGGCCGATGCCCGCTTGTTATATCGATCGCCTCAGCCTGTTTCCCGGAGAGTCCTTCCTGCTGCACGCCTCTTCGGAGACGTCCCGATGCGGACTGGAAATCGCCAGGATCGGCCGGGAGAGAATCATTGTCATGCGATCCGAGGTGATGGTCGGGAATTATCTACGGACAGATCATGCGGACCGCGACGGCTGTGGGTGGCCAGCGGCGGCCGAGGTCAAGATTCCAGCGGAATGGGCCAGTGGCTACTACGATATTGTGCTGACCGACGCCGAGGGCGTCGCCGCTCACCACTTCGTCTGCGTGAAAGCGGCCAGGGGCGCGCCGACGTCAAAGGCCGTGCTGGTCCTGACCACCAACACCCTGCACGCCTATAACTATTGGGGTGGGGCCAGCGCCTACGCCGATGTGGAGGCTCTGATGAGCCGTCGCGCGACGCTTCCCGAGGCCATGGCCGGCGCCATCGGGCGACTGTCGACACAGCGGCCGTTTCCGCCGCTGTTACTGGCCGCGCCGGCCGATATGCCCAGGCTGGTCAACGGCCGCAAGCGGGACTTCGAGGAGCGGCCCTGGG
Organism: Caulobacterales bacterium; assembly: GCA_038227865.1. Taxonomy (GTDB): domain Bacteria; phylum Pseudomonadota; class Alphaproteobacteria; order Caulobacterales; family Caulobacteraceae; genus Acaudatibacter. The sequence continues at coordinate 27,161 of JBBRPO010000042.1, forward strand.
CCGGCGCCGACCCGGCCTGGTCCCGCGCCCACGGCCAGAGCCCGTATGACGGTTCGGCGGGCTATCTGAACAAATGGGAACATCACTTCGTCCGCTGGGCGGAGGAAGAGGGGATAGCGCTCGATTATCTGACCGATCACGATCTGGATGTAGATTCAGCGGCGCTGGACGACCATGACGTGGTCATTCTCGCCGGCCACAGTGAATACTGGTCGGGTCCGCAGCGCCGGGCCATCGACGGCTTCATCGAGAACGGCGAGCGGCTGGCGTGTTTTTCCGGCAATACCGCTTTCTGGAAGGTGCGCTGGGAGGACGAAGGCCGCACCCTGGTCTGTCACAAGTGGAAGGGTTTCGAAGCCGACCCCGTGGCGTCCGTCGATCCCACCCAGGGAACCCACCTCTGGTCCCACCCCGCTTTCGATTGGCCCGAGGCGGCCACTACAGGCCTGTCCTTTCTGTTCGGCGGGTATCACCGACTGGGTTTGTGCGCGGCGCGCGGCGCTGGCGGCTATACGGTCTACCGGGACAGACACTGGGCGCTGGAAGGCTGCGATCTCTACTACGGCGACGTGTTCGGCGACGCCCTGCCCCTGGTGGGCTACGAAAACGACGGCTGCCCTCTGACCGTGGGCGAGGATGGCCTGCCGGCGCCGGTGGCGCGGCTGGGAACGCCGGCCAGTCTGGAGATCATCGCCATGGCGCCGGCCGCCTTCGCCGAGAGCCCAAGCCCCTATCGAGCGTTGATTCCCCCCGAAATGCTGGAAGTGGTCGCCGAGATCGCTCACGGCGACCCGGGCGCCGAGTCCCAGGCCCGAATGCTGCGCGGCCACGCGGTGATGGCTTCGTTCAAAAAGGGCAAGGGCGAGGTGTTCAACGCCGGGACCACCGAATGGGCCCACGGTCTCGCGGCGGGCGATCCGTTCGTGACGCGGATCACCCGCAATGTGTTGAAGCGTTTTCTGCAAGCCTGATTTCAGGCGGCCGGCGCCCCGATCGGCGTCGACTTCAGGATCGAGACTTCTTCCTCGGTCATATCGGTGGGGATGTTGGCGAACAGGGGGGTGCTGAGGTAGCGCTCGCCGGTATCGGCAAGCATGCAGAGAATGTGGGCGCCGGCCGGCGCTGTCTCAGCCACCAGCAAGGCGCAGGCGAAATTGGCGCCCGAGGTAATGCCGACGAAAATCCCCTCGTGCTTGGCCAGATCCTCGCTGCCCTTGATGGCTTGCGGGCCGGTGACCGGGATCAGCTGGTTGATAACTTTCAGATCGACGGCGCCCTGGGTGTTGAAGGGGATGAAATCGGGCGTCCAACCCTGCATCACATGCGGCGCCCAGGCCGGGTGAGCGCCGGCTGGCGAATGGTCGGCGTTCCGGGCCTGGATCTGGCCGCTGGCCAGCAACTGAGCGGTGTCGGGCTCGGAGACGATGATCTTGGTCGCTGGGCTTTCGGCCGCCAGCACCCGCGAAACTCCTGTCAGGGTGCCGCCCGTACCATAGCCGGTGACCCAATAGTCGAGGCCAACATCCTTGAAGTCGTCGATGATCTCCCGCGCCGTGGTGCGCGAGTGCATGTCGGGATTGGCCTGGTTCTCGAACTGGCGAGTCAGGAACCAGCCGTGGGCGGCGGCCAGCTCCTTGGCCTTTTCCACCATGCCGATGGCGCGAAGGGCGGCCGGCGTCAGAACCACCTTGGCGCCCAGAAAGCGCATCAGGCGCCGGCGTTCGATGCTGAAGCTTTCGGCCATCACCACCACCAGAGGATAGCCCTTCTGGGCGCAGACCATGGCCAGGCCGATGCCGGTGTTGCCGCTGCTGGCCTCGATCACCGTCTGGCCGGGTTTCAGGTCGCCGGACGCCTCGGCGGCCTCGATGATACCGAGCGCCAGCCGGTCCTTCACCGACCCCAACGGGTTGAACGCCTCGATCTTGACCCACAGATTCACATGCCCCGGGGCCAGCTTACCGATCCGCACCACGGGGGTGTGACCGATCGTCTGAAGAATATTGTCATAGCGAGCCATGCCGTTCCTCCTTGGCTAGAGCGCCGCGCGAAAAAGTGGGAACCGGTTTTCGCTTGAGCGGCGCTCTACACTTTAAGAATCTAGAGCAAATTGTCCGCCCTTAAACGATTCCGTTTAAGGGCGGTTTGCTCTAGGCGAACGTTGGCAAAGGATCGAGCCAAGGTCCAGGGCTTCGTCAGTCCGCGCAGCCGCAGTTGTCGCCGCATCCGTCCGCGGGGCCTTTCGTTGTGCGCCGCCCGGCTCGACGCCGGCGCAACCAACCTCGCAAGCCGAACGACCATAGCGTCCAGCCAGCGGCCAGGGCGACGATCAGATAGACGAGCAGCGTCTGGGCCATCGTCTCAGCCCGCGCCGAGCGCCACGGCGCTCTGATAGACGATGAAGGCGGCGATATAGGCCAGCGAGATCATGTAACTGAACATAATGATCGGCCACCGCCAGGAGTTGGTCTCGCGCTTCACCACCGCCAGGGTCGAGGCGCATTGCGGTGCGAACACATACCAGGCCAGGAAGGCCAGGGCCGATGCCAGGGACCAGTGGTGCGCGAGGCTGGCGCCAAGGGTCGAGGTTCCTTCGCCTGACACGGCGTAGACCGTCGCCAGGGCTCCCACCGCCACTTCCCGCGCCGCCATGCCCGGGATCAGGGCGACGGCCATCTGCCAGGAGAAGCCTAGTGGCGCCATCACCGGCTGGATGACATGGCCGATCAGGCCGGCGAAGCTGTAGTTGATGGCCGCCCCCACGGCGCCGGCTGGAGGACCGGGCACGCTGGCCAGAAACCAGACCAGGATCATCATCGAGAGGATAATCGTGCCGGCGCGCTTCAAAAAGATCTCGGCGCGTTGGTAGACACCTCGGGCCACGTTCAGGGCGTCGGGGATCTTGTAGGCCGGCAGCTCCATCAGGAAGGGCTCCGACGCGCCGCGCCAGAATAGTTTGCGCATCACCGCCGCCACCAGCAGGGCGCTGATGATGCCGGCCACATAGAGGCCGAAAAACACCAGGCCCTGGAGGCTGATGAACCCGAACACCGTGCGCCCGGGGATGAAGGCCGAGATGATCAGGGTGTAGACCGGGATTCGCGCCGAACAGGTCATCAGCGGCGCCACCATGATCGTCGTCAGCCGGTCGCGCTTCTGGTCGATCACCCGGGTGGCCATGATGCCTGGGATGGCGCAGGCGAAACTTGAGAGCAGAGGGATGAATGCCCGCCCGTGCAGGCCGGCCGAACCCATCAGCCGGTCCATCAGGAAGGCGGCGCGGGCCATATAACCCACATCCTCCAACAGGATGATGAACAGGAACAGGATGGCGATCTGCGGCAGGAACACCACCACGCTGCCCACGCCGGCGATGATTCCATTGCAGATCAGGCTTTTGAGAAGGCCGGGCGGCAGCACTTGGGCCACGCCGGCGCTGAGGGCCGCGAACCCGCCACTGATCAGGTCCATGATCGGCTTGGCGCCGATGAACACCGCCTGAAACATCACGAATAGCAGGACCAGCAGGATCGCGAGGCCGGCAACGGGATGCAGCAGCACATCGTCCAGGCGTCCGGTCCAGGTGTCCGGCCGCTTGGGCGGTTTGACCGTGGCCTTGAGGATTTGCTCGGCCTGGTGATGAAGCGCGCGCAGGTCGGCCGCGGAGGGTTCGCGCCAGACGTCGCCCGCGCCTCGCACGCTTGAGGCGGATGCGGCGCGAGCGGCTTCCACGAGGGCCTCTATCCCCCGTTTGCGCGTGGCCACCGTGCCTAGCACGGGCATGCCAAGGGCTCGAGACAGGCCTTCCATATCGATGGCGAGCCCCTGGCGCTCGGCGATATCGATCATGTTCAGGGCCAGCACCACGGGGCGGCCAACCGAACGCAGTTCCAGGGCCAGACGCAGCACCAGGCGAAGGTTGGTGGCGTCGGCCACACAGATCACCACGTCCGGCGGCGTCTCTCCCGCCAGGCGGCCCAGAACCGCATCGCGGGTCACCACTTCGTCGGGGCTACGGGCGCGCAGGCTGTAGGTGCCCGGTAGGTCGACCACCACGACGGCCTGGCCATCGGGTGTGACAAGCCGGCCTTCCTTGCGCTCGACGGTGACGCCCGCGTAGTTGGCGACCTTCTGGCGCGCGCCGGTCAGGGCGTTGAACAGGGCGGTCTTGCCGCTGTTGGGATTACCCACCAGAGCCACGCGCAAAGCCGGGATCGCGGCGACCGAGGCGTGATCGATCGGGGCCACGGCGATGTTCATGCCGATTGTCCGGGGCGTGTGAGGACGCAGCGCGCCTCGCGGCGGCGCATGGCTACCCGCATGTCGTCCAGCCGGACGGCGATAGGATCGCGGCCGATCAGACCTTCGTGAACGATCTCGACCCGGGCGCCTTCGACAAAGCCCATCTCCAGCAACCGGCGTTCGAGTTCCTGATTGGAAACCCCGCCGGATTGGGCTGGAGCATCAAACCGCAGACCAACGACCATACCGCTGAAGCCACGCCGCTGGTCACCCAGCGCGACCGCGTCAGGCGCGGAATACGGGGTTTCGGCGAGGTCGGAGAGAATTGCCAGCGAGGACAGGGGCGAACCATTTTCGAGAGTAGTCGAGAACGATTATCATTATCAGCGCAATCGGCGCGAAATCAAGGCGCCCGTCCGCGACCTCGCCGGTCCTCGGATCACCAATATTTCTTCAGGTTCGGCTTGAAGGCGCGGATCCTGGGGCTGACGAACAGAAAGGCGGCCACGCCGACGCCCAACAGAATCAACATCACGCAGATGCCCAACGCCGAGAGGGCCCCAAACTGTAACAACGCCAGCTGCATTACCAAGCTCCCTTGTCCTCGCGATGCCACGAGTGATGGCACAACCCGGAGCCCAAGGCGAGTGGGTTACCGGCGGCCCAACAGCACGATCCGGTTGGTGTTGGTTCCCTTGGTGTTGTTGTCGACGCCCCAACAATTGGCGGTCTTGGTGAACGCCTGCCGGTTCACCATCACGGCCAGACGTTCGAACGGCAAGCCCTCGGCGGCTCGCCAGACCGCCTGCTCCAACAAGACCTTGCCGCCGCGAACCTCGCCGACCTCGAAGGCGACGTGACCGCCAGGCCGCACCACGCGCGCCAGCTCCGTCAGGGTTGATCGGACCATCGTCTCCCATGCCGACTCGGTCCGGTGCATGGCGATTTCGACCGCCCGTGCGTCGATACCCGCGAACCAGCAGCGCAGCCAGTTGTCCTGGGCGTATTGGACGATGTCGAGGAAGGGCGGGGAGGTGACCACGAGAGCCACGGACGCGGTGGGAATGTGAGCGAGCCTCGTGGACGCGCCGGTTCCCAGGATCGCGGGCGGATGGGCCACAGGCGAACCATCCCTCATCAACTGGCGGGTCTTTTTCAGGATCACCGCGGCGATGTCCCGCTCCGGAGGCGTCTGGCCGCGTTTCTGGTTGATCTTCAACTGGTTGGCGACTGAAGTGGCCTGGTTGGGGGGCAGGGTGTAGACCGAGAAGAACCCAGGCGAGTGGCCGGTCAATCGGTTGATGGCCACCATCCGCAGCCAGTCGGTGGCGGGATCTGGGTTGATGTCGTCCAGCGGCGCTTCTCGGATCAGCCATTCCCGCAGCGCGCACAGCCGCCGCAAGGTCGTTGGGTGATAGAAGGCGAGCAGATCCTCCCTAAAATCAGCCACCCGATCCCAGGTCACCGCGGCGAGGCGGCTCTCGACGTCAGTCAGCGGCGGCGGGGCCATCCTTGGACGTGTTAAAAGCAGCGACAACGGATTGATGTCATTGCCCATGGGCCGACGCCCCATCAGGGCCGCCTGGACCGGTGTCGTGCCACGGCCCATGAAGGGATCCAGGACTCCGTCACCGGGGTCCGTAAGACGTTCTATAAAGAACTCAGGAAGTTGAGGCTTGAAACACGCACGGTAGCTGACTTCGTGCAAGCTGTGGGCCTGGCGCTGGGCGGCGGTCCAATATTCGTTGATCAGATAGGGGATGCCTCCCAGGGCCGCTTGTCGGGTCGAGGCGCCGAAGGCGTCGAACCGGCGGACAGAATCCACGAACTGGGTCGAAGACATCGCCGGTTTCCCAAAACCGGAACGCGCGCGGGTCGGCGCCGAGGCCCCGGAAACCCACCCGATGTCCTCTGCGGTGCGGCTCATGGCTCGTCCGGGCATGAAGGCTCCGAATCGCGGCCTCACGGTAGTCCGCTCATATTCACTATGGGCCAAAGGTCATCTGACGGAAGGGCTCGACCCGTTCCGCAAAGCACTGAATTCGAGGGTATAGTGCCGGGCCACGACCGATGATGATTAGCACTATGTCTACGCCATATCCCGATAGCCCCCCGCAGGGCCGCCCCCGCCGGCTCAAGCGCAAAATCAATCGGAGAAACTGCTCCCGCACCCGTTATTGCAGGTGGCGGGGTGATGCCGCTCGAGGCATAACTGCCAATAACATCAACGCTCAGAGCGACGTCGGCAATGCCGGTCACAGCCTAAAGCCCCACTTTGCATTAGTTGCTTCGTTCTGATAATCATATGACGTGAGAGAGCCACGCGACCCGACCCTCGATATGCTGCTAGACCTCGATGGGCAGGTGCTCGTAGTGGACCCTGAGGGTGGCCATTGGGTTCGGTTCGTTGTGACGCGCGTGCCCGTGTCGCCGACAAAGCCGCATGGCCTGGATTATTCGCTGACGCTGCACGGGTCGGACGGCGCGCGGTTGGCCGGCTTCGACAACGCCCATCCGGTGGCGAAGCAGAAGCGCGGCGATCCGCAGGACCATCGCCACCGGCTGCGCACGATCAGGCCCTACGACTACCGGGATGCGGCAACGCTGCTCGGAGACTTTTGGACCACGGTGGACGCCGTGTTGCGCGAGAGAGGAGTGATCCCATGACGACCCTTAAGGTGGGCATCGCCAGCTACGAGGACATGAAGGCCCGCACGATGGCGGTGGCGTGCGGCGAAGTACGCGTGAAGCCCGACGAGCCAAAGGTCTGGTTCACCTCGACGGAGTCCTTCGCCAAGGTGCTCTCGGCCGGCAACCGCGATTTGTTGCGGGTGATCGTGGAGCAGGCGCCGGGATCGCTCGACGAACTGGCGCGGATCACTGGCAAGGCGAAGTCGAACCTATCCCGCACCCTGAGAACCATGGCCGGCTATGGCCTCGTCCGGCTGGAACGCGGCGAGCGCGGGCGGATCACGCCGAAGGTCACGCACGACCGGGTGGAACTCGACCTGCCGCTCACCGTCTCGCGCAAGGCGAGTTGAGCCATGTTCGCAGTTCTGTTGCGATGTGGCGGACGGGGTGTCCGCCATCTTACATTGAAATAACACCATAATTTTCGTTTCATGGTGCCAGTCCCCTAATCTATCCCCTAAATAGTCCGTGGATGGTAGCGAACGAAAGCGGATTTTGGGCAGCGGCTCAATGCGTAATCTCTGCGATTGACCCATGTAGCGCGACAAGGGGAGCCACCAAAATTGAGGGCTCCTATAGCCGCTATCCGGGAGCCACGTCCGTAGCCACTTCGTGCTTGACCACCAAACAAGTGTTATTCGGCGTATTAGTTAGTATAATATCGTCGCCGACGTCAGTAGAATCCTCCAATACTGCAGACCCTGCTAGGTCTCTATAGTATTTCCAGTCCTTAAATGTGTTTTCTCTTATTTTAAGACAGGACTCTTGGGAATAAAATACTTCCGTAAACGTGACATCACACTTACCAGCCGTGTTTTTTGACGCAGAAAACGTCGTAATTGCGTTACCACCAGGGAATGGCGCACTAGTAGTCGACGAAAACATCTTATTATTTGGTAAGGTTGTTGCCCATTGACCTAAGTCAGCATACAAATCATCTTTATGAACAAATCGAACGTAGAAGTCGAGTGCTCGCGCACAGTCATGAAATCCATGATCATACCCCTGCTGGACGGCTTTAGATAGTGGGTCAGCCGAGTAGGCAGATGGTGCCGCCAGACTGGCAATCATCACAGCCAATCCCGCAGTTTTATAATTCCCTTTTAACATCGTATCTCCCATATCTGTGAAAATAACACTTATTTTAAGCGCTTTAGCGTCACTCTCTGTAAGCCAATGCATATCGGAAGGCGAAGCAGCAGTTAGCAAAAAAATTGCCGAGTCATTAATACCAAGTCTGTCAAGATAAGCGCCAACGAGCGCGTTACCAGAGCTAGTTACAGCAGAATTACTCCCGCTTTCAGTGTAGGCTGCATGAAAACCAACTTTAGCTATAGGCGAAATAGACCTATATTCCCCTCCTAACCAAGCAAGCGCGCATGCGGACGCACATATACCATCGGAGATAACTGCTGTTGAAAATCGTTTTTGGTTGATTTGGGTTCCGATTGACAGCCCGGCGGGCAAATTTCCTCCAGGGCTTTTCAAAAATACTATCGCTTTTTGAATATTATAAGTAGTATTTCTGAACTTTTGGTCGTCACCGTTTTCTAATTCCCCTATGATCGATATTCCCCACAGGCCACCGCTGAGGGGTACAGTTGTGATGTCGGCGGCGACTACCGGAGTGGCCGTCTCCATCAATAGAAGAACGAGCGCGATGGCGGTTCGTGCGGAATCGCGGCAAATCCGACTGCTCATTACGGTCCTTCGATCACATTGTTTCTTACCCGCCAACTCCACCACGCACCCGCCGGGTCCGTCAACAAAAGCCCCGAGTGTATGGCCAAAGCTTTCTTGCCATAGTGACACCGTGGCCGACCATCGGCGAGAGCTTTTCCCCAGCGCGGCCAGTGCGTGGTTCTGATAGCGGTTGCATCCTTCAAGCCCTTCACGTCTCGGCTGGACCGGGATTGGTCAGCACTTGGCTGATGGTCTGATTGCACTCTATCGCACTTTGCGATCTGAGCCTCGCGCGCGCCCGCGCGAATTCGTCGCGAAATTCCGGAAGGGCTAGTTTAGTCGGCCGTGCCGGCCACGTCGTCAAATGTACTCATTTGTCCTCCCTCCACAGGGTTCCAGCGGCGTTTGAGGTTCGCGCGCGCGTTCTCGATACCGGCCGGCGTCTTCGGCCCCGTGCTCAATCCACCGTGCAATTTGCACCGCCCACTGTCGAGCAGCCCGGTCGCCTTGCACGGTGTTCCGGCACGGGTTTTCGCCCCGCAGGTCAGGCCGCGCAATTCATCCGGGAAACGAGCAACACCAGAGCAGGGGGCCAAACGAGCCTGAAACCATCGCCTGGGCATCGAGCGTTGAATGCGGCGATAACCCGGTCATTGGCGGCTTCATGATCGGCGATCAGCCGGCGGAACTGGCGAACATGGGCCACCCATAGCGCCCGCAGCGCGGCCCGCCTCAGCATGTCCGGATCGCCCATAGGGTTGTTCCATTCCGCCGCCGTTCCATGTCCCGCCGCTCGATAGCTCTTGTTATTTCGCTGTATTTAATTCTGGAGCGATTGGCCCAGGCGAGAATAATCCCGCCGATGAGGGTGCTTGCATCGTGCCCGACGCAGGGCGCGCGCATGGCATCAATGACGGCGTTGGCCTCCGGGCAGGGGTAGTAGTCGATCCGTCGAAGCCTTGACGGCGCCAACAACCCCTGACCCCATAGCCCCAGTCGTTCAGCCTTCGGACCGCCCATCTTCGCGTGGAATGAGCGCCCACAATCAGTGGAATGCGTAATCTACGGCTTCGTGAGACCGGAACCCTGGCCTTACAACGGCGGCGTGCGTCGCGAGCCGGTGCTGGATACTGACGACATTCCGGCGCGTGTGGTCAGGAAGGTGGGATGGCGGCGCTGTATCGAGTGCGGCGAGCCGTTCTGCTCGGATGACGTGGGTCGCCTGCGCTTGTGCGTCGGGCAATACGGATGACGGGAGCGAGACGGGGCGCCCTCGGAACGCAAAGCCGCCAGGGAGTGATTGCTAGCTCCTGGCGGTCCCGGCTCACCTCGGCCGGGCGAGGCATAGCGGAGCGGTCCCTCGATAATCCAACCGTCGCAGTCAGTCCTGTCTTACGCCCGGGAACGCCTCACCTTCAGCGCCCTGCGCTATACAGCGTTGGGCGCTGTCGTGAACGACAAAGTGCGAAACTCGCGGACCTGCCTGCTAAGCGATTGACTGTGGCCGGAACGTGTCAACGACAATGGGACAGCCGGTCTGCGAGATTAAGCTTGGACCTGGAGCTTCTGAGTTGGCGGGTTGATCCAGACAGCGGTGGGTTTTTGGGGTGGCCGCGGAGTCTTGTTGACGAATCGGTTTGGGTTGAGGTTGAAGGCGTGATTGAGGGTCAACTGGCGGGCGGCGTGGACCTCGTCGGCCTGGCCATAGTGGACCTGGTCGGGCGTCATCAGGCCGATGCCCAGATGGCGGTGGTGCTGGTTGTACCAGTCGAAGAAGGCTCGGCAGAAGGTCTTGGCGTCCTGGATGCAGCCGAACCGCTTGGGGAACTGGGGCTGATATTTCAGGGTCTTGAAGCAACTCTCCGAGAAGGGGTTGTCGTCTGAGGTGTAGGGCCGGCTGTGGGATTTGGTGACGCCCAGGTCGGCGAGCAGCAGGGCGGTGGCCTTGGCCTTCATGGACGGGCCGCGATCGGCGTGCAGGGTGAGCTGGCCGGGCGGAACGGCGTGATTGTCGATGGCGCTTTCGAACAGAGGCTTGAAGAGAGCGGCGCTCTCGGTGTCGGCGACGCACCAGCCGACGACCCTTCGGCTGAAGATGTCGAGGATCACATAGAGATAGAAGTAGGTCCATTTGGCGGGACCCATCAGCTTGCTGATATCCCAGGACCAGACTTGGTTTGGCCCCTGGGCGAGCAGTTCGGGTTTTACATAGACGGGGTGTCGCAGCTGCTGGCGGCGTTCCCTGACCTCGTCGTTGTCATGCAGGATCCGGTACATGGTGCGGATCGAGCAGAGATAGAGGCCTTCGTCGAGCAGGGTGGCGTAGACCTTGGCCGGAGCCTGATCGACGAACCTGTCCTCGCGCAACAGGTCGAGGACACCCTGGCGATCATCCGCCGTCAGGGCGCGGGCCGGTTTGGGCCTGGGGCGTGCAGGCGCGGGCGGTCGTTTCGCCGTCACCTGGCGGCGATGGAAAGTGGCGCGCGACAGTCCAACCGCCGCGCAGGCGGCGGCGATCACGCCGGCCCCGGGCGCCGTGGCGGCCACGGCGTCCATCAGGGCGCCTCGCCGCTGTCGATCTCCAGGCCCAGAAGCAAAGCCACTTTTTTTTGAATATCGATCACCGCCTCGGCGCGCCGCAGTTGTAGCGTGAGGCGTCTGTTCTCGCGCATCAATTGGGCGTGCTCGGCCGCCATCGGGTTGGCCTCGACGCGCTTGGGGCCGCGCTTGACCGCCTTCAGGGCCTCATAGGCGCCGGCGTCCCTTTGGCGGCGCCAGTCGGTCAGAGCCGACGAATAGATCCCCTCGCGCCGAAGGATCGCGCCACCGCCGCCGGGGCCGGCTCGGTCGATCTCGCCAAGAATGCGAAGCTTGTCGGCCGCCGTGAATGTCCGCCGCCGGCGTGGCCGGTCCACAAATTCGGGTGACGCCGCCGGTGGCGCTGAAACCAGCGTCGGCCTACGGCCTTCCTCGTTTTCAGCGCCACCGGCGGAAGAGGCGCCTTTGGCTGTCGTGCGGGGCATGACCATGCGATGTTTCACCTGACGACCTCAAGGGTAAACTTCCGGGGAGTCGATGTCTCATCGTCATTGGCACGGAGGGGGCGCGGTCAAAACGGTCTGCTTGACTGGCGATAACGCCGCCCAAGCCGAAGCTCAGGCTTGAGGCTCGCGGCTCAGGTTTTGGACGACAAACTGAGCCCGATAGAGCAGTTCGTCAAACGTCAGGATTTCTGGCGAGCGTATGTTCCGTCGGTAGAGCTCGAAGCAGGCGACTTTGTCGTCGTTACCTCTTAGCTCCTTCGCGTCGCCGACGATGAGGAAACTCCGAGGCTCAACCGAATAGGCCGTCTCGCCGGTATCGTTGCCTTCGCCGTCTTTCATCGTGACACGGAACCGCTTCCGGGCAAACTCGAACGTGGTTTTCTGAACCTGCGTGACTGCATTCGACACTTCAGAGGACACGCCCCAGCATCCGGGCCGGTAGGGGTCACCACGGCGAAGTAGTTCCGTGGTGTCCTTCTTGATTTCCACGAACACAAATTGGCTGACCTCGGCGCGAGTCCGCATCAGTGCGTCGGCCGTTTTGCCTGGTTGATCGAACTCGCTGCCAGTGGTGCGGGCCATCAAGGTGTCGGCTGCTTTATCGAGCGAAACGTAGTGCAGGCCATGCCCGAAGATCCATTGGTTCGTTTCGAAGAACGCCTGCCATTCCTTCTCCGGCATGTCGGTGCCCATGCGCTGTTTGAATTCAGCCAGCGCCTTCCGCTTGGCGGCCACCGCGTAGATGTCGTGGTGAAGCTCGGGCGTCCTAGCGAGTTCGCGGATTAGTTCGGCCCCCTTGGAACTGCCAAGCAACGCCCCCAGCGCGCCGATATCGATGTTGTCCAACGACAGCCGGGTCTTCCTGGCCTCACTTAGGTTCAGGCTCGAGATGATCGACAGGAACTCCTTCATCTGCGCGAGCTGGAAGTGGTTCACCTGAATGTGGCTGTCCTCGTGCCACCCATGCGTCTTGTGAAACGTGAGCTTCGTGATTTTGAAGGTGCCAAAGTCGCTTCGGTCCTGCACCCAGAAAGCCGACACGGCGATCTTGCACCGGACAGTGACGTCTAGTTCTCCGATCACCTCTTCGCCTTCACCAGCGATCGTGGCGTAGACACCTGCCTTCCCAGGGTGAGTGTAGAGTTTGTCTGGCAGGTAGTTGGCCAGATATCCTGCGTCTTCTAACATCGCGGTTGGGGCCTTTCCGGAGCCAAGGTCACCTCTAGGATGCGCCGTATATTCGCTTGTAGGCGGCGCGGCCAAACTCGATGAGCGCAACGTGACTGCCTTGGACGCCTAGCAGGATGCTGAAAAACCCGGATGGGCGGGTGAACATTGGCTCCTGACGACCCGATGAGGGTATTTTTCGTTTTATTTCAGCGTCTAGAGGCTTCAAAGGGCCGTTTTTGACGGACTCCGGGTGTTGATTGCCGCTCACGCTGGATCGGCGAGCAGTCTGGGCAACCGGATCAGGTTGTAGGCGGCCATTGTGAAGGTGAACTGCCAGCCGACGCGGCCCAGGCCTCGGTGTCTGGTCTTGCGCAGGCCGGCGGCTGACTTGGCCCAGCCGAAGGCTTCCTCGATCCGCTTGCGGATCCTCAGGCTGATCTTGTAGCTGGCGTGGTGGGTGGTACGGGCGTCCACGGCCGAGGCCCTGGCCTTGGCCGCCACATGCGGGGTGACGTTCATGGCCCTCAGTTCGTTCACGAAGTCCTCGCTGTCGTAGCCCTTGTCGGCGCCCAGGGTGATGCGCCCTGGTCTGTCGGCGCGGGGCTCGATCATGTGCAGGGCGGCGATCCGCTCGGCATGGCCTGTGGCTTCGGTCAGGCAGGCGTCGACGATCAGGCCATGGCGGTTCTCCATCAGGGCGTGACCGAGGAAGCAGAGCTTGGCTTCCTTGCCTCTTCCCTTGCGAAGCAGCCGCGCATCCGGATCGGTCGTGCTCTCATGGGTCTCGTTGCTCCGGCTCTGACCATGGAAGTCGGCTTCCCCGTTGCGCCCCGGCGCCGGCGGATCGCCCGAGCCATCCTTGGGCTTGAAGCTCTTCATCGACGCCCAGGCCTCGATCATCGTGCCATCGACGCTGAAGTGATCGCTGGAAAGCAGGCGCTTTACCCGCCGATGAGCCATCACCGCCGACAAAAACCGGTGTGCCACGTTCCCCGCCAGCAGCCGGTCGCGGTTCTTGCTGAACGTGGTCGGGTCCCAGGCCGGATCGTCGATCCCCAGCCCCACGAACCACCGGAACAGCAGGTCGTGCTCCAGCCGCTCCATGATCTGACGCTCAGAACGGATGCCGTAAAAGGCCTGCAGCAGCAGAGCTCGGAGCAACCTCTCGGGCGGGATCGAAGGGCGGCCAACGCCTGCCGCATACATCGCCTCGAAGTCCGTGCTCATCCCGCTCAGAACCTCGTTGACGATCTCACGGATCACCCGAAGCGGATGGTCCGCTCGCACCCGCCGATCCAGGTCCACATAGCAGAACAGAGCTCCCGCCTTCTGGTCAGAACCACGCATCTCAATCCCCATGGACAGTCCCGTCCATCGGTTGAATCATGCGTCGCCATCAGAGGCGAGAGAGTTTTTCAGCAGCCTGCTAGGCGCATTTCACCCGCGTCGATGGACATTATCTGCTTCAGACCATCGCGCACCTCTGGATTGGCCCAGTACCAAGAGGAAGTGCCAATGTACGCGGCGAAACCTTCCATGCTGTCAAAGTGCCAAGTGAGCAGCCTAATCGCATCCCGACACTTGTCGTAATCCGTGAAATTGAAGACCTGCCCTTTGGCCGCCAGCGATCTAAGCTTGATCACTGATGATCGGGTGGTCCCGAGCGCCTCCACTAGGCGCTTACCTAGGCGCTCGCCGTCGTTTTCGATGAACGCGATAGCGCCTTTGACGGCGATGTCCGACTCGTCGCCCGCTTCCCATGTGGGCGCGTGGCTCACCATGCCGATTTTAGCCATCTCCACGACCGTGATGGGAGCGGGCAGATCAGCGATGTAGGCGTGGGCTGCTTCGAGAAGCGCATCGAGAAACTCAGCTTCTCGCTTGGCCTTGTCCTGCCGCTGCCAGTTCTGCAGCGCCTTGAAAGCAATGAAAGCGGTCGATACCGGGGCGAGGGTCTGGATGAGCGCAAGCCAATTGATGCTCGTCATCCATGCAAGGAATTGCGTCATCGGCATTCTTCCCTACGGCTGGCGG
>JBBRPO010000043.1:0-41630 GCA_038227865.1 Caulobacterales bacterium
GCTAGATCGTTATCCCGGCGCAGATCGGCGAGTGCGTCGCAATCTATGCCCGAGCCCTCGGGATCGGTCATCAGGAGCCGGAACGCCCACTTCTTCACACTGGGGGGCAGTTGCGGAATATTGTGCAAATCGATAGTGTAATCACTTGGCCCATACTCAGGGTGCTCGAACAGTGCCCAGGTTGAATGCTCGGCGATCTCGTCGACGTGATGCTTATTGAGCTCCCCAAGAAGAACCCGGTTGTCGTGCCGGGGTGAAAACAGGTTCGGAGGAGCTTTTTTGTAGGCCACGAGAAGCACGGCCCACTTCATCGTAATCCGGTCGCTGTTCTCCGGCACATGCAATGGCTTATAGTTCTCCGTTACCCACTTCGGGTTGGCGTAAAGCTGACCCGCGAGCAGAAGTGGAAGAGAAGTCTCAAGTCCCGTATCCCTAAACACTCGGGCAAGATCGCGATCCCCGGCTATCCCGATCAGCGCCGCCATCCCCCAGGTCTGAGTTTCGAAATCCGGCTCTTGCTTTAAACGCGCGACCACAATCTCGGCGTCTTCAGCCCTTGCGAACAGGCCCAGGACCTTGAAGGCGTACATCCGGACGATGGGGTCGCCATCCCAAAGCAGGCTCTTTGTCAGCTGACGGAGGTCCTCGCTTTCCGGAATTCGACGGCGCCGCTCAAGATGACCGGATAGGCGCTGGAGGCCCCGCTTAATCTGCTTGGGGGAGTTCCTAGCGGAAAGCATGACGCTGATGAACCTGGACTCATCAGGCGCTATCGCCTTCGGCTGCACCATTTATTGGGCTTCGCCAGCCAGCACTTCGAATACCTTCCCACTTTCCAGAAGGTAGCGCGATGTCCCATCGTAGTCCTCAATCGAATTGGGCGTTTGATCAGCCCTGATCCACCTCAGATCATTAACTGACAACGCCCCTTTGCTGGGCGAGAACTCAGTCGGGCACTCGTAGGCCATGACAACATGGAGAAACGGTTGACCGCTTCCGTCCAGATTGAGGAGGACGCCAAATTTCAAACGCACCCGGTTCTCGTAACGGGCTTTTTCGGCAAGGCGGCGAGGTAGTCCCACCCCGTAGACCAGGTCGTCGATGCCATTGCCGACAAGACCATAGAAGCTGTCGAAGAGAAGGTCGTTGTCACTCGCGTATACCGCGCCGCCCAAGCCTATGCTGCGATGCCCATACAAGGGGTCGCTGTCAGGATAGAACTTGCCGCAGCGGAACGAGAGGATCTCATTTTTTCGATGCACGATCAGGAAGCTATGGATCGGCAGCAGACCAGCATCGCTGGTGATTTCACTCCACGGGTAGTAGTCGTACTTGCCTTCACAAAGTTGCCGCTTGAGTCGCGCCAAAGGCACGACGGGAGATCGGTCCATTGCCTTTGACGCGACGTCGAGGAACATCGCCAGAATCGCTTCCCGCTTCAACTCCTTGCGCCGTGGGGGCGCGAAGTATTCCGCCCTCAGCGGTTCCGGCGTCTCCGAATCATCTTGCAGAGCGCGAAGATAGAACCGGCCCGGCCTTGTCCGATAGAAGCGACTGGCCTCGAGGTTCTGCGAGATGTCCTCACTGAGCCGCGCATGCAGCGTCTTGTGTTGCGTGGCACCATGAAGATGCCACGGCACCAGATCGGTCGCATAGGACATTTGGAGCATTTCACGCGGCGTCAGCGGCCGCCGAATACGAGCCAGAATGCTCTCCGCGATATTCAAGTATGCGCTGGCCAAAGGCGATCCGAGCAGAGGTTGCGGGTTATCCTGCGGGACGTATCGAATCCCGCGGGCGCGACGTGACAACCCATCCAGACTAGCGTACCCAGCCGAGTTCGTCAGTAGCGTTAGCGCCTTGTTAGGACATCCTTAAGGCGAGCAGATCAATGTCTCTGCAATGTCGGGAAAGGGGCGCGGCGATGGCGGAGGGTGATTTTTCGCTACGGGGATCTAATCTGGCTGAAACCGCGTGCTATGGTCAGCACGTCCCAGATCGGAGTTGCGCGATGGAGCCATTGCTGCGGCGCTTGAGGCAGTTTCGCGACGAGCGGAACTGGTCGGAGTTTCACACTCCAAAGGACCTTGCCGTCTCGGTGAGCATCGAGGCCGCTGAACTCCTAGAGATTTTCCAGTGGCGGGCCGACACAGCTCCGATCGAGGATGCCGTGAAAAGCGCCGTGGCGGATGAAGCCGCCGACGTCCTGCTCTATCTTTTAATGCTGTGTGATCGCCTAGATATAAATTTGGAGGAGGCAGCACATTTGAAGATCTCCCGCAATGAGCGCCGGTACCCGATCGAGTCGTCTTACGGCATAGCAAGATCGCGGCGAAAGTTTTAGTTCCGACCGTGCCCCGCGGCCCCCAACTCCTGCATCGTTCGATTCATCGACGCCTTTGCTGCGGCCAGGTCAGACGAAGGAAGCCAACTTGCGGCGCTTCAATGCCGGTAAATACGCGCGGTGAACGGTTCGAGGTTCCCGCCCATATCGGAGATCGTGATTGCTACAAGCGGAACTCGCGAACGTCACCGTCGAGTCAGATTGGCGCGCGCTTCGCTGGTGCGGGTATGCCACTGCAGAAGCGGACTCTCCCAGAGTCCGTGATGACTGCCAAATTCTTGGTTGGGTGACAGGCTGAACGTCGCCTGGCCTCCCGAACAACGGCTCAAGCGACGACGTGCTGCTCCGGCTCTACAGACAGCCGCATGCCCACCGTTTTCAGGACCGCCAGCAGCGTGCGGAGGGTCGGATTGCCCTTTGGCGAAAGAGCGCGATAGAGGGAATCGCGGCTGATGCCGGCTTCGGCGGCCACCAGACCCAAGCCCCCGTACGCCTCCGCGACGGTGCGTAGCGTCACCAGACCGGCGCCTCAATCTTCAGGGGCATCCAGCGACGTCATCGCCGCCTTCAGATATTCGACCGCTAATCCACGGTCGTCGCGCAGCTCGGCGACTTCTCGCTTGTGGTGCGAGACGACGCCCTTGAGTTTTGTCATGACTGCCTCCGCTTCCGTTCCATCCAAAGGTCCTTGGCTCGTTTGATATCAGCCGCTTGGGAACGCTTGTCGCCGCCGCGGATCAGTATGACGAAGGACTTCCCATGGCGCCCGAAATAGACGCGGTATCCCGCGCCCGCCGGCAAGAGGTGGGTTTCCACGCCATCCTGGGCGCGGATTTCACGCTCATTCGAATAGAGTGACTACGCGCGCCATCACGTCGGCGAGAATATCGTCCGGCAGGGTATCGACCTTGCGCCCCTGTCTCGCGGCCAGGTCAAGCACGCGCGGCTGATCGCAGCGAACGACGCCCGTCGTCCTTATGCCGGTGATGGCCACGGCGAAGCCGATACGGCGGGCGAACTGGCCGCCATTGGTGATGGGCAGCACCACCGGCAGTTTGGTCGCGTTGTTGAACTCGGCCGGCGATATCACCAGGACCGGGCGACTGCCTTGTTGTTCTCTGCCCAGAGTGGGGTCCAGCGAAACCAGGTAGATATCGCCTCGTTTCACAATTCCTCGCCCACCGCCGGAGCATCCACCCACTCGCGGGCTTCGGGCGGCTGAGGCCCGGAATAGTCCGAAGAGGCCAGAAGTTCCGCCAGAGTGTATTTGTGGGGGACCTGGGGTGTAACGACCAGCTTTCCGTCTTCGACCGACATGCCGACGGCGCCGCCCGGCGCCAGACGCAACAGGTCGAGGATGGCGGGCGGCACGGCCATCATCACCGAGCCCCCGACCTTGCGCAGATTTGTCGTGTGCATCGCCGACCCTCGCAGTTATATTTTCATATAATCCCTGATGGGCCAGGGAGCAACTGTAGCCGCCATTTAATGACGCTCCAGTACGACAACATCCTCTTCATGATCGACCCGTCCGAGTTCGCACAGGCGGCGATCGGCCAGAGGGTCGAGGTCGTAGACTTCCCGGATGGACGACTGGAGGTTCGCTGCAGGGGCCGGAGCATGCCCTACCGGACCTTCGACAGGCTGAGGCGCGTCACCGAGACGGCAGTGCTGGAGAACAAGAGGCTCGGCGGCCTCCTCGCCCTGATCTGCCAAGACCAGCAGACTCAGCCGCCGGGTCGGCGCACCAGCAAAACCCTGAAGCGCCGCGACCAGACCAAACACATGTTTAGCGTCGCGTGATTGCGAGATCACAGGGGCCATCCCCTTCCAGCCGGGTCGTGATCAGCTTAGCCTTGGCGGTATGAAGCCACTTGCTATCTTGCTTTCTGCGGCAACGCTCTTGGTCGGCTCGGCCAATGCGTCGCTCGCTGAGGATATCGCGCGCCGTTCGAACGAAACCGATCTGGCCTTTGCTCAAAGGGCGCTGCGTTTGAATGCGGATGCCGCCTCACATGTAGTGAGCACCGACTGGAACGGCGTCCCAACGTTGTTCGTCGATTACGAAGAAATCAAAGGCGAAGAGACGAACCGGCCTTTGGTCGCGCTGATGAAGCAGCCAGACGGCCGATATCGGTCAGTGCGGGTGACAATCGGTGAGGAAGAAGGCGCGGAAGCCACTTTTGACGCAATCGGCTTTGCCAAGGCAGATCGAACCGACAACAAGGCTCTGATCACCATCCTGGGCTGGGATCAAAACCACCACGATATTGTCAGCGGAACATTGTACGAAGTCCGAATATTTTCAGCGCCTCGACCTGGGCAGACGAACCTGACTCCTCTGGCGATCAGCAAACATTTTGATGGCGGATGCGAGTGTTGGCACAACGACGGCGGCCCCAAGCAAAAACCGTATACGACCCACTTTCGCTTCAAAACCATCGCTGCGGTCAAGGCTGAACTGAAGAAGCTTGGATATAACTAGGCCTGCTCTACGTGCCTCGCACGCCTGACGGCGCACTCGGAAAACAAAGACGAAGCTGGCCCGACCCCAAACGCGGGTAGGTGACATTTCTAAATGGCGCCAATCGCGACGTCTCTATCCGGCGTAGACAAGCAACCCATCGCGCATCGACGCCGTGCAGGCTACCCCGCTGCGCCCTCGGCGAACATCGCCTCGATGTCTGGCTCGCCGTAGCCGGCCTCGGCGAGTACCTCGCGGGTGTGTTGGCCCAGCCCCGGCGCGGGTGGGCGCACGCGGGGCGCCTCACCCGGAAACACCGCCGGCGCCGCCGGAGAACGGTGGGTTCCGCCATCGCCGTCGCTCACCTCCACCCAGGCGCCGGCGGCCGCGACCTGCGGGTCGGCGGCGACTTCGGCCGGGGTCTGCAGCGGCGCCCACACCAGGTCGGCGGCGTCTAGCCGGCGCGCGATCTCGGCAAAGGTGAGCGCGGCGAAGCCCGCCTCCAGCTCGGCGCAAAGTTCCACCGCGTGCGCCCGCCGGGCCTTGCCGGTGGCGAACCGCTCGTCGACTGTCAGATCGGCCCGGCCGGCCGCCTCGCAGAACTTCTCCCATCCCGCCGAGGCGCCCCGCGGGTTGTGCACGAACCAGCGACCCTCGCTGCTGCGATAGAAGTTGGCCAGCGCGTTCATCGGCTTGTCGCGGGTGCGCATCGAGGCCAGCCGGCCCAGCCTCAGCTGCACGGCAAGGTCCGAACCCATCACATAGACGCCCGAGCCCAGCAGCGAGGTCTGCACCATTTGCCCCTCGCCGGTCTTCTCGCGCGCCCACAGCGCCGCCATGATCGCCGACACAGTGGCCAGCGACGTGGTGTGGTCGCCGACCCCCGAGCGCAGCATGAACGGCTCCACCCCCTTGGGCGTGGTCATCGCCGCCACGCCCGCCCGGCCCCAGAAGGCGGTGACGTCGAAGCCGGGCAGGTGGGCGTCCGGCCCCTCCAGCCCATAGCCGGTGATCACGCAGTAGACGAGGCGCGGGTTGGCGCCGCGCAGGGTGGCGTCGTCCAGGCCATACCGCTTCAGCGACACCGGCCGGGTGTTGGTCAGGAACACGTCGGCCGTCCGCGCCAGCTTGGCCAGCGCGTCGCGGCCGGCGGGCTTGGTGATGTCCAGCACGATCCCCCGCTTGCCGCGGTTGTCCATCTCGAAGGTCGGATTGGAGCCGATCCGATCGCCCAGATCGGCGAACACATGGCGCATGTTGTCGCCGCCCGGCCGCTCCACCTTGACGACATCCGCGCCCCAGTCCGCCAGGATGCCGGCCGCGCCCGGCCCGGCGATATAGGCGGAAAAATCGACGACCTTCAGACCCTGCAGCAACATGCGTCATCTCCCTCTGTTGGCGGCGGCGGTCCATGGGTCGATCACCGGTATGCCCGCGGCGATGAACGGCGCGGTGTCGCGTGTCGCCACCGAGAAACCGTGCTCGGCGGCCGTCGCGGCGATGTAACCATCCGGGATCGGCAGTCCCCGCCCGGCCGCTCTGGCTCGAGTGGCGATCTCGGCATAGACGCGCGCGACATCGTCATCGAAAGCCAGGACACGCTGGCCGAAGGCGCCGATGAGGCCATCCAGGGTGACGGACAGGGCCTGTTTCCGGCGGCCGGCGGGCAGGCTGCCGATGCCGAACAGCAGTTCGGCCAGGGTGATGCTGGATATGTAAAGGGTTTCGGCGATCTGCGCGTCTAGCCAGGCTATCACCTTCGGGTCGCGAGAGGGCTTCATGGCCTCCGAAACCACGTTCGTGTCGAGGACGATCATTCGAAGCCGACCGGTTCGGCGGGAGCCTTGTCACCGTCGAACGGAAAGTCCTCATCCCGCAGGCCGGCGCGCCGGCCGACGTCCGCCAGCAGCGTCCCGAGCCTGACGCGAGCCTGCGGCCGGACGGACGCCTCGATGATCTCCCTGATCTCGCCCTCGGTGCTCCGCCCGTGTCGCGCCGCCTGCGCCTTGAGGGCCCGGTGAGTTTCCTCGGTCAGGTTCCTTATGGTGACGGCCGGCATCGACAGGGTTCCTCTCAGCTTCGGGCGGATGATATCACAGAGGCTCTATTGATATCAATGCCCGCAAGACGCGCGCGAGAACACCACCATCGCCGCCTACCTTCAGGCCGCCTCGGCGCGGTCGCTGGTGACGTGGTCGATCAAGCCGAAAGCCAGGGCCTCCTCGGCGCTCATGAAGTTGTCGCGATCCAGGGCGCGCTCGACCTCCTCGACCGTGCGGCCACAGTGTTTGGCGCAGATGTGGTTGATCCGCCGCCGGGTCTCCAGGATGTCCCTGGCGTGGCGCTCGATATCCGAAGCCTTGCCCTGGAAGCCGCCCGACGGCTCATGCACCATGATCCGCGCGTTCGGCATCGAAAAACGGCGGCCTGGCTCGCCGGCCATCAGGAGGAACGATCCCATCGAGGCGGCGAACCCCATGCAATAGGTCGAAACCGGGCTCTTGATGTAGTGCATGGTGTCGTAGATCGCGAAGCCGGCGGTCACCACGCCGCCGGGCGAATTGATGTAGAGCGAGATCTCCTTTTTCGGATGCTCGGCTTCCAGATACAGCAGCTGGGCGCAGATCAGCGCCGCCATGCCGTCCTCCACCGGCCCGTTGACGAAGATGATCCGTTCACGGAGCAGTCGCGAGAAGATGTCAAAGGCGCGTTCGCCGCGGCTCGACTCCTCGATGACCATCGGAACCAGGCTCATCACGCGGCCATCTTCAGTGGGGCGGCCGACATCCGGGCCAGACGGGCGACGACAGCCCGGCGGTGCGCGACGCGCAGGTGAGTGCCGCCGCCCGGCCTCGGCGTCAGCACGAAGCTGACCTCGCTGTCGACGCCGCCGTCGCGCCAGCCCAGCCGCAGGCGGCGGGCCGGCTCGGCCTCGAGCACCTCGCAGTCGATCCGGCGGCCGTCGTCGTCGAGGCTGAAGCGGTCACCCGGTTCGGCGCTCACCTCGCCCGGCCCAAGCCAGGCGCCGGCCAGCTCCGGCTCGCTGATCACGCGCCATACGGTCTCGGGCGCCGCCTCGATGTCGGTCTCGACGACCACCGCGTTCTTGTCATCGGTCATGGGTCCAGTTCCTCCGCAATGGTCTTGAGCCGCTCGATCCGGGGCGGCCAGAAGGCGCGATAGCGCTCGACCCAGGCCGCCAATTCGTTCAGGCCGCCCGGATCGACGCTGTAATAGGCGAACCGTCCCTGGCGTCGCTCGCGCACCAGGCCGGCGCCGCGCAGGGCGGCGAGGTGCTGCGAGATCGCCGGCTGCGACACCTCAAACCCCTGCTTCAGCGCCGAGACGGTCATCTCCCGCCCGGCCAGCCGCTCGAACATCGCCCGGCGAGTGGGGTCGGCTAGCGCGCGAAAGACGTCTGCGTCGGGCATGGCAACGAATAAGCCATGACTTATGCGATGATGCAAGGGGGCGTCTCAATATTGACAAATTGCAAGGCTTGCTTTTTGCCGACGACTCACCGCAGGTTTAGATTACCTCGTGGAAGACTTCTCCATGCCGCCCACCGCGGGTCATACTTACACTCGTGTTCCAGCACCATCCGAACAGCCCCGCTCACGGACCTCTCGTGAAAACCTCGTCGTCGTCTTGCTTGTCATGGCTCCAGCTTCTCAAAGGTTGGAGCCTCCGACAAACCCGGGGCGGTTCAATGTTGCGGTCAAGGGCGGTCCAGAGACGGAACCGAGGTCAGTGATGAACTCCATGGGCTTTCGAGCGTCCGGCTCGGCAAATGCTAGGCTAAACATGCCGGATTCATGCGCCCAAAGCTCAAGGTCACGCTTCTATGCGGCCATGGGCACGGCCAGACCAGACGGCAACGTCGCGGTCGGACCGAACCCACCACACCGCCATGGCCATCGCTGGAAGCGACAAAGCTCGACGACATGTATTGACCCATCAACGCAATCTTCGCGGTGTGCGCTCCGATGGTAATCGGCAATGGCGGTTGCCCGCCAGACAGTTGACTGACCTCCGCCGGCGTGAGCGCGCGGTCGTAGAGAACGACGTTCTCAAGAAGACCCCGAAACGCCGAAGCCCCGTCACCTATGCCGAACTGCAGATCGGTCGGCTTCGGGAAGGTGGGGAACGTACCCGCGAAGTCGACCGACCCGATGTTCGCGCCGTTGAGATAAAACTCGAAGTCGGTTCCGCTGTCTGTGACCGTAAACTGATTCCACCCTGACGGAATTGGAACTGGGTTTGCATTCAGAAAGACGGAGCCCTGGCCGTTGACATGGAACTCGAACGCGTTGGGTGCTGCATAGTTGTAGAAGACTACCCACTTGGCGTTTTCACCGCCGCCTGAATCCCGCCCGACAATACCCCAGGGCCCGTTACCCTTTCCGTTGAAATTGAACCAGAAACCGGTCGAAAAGCCGGCCCCCAAGTTGTCGTACGCATTGCCTGTAGGGATGTCGACGCTATCTGACGACAGATCGAACGCCTCCCCCGAAACCCCGGCGGCGTACGATCCGTTGAACGTCCCATTGTTGCCGGTCGGCGAGCTGTCGTTCGCGTTGCCGTTACCGGTCCAAAAACCGATTAGGCCGTTGGTTGGAACGGTAACTGAACCGGACATCGTTGGGCGCACGGTCAGGTTCGTCCCGCCCGATCCGTCCGCATTCAAGTAGAATGTTTCGGCGGAATAGTCGCCAGTGAGCGCGATGGAACCGAGCGTGCTTCCATCGCTGCCGAGGAGGCTGAGTGTGCCATTCGAATAGGAAGTAGCGGCGATTGCGAGGCCCCCAAGATCGACCGTGTCACCAGCCTGGAAGCCGAGCAGCGATATCGTTGAATCCGCCGCGTCACCAATAGTCAGTCGACCGTTGCCGTCCAGGAAGTCGAATGTCTGACCGTTGATAGTGCCGCCGATCGCCAGGGCGCCGCCGGTTGCGATATCTATGATCCCGCCAGATCCACTCACCGCGCCTTGGGTGTCGAACCTGCCACCCCCGTCGATGCCAATCGCGCCATCGTTGGTAAAGCTCGCGGCGCCGGTATTGACGGTCAGCGCGTCGCCGTTGGAAACGGCGATAATTCCGTTGTTGGCGAAGCTGGTGGGATTGATGATGAAGGAGCCGCCGGAGAGGTCGGCGTCGATCGTCCCGTCGTTGACGATCGTCCCCGAGCCGCTGCCGCCGCCAATGTGAGGTGAGTATCCGAGCCGCGCCCTGTAGCCGACATGGTCGATCGTGACGTCAGCCCCCAGGGTGACCGTTCCGCCACCGTAGTTGAGGATCGAACTGCCGACATCGGGGTTGTTGGCGCCGTTGCCGACATCGATCGTGACGTTGTCGAGCGTCTCCGTCCCCGACAGATACAGCTGGCTGTTATAGCCGGTGTCCTCGATCGCGCCCCGTCCAGTCCCACCGGCTCCGGTCAGCGTCGCGCCATCGACGATCGTCACTGACGATCCAAACAGCGAAAGATCCAGCGTCCCCTCGTACGTCACGCCATCCAGAACACCGCCCTGGAACGCCACGTCCGAACCGCCGTCCTGGACTATCCCGCCCAGCACAACGCCGCCGCTGTCGATCACCAACTGCGCGATCGCCGATCCTGTTCCCACCGCCAGGGTCGAATCTCTGTTGTCCAGCGTGGAGTTGATATGGATCGGACCCCCGCCCGGTGTGACCAGGTAAAAAGTCCGCGTCGCCGAACCGACGATTCCGGCCGCATCCGTTTCTCCAGCCGAAATCGTGTGCGAACCAACCGAAAGACCTGACGGCGTGAAACTCCAGGCGCCGTCAGCACCGGCGGTCACGCTGGCGGCCTTGGCGACGCCGTCGATCGAAAATGTCACCAGCGCGCCGGGATCGCCGGTTCCGAGCAGGCTGGCGTCTGTTTTGATAACACTCGGGTGAGGGACCCCCACATCTTCGGCGAACGTCTCGGTTACCGCAGGGGCGACCGTATCGAGGGTGAAGGTCAGTGACGCCGTCGCTGCATTGCCGGCGAGATCCGTCTCGGTCGCCACCACTGTGTGAACACCATCGGCGAGCCCGGTAGGGGCGAAGGTCCAGTTTCCGGCTCCGTCGACCCCTGACGCCCCGGGCGCCGTGACGCCATCGATTGCGATGGCGAGGCTCGCGTTCGCCGAGCCGGTTCCTGAAAGCGACGGGTTGGACGTCACATCGTCGGTGGCGGAGACGCCAGTGTCGGCCAAGAGACCGAGGCCGAGCTTAGGCGCGGCGGTCTGCAAGATGAAGGACAACGACGCCGAGTTCACGTTGCCGACCGCGTCGGTTTCCGCGGCGACGATCGTGTGCGGTCCGTCGGCTAGTTCCGTCGGCGTGTAGGACCACCCCCCGGATGCGTCCACAGTTATCGTGTGCGCGACGTCCGTCCCGTCCACCGCAAGGCTGATCACATCGTTGGCGTCACCGACTCCGGTGATCGCCGCCAGCGAGGTCACATGGTCGGTGGATGAAATCCCCGTGTCGGCGGCAAGCGCAAGGCTAAGGGTGGGAACCCCGGTCTGGAGGGTGAAAGTGAGAGAAGCCAGGCCGGTATTGCCGGCCGTGTCGGTCTCGGTGGCGAGCACCCTATGAACGCCTGGGGTCAGGCCCGTCGGTGTAAAATTCCACGCGCCGTTGGCGTTCGCGGTGGCGGTATCCCCAATCGTAGATCCATCGACGCTGAAGCGCACGATTGCGTTGGGGGCGCCCGTACCGGTCAGGGCGGGGTTCGAGGTGATGTTGTCGGTCGAAGAAGTCCCCGTATCCGCCTGCAGCGCCTCGGTGACGGCCGGGAAGGTCGTGTCGAGCACGAAATTCAGGGTGGCCGTGCCGACATGCCCCGCCGCATCGGTCTCGCTGGCGACGATGACATGGGCGCCGTCGGCAAAACCGCTGGGTGTGAAGTTCCAAAGTCCCGTGGAATCCGCCGCCGCCGTGTCACCGATAGTCGTTCCGTCGACAGCGAATCGGACAATGGCGTTCGGAGCTCCCAAGCCGAAAAGGCCGCTGTCGTGCGTTATTTGGTCGACCGGAGAGGCACCCGTATCGTTGGTGAGCCCGATTGTGATGTCGCTCACACCGGGGGTCGGAGTCTTGGTGAAGGTGACGAGGTATGATCCCGAAACCAGTGCGTCCAGGATGTGGATCCGATTCTCGTAAACCGGCGCGGTGGACGTGTTGCTGAAGGTTCGATCCGTGAACCAGTATTGACCCGGCGCCAACGCGGTTCCGTCCGCTCGGGTGACGCTGGTGATCGCGTAGGAGCCGTCCGCCGGCACGAGTGCGTCGAAGTAGTCCCATTCCGCCGCCTTGGTCGGCGTTGCGACCTCGACCGTGAGCACGCCGTTCTGATCGCCGATGGTTTGCGCTGTCGAGCCGATGTCCGTGACCGGCGCCGTCGCGCCGTTCGACAGGTAAAGTGCGTCCGGGAGGCTCAGCGGGTTGGGGACGTCGTCGACCAAAAAGTCGGTGACCCCGTCGCCATTGACGTCGCCGCCGTGAATCAGTTCGTGGACTCTCACCCCCTGGATGACCGAGGACTCCTTCAGTCCGAACGGATCGACGTTGCTGAAAGACGCCGAGTAGTCGATGAACTTGCCCTGCAGCGATGATTCCATCGACCAGTCCGCTGTCTGGGTCGTGCCCGCTCTCACAATACCGAAGTTCGTATCCAGGCTATCGCCGCCCGGCGCGCCGTTCAGCTCCGAGCCCAAGATCTGGAAATTTATGTCCAGGCCCTTCAGGTTGTCGACGATCTGCGGCTGGGCGGAATTGATTGTCAGGCTGTCCGCGTCGCCGGCCCCGACGTTGTGGACCTGCATGCCGAACATGAACGGCTGGGAGGCCTCGACGACATTCGGCGTCGTAGGATCGTCGCCAAAAACGTTGCGCGAAAGAAAATAGTCGATCGACAGGGCGGGTTGGGGCAGGACTGTGACTGTGACTGGCGCAAGCGCCACGGTGTTCACACCATCGCCGTCAGCCTCGTTGAAGGTGATGGTCCCGCCGATGCTGTACTCCATCGGTCCATTGGCGGCGGCGGCGAGCGAGGGAACGAAGGTGTACTGAGAAGTGACTTCATCGCCGGCCGCGATGGGATGACTGCCGTCCAGGGCCGAGACCCCGGTAATCGAGGTATTGGTGATTCCGAAGACGCTTGGATCGACAACGTTGCCGTTCTGATCGGTGATGACGAGATCGAGGCTGATCCCGTTCATCGCTTCGTTCGGATCGATCGTCAGTGTTCCGTTGAAGGCCGAGCGGCTCATCACCACCGACTGATCGATCCCGACCTTGACCGTCGCACAGGTGCCGGCGCTGGTCTGCTGCTGCGCGAGTTCGAGTTGGGTCGCCGTTTGCAGCACGCTGAGTACGGTGGCCTTGTCGTTGGCTATGATCTGATTGAGTGCGGCGTCGCCCATGTTGAGCGGGCCGACGATCTGCTGCTCGAGACTGGTCAGGGTATCGAGGGCGAGGAAACCCTGAGGTTGGCCGGGCGGCACGTCCGTCGTGTTGAACACGCCTTCCGACCAGTACTGCAAAGTGCGATTGAACCTGTCGATGAAGGCGGGCAGCAACGCGGGGTCGATGTCCGAGGGGGCCGGAACCGCTGATGCGTCCGTGATCGGCTGGCCCGATGCATATGCATCGGCCACGTAGCGCAAAAAGTTCTCGAGGCCCACCGCGTCGGAAGTGTCGAAGAAGCCGATATTACCGAGCAGATAAGTCTGAAAATTGATCTGAGCCAATTCGAGATTGGCGAAGGTCTGCAGATTCACGATGCCGCTGAACTGTGGCCCTAGCATGGGCGTCAGGGCGTTCTCCACGCTCTGCAGATTTGCGTAGTCGACGGGTCCGGCCGAGCCGCTTGGCGCGGTTCCGCCATCGAGCGGCTGACCATTGAGGCTCTGAAGGATCTCGCCCAGGCCGCTGAGCAGGGCCGGGCCGTCTGTCAAGCCCTCCAGCAGCTTTTGCGCGTTGGAGCCCATGACGTCGGAGATGTTGACCGCGCTTGTCGAAGACTGCGCGGCCGAGGAGACTTCCGACGACATGGCCTGGAACACGGAACTCGCCGCCTGCCCGATGCCGGACCGCGCCGCGGCCAGGTTGGCCTGAGATTGGTCGGCATCGTAGGCCGAGACGAGACCGTCCGCAGATCCGAGTCCCGCGGTCGTTCCGGCGGTCAGTCCGACCGACACATAGGCGCCGATGACGAGGGAGGCCGTCGTGGAACTCAGGATCGCTTTGCCGTTCGGGTAATCGGGTGTTGCGTAGACGTCGAAGAACGGACTTCCGCTTTCGACGGAGATGTCGGACGACAGCAGACCTGGGTCGATGGCTAGCGATGGCGTCCCATTCCCATTGCCGCAGACCACGGCTATCGACGATCCCGATAGGGCGCTGATGAAGGTGAAGCTCGCCGTCGGTCCCCCAACCCCGCCCGCCGCTGCTCCGGCGACACCGCTGGTCAGCCACGTTCCGGTCGAGCCGGGCGGGCAAGGCGGTCCTTGCGTGTAGGCGGCATTGTAGCCAATGGGGACCGAGCGCCACTCGGTGCCGACGCAAACGTAGTGGTAGAGGACAGTGCCGGATGTGATAGTATAGGTGGGACAGTCGGGATTGGCTCCCTTCGGCGGCGTTGGCGGCGGAGAACCATCTTCTGGGGGCAGCTTACCTATACCGACGTCAAATATATCTCCGAGAATCTTTTCGGCAATTGGCCTATAAATATGATGCAACACTCTGTTGAACGGATTGGCTGCAGTGATAAGGGGTTCAACTAAGGCCGACAATAAATCTTTTTTAGATCCCGGTACAATATGGATATCAAGAGAATTATCGTCTGAAAGCGACGAATTGAATTCAGCTATACCTTTAAGAATAGGTTGAACCGCCTCAAAAATAAAAACGCCGCCGACAAGAATGGCCGCCGGCTCTGGAAACTTGGCAGCTATTCTAAGCGCAGCTGCTACGGCGACCCGAAGTCCCGCACTGCCAAAAATCACACTCGACGAAAATTTTAGCACACTCGTAAAGGGAATTGAAGTTTGTCCAGTTGGATCTATGTATAATATAGGATTATTTAGTGCATAGCTATATTAGTCAATGCCGCCAAGCAGCCCTGTGGGATCCATTGTTGTAAATCGACCAAGCATCGGGTCATAGATTCGAGCGCGATCAACAATCTGACCGTTATTTAGAGATATATTTCCGAGTCCACCAGCGTATTTAAATATGTTGCTATCAGAGGATTTTATTGAATCAGGCAATATGCCAAAGGGAGAGTATTGATATTGCCTAGACAGCGCCCCGCCGGCGCCGGTCAAGCTAGTAATATTTCCAGTTGCGTCAGCGTTGTAGTATTCCGTTCCCGAGGCAGTGGTTTCCGATGTCAGACCATTCCCGTAATCGTAAGTTGCATTCACTTTGCCGGATCCGTCATAGGCTTGGGCGACTGCCGCCAAAGGCCCAGTAGCCGACGTATAGATCGCTAACGGATCGATCACGTAGCTCGCTGTGACACGGTTGTTGAGCGCTGTAGAAACCATGTTCCCCAGGGCGTCATAGGAGTAGGTGGTGGTTCCGGCCGGCCCGGTCTCCGAAACGAGCTTGTTTTCGGCGTTATAGCTGTAGTTCCAGGTCTGGCCGCCCGCGCTTTTGCTGATCAGATTGCCGTCGGCGTCGTAGCCGTAGGTCGTACCGTTGGTTGATGTGTACTGATTGAGGTTGTTGGTCGTGTAGTTTGAGACTGCGCCGTTGAAGATGGTCTGAGTGCGGTTACCGGCGGGGTCGTAGGTGTAGGTCAGGTCCTGACTTGCGACCGAGGCGTTGGTCGAGGTGAGTACCGCGTGGGTGAGCTGGCCCGCCGCGTCGTAAGTGTACGTCCAAGTGCCATCCAGCGAGGTTGCCGTGATGGGCCGCGAGTCCACATCGTAGGTGTAGTCGAGCTGGCTGGTGAGGCTGCCATCGGCGGCGACGGTCTCTATCTGTGTAACGTTGCCCAGAGAGTCATAGGTGTAGAGCGTGCTGGCGCCATTGCCGTTGTCGGTACGGGCTAGCTGCCCAGCGGCGTCATAGGTGTACCTAGCGAGGAGGGCGCCCGAACCCTCCGTCAACTCCGCGAGCTGGCCTGTGTTGTTGTAGGTGTAGTTGGTTGTGGATCCATCAGGCTCTACCCGCTGGCTTTCCTGCCCGGCGCTGTTGTAGCTGTAGCTTTCCTCGCGCCCGTTCGGATCGATCACCCTGGCGAGCCGGCCGGCCGCGTCGTAGGGTATAGTGCGTGACGCCGCCATCCGCTGCGGTTGCGGAAGTCAGGTTCCCCTGCGCATCGTAGGCGTAGCTCTCGGACGTGCCGTCGCTGAAGGCCTTGCCGGCCAGCAGGCCGCTGGAATCGTAGCTGTACTGGATGGTCTGACCCGTGGCGTCGACCGTCTCGGTGAGGGCGCCGCTCGGCGCATACCGGTAAGTCGTCCCCTTGCCGTCTGCCTGGATGATCTCTGTCAGATCTCCGCCGGCGTCGTAGTGGTACTGGGTCGTGTTGCCTCGCTGATCCGCCAGCGAGGTTAGGCGATCCGGTCCCGGCGAATAGGTCGCGGATACGGTCCCTCCATTGGGGTCGGTATAGCTCCGAAGATTGCCGTCGGCGGTATAGCTGAATTGATAGGAACCCCCGCCCGGCGAGGCCACGCCGGTGAGCTCGCCGTGACTGTCGTACTGCAGGCCGGTGACCGCGCCGGACGCGTCGATAGCCTCCGCCAGATTGCCGTTGGCGTCGTAGACCAAGGTGGTGGGGGCGCCCGTCGCATCGGTTTCCGTGACTGTGCCGATCGCGCCATAGCCGTAGCTGACCGCCCCGGCGCCGCCGGGCCCAGATTGCGAACTCAGGTCGCCCTGGCTGTTGTATTGGAAGGTCTGGGTTGTTCCGTCCGGTGTTGTAACCTGGGACAGCGCGTTCCGGACCAGAGGATTGCCGCTGCTGTCATAGCTGTATCTCGTGGTCCCTGCCGGGCTGGTGGCGCTCAGCAGGTGCTCGCCACTGCCGTCGTACGCGTAGGTGACCGTCTGGCCGTTCTGGTCGACCGCGCTCGTGATCCGCCCTTGAGCGTTGATCGTGAAGGTCAGAAACTGGCCGTTGGTATCGCCGACCCGACTGATCACGCCATCGGTGTCGTAGCTGAGAGCGATGCTGTTTCCATTCGCGTCGGTGACGCTCGACAGCTGACCATCTGGCCGGAACCGTTCGACGGTGCCGCTGGCGTCGGTCAGCAGAAATGCACCGGCGATCCGAGTCAGCACCGAGGAGTCGCCAGGCGTCGCAACGTAACCGCCGCCGGACTGCGCAGTGAACACTTCGCTTCCTGCGGCCGAGGTGATGTAGACGTTCCCCGAGGCGTCTGTCTGAGCCCGGACTTGAAAAGTGTACGTCCAGCCGTCGCCGAACGCCCCGGCGCTGTTGCGGTTGAGGAAGCTGGCGCTGTAGATGCGGGTCAGGGCGAGGTCGATGCCGGCTCCGCTTTCGGCGATATCCGTCGTCTGGGCAAGCGTGATGTCTGGCAACACGCCCGAAGCGGCGTTGAGCTCATAAGCGAGGGCTGTTGAAAGGACCTTGTCGCTCGGCGCCTGGCCGATCTGACTCAATTCACCCAGCGCCACCGCGATCTCGCCGTCGAAGCTCCAAGGCGTGAAGCCAAGCCGTGTCTGAAGTCGATCCTCGATGAGGCTCCAGTCCGTCTGGTCGATGGAAGGCGGTCTCGCGGACGCAAGGAGGGGGAGTACGAAACTCGAGTCGACGAGCGCGAAACCTCCATTCGGAAAAATGACGACCCATTTCACCGGTTGCTGTGGCGTAGTAGGGACGACTTCCCCGGCCTCTGGTGTCACCCGACTCAGGGCGCTGGCACCGGGGCTTGAGCCGTTGCCGATGCTCGGCGCCAACCGGGTGATCGTTACCGGCACCTGCACGGAGTCCATCGCCCCGATCTCGGGCAGGCTGTTCACCAAGGGCGTGATCACGTAGCCGGGAGGGCTCGGCAGGTCGAGGCTCACGTCCTGCGCGGCGATCAGGCCGTGGTTGGTCATCGTCACATCAATGATCTTGCTCTGACCATAGCCGAGATCGGCGAAGTCCAGGGTCGGTGGGTTGATGGTGACGACCGGGACTGGGACATTGGTTTCGAAGGTGCTGTCCAGCACGATCGAATAGTTGTCGGTCACCGTCGATTTGACGACCGACCAGCTGTAGGTCGCCACCTGCATCGGCAGGAACGCATTTACCTGGTCGGTCTGCCCAGCCGTGACCTGGATTGACTGATTGATGGTCGAGTGATCGGCGGCCGAGATATGCAGGTTGTACGCGCCGACCGCGAGGCTTGGTATCTGCAGCCTCCCATTGACCCCCGTGTAGGTGGCGACGACCGCGCCCGCGGCGTCGGTCACGGTGACAGTCGCGTCCTGAACCAATGGCGAGGCCGGAGTCAGGATGGTCGCCTCGTCTGAAAGGGTGACGGCGACAGAGCCGGTCTGATCGGTGGTGACTTTCAGATCGAACGGAACGCTGGTGGTCGGGTTCTCGCCACCATCGGCGCCGTATTGAAGGGCGATCGAACCCTTGTACTCGCCGAGCGCGACATCGGCGCTCGGATCTGCGAGGAGCGACACCGTCAGCGCCGCCCCCGCCGCGATCGTCCCGAGGTTTTGTGGCGAAGCCGACTGCAACCAGGCTAGGCCCTGGGGCAAGGAGAGGCGCACGTCGTCGGCGGCTTGCTGACCGTCGTTGGTGATGGTGAATGTGAGCAGTGTCTGATTGCCGGTGACGACGCTGGTGGTCAGGGAGGACGCGTCGACCTTGAGATCCGCGCTTGTCAGCTGGGACGTAACGTTGAATGTCGACGTGTCCTGGGCGCCGTCGGCGGCGGCGACTTTGACCGTGAAGCTCGAAAGGCTGTTCTGGGACGGTGCGTCCAGGGTGTAGTGAACCACGGTATTGGAACCGGCCGCCAGTGTCGTGGGCAGGTCGTTCAGCGTGAAGGTCCAACCGGCGGGTAGGCCGCTGATTGTGGCATTGACGCCGTCGAGGGCCTGACTGCTCGGGTTGGCGATGGTGATCACGCCGTTGGTAGGAATGCCGGTCGCGGCGGCTATGCTGACCTGGCTCTGAGCGAAATTCAGACCCACGACATGGATCATGGACTCCGGTGTTGGGTCCTCGCCAGTCAATCCGGGGTTGTGGGCCGAAACGGCGTAGTCCCCCTCTGCGCCCACCAGAGAGTGGTAGTTCACCGAGAAGTGGCCGGACGCGTCCGTCGTCGTCGTCAGCGTTTCCTGGAAGGTCCCCTCGGAGATGGTGACGAAGACAGCGGCGAGCGGAACTGGCGTTCCGTCACTATTGCTGGTCGCGATTCCGGACAGAACCGTGGAGTCGCCCGCCACAAGGGTAACAGGCGGCGTGGTGATCTTGGCCGAATAACTCGGCTGTAGCACCAAGGGCGAGGACGTCGAAGACCCCGTAAGCTGGCCGCTCTGGCCATCGACCGAGAGTGTCGCGGTCAAGATGGCCTTGTAGTCGCCGAACGGAAGCGAGCCGAGAGCCGATGGCGGAAGCTGGATCTGACCGCTGTAGTCCGTCACCCCCGCCAGGTTCGCGAGGGAGATTGTGGCGGTAGCCAGCGCAGCGCCGGCGTCGGCGAGCTGACCGTCCGGGCTGAGATAGGCCTGGATCAGGACTTGGCCGGTCTGGACCGACAGCCCCTCGACGTCGAGGTGATAGTCGATAGAAGCGGAATTGGACCGGGTCAGGGTCGCCTGCGTAGTCACTTGGCTAACGGTGATAGCCTCGCGATCGACGTCGAACGAGGCGGTGCTGGTGTTGCCCGCCGCGTCGGACGCCCGAACCGCAAGCGAGTTGTCGCCTGCAATGAGGCTGACGTTCGAGAGGTCGAACGCGCCGGTGCTATCGGCGGTCGTGCTGATATTGGTTCCCAGGAGATTGACCATGGCGCCCGGGCTGGTCGTGCCCTCGAGATCGACGATGGACGATTGAGTCAGCCCGCTGCCTTCCGGGCCGGCCTGATCGCTCGGGGCAAGGTCGAAGACTGGTGTCATTGGGGGAACGGTTTCGAGCGTGAAGCCGACATCGACGAAAGTGGGGTTCCCAGCTTTGTCGACTCCCTCAAGATGCAGGGTGTGGGCGCCGTCGGCCAGCGCGCCACCGGCCAGCGTGTCGAGGGCGGTAGAGGGGAGCCGGAACGTATCGTCGGGCTGCAGCACACCGGCGAGATCCACGAACCCCGACGCGGCCGTTCCGTCCAGCCCGCCGCGCAAGACGGCGACGCCGCTGCCGCCCGCGTTATCGACCAATATGCCGACGATGGTGTCGTTGGAAGTGATCCCGTCCGCGGCCGACGAACCGGTGTCGTTGGCCAGAGCGGCGGTCAGGATCGGCGGCGTGGTGTCCGGTGGCGCGGTTTGCAGCACAAATGATAGGTCGAGCGACGATGAACGGCCCAGCTTGTCGGTCGCGACCAGATGCAGCGTGTGTGGGCCGTCGGCCAGACTTCCGCCAGCGAGGACCTGCATCGTCGACTTCGACAGTGTGAAGCTTCCATCGGACTGCAGCGAAGAAGCCAGATCGCCGAACCCGGCGCTCGCGGTTTGGTCGAGGCCACCGCGGAAAGACGAGATCCGCCGGTTTCCCGACGCTTCCGTGAGCAGGCCGGCAATCGTCGGGTCGCTGGTCACCCGGTCGGTCGCGCTGGCCCCCGTGTCGTTGGCCAGGGCGGCGGTCAAGCTGAGCGGCGGCGCAGCGTAGCCGACCGTTGTCCCGCCGGTCCCGTCGCCAGCCATACTGAAGCCGGCAGCGTCGAATTGCCCGAGCAGGGTGACAGCGGCAATCTTCACGCCATCGGTGACGGTGAGCAAACCACTGTCGGCGTTCTGCGCCCAGTCCAGGGTGGCCGTGGCGCCGAAGGCGAGATCCTCGACGTCGATCAGGTCGCCCTTGGCGGAGAAACCGCCGATCGTGGCGCCGTTCAGGTTCCCGGCGATATCCTTGAATGTGTCGTCGCCCGCGGCCGAGCCGACCAGAGTATCCCCACCCCCCTCGCCGGTGAGTGTCTGACCCTTGCCACCGGCGAGAATGGTATCGGCGCCGGCGCTGCCTTGCGCGATCAGGCCGGTCTCAGCGTTGAGAGTCAGGGTCCCGGCGGCGTCTAACACCACGGTGGCGAGCTTCCGGTCGCCGGCGTTGAGCGTTGCGGAACCGCCGGAGGTGATCTCCAGGATCGTCGACGCGGCGCCTTTGACCAGTACGCCTGCCTGCGCCCCCGTGGCGAGGACCAAGGCGCCGCCTGCCCCCGCCCTGACCTCCTGGCTGGCGTCGCCGACCACGATCGTGTCGGCCCCGCCGCTGCCCATGATCGTCAGGCCCGCGGTGGTGTTGGCAATGAATCTGTAGTCCGATTGGGTCTGGCCGAGCGGCGGACCCGAAAGCTTCACCACGGCGATGTTGGTGATGTGGGCGCCCATGGTGACGTCGCCGCCGCCAATGACCTTCAGCGTCGATTTTCCCGAGCCACCATCTATCGTCGCGTCGGACGTCGCGGCCGTCACCACGAAGGTGTCGGCCCCGCCGCCACCATTGGCGGTCTCGGCGTTGCTCCCCAGAAACACCGTGTCGGCGCCCGACCCAAGGTTGATGGTCGAGGCGTCGGCGGCCCCGTGGATGGTGACGCCAGCCTTGTGGGAGTTGAGCGGGTCGGGCGAGAGGTCGGACGCCACATTGACGACGACATCCAGGCCATCGCGCAGGAAGATTGTCTGCCGGCTGCCGGCGGCGCCGGAGATGATGTCGGCGGCCTGCCCCTCCTGGGCGAGCACGGTGGTGAGATTTGTCAGGGTGGTCGGCTTGCGCAGATCGAAGCTACCAGGACCCTGAAGCTCCAGCGTATTGTTACCGCCACCGCCGTCAATCTCGTCGCCCGCCCCGAGCGTGCCCTTGGCGGCGAGGATCGTGTCGTCGCCTGGGCCGCACTCCACGGTATCGGGTCGCTTTGTGAGGGTGAAGACCTCGCCCAGCGTCAAGGCCAGGGTTTCCGCGGCCAACTGCTCGTTGTCGAAGTCTCTTGCCATAGACAGCCCCCTCGCCCTTTCCGGCGGGAGCCGACCACGCCGGATGCGCGATCGTCGACCCCACCGGATCACCGCCGGAAAAGAACGCTTTTCAAAATCACTCAATTGCAAGCTATCTTAGGGTAAATATCGCCTTGACCAACTCTTCATCAATTGATGTCACGCGTAACAATATTTAACAGATTTCCCGCACTCAATTAACCGATCGTATGTCAACCATTGAAGCCGCCGAGACGTGATCTGCGGTCTATTGATAATTTGTGACGACTTCAGCGCTCACGTCAAGCTAGAACATTACTTCCTTTTCCGACAACTGCGGTCTTCGAAGATTTCAGGTCATCGGGAATGCCCAATTTGAGACGTGAAAGTCGCGAAATCGGCCCCTGCGAGGCGCTGGCTCCCGGTTGTAGAAGGCTCACCGCGAGGCCGGACACCCCGGCGTTGCGGCGAGCCCTCACCCGCAGGCCATCATTGCAGATTGACATATTCGGAAAAGTATCATATTGCAACTATCGACTGCCGGAGATGCCCGATGCCCACCCTCGAAAACCCCCGCCAAGAAGCCTTCGCCCAGGCCCGCGCCAAGTGCGCGTTGCTGATCGAGGCCTATGGGAACGACGAGTTCGTGCGCCGCCAGGGTCATTTCGATAATGTTTTCAATGATATGACTATCTTGAAGCGGGCTGCGGAGGGCCCTTCAGCGCCCCGCGAGGCGCCCGCCGCCGCCCCGCAAGCGCCCATCCAGCGCCCATCAAACGCCCATAGATCGCCCCAGGCGCGCCCGCCTACCTCCTCGCCAGCGCCGCGATATCTCCCCTGGCGCTCCCCGGCTTCTCCCGCGCGCCCGCGTCCGGTTGTTGCACCGCACCACCGTATCTACGGCGATCTACGGTCCGCCTTGCCCCTCAATGCTGCACCCGCTAAGGGGCTCGCCTCACGAGGGCGATATGGCTGAAACCGAAAACCTGATCGACACCCTGGCGCTGGAGCGCATCGAGGTGAACCTGTTTCGCGGCGTCGCGCCGCGCAGTCAGGGTCCGCGCATCTTCGGCGGCCTGGTCATCGCCCAGTCCCTGCTGGCCGCCTACCGCACTGTCGAGACGCGGCATTGCCACTCGCTGCACTGCTACTTCATCCGGCCCGGTGATCCGTCCGTGCCGATCCTCTATGAAGTGGACCGCGCGCGCGACGGCAAGAGCTTCACCACCCGCCGCGTCACCGCCATCCAGCACGGCGCCCAGATCTTCAACCTGGCGGCCTCGTTTCAGGAACCCGAACAGGGGATGGAGCACCAGGACCCGATGCCGGATGTCCCGCGCCCCGAGACCCTGGCCGGCGAGGAGGACGAATCCGGGTGGCTGCGGGCGATCGAGATGCGCTGGATCGACAGCCGCAATGTCGAAAATCCCGCCCCATGTCCCCCAGCGCAGAATGTCTGGATGCGCGCCGTGACGCCGCTCCCGAATGACGTCTCGATGCAGCAGGCGGTGCTGGCCTATGCGTCGGACATGTCGCTGCTCTCCACCTCCATGCGCCCGCATGGGGTGAACTGGCGCACGCCCGGTTTCCAGTCGGCCAGTCTGGACCACGCCATCTGGTTCCATCGGCCGTCCGATTTCAACGACTGGCACCTTTACGCCCAGAAGAGTCCCTCGGCCTCGGGGTCGCGCGGCTTCAACCTCGGCGAGATCTACAACGCCGACGGTCGGCTGGTGGCGTCCACCGCCCAGGAGGGCCTGACGCGGATGCGCGTCGGCGGTTAGGCCACGTCATTTCCCCGGCGCCACCAGGATCTTGATCTGGCTCTTGTCGGTTTGCAGCCGCAGGAAAGCGTCCGGCGTTTCGTCCAGGCTCACCACCCCGGTGATCACATTGGCGTAGCCGGTCCTGCCTTCGGCCAGGTTGCGCAGAGAGGCCCCGAACTCCTCGGGGGTGTAGCCCAGCACATAGCGCAGCTCGATCTCCTTGCTGATCAGCACCAGCGGTTCGATGTGATCGGTCTCCATACAAACCCCGGCGACCACGATCCGCGTGCCAGCGGGCGCGGCGAGGGCCAACGCCTGGACAACGCCCGGCGCGCCGACACACTCGAATATCAGTGGCCGGCGCACGCCCTTGCCCTGGGCCGCGGCGAGGACGCCTTCAGCCTGGCTGCCCGGCACGCCCAATTCCGTCCAGGAGTCGTGCGGCGACACCTGGGCTGGATCGATCACCCGGTCGGCGCCCATCAGCTGGGCGGCGGCGCGTCGTTCCGGCGAGAAGTCAGCCGCCACGATCGGCCCCAACCCCCGCGCCTTCAGCGAGGCGATCACCGCCAGGCCGACGGGTCCGCATCCCACCACCATGCAAACATGGTCGGCCTCCACATCGCCCTTGGCCGCCGCGTGTTCGCCCACGGCCAGGGGTTCGGTCAGGGCGGCATGTTCGGCGGTCAGACCGTTGGGGACCTCCAGCATCAGCATTTCGCTGAGCAGGATGGTCTCGGCGAAGCCGCCCGGAATCCGGCTCGAATAGCCCACGGTCTCGAATCCCGTCGGCGTCGCCAGACCGGGAACCGAAACCACCCGCGCTCCTGGCTTGAACCGTCCCGCGGTCTCGGGACCGGATTCCATGACCTCACAGCAGAATTCGTGGCCGAACACCGTGTCCGCGCCCTTCTTCATATGGCTGATCCCGCCGATCCGCGTGGTCAGGTCGATCATGTGATCATAGTGATCCAGCGCGTGCAGGTCGGAGCCACAGATGCCGCAGACCAGGGTCTTGCACAGCACCTGCCCGGCTTCCGGGATCGGCGTCGCCATCTGGTCCACTACAAGCGCGCCACCGCGCCGAATAACCGCCCGCATCATTCTCTCCCTGTTTTCGGCCGCTTGAGGCTTTACGGAACCCTATGAACTATCGCCACGCCTTCCACGCCGGAAATTTCGCCGATCTGATCAAGCATGCGATTTTGACCCGCTTGTTGAGAGATCTGACGGCGACCGCCGCGCCGTTGACGGTGATCGACACCCATGCTGGAGCGGGACTCTACGACCTGCGCGGCGACCTTTCTCGCCGTACCGGGGAAGGGGAGGCGGGGATCGGCCGGCTGATGGCCGCCACGGGCGCGCCAGTGGCGTTTGACGATCTAAAAGCCGCCGTCCGGCGGGTCAACGCTCCGGGAGAGGGACGATACTATCCAGGTTCGCCTGTCCTGATCGCAGGCGCGCTGCGACCGCGCGATCGCTACATCGCCTGTGAACTGCGCCCCGATGATCATGCGGCGCTCAAGCAGGTTCTGCCCCGCGAGCTGGGCGCGGTCGTTCACAAGGGCGACGGCTGGGTCCATGCGCCGACCGTGGCGCCGGCCTCTCCGGCCGCCCTCCTGGTGCTGGTCGACCCGCCGTTCGAGCGGGGCGACGACTACGCCCAAGCCCTGGACCTGCTAACCGCCATCCTCGAGGTCAACGGCGGGGCGACCTTGGCGATCTGGCTGCCGATCAAGGATCTGGCCACCTACGACGCTTTTCTCGGCGATATCGAAGATGCGGCGGCGGGCCATGCGGTGCTGGCGGCGGAAATCCGCCTTCGACCGCTCATCGACCCGATGCGCCTGAACGGCTGCGCCGTGATCGTCGTCAATCCGCCTACCGGTCTCGAAAACCAGGCGCGGGCGGCGGCGGAATGGATCGCAATCGGGATCGGAGAGGATGGCGCAGTGGGACGTGTGGCCATGGTCGGCGCGGACGCCTGAGCGGCGCTGAATTTTCAGGTGACCGCAGCGCACAAATCGGATATGCTGCACTGCAACAATTTTCACTTTCAGGAGTAGCATCATGTCTTGGTTGACCGAAACCCAGACCCCTTCGGTTCTTCGGGACCGCGCCCTCAAGTCCCTCAGCCTGCCGCTTGGCCTCGCCAATCCTCTCTGGCTGGCCTTCGGCGCCGCCGCGAGCGCCGGGGCGGCCTGGTGGCTGATGACCAGCTGGACCCGGCCGGTGAACCTGGAGGCGATGGCCCCGTCGCGGACACCGGATGTCCTCGACATCGAAGAAGCGCCGGAACTCGTCACCGAAACGCTGGCCGTCGAGCCGGTCGCCATCGAACCGGAGCCCGAAACGCCCGTCCAGGAAGTGTTGACCGCCGCCGAGGCCGTCCCGCTCGCCGATGACGACCTCACCCAGTTGGTGGGTATCGGTCCTCGCACCGCCGCGGCTCTGGCCGAGCGTGGCGTCACCCGTTTCGCCCAGCTCGCCGATTGGACCGCCGAGCAGATGGCGGCCTTTGACGC
This sequence comes from Caulobacterales bacterium, assembly GCA_038227865.1. Lineage (GTDB taxonomy): Bacteria > Pseudomonadota > Alphaproteobacteria > Caulobacterales > Caulobacteraceae > Acaudatibacter. Next base: position 26,223 of record JBBRPO010000043.1, read on the forward strand.
CGACTTGAAGCTTAAGGGCCGGAGTCTTCGCGACGCCTGGCTCGATCAAGCCAGGCGCCTGGTGACGGCCGCGAACTGAGTTTGCAACGCCAAGGCCGGTAGCCTCGGGCGCCGGTGACCTGTTAGTCTCTCCGCAAAACACCAACGGAGAGACGCTCTTGGCCAGAATACCTTATTTCGACCCCGCCCTCGCCACCGGCCGGGCGGCCAAGGCCTATGCGGGTCTGCCCGCCCTGAACATCTTCAAGATGCTCGGCCATACCGGCGATCTGCTCGAAGGGTTCAGCCGCTTCGGCGGCTTGCTGTTGAACAAGACCAGCCTGGACCCGGTGCTGCGCGAGATCGCCATCGTGCGGGTCGGGGTGCTGTCCAAGGCCAGCTACGAAGTCCATCAGCACGAAGCGATCTCGCGCCGCATTGGCATGTCAGACGACCTGATCAAGGCCATACATGAAGGCCCGGAGGCCGGCGTCTTCGACGCCACGCAACGCCTCGTGATGGCGTTTACAGACGATGTAGTGGCCAACGTCAGGGCCAGTGACACGACGTTCCTGCCGATGCGCGAAGCGCTGGGCGACAAAGCGCTGCAGGAGCTGACCATCGTCATCGGCTTCTACATGCTGGTCTCGCGGTTTCTGGAAACCTTCGACGTCGATATCGAAACGGGCGAGGCTCCGATCGTCCGGGTAGGCGGAGGTCCCGCCTGATCGCTTAGAGCGGGACGATCTCAGGCCGCCGTTTCGGTCTGAGCGTAGCCCAGGTCGGCATTCAGGGCGTCCAAGATCGCCACGGCGGCATCGGCGACCACCGTGCCGGGCGGGAAGATCAGCCGGGCGCCGGCGGCCTTCAAGGCTTCGAAGTCTCCCTTGGGAATAACGCCGCCGACCACGATCATGATATCGCTCCGGCCGAGCTTCTTCAGCTCGGCGCGAAGCTCCGGAATCAGGGTCAGGTGACCCGCCGCCAGTGAGCTGGCGCCGATCACATGCACGTTCTTGGCGACCGCTTCCTGAGCCGCCTCCGCCGGGGTCGCGAACAGCGGGCCCACATCGACAGCGAACCCCAGGTCGTCGAAGCCCGTGGCGATCACCTTCTGGCCTCGGTCGTGGCCATCCTGGCCCATCTTGGCCACCAGAATGGTCGGCGCCCGTCCCTCGGCCTCGGCGAAGGCGGTGGTCATCTGGCGAGCCCGGGTCACCTTGGGCTGCGCGCCCACCGCCGCCGCATAGACCCCGCGAACCACTTCGGGCTTGGCCTGATGGCGACCAAAGACCCGCTCGAGCGCCAGGCTGATTTCGCCGACCGTGGCCTTCGCCCGGGCCGCCTCGACCGCCAGGGCGACAAGATTGGCCTTGCCGCGCGCGCCGGCTTCCAACGCCGCGAGCGCCGCTTCCACGGCGGCGGGATCCCGTTCGGCTCGAAGTTGGGCTAGCCTGGCGATCTGGCTCGCCAGGACCGCGGAGTTATCCACGGTCAGGATAGGAATATCGTCGCCATCATCATTCAGATAGCGGTTCACGCCGACCAGGGTCTGGGCTCCGCTGTCGATCCGGCCCTGGGTTCGGGCCGCGGCTTCCTCGATACGCCGTTTCGGCAGGCCGAGACTGATCGCCTTGGCCATGCCCCCCGCGGCCTCCACCTCGGCGATATGGCCCAGGGCGCGCGCCGCGAGGTCATGGGTCAGGCGCTCCACGTAGTGGCTGCCGCCCCAGACATCGATGACATCGGTCAGGCCGCTTTCGATCTGCAGAAACAGCTGGGTGTTGCGGGCGATGCGCGCCGAGAAGTCGGTGGGCAGGGCCAGAGCCTCGTCGAGGGAGTTTGTGTGGAGGCTCTGAGTCTGTCCGCCGACCGCGGCCATGGCTTCGATCGTGGTGCGGGCGACATTGTTGAACACGTCCTGAGCCGCCAGGCTCCACCCGCTGGTCTGAGTATGGGCGCGCAGGGAGAGAGAGCGGGAGTCCTTCGGATCGAAGTTCTCGCGCAGCAATTTGGCCCACAGCAGACGGGCGGCGCGCTGTTTGGCGACCTCCATGAAATAGTTCATGCCCGCGCACCAGAAGAACGACAGGCGGGGCGCGAACGAATCGACGCTCATGCCAGCGGCGACTCCAGCCCGGACGTAATCGACGCCGTCTGCGAGAGTGTAGGCCAGCTCCAGATCCAGCGACGCACCAGCTTCCTGCATGTGGTAACCGCTGATCGAGATGCTGTTGAACCTGGGCATCTCCTTCGCGGTATAGGCGAAAATATCGGAGATGATCCGCATCGAGGGGTCGGGCGGATAGATGTAGGTGTTCCGGACCATGAACTCTTTGAGGATGTCATTCTGGATCGTGCCGGAGAGGGCGGCGTGCGCGACTCCCTGTTCTTCAGCCGCCACGATGAAGAGGGCGAGGATCGGCAGCACCGCGCCGTTCATCGTCATGGAAACGCTCATCTTATCCAGCGGGATGCCGGAAAACAGCGTTCGCATGTCCAGGATGGAATCGATGGCGACCCCGGCCATGCCGACGTCGCCCCTGACCCGGGGATGATCTGAGTCGTAACCCCGGTGAGTCGCCAGATCGAAAGCCACGGAGAGGCCCATCTGGCCCGCGGCCAGATTGCGCCGGTAGAAGGCGTTGGAATCCTCGGCCGTGGAAAACCCGGCGTACTGACGAATCGTCCACGGATTGGTGCGGTACATCGTCGGGTAGGGACCGCGAAGGAAGGGCGCGAGGCCGGGATAACCGCCGGTAAAGTCGAGGTCTTGAGAATCCGCTGGGCCGTAGTGGGGCTTCAGGACGATGGCTTCCGGTGTCAGCCAGCCTGTTTGTTCGGCGGCCGGAAGAACCGGGGCTGACGCGCCTTGATCGTCAAGCGTCAAGGCCGTGAAGTCCGGGAACGCGGTCATTATACGAGCCCTTCAAGATGAACCGCCGATAGCGGCGCACATCGACTGTCGTCTCCGTCCTGGCGCGGATCGGGCGGTGTTCCGAGGAGCGTGGGAGCGGCGGGTTGAGGGTCCGGTGTCGGTTCGGAGCTTTTGAAATCAGTGACACCGATCATGCGCAAAGCTCCATCGGCCAGCGCGGTTCGGAGCGCTTCGCGGTTTTGACTTACCGCCGCGGCCACCACGCCGGAACGCAACGCCTCGACGAGACCGCCCGCCGCCTCGATTGCGACGAAGGCGGTCCACGCCGCCCTGGCCAGATCCGCGGTCTGGGTTTCCATGGCCCACGATCCACCGGCGGGGTCGACCACCCGCCCCAGATGGGCTTCTTCCATCAGGATCAACTGGGCGTTCCGGGACATGCGGGAGGCGAAGGCTTCAGGTGGTCCCAGGGCGTCGGTGAAGGCGCCCAGCACGATGGCGTCCGCGCCGCCCACGGCGGCGGCGAAGCCCGCGCTGGTCAGGCGGATAAGATTGGTCCAGCGGTCGGCGCGCGTCAGCATCCGCCGAGACGACCTGGCTTCCACGTGGGCCGGCAAGTCGACGGCGCAAGCCTCGGCGATCCGTGTCCAGACCACTCTTGTAGCCCGCAGTTTAGCAATGGCGCCCAGGGGTTCGGCGTCAACAGAGACGCCGAGAACTACCCTTGCGAAGGCTTCGCTCATCGTTAGCCCAGCGCCCACCAGAGCCTTGGCGTAAGCGACAGCCGCCGCGGCGGTGACGGCGATTTCCCAGGCTGGCGACCCTCCAGCCTCGTGAACGACAGCGCTGCTGGCGAGGAATAGGCTGGCCTTCGGATAGGTCTCGCAGAGCCGGACCGCTATAGACGCCGCCAGATCGATATGGGTCTCTATTGATCCGGGGCTGACCCCGGAAGCGGCGAAGGCCGACAGCGGGTCGAGGTGCAAGGCCAACGGCGCCCCCGGGGATGCCTTGGCGACCGTGTCTAGCCAACGGGCAGTCTCTGGACCGAGAAAACCGGCATCCAGCGCTATCGGGGCCAGATCGGTCAGGACACCGTCCAGGGTCTTTTCAAGATCGTCCACATTGCGGACCGGAAGCCCGGAGCCATCGCCGGCGGCGATCTTGAGCAAAAGCGAGTCAGCGCCACTGGCCAGGGCCGCCAGCGCCTCGGTATTGGCCTGGACGAGATTGGAATTGGCCACGAAGGTCCGCACATCCCAGCCGCGCTCAGCGTTCCGGGATCGGGGCGTCAAGCGGAGCGGCGTCCCGCGATCCTCCGCGGTGTAGAGCGGCGTGATCGACAGACCGTCGGCGGTCCGCCGTTCCAGGGACTCAGGTCCAGCCCCCTTCAGAGTCTTGGCGACCAGGGCGAGCCATTCGGTGCGGGTGGCGGCGCTGAAACCGTCGGCGAGAGGGGTAACCTGTGATGACACGCTGGGCTATTCCTTGGGGACCGGGTTCTTGCACTCCAGGGCGCGCCGCAGGTCAAGCCGTTCACCGCCGTTTAGACGTCCAGGGCATAGCCCGCCGAGCGTACTGTACGGATCGGATCTTCATCGCCGTCTACATTCAGGGCTCTGCGCAAACGGCCAATATGAACGTCCACGGTGCGGGTCTCAACGTAGACATCCGAGCCCCAGACCGCGTCGAGCAGTTGCTCGCGGGAGAATACCCGGCCGGGATGCTGCATGAAATAATCAAGTAGTCTAAATTCGGTGGGACCCAGATGTACCTCTTGATCGCCTCGCTTCACCCGATGGGCGACGCGATCGATCAGCAAATTGCCATGCCGCACCCGGTCTTCCGCAAGGCCCGGTCGAATCCGACGCAGCACCGCCCGTACACGCGCGCAGAGCTCAATCATCGAGAAGGGCTTGACCACATAGTCATCGGCTCCGGTGTCCAGCCCCCGAATGCGATCGGTTTCCTCGCCCCGGGCCGTGAGCATGATTATCGGTAGGTTTCGCGTATCCGCCCGTTGTCGCAGTCGCCGGCAAACCTCGATCCCCGACACCGTCGGCAGCATCCAGTCGAGTATGAGCAGATCTGGTTGTTTCTCCTCGATATTCATCAAGGCTTCCTCGCCATCCGCGCATTGGGCGACGCGATAGCCTTCCTTATCGAGATTGTATTGCAGCAAGGTGCCAAGCGCATCTTCATCCTCGACCACCAAAATATAGGGGCGGAGGGCGTTGGACGGTTCGATCGCCGACGTGTTCAAAAGGTTTGCAGACTTAGGGCATCCGACTTCGGACGCTCTTCAGTGAGCTCGACGCCGGTAATCTCGTAGTGCAGAATTTCCGCTATATTGGTCGCGTGGTCGCCAATGCGTTCAAGGTTCTTCGCCACGAAAAGCAAGTGGGCGCAGGCGGTGATCATCCGTGGATCGCCCATCATGTAGGTCAGGAGTTCTCGAAAGATCGCATCGTAGTGCTCATCAACTTCATGGTCCTGCTGCCACACGGCGACAGCTTGATCGACCTCCCGGGAAGTCAGGGCGTCAAGAACGTCCTTCAGTCGCGTCGTGACCAGTTCCCCCATGCGCTCGATCGAACTGGTGAGCGGAGCCAGGGGCTCCGATTCCGCGATGACAAGGGCGCGTTTGGCGATGTTCTTGGCGAGGTCGCCGCATCGCTCCAGGTTCATGCTGATCTTCATCGCCGCCACCGTACGGCGCAGGTCGTCGGCGACCGGTTGGCGTAGAGCGATCAGCCGAACAGCCTTGCGCTCGATGTCCATTTCCAGGCCATCCAGTTTCGCGTCCCGCAGGATGACTGACGTCGCCAGAGCCATGTCGCGGGTGGCGATGGCCTTGATAGCGTCTGCGACTTCGGATTCGGCCAAACCGCCCATTCGCGCCAGTTCCGCGGTGATGGTGTCGAGTTCCTGGTCGTAAGCTCTGACGGTGTGTTCCATGGTTCTACGGGCCGATTCTACAAGAGTCTCTGATTCCGAATCATACGGTTCGATTGTGACGGTTACTTGTTTCCGATTGTGCCATTGCGGGCTGGATCGAAGGCTCTCTAGCCGAAACGTCCTGTAATATAGTCGGAACCTCGGGTCGTGACCGGTTTGGTGAACATTTCAGCGGTCTGTCCGAATTCGACCAGTTCTCCCAGATACATGAAACCGGTGTATTTCGAGATCCGCGCCGCCTGGCCAAGATTGTGGGTAACTATGATAATTGTGTAATCTTGCTTGAGCTGGGTGACCGTTTCTTCAAGTTTAGCGCTCGAAATCGGGTCGAGTGCCGAAGTAGGCTCGTCAAGCAGCAGAATTTCAGGTTTGACGGCGATGCAGCGCGCCACGCAGAGGCGCTGCTGTTGGCCGCCCGAAAGACCGAGACCCGAAGTCTGAAGCTTGTCTTTGACTTCTTCCCAAAGCGCCGCGCGGCGAAGCGATTCCTCCACCCTCTCGCTCATATCGGTCTTGTTGAGCGTTTCGTATAGCCGGACGCCAAAGGCCACATTGTCATAAATGGACATCGGGAAGGGTGTCGGCTTCTGAAACACCATGCCGATCTTGGCCCGCAGCATTGAAAGATTCACCCCCGGGCGAAGGATATCTTCTCCGTCCAACATGATTTTGCCCGTCGCTTTTTGTCCAGGATAGAGCGCGTACATCCGGTTCAAAGTTCGCAGGAGGGTCGATTTCCCGCAACCGGATGGTCCGATCAAGGCAGTAACCGCATTGACCTCGAATGGGATAGAAACCGATTTGAGCGCCCGGTTCTTGCCGTAGAAGAAGTCGAGATTCTGGACGTCCAGCTTCACCTGCGATGTATCGATTTTCGCGATCGACACATCGGGAACAGGGGGTATGGCCGACAGGGGCATTAGCGTTTCGGCTCCTTGGCGAAGGCGCGGGCGATGATGGTCACAGCCAGAACGGTACCGGCGATCAGCAGCGCGCCGGCCCAGGCCAGGCGATTGAGGTCGGGATAGGGCGTCAGAGCGTCCTGGAAAATCACCACCGGCAGGCTCGCCATCGGATGAGCCATGTCCCAACTGAAGAACTGGTTGTTGAGTGCGGTGAACAACAGTGGGGCGGTCTCGCCGCTGATCCGTGCGAACGCCAATAGTGCGCCGGTCAGGATTCCGCTCGTAGCCCCCCGCCAGAGAATATTGCGGATGACGTGCCAGACCGGGGAGCCCAGGGCCACGCCTGATTCGCGCAAGGCGACTGGCTGCAGCTTCAGAACATCTTCCGTCGTTCGGGTGATCACCGGCGCCGCCAGCATGGCCAGCGCCACGCCCCCCGCGAAACCCGAGAAGGTTTTGAACGGGAACACCAAAATCTCATAGACAAACAAGCCGATCAGAATCGACGGCGCAGACAAAAGCACATCATTCAGGAACCGCACCACGGCTCCGAATCGACTGTCGCCCGCATATTCGGCCAGCCAGGTGCCCGCCAATATGCCGATCAGAAGGGCGATAAACATGCCGACCACGGACATCATGATCGAACCCACGATGGCGTTTATCAGCCCTCCCGGTGTGCCGGCCGCCGGTGTCGACTTGGTGAAGATATCAAGATTCAGTCCACCAATGCCCTGGGTCACCAGGGAGTAGAGGATGAGTGCGAGGGCGGTCAGGGCTATCGCGGTGACCACGCCGCAGAAAGCCACGAAAGCCAGATTCGAGAGGCGGCGGGTGGCCACGAGACGGGCGGAGACAGCCATGCTCTAGACCTTCACTTGATTGCGCAGCAACAGGCGCGCCAAGGCGAGAACGAGGAAGGTGATCACAAACAAAAGCAGGCCAAGCGCGATCAACGACGCCGATTGCAGGCCGCTGGCTTCGTTGAATTCGTTGGCGATTGTCGAGGCGATTGTCGAGCCGGAGTCGAACATGCCTTTTGGAAATCCGTGCGAATTGCCAATGATGAAGGTCACGGCCATTGTTTCGCCCAGGGCGCGTCCGAGGCCAAGCATCACGGCGCCAATCGCTCCGCGTTGGATGTAGGGGAGCGTAACCTTCATCACGACTTCACCTGTCGTGGCGCCCAAGCCATAGGCGCTTTCGCGAACCTGAGCGGGGACCGTACTGAGCAGTTCCCGCAACGTCGCCGCCATGAACGGCAGGATCATGATCGCCAGGATAATCGAAGCCGCCAGAATGCCCGATCCATTGGGGATTCCCGAGAAGACGGTCTCCCAGACACTACCCACCGGGGCCGCGCTCATCAGAGGCGTTTCGACATGGCTGGCGAAGAATGGGGCGAATACGAACAGGCCCCACATGCCGTAGACGATCGAGGGAATGCCAGCCAGCAGTTCCACCGCCGTGCCGATTGGGCGGCGAAGGAAGGTTGGACATAGCTCGACCAGAAAGAAAGCCACGCCGCCGGCCACCGGCAGCGCCATCATCAGCGCCAGGGCGGAGGTGAGCAAGGTTCCAACGATGGGGCCGGCCGCGCCATAGACCTCATGTTCGGGATTCGGGTCCCATGTGACGCCAGTTATGAAATTCAGCCCGAATTTGGAAAGCGCCGGCCAGCCTCCGATCGTCAGGGCCACCAGCACCCCTCCAAGGGCGATGAGCAACGTCGTGGCGGCGCCAAAACACAAACCCTCAAAGATCGGCTCGAAGGCGAAACCACGAGGGGTCGAGCGACGGCGCATGACGTTCAAGTCTATCGACATCGACCCTCTCGAACTGATCTCAGGCGCCAGAAAAGATCAAAGGGGGTGAACCTCAGTCTCCCCTCAGGTCTTGGCTCAGGGATAGACCGGCTTGCCGTTCGGACCAACAATCGACTTCCAAGACTTGCGGACGAGCGCCTTCACCGGATCGGGAAGGGTAACGTAGTCAAGCCCGGCGGCGGCCCCGTCCCCATTTTTGTAAGACCAATCAAAGAACGACAGGACGTCGTGGCCGGATTGAGCGTTGGTCTGTTTGCTGTGCATCAGGATGAAGGTCGCGCCCGTGATCGGCCAGGCGTTCGCGCCCGGTTGATCGAGGAGGAGGAGGTAGAATCCCGGGGCCGCGTTCCACTTGGCGCCGGCCGCCGCCGCCGCGAAATTGGCGGCGGTCGGCATGACCCATTTGCCGGACTTATTGCGCATGACCGCATAGTCCATGTTGTTCTGTTTGGCGTAGGCGTATTCGACATAGCCGATCGCGCCAGTGGTTTGTTTCACGAATGCCGCGACGCCGTCGTTGCCTTTCCCGCCCAGACCCGCGGGCCAGTTCACGGCGTCATTGGCGCCGGGTCCGGCCTGCCATTTCGGATCTTCCATGCTCAGGTAGCTGGTGAACAGGAAGCTGGTGCCCGATCCGTCCGACCGATGCACCACGGTGATCGGCAGGTTCGGCAGCGCAACACCTTTGTTCCAGGAGGCGATCACCGGATCGTTCCACTTCTTGATCAAACCCAGATAGATGTCCGCGAGCACCTGTCCGGTAAGGCGGATTTGGCCGGCCTTGATGCCTGGGAGGTTCATCACCGGAACGACGCCGCCGACCACTGTCGGGAACTGTTGAAGGCCGTTAGCCGCCAGTTCCGCCGACGTCATCGGCTTATCTGACGCGCCAAAATCCACCGTGTTGGCGATGATTTGCTTCTTGCCGCCGCCCGAACCGATAGCTTGATAGTTGAGTGCATTGTTGGTCTGAGCCTTATAGGTCTCGGCCCATTTCGCATAGACCGGCGCCGGGAACGTGGCGCCCGCGCCCGAGATGTTCGCGGCGACCGACATGCCGGCTCCCGCGACCATGGCTGTCGCCGCGGCCGCGGCGACGATTGTCTTGATCATGATAATCTCCCGAATCGAGCCGGCCCTCGGGTCGCTCGCGTTTCTGTGATCTTAGCGATGACGCTTGTAGGTTTCATGACAATCGCCCGGTGCGTCCAGATACAGGCGATTCTGAAAACCGCGCCGAAATCGATATCCCGATCGACCGAGGCGCGGAAATCAACTCTAGAACTTCACCTGCGTAAAGAGACCGACCTCGTCGTAGGTTCCCTTGCCTGCGGTCGCGCCCGTCGGGATACCGATGACACCGTTGCCCGTGGAGAACGAGCCGTTGACCACTTCGTCCCGCTTGTAGACGATGGCAAAATCGAGGGGACCGATTGGTTTGTAGGATACGCCGATATTGAAATAGTTGTCGTTTTCGCCGGGAACAGTGTCGGCCTTGGGCTTCACCCACTCGTATTTGCCAAAAGCGGCGATCTTTGGTGTAAAGTTGTATGACGCAAACACCGAATAGCCGTCGGTAGTATTGGTCTTTGCTGGGTTGGGCTGAGTGACATCCGCCCAGTAGCGAGCGTAGAGGTATTCAAATCCCAAGCGAACCTTTGGTGTCGTATAGGCGATCAGGGCGTTGAAGCGCTCGGCGTCGTGGAAAGTTGGGACGTTCTCGACAGCCCTGCCGAGTTTGCCGTCATAGCCGCCAACCGCAACGGTGACATTCTTGTAAGTGGCGCTAAGTCGACCTTCCACGTCCACGGCGTTGGTTCGGTTCACATTGCCAAGAGAAGGTTGACGATAGCCTTCTCCGTCGACGACCGAAACCGCATAGCTGACGATGTGATTGAGGAAATTGCCATATACGTGGACACCCCAATCCGCGGACGTGCCGAATCTAGTGCGATCAATCAGCGTCTGCTCCACGTAGCGATAGCCATAGATTCCTTCCACGAAGGGCACCCAGGGCAAGTCTGCGGCGCCGAGGCGGACATTAAGGCCATCGCTGTAGTGCGCCTGAAGATAAGCCTTCTTGATATAGAGTTGTGTCGTCTTAATCCCACCCGCCGTGTTGGCGCCGCCGGCTTCATTAGCGGTCGGTGAAATTGCTCCGCTCGGAGACGTGAGATTGTTGTCGAAGTTGAAATCAGTGGTGAAATTAAAGGAGTAAGTGTTGTTGAATTTGTGCTCAACGACCAAATAGAGGCGTTTGATATCAAAATTCGTACCGCTCTGACCGGTTTTGCCCGCGCTATTCTTGTTGCTGATATTAGTAGCGTCGGCGAACATCGTCGCTCCGATTTTGGTGTCGTTCCACCAGCCGGGCTTGGGCGCGGCCTTTTTGGTCGCGGTGTCCACCTGGGTGGGGATGGTCAGGATTTGTGATTGCTCCGCCTGGACCTGTGTCGCGGCGGCCTGAGCGGTGGATTGAGCCGCCTGGGCCTGGGATTGAGCGGCTTGCACCTGAGCCTGGGTCTGCTGCTGGGCCTGGCTCTGAGCGTCCAGTCGCGCGGTCAGCGCCTGCAATTGTGCCTTCAGATCCTGCACTTCCCCTTGGAGCTCCAGCGTCTCTTTTGATGGAGCGGCGGGGTGCTTGTGGTGGATGGGCTTCGCCTCGGCGGTGACGCCAGACACAACAATAGCGCCCAGTGCCGCCCCAGCGACCAGGGCGTTACGAATTCTCATTCTTGGGTTCCTTAGCGACGGCGGCCCTCCAAATGGCCACTCCTCCGTTGTCGGAGCCTCTAGTGGCGTTGTGCGACAGTTTTGTGAATCGGGCGCTTTTTGGCCTGTACCGGTTCGTCCTTTGGAGGAGCCGTTGCCTAATTGCCACCAGGTCCTTAATGGCGCTGTCACAATGGACACGCCGCCGCCTGAATGCGGACGACGGCAATACCCTGGAGGATTGATCCCTTGGCCCTGCCGCCCGTGCTTCGTGACCGCCTACGTCTGCCGGTGATCGCTTCGCCGCTTTTCATCGTGTCGGGTCCCGATCTGGTGATTGCCCAATGCAAGGCGGGTGTCGTGGGCTCCTTCCCGTCTCTGAATGCCCGGCCTCTATCGCAACTGGACGAGTGGCTGGCGCGAATCACCGAGGAACTGGCGGCCTGGGACAAGGCCAATCCGGACACGCCGGCGGCGCCGTTTGCCGTCAATCAAATCGTCCACAAAACCAACAATCGCCTGGAGGATGACGTCGAGCTCTGCGCCAAATATAAGGTCCCCGTGGTCATCACCTCGCTGGGCGCCCGCGAGGACGTCAACGCCGCTGTTCATGGGTGGGGCGGCGTGATTCTACACGATGTGATTTCCAACTTCTTCGCTCGCAAGGCGATCGAAAGGGGCGCCGATGGCCTGATTCCCGTCGCGGCCGGGGCGGGCGGTCACGCGGGACGGCTGTCACCCTTCGCCATGATCCAGGAGCTCAGAGAGTGGTTTGACGGTCCCATCGCCCTGTCGGGCGCCATCGCCAATGGCGGCGCCATATTGGCGGCCCAGGCCATGGGTGCGGATCTCGCCTATATCGGCTCGGCATTCATCGCGACCAAGGAAGCCAACGCCGTCCCTGGCTACAAAGAGATGATCGTCGAGCGTGGCGGAGAAGACATTATCTACACCAACCTGTTCACGGGGATTCACGGCAACTATCTGCGTCCCAGCGTCGAGCGCGCCGGACTTGATCCGGACAACCTGCCACAGGCCGATCCCTCCAAGATGAACTTCGCCTCCGGCGGCAACCAGGACGCCAAGGCCTGGAAGGATATCTGGGGGTGCGGCCAGGGTATCGGCGCGGTTAAGGAAGTGCTGAGCGCCGGCGACCTGGTGGCCCGCCTGGCCGCGGAATATGAAGCCGCCAAGGCCGCCCTGGCGATGAAGACCGGCTACACGGCCGGCAAAACACTATCGTTCATGGACGCCTGAAGGCGGATCGTCGAAGGGTCGGTGTCCGGCGGACCGTGAACGGGGAGGTTGCCTTGGAGGCGATCCGTCGCCGACGGAATGATTGGCTTGCGGCGCGTCTTGCGGACCTTTCTCCGGACGCTTGGAGAGCTCTGGCCGTGGCCGTGGGGCCGTTGGCGCGATTGGCGGATGTCATTTGATGGACGACGCCGCGCCAGTTCAGGCCGCCGTCATCACCGACCCACCGGTCGACGCCCAAAATCCATTCTCATCGCTTGTCCCCGCCATCATCGGCGCGGCTCTGATGATGCAGACCCTGAACGCGACGGTTCTGGCCAACGCCCTACCGACCATGGCGCGCTCGCTGCGGGAGGATCCCGTCCATCTCAACACGGCCATCACCGTCTATCTTCTCGCCGCCGCGATCTTCCTGCCGATCAGTGGTTGGGCGGCTGATCGGTTCGGCGCCAAGAAGGTCTTCCTGTTCGCGATCGTCAGCTACGCCTCGGCCTGCGCGGGCTGTGGATTCGCGCACACATTGCCGCAACTTTTGATGGCCAGGTTTTGCGCCGGGGCGGCGGGCGCGATGATGGGACCGGTAGGGCGTCTGGTTCTGCTCCGATCCACGCCCAAACATGATCTGGTGCGCGCCATGTCCGTCCTGACCATGCCGGCCCTTCTGGGACCGGTGCTCGGACCACCCATCGGCGGACTGATCGTCACCTACGGTTCCTGGCGCTGGATTTTCTTTCTCAACCTGCCTTTGGCGCTCCTTGGTGTAATTCTGGTGACGCGATTCATTCCAAATGTGCGCGAGGAAGGTGTCAGGCCTCTGGACTGGATCGGCCTCATCCTGACCGGCGTGGGCATGGCCGGAGTGGTCTATGGCTTCGAGAATCTTGGCCGTGACGGCCTGCCTGCCTGGGTCGTGGCCACGATGATGGGCATTGGGGGCCTGTGCCTGGCTGCCTACGTATGGCATGCGCATCGCGTCGAGCACGCCATATTAGATCTGGGTTTGCTGAAGATCCGAACCTTCACGGCGTCCGTTGTCGGTGGCGCCTTCATGCGCATGGGAATGGGAGCCTCGCCCTTTCTGCTGGCGCTGCTCCTGCAGGTCGCCTTCGGACTGTCCGCCCTTCAGGCGGGGCTGATGACCTTCGCCAGCGCCGCCGCGGCTTTGGTCATGAAGACTTGCGCGCCGCCAATCCTGGCCCGCTTCGGATTTAGACTGACGTTGAGCGTCAATTCCGTGATCGTGGCTTTGACATTCATGGCCTACGCCCTTTTCAACCCGGCTACGCCCCATTGGGTAGTCTATGGCGTGTTGCTGACTGGCGGCTTCTTTCGATCGCTGCAATTCACCAGCCTCAACGGGATGGCTTTCGCCGACATTGATCCCGCGAAGATGAGCCGTGCCTCGACCATGTCCACCATGGGGCAACAGCTGGCGCAAAGCATCGGCATCGGCTTGGCCGCCACGCTTCTGCGTCTGTTGATGGCACACGCTCACGCCAGCCACCTAACCGCCTCGGCCATCGCGCCTGTTTTTCTGGCTATCGGCGGGGTCGCTCTGATCTCGACCCTGTTTTTCGTAGGGTTGCCGACCAACGCGGGCGCGGGGCTACACGGCGTCCGTGGTCGTCAATAGTCTTACCGCTGAGAGTTCTGAGCGTCCGCTGCTTCTGGATCGGCCCAGCCCGCGGCGCGGCGCCATCTTCTTGCGGCCTCGGCTGCTTCCAGCAAGGCGACCGCGCGCTGCTCGCAGATACGAGGGGTTAGCCTATTTTTTGGTGTTAACCAGCGCTGCGCCTCGGATTGGTAGAATTTCGCCAGATCGTCGGCGGCGACCAAGGTTAAGGGGCCGTGATCGGCCAGAACCATTCCGCCAATGTGCCGAAAGGGCGCGCCGATCATGAGCGTGGCAAAGCTACATTCAGGGCGACTCCCAGCAAGGATGACGCCGTTGGCGTAAGCGCCTCCTCCATAATGCTTTCGATTATCAGCCGACTCGCTCGATACGGCGCGAAGGGTTCCCGAATCGCGACATCCATTGATCGCATAACGCCCGCCCAGGCAACGAGATCGCCCGCCAGTCGCTCGGCCAAGACTCTCAGGAGCCTGATGTCGCGATCCGCGAGCCTCGCTCCGGTTTCGAACCGTAAGGCGCAGTCTTCGCGGAAATCGAGGATTGAGGCATCGAGGGCAACCAACAACGCCCCCGGCTCGTCGGAACTTGGCATATCGGAACCTCTCGAGAACGCATGCATAAATGTTGCATATTGTAATATTAAAGTCAATCCGGGAAAATTGCATAATGCAACTATTTTTCCGTTCGAATCCTGAGTCATCTTGCGAAAGAGCCACCCACGGTTAGCTTCGCGAAATGGAAAATCGAGTCGTGCCGAACGCAGCGCTTGTAGCGGGGTCGGTGCTTCGGCTCTTCGGGAGACCCGACTGGTTGGTTTCCGCGGCCTCAATCGGTCGCGTGGCGCCGCTCGGCGGAATGGAAGGGCTCGGCTGAGCGGCGCGACACGCACTGAGGATCTGGCCCTTGGGCGATCTTCCGCGATGTTGCTGGTATAGTGGTTATGAAGGGCTTCTGGCTTGTCGGCCCGCGTATCGGGGCTCAACCTCGATTCCGAAGCCTTCGCTTCGGCTGTCGCGGCAGTCCTGGGCCGCAGGCGATACCCCGCCTGAGGCGGAGATATGCCGTAGAGCGTGGCCCATGACTGGAGGCTTGCTTTAGGCGGTGTGATAGTCGTTGGTCGTGGAAAAGGTATTTACCCACCCCCTTGCGGCGGGGTGTGATCGCTGATTCAAGATGGCATGGGCCGGATCGATCTTGAGCTTCTGAGCAAGGCTGAGCTGATCGAGATGGTGCTGCGCCTTCAGCGGCCTGCCAAGACCTCCC
>JBBRPO010000044.1:0-33798 GCA_038227865.1 Caulobacterales bacterium
ACATGGCCATCGTCAGACACTTCGCTATTAACCTTGTTCGGGCCGTCAAGGATAAACGGACACTCAAACTGAGGCGCAAGAGAGCCGGCTGGGACTCAACTTACCTCCAAAACCTACTCGGCTTCACCAATCGTTAACCCCAATTCGGAGCCCTGCCATTTCCCCTCAGGTTTGCTGGCGGGCGTCCGCAGCGTCTTCGATCTCAAATTGCACGCCCTTGCGTCCGTTCCAATCATCAACCTTGAGTTTTCCAGCGACGTGGATCGAACCTCCAGCCGCAAGCAGTCTTCGCCCCAGGTCGGTATCCTCCGAACGCCACGCCACCGCCTTCAGCCGGCCGCCGCCTAACCCAATCAGATCGCATCTGATGTGTCCGCCTCGCATCGGGAAGGCCCGTTCAACCCTTACGTCGGCAATAGCGAACATCAGTTCAGGATTTCCTGGACCGAAGGGGGCCAACGGTTGAAGGTCTTCCAGAAAGGTCCGGGCGGCCGCCTCTGGAGTCACCAGAACATCAATATCAAGAGCATCATCCGCTGTCGCCTCGGACATCTCGCGCGCCAGGGCCTCGCACAGAAAATCTCTGAACTCGGGTATCGCCGCTGGACGCAGAGTCAGGCCCGCGGCCATAGCGTGGCCGCCGCCCGCGATCAGGAGACCACTTTCAAACGCCGCCCGAACGGCCCGTCCGAGATTCACTCCGGGCTGAGAGCGCCCCGAACCCTTGGCGATGTCCCCCGCCCTGTCGATCCCGATGACCACAACCGGCCTTCGATAGTGCTCCCGCAATCGGCTGGCGACGATGCCTACAACACCCGGATGCCACCCCTCGCGAGCCACCACGATGACCGGCGCTTCCGGATCAAGATTGCTGCTCTGTTCGAGATCCAGCATGGCCTGCTTGACGATGGCGCTTTCGACAAGCTTGCGTTCGGTGTTCAGCGCGTCAAGTTCTCGCGCCAAGTCGCCAGCCTCGACGGGGGCGTCGGTGGACAGAAGCCGGGCGCCGAGATCCGAGCGGCCAATCCGTCCCCCTGCATTGATACGGGGGCCTAGGATAAATCCCGCCTCGAAGATGCCGGCGGACTCCTTGGCCAGGCAGGCGACGTCCATCAGGGCCGACAAGCCCGGATTTCGCCACATCGACATAGCTCGGAGGCCAAGCGCCGTCAGGGCGCGGTTAAAACCGACCAGCTGCGTTACGTCGCAAATGGCGCCCATGGCGGCCAGATCCAACCATTGACGCACATCCGGTTCAGGCCGGTGGGCGAACAGGCCGCGTCGCCTGGCCTCGCGGTTAAGGGCCACCAGCAAGACAAACGTTACGCCCGCCGCGGCCAGCACGCCCTGGCCGGAGCCGCAGTCGGGACGGTTCGGATTGACCAGGGCCGACGCCGGGGGCGTGGAGGCGCCCATTAGGTGATGATCGATGACCACGACCTTCAAGCCGACCTCGGCGGCGGCTTGGATCGCGTCATAGGCGGCGGCGCCACAATCGACGGTGATGACCAGGTCAACGCCGTCGGCATTCAGCTTTCGAAACGCCGCCGGGCTCGGTCCATAGCCCTCTGTCATCCGGTCGGGCACATAGATTGGCAGGTCCAGCCCCATGGCCCGGAACCAACGCACCAGTTGGGCGGCGCTGCTGGCCCCGTCTACGTCATAATCGGCAAAGACCGTCAGGCTAAGGCCATCGACAAGGGCGTCCACCAGGATCGATGCGGCTAGATCCATGTCAGCGAAACAGGATGGGTCGGGAAACAGCGCCCTCAAGGTCGGCCGCAGGAACGACTCCCCCGCCTCTATCGCCACGCCACGAGACGCCATAGCCCGGGCGAGCGGTTCCGAAATACCAAGCTGCGCCTGGTGCGCCCGGGTTATCTCCGGATCGGCCGGTCTGGCGCGCCACCTGCGGCCCCGCAGCGACCGGCGCACATCCAGGAAGTCACTCGAAATCGACGGTTCGAGGGCCATCAAAGCCGGCGCTTCATCCGAACCTGGCGCACCACGCCGCTGACCGAGTTCATGACCAGGGTGTGCGTATGGAGGAAACCATTCACAACTTTGACGCCGTCGAGCAGTGCGCCATCCGTCACGCCCGTGGCTACAAAAATGGCGTCCGCGCGGACCATCTCATGCAGATCGTATTTCTTGTCCAGGTCGGTGATGCCGTGACCGCGGGCGCGGGCTCGCTCATCGGGGTTGCGAAACACCAACCGTCCCTGAAACTGACCGCCAACGCATTTCAAGGCCGCGCAGGCCAGAACGCCCTCGGGCGCGCCGCCTTGGCCCAGATACATATCGATTCCTGTATCGGCGTCGGCGGTATTGATAACCCCGGCGACGTCACCGTCGGTGATCAGATGCACGCGCGCGCCCACGGACCTCAACGACGCGATGATATCCGCATGTCGGGGGCGATCAAGGACACAGACAGTGATGTCAGTAGGGTCGACGCCCTTGGCGGCGGCCAGAGCCCGCGTATTGTCGGCGGGACTAAGATCGAGGTCCAGTATCCCGGACGGATAGCCGGGCCCGCAGGCGATCTTCTCCATATAAGTGTCTGGCGCGTTCAATAGCGTACCAGTCGGCGCCCAGGCCATTACCGCCAAGGCGTTGGTCATGGCCTTCGCGGTTAGCGAGGTTCCTTCCAGGGGATCAAGGGCAATGTCGATTTTCGGCCCTCCGCCTCGCCCGACCCGTTCGCCGATGTAAAGCATGGGAGCCTCATCCCGCTCTCCTTCGCCGATCACGATGACGCCTTCGATGTCGAGTTCATTGAGCGCAGTGCGCATGGCGTCCACGGCGGCCTGATCCGCGGCCTGCTCATCGCCCCTTCCAACCAGGGCCCAGGCGGCGATGGCGGCCGACTCGGAAACATTGACGGCGTCCATAACCAAGGAGCGATGCAATACCTGTGAAGTCATTGAAATCTCCGGCTAAGTCCCATGGCGTTCCGCGATCCCCTAGATCAGCGAGATACGGATCACGCGGGGCGGCGCAATAAGGCTCGGCAATAAACTCATGGCCTGGACGGCCTTGGCGATGGTCGCTTCGGGCGCGAGATGAGTCGTCAGAACAATCGGCACGCCCCCGGCTCCTTGCGCCGGTTTCTGAAGAAAGCTGTCGATCGACACGCCGGCGTCCGCCAGGGTCTCTGAAACCGAGGCGATGACGCCAGGCTCGTCGCGGACCAGTAGCCGCACATAGACGCGGCCCACGGCGTCGGCCGGTGAGACACTGTCGAATTTCGCGAGCGAATGGGCTGGTCGTTGAAAAACCGGCCGCGCCGCGCCCGCCATGACATCGGCGATATCCGCCGCGACGGCGGCGGCGGTCGGACCCGCGCCCGCGCCCGCGCCCTGGACGAACATGCGGCCAATCTTGCGAGATTGAATGAATAGCGCATTCAGCACGCCATCCACGCGCGCCAAAGGGTGATCGAGCGATGTCAGAGCCGGATGCACCCGCACCGAAACCCCGGCGGGACCGCGAACAGCGCTGGCCACCAGCTTGATGCGATAACCGAGATCCTTCGCGAGACGGATATCCAGCAACTCAATTCCGTCAACGCCCTCGATTTCGGCGGCCGACAGGGTTGGCGAGCCTCCGAAGGCCAAAGCCGCGAGAATAACGATCTTGTGGGCGGCATCGAACCCACCGACATCCATGGTCGGGTCGGCTTCGGCATAGCCCAGCGCCTGGGCTTCGGACAGAACCTCAAGAAAGCCACGACCAGTCGCCTCCATTTCCGTGAGGATATAGTTGCAGGTGCCATTCAAGATACCAGCCACGGCGTCGATCTGGTCGCCGACCAGGGCCTCGCGCACTAGTTTAACCGCCGGCGTTCCACCCATCACCGCCGCTTCAAAAAGCAGAGGCGCACCGTGAGCCTCGGCGATGATCGCCAGTTCCAGACCGTGAGTGGCGATCAGCGCCTTATTGGCCGTGACCACCGGCTTGCCCGCGCGCAAGGCCGCTT
This sequence comes from Caulobacterales bacterium, assembly GCA_038227865.1. Classification (GTDB taxonomy): domain Bacteria; phylum Pseudomonadota; class Alphaproteobacteria; order Caulobacterales; family Caulobacteraceae; genus Acaudatibacter. The sequence continues at coordinate 3,983 of JBBRPO010000044.1, forward strand.
CCACCGCCGCCGCGGCTGGCCCATCGGCCCCGCCGATCAGTTCGACAAAGATGTCCGTTTCGGGTGAACGGGCCAGGGCGACCGTGTCATCGAACCACTTGTATCCCGATATATCCACGGGCCGGGCGGCGGACCGCGTTCGAGCGCTCACCCCGGCCACAAGACAGCGGGACCCAGTAGGGGAAAAGTCCGGTCGCGCCTGGACTAGGTCGATAAGCCCCGATCCGACCGTGCCCAGTCCGGCCACGCCCAGTCGCCATTGCTTTCTGCTCAAGGATTCGGCTCCCGTCAGGTCGCCGCCGCGAAATCTCGCGCGCCGCTCAGGATCTGCCCGGATCGATCGAGAAACCTTTTGACGTTGCGGGCGGCTTGCCGGATTCGGTGCTCGTTCTCAACCAGGCCGATACGGACATATCCCTCGCCATATTCTCCGAACGCCACGCCGGGCGATACCGCGACACCCGCCTCCTCGATGAGCAGTTTTGAGAAGGCCATCGAGCCGGCCTCCCGGAAAGCTTCCGGCAGCGGCGCCCAAGCGAACATCGAAGCCGGTGGAATGGGTATATCCCAGCCCGCCCGGGCCATGGACGAAACCAGCACATCTCGGCGGGATTTGTAGATCGCGCGTATCTCCGCGACGCACTCCTGTGGACCGTTCAGAGCCGCGGTGGCGGCAACCTGAATCGGCGTGAAAGCCCCATAGTCCAGGTAGGATTTCACGCGAGCCAGCGCGGCGCACATTCTGGCGTTGCCAACCACCATCCCCACGCGCCAGCCCGCCATCGCATAGGTTTTCGACAACGAATTAACCTCTACGGCGACATCGCGCGCGCCATCGACCTGTAAAATCGACGGTGGTGGATTATTGTCGAAGTAGATTTCCGAGTAGGCGATGTCGGACAACACCAGCATGTCATGCTTTCGCGCCAGGGCGATGGCGTCCTTGTAGAAATCCAGGTCGACCCATTGCGCGGTGGGATTGGATGGATAGCTGACGATCAACACGCTGGCGGGCGGGGCGGAATGACGCACTGCCCGGCTGACGCCGGAAAGATAGGCCTCGGGCGTCAGAGCGGGGACGTGCCGTATGACACCGCCGGCCATTATGAAGCCATAGGCGTGGATCGGGTAAGCTGGATTGGGGCAGATTATCACGTCGCCTGGCGCCGTCAGCGCCTGGGCGAGGTTGGCAAACCCCTCTTTCGAGCCCAAGGTCGCCACCACCTCGGTCTCCGGATCGAGCGTCACACCGAAGCGATTGGCGTAGTAGCCCGCCATCGCGCGCCTGAGGCCGAGGATTCCCTTGGAGGCGGAGTATCGTCCTGATTTGGGGTCCCGCGCCGTTTCGATCAGCTTATCGACGATATGTCTCGGCGTGGGCATGTCCGGATTGCCCATGCCGAAATCGATGATGTCGACCCCTTCGCCCCGCAACCGGGCCTTCAGGCGGTTGACCTCTTCGAACACATACGGGGGAAGGCGGCGAATACGGTGGAAATCGGGAATCACGAGTGCGGTCTCCGGGGCGGTTCGGCCTTGCGTCGGGCCTCCGCCTCGAACGTTTGGGTATCGGATGAGGCCGAGCCATTGGCCGAACTCGGCGGGGCGGCTTGGGCCCTCGCCGCCGCGCTGAACCTTTCGGCGCCGGCCAGCGGAAGGCTCGACGTGTCATCGCGGTTTTTGACGACAAGGCGGCGTCCCGCCTGCCGGGTCTCCACGACAGCGGCCTTGAAAGCGCTGGCGTCACGCACATTGGTCGGCGTCAACGGGATTGAACACAAGGTCGGATAGGCTGACATTCGCGCGGGCGGCCCGCAGGCACTCGCCTCCGTCGGGCTGGACGCCAGCGCCTGGGCGACTGGAGTCGCGAACGCCACCAGGGCGAGCCAAAGGGCCTTTGTCATTGATTGGGGTTGCTTTAGGGAATTCATCAGAGCCGAGGTCATAGGCCAGACCGCGCCCAAGAGAAAGAGCGCGGCAATCGACCGAAGGAAGCTGATCATGAAGGATACCGTCAAGAAGTCCAAGGCGCGCGCCAAGGCTTCCTTGTCAGCCGAGAGTGGCGCCAAAAAGAAGAAATCGGCGAAATCCGCGCCCCAGGTCGCGACCATGCCAGACGGGAACGGACCCAAGCTGTCGCCGGCCGGCGACGCGCCAGCCCAGGCGATTCTGGGCCTGGAGTTCATGTCGGCCGACCAGCGCGCCGCTATCGAGACCCTCTCGCTGAACCTGGCCCGCGCCGCAATGACGGCTCAAAGCGCCATCGCCGAGGCGGCTCTGCGTCAGGCCGATCGGCCAGCGGCGCTGAATCCGGATCCCTTCCACGTCAGCACGGCAATGAGCGAGGTGATCGGCAAGCTCGCGGGGCAGCCGGACCGGCTGTTGCGAGCCCAGGCCGACCTCTATGGCCGTTATATGGAGTTGTGGCGTTCCGCCGCCGGCGCTGGAGCCAAGTCGGCGCCGGCCGCTACCGAAGGCGGTAGGGTCGACAAGAGGTTCAGCGATCCCGACTGGTCGGCCAATCCCGTTTTTGATGTGGTCAAGAAGTCCTATCTGATCACTTCGAACTGGCTCAATGATCTGGTCGGCGGCGTCGAAGGGGTCGAACCCCTCACCAAACGCCGTGTCGAGTTCTTCACGCGAATGCTGACCGACGCATTTTCGCCCTCCAACTTTTTGCTTTCCAACCCAGTCGCTCTTCGCGAGGCCATGGATAGCCGGGGCGAGAGCATTCTGCGGGGCATGGAAAACTTCGCCGCGGATCTGGAACGAGGTGGCGGCCAGCTTGCGATCAGCCAGACCGACTTGAGCCGCTTCACGGTAGGCGAAAACGTCGCGACCGCGCCTGGAAAAGTGATATTCCAAAACGATATCATACAGATATTACAGTTTTCTCCGACTACGGAGACAGTGTTTGAAATACCCCTGGTGATCTTTCCGCCCTGGATCAACAAATTCTACATCCTTGATCTTAGACCGGAAAACTCCATGATCCGCTGGCTGGCGGGCCAGGGGTTCACCGTCTTCGTAACTTCCTGGGTCAACCCGGACGTCGAACTGGCGGCCAAAACCTTCGAGGACTATTTACACGAAGGAATTTACGCCGCCATCGACGCCGTCACCCGTCAGACGGGCGTAGAGACGGTCAATACCGTCGGCTATTGCATCGGCGGTACGATGCTGTCGTGCGCTCTGGCTCACATGGCGGCCCGAGGCGACAATCGCGTGGCGTCGGCGACATTCTTCGCCGCCCAGCAGGATTTTTCCGAAGCCGGCGACCTGCTCATCTTCACGAATGAGGACTGGCTCAAGGAGCTTGAGACCAAGATGGACGCCGGGGGTGGGGTACTGGCGGGCCAGACAATGGCCGACACGTTCAACGCCTTGCGTGGCAACGATCTGATTTGGTCGTTTTTTGTGAACAACTACTTGATGGGCAAGGAACCCAAACCTTTCGATCTGCTGTTCTGGAATTCCGACCAGACCCGAATGCCCAAAACGCTGCACCTGTTCTATTTGAGGAAATTCTACGGCGAGAACGCACTTTCCGAGGGCAAGCTTGATCTTGCGGGTGTTCGCCTTGACCTTTCCAGTGTTAAGACACCAATCTACGTTCAATCCTCGCGTGACGACCATATTGCTCCCGCGCGCTCGGTCTACAAAGGCGCGACACTGTTCGGAGGACCGGTCACGTTTACGCTAGCCGGGTCCGGCCACATCGCTGGAGTCATCAACGCTCCGGCCGCCATGAAATACCAGCATTGGACGAACGACGCACTACCCGAGACGCTGGCGTCGTGGATGGCGGGCGCCACGGAGTCACCAGGATCCTGGTGGCCGCATTGGGCTAAGTGGCTAAAGGCCAGATCCGGCGGCCAAGTCCCTGCTCGGGATCCCTCGGCGGGTCCGCTCAAGGCCTTGGACGACGCGCCGGGGTCATTTGTGAAGGTTCGCTCCTAAGAGGGGGGAGCCGCGGAGACGCAAAGCCGTCAGGCTGCGGAATACGTCAGGGCTACGCCGTTGTTGCAATACCTCAGCCCCGTCGGCGCCGGACCGTCATCGAATAGGTGGCCCTGGTGGCTCAGGCAGCGAGCGCAATGATATTCCGTGCGAGGTATGCCCAGGGCGAAGTCCGCCTTCTTAACAAACGCGCCAGGCAGCGCGCGATAGAAACTCGGCCAGCCAGTTCCCGAATCATATTTCCAATCGGATTTGAACAGGGGCAAGGCGCAGCCGCGACACTTGAAAACGCCTTTTCGATGATCGTCGCTAAGGGGGCTGGTGAACGGCCTTTCGGTTCCTTCCGCGCGAAGCACATCATAGGAGGCCGAAGGCAAGCGCGCTCGCCAATCGGCGCCAGTGAGTTTGCGTTCAGGCGCATTGGCCCAGGGATCGCTGGGCGCGGCCAGGCTCAGAGTGGGCAGACCCAACATCAAGGCTCCGGCGCCCTGAAAGACGATACGGCGGGTAGAGCTGAGGTTTTCGGTGGTCATAGCTACTTATACGCTGGACGAGCCGATTGGGTTACAGGCGGCGCGGTGTTCCCTGCGATTCCAAACCGGTCGCTTCGTCGAACCCAAGGGCGAGATTGAGGTTCTGGACCGCCGCTCCAGCCGCGCCCTTTCCCAGATTGTCCAAAACCGCCACCAGCCGGGCTTGTCCCAGATCGTCAGCGCCAAATGCATAGAGGCGCATGAAATTCGATCCATTCAGTGCTTCGGGATCGAGCGTCTCGGTGATCATCGCCTCCCCCGGCGAAGCCACGTTCACGAAGCGTTCGGCCTCATAGGCGCGCGACAGAGCCAGATGAATGTCGCCGATTCCAGGGCGACCGGGCAGAGCCGCCAGCTGTAGGGGGACTTCAACAATCATCCCTTGGCGATAGCGGCCCACGGCAGGTGAAAACAGCGGCCGATGCGCCAGGCCCGCATAGTGCTGCATCTCCGGCACATGCTTGTGCTTCAGGGACGTTGCATAGGGACGGTAGGGTGTTGTCGTATAACCGGGGGCCTGGGGGTCCTCGAACTCGGAAATCATCGAGCGCCCGCCACCGGAGTAGCCGGAAACGGCGTTGACGGTCACTGGCCAGTCCGGCGGCAAAAGACCCTCTTTGATCAACGGTCGGATCAAGGCCAGGAATCCGGTCGGATAGCAGCCGGGATTGCTGATCCGCGTCGCGGCGCGAATCGCCTCGCGTTGGCCGGGGTCCATCTCCGGGAAGCCGTAAATCCAATCAACCGATGTCCGATGAGCGGTCGAGGCGTCGATAACCCGCACTTTGGGGTTGTCGATCAGACTGACGGCCTCTCGCGCGGCGTCATCGGGAAGACAAAGCACTACGGCGTCGGCGCCATTGAGATAGGCGCGCCTCGCGTCGGGATTCTTGCGGTCGCCGGGGTCTATCGAAGTGATAGTAAGATCGGTCCGGTCACTAAGGCGGTCACGGATCTGAAGTCCCGTCGTACCCGCTTCGCCGTCGATGAACACCTTGGCTGTCATGGCCGGATTCAACCTATCCCAAAAACGAAAAGAGCGCCTCGGATGGACCGAAGCGCTCTAGACGAAACATCCTTGTGGATGCGCCTATTAGCGCTTTGAGAACTGGAAGCTGCGTCGCGCCTTGGCCTTGCCGTATTTCTTGCGCTCGACGACGCGACTGTCGCGGGTCAGGAAGCCATGAGGCTTCAGCACCGCACGCAGACCGGGCTCGTAGTAGGTCAAGGCCTTGGATATGCCATGGCGAACCGCGCCGGCCTGGCCGGACAGGCCCGAGCCTTCGACGGTGGCTACGACGTCGAATTGGCCAAGCCGATCGGCAATTTGCAGCGGCTGGGCGATCATCATCCGCAGAACCGGGCGAGCGAAATAGATTTCCTGGTCGCGACCATTGATCGTCACCTTGCCGCGCCCTGGCTTGATCCAGACCCGGGCCACGGCGTTCTTACGCTTGCCGGTTGCGTAGGCGCGGCCGTCTTTATCGATCTGAGGCTCGGCGACGACCTGTGCCGGTGAAGAAGACAGGCCCTGAAGGGCCTCGAAGCCGTGTGTTTCGGTCATGACTATTGGCTCCGACTGTTCTTGCTGTTCATCGAGGCGAAATCCAGGGGTTGAGGATTCTGCGCCTCGTGAGGATGATCGCCGCCATTATAGAGCTTGAGGTGCGTCAGTTGCTTGCGCGCCAAGGGACTCTCCTTGGGCAACATGCGCTCAACCGCCTTCTCCAGCACGCGCTCGGGAAAGCGCCCGTCGAGGATCTTACCGGCGGTCCGTTCCTTCACGCCCCCCGGATGCCCAGTGTGCCAGTAATAGGTCTTTTGATCGAGTTTGCGGCCGGTGAATTTCACCTTATCGGCGTTAATCACCACGACATGGTCGCCGCAATCAACGTTGGGCGTGTAGTCGGGGCGATGCTTGCCGCGAAGCCGCATGGCGATGAAGGTCGCGAGGCGCCCTACCACGGCATCGCGAGCATCCACCACAATCCACTTTTTTTCGACGGAAGCCGCCTTCAGGTAGGTCGTTGTCTTGGTCGTCATGACGCCTTGAGCCTTGGGTGGACGTGACCGAGAGGGCAACGCCGGATTGAGGCGCGGCTGGTAAAGCTGAACGATGGAGCTGTCAAGTTGGAATGCAATCGATCAAAGGATAACTTTGAATTCCCTCAATTAATTGCACGTGGTAAAATAATACCTCAGATTCGCCGGCAACGCCAAGCGAGGAAAATCGAGACACTCAACAGGATGGCCGCATTGGCTTGGTGCGCCAGCGCCAGAGCCAGGGGATCGCCCGCCAATAGTGTAGCCACCCCCAGGCCTGCTTGGGCCACCAGAAGAACAACTACCAACTGGCTGGCGACCATCACGCCTCTGGGAAGAGCCCGATTTCGAGCGGCGATGATCGCCAAAACAAGTCCGAAGAAGACCAAGCCGTAGGCGAGCATCCGGTGATTGAACTGGACGGCCGCCCTGCCGTGGGCCAGCGTCGCCCATACCGCGCCCTGCCAATAGTCAACGGGAAGGACATGGCCGCCCATCAGCGGCCAATCATTGTCCACGCGCCCAGCGCCGCCGCCAGCGACCAGCGCGCCCATCAGGCATTGCAGGAACACACCACCGGCGAAGATGGCCGAGGGCCATCGCCACCCGCGTCGCGCTGAAACCTCCTGGCGACGGTCCCTGGACCAAGCCTCGAGACCTGTCCACACCAGGGCCGAAAGCAGCAGCAATGCGAGACCCAGGTGTACCGCCAGGCGCTCAGGCGCCACGGACGCCCTGCCCTCCAGCCCGCTCTTGACCATCCACCAACCCACCAGGCCTTGCAGCCCGCCCAGGCCCAAAAGGACGAAGCACGGACCGATCAAACGGCGTGGGACACGGCGCAAGCCCAGGAGAATAAGGAACGGCAGCGCGAAGACCACCCCGACCCAGCGGGCGAGCAGCCTGTGCGCCCACTCCCACCAGAACAGAAACTTGAATTCCGATAGGCTGATGCCTTGATTGATCAGGCGGAACTGCGAGGACCCGCGATATTTGCGAAATGTTTCGGTCCAGTCGGTCTCATTGAGCGGGGGGAGCGCTCCGGTGATGGGTTTCCATTCCGTGATCGAAAGCCCCGACCCCGTCAGCCGGGTAGCGCCGCCGACGACGACCATCATGAACACTAGGACAGCCACCACAAACAGCCACACGGCCGTAATTCGCGAACGGCCCCCCGGAGGAAAGGGTCCGGGGGGCGCAATCGAGGCCTGGGTAACGGCGATCATCTATCCAAAGCCCTAGTTCGTAGCCCTGCTCACACCCGAAAAGACCGGGCGTGAATGGTCGGAGCGACAGGATTTGAACCTGCGACCCCTTGACCCCCAGTCAAGTGCGCTACCAGGCTGCGCCACGCTCCGATGCAGGGAGAGACGGCCTTATAGATAGGGCGTCGCCTCCGGGCAATTGATATTCCCGATCATCGCCCGGCGGTCGCGAGCAGCGCGTCCAGACGTTGCTTCGCATTGATCGCGGCGGCGAGAGCGCTCTGAAGGGCGTGGAGACTCCGCGCCGAGTCGCGCGAAACAGCGACCTGGGACAAATTCTCCGACGACAGCGCCAGCAAGTCCGCTCGCGACAGATTTTGGATATCGCCGATGCGCCGCCTCTCCTCATAGAGGAGGCGTCGTAGGGCCTTCAAGAGACGCACGTCTTCTGGACGATAGAACCGGCGACCGCCCGCGCGGCGCATCGGTCTTAAGACAGTGAATTTTGTCTCCCAGAAACGCAACACATGCGCTGGAGCGCCTACCTCGGCGACCGCTTCCGATATGGTCCTGAAAGCGTGAGGTCCCTTGTCAGCCAATCGCGCCCTATTTTCCCAACGCTTGATCGATCCGCGCCTTGAGGACCTGGGAAGCCCGAAAACCTATCACACGGCGCGGCGCGATTGTCGCTGGTTCGCCGGTCTTCGGGTTGCGACCCATCCGCTCGCGCTTGGAGCGAACCTGAAATACGCCGAATCCGGAGAGCTTGACGCTTTCACCACGCTCCATGGCCTCGGCGACCAGGTCCAGGGTGCGTTCCACCAATCCGGCGCAGTCCTGGCGACTCAGCCCGACGTGCTCATGCAGCGCGTCGGTGAGATGGGCTCTCGTAAGTGTCTTATCGATCATGGCCAGCCAACCCCCATTTCAATAGCCTTAATTGTCATCGTTCGCTCGTCAAGGGCCTGTCATCTCGGCCGTTGCCCGCGACTAGAGCCGCAGAACCACCGCGCCCCAGGTCAAGCCGCCGCCCATCGCTTCCAGCAGCAGAAGTTGGCCGGGTTGAATCCGGCCGTCTGCTATCCCCACGCTTAGCGCAAGCGGGATCGATGCGGCGGAGGTGTTGGCATGGTCCGCGACGGTCGAGATGACACGGCTTCCATCGATGCCGAGACGTTTGGCCACACCTTCCAGAATTCTCTGGTTGGCTTGGTGCGGTATGAACCAATCCACCTCGGACATGGACACCTCCGCGATGGCGACCGCGGCCAAGACCGCTTCGCTAATATTGACCACGGCGTGCCGGAACACCTGGTTGCCTTGCATGCGCAGTTTTCCGACTGTCCCCGTCGTCGATGGGCCGCCGTCCACGTATAGAAGATCTTGCTTGGTGCCGTCCGCGCGCAGAGAAAACCCCAATATGCCGCGGTCCGCCGTTGTTCCCTGCCCTGTCCGCGGCTCAAGCACGACGGCTCCGGCGCCATCGCCGAAGAGCACGCAGGTTCCACGGTCAGTCCAGTCCATGAGGCGGCTCATGGTTTCGGCGCCGATGACCAGGGCACACTTCCCTAGCCCCCGAACCACGAAACTGTCAGCCACAGCTACCGCATAGACGAAACCCGAGCAGACAGCCTGCACATCGAACGCGATCCCGGGCGGCGCTCCAAGCTTGCGCTGGACAATGGTGGCGGTGGCCGGGAAGGTCAGATCAGGTGTCGTCGTGGCGACGATGATCAGATCGACGTCCGAAGCCGTTCGACCTGCCGCGGCAAGCGCCGCGCGCGCCGCCTCCACCGCCAGATCGGAAGTCGCCTGCTCATCGCCGGCGCGGCGGCGGGAATGGATACCCGTGCGCTCAACGATCCACTCGTCGGTTGTATCGACCGTTTGCGCGAGGTCGTTGTTCGAGACGATATGCGGCGGCAGACAGCCACCAACACCGGTCACCACGCTACGCACCCTGGAGTTCACGCCACGGTTCTCGCTCTCATGGGCTCGTTTTGAGTGGCCGCTGACAGCAGCAGGTCGCGGTCGATTTCACCTATGAAAGCGCTACGTCCGAGACTGTCAGCCAGGCGCACCGCGTTGGCGAAGCCATTGGCGTCTGCCCCGCCATGGCTCTTCACGACAATGCCGTTCAGCCCCACGAACGGCCCGCCGTTGATTCCACTTGGATCGAGTCTGGTGCTCATTCCCCGCAGGGATTGTTGCGCCACAAAGGCCCCGACGCGCGATAACGCCGTTTCGGTGAATGTCCTGCGCAATTCGGCGCGAAAGAAACGCGCCAGTCCTTCAGCGGTTTTCAGAGCGACGTTTCCAGTGAAACCATCGGTGACGACGACGTCGACCGAGCCTTTGGCGATATCGTCACCCTCAACGAACCCGTGATAGTCAAGCATCATGGAATTGGCCCGCAGAAGCCTGTCCGCGCTACGAACATCCTCGTGGCCCTTCTCTGTCTCGGTTCCGACATTGAGTAATCCCACGCTCGGCCGAGCGACGCCATGAATGGCGCGGTGATAGGCTGAGCCCATGATGGCGAACTGGACCAGTCGCTCCGCGTTGCAAATCAGATTCGCCCCGACGTCGAGTACCGAACTGGTACCCCGCAACGTAGGCCAGTTAGCGACCAGCGCGGGTCGGTCGAGGTTTCCCGCCGTTCGCAGCAATAGCCGGGAAATCGCCATGAGGGCGCCGGTGTTGCCGGCGGAAACGGCGGCTCGCGCTTCCCCCGACCTCACGCTCTCCACGGCGTTCCACATCGATGTGCCCTTGCCTCGTCGCATGGCGTGCGCCGGCTTGGCGTCCATGGCGATGACGGCGTGGGCGGCTCGCGGCTCGCACACGTCGCGGAGGCCCGATGACCCCACAAGGGCTGATTCGATTATCGACTGATCACCATGGAGCAGGAAACGCACTTTGCCGGCGCCTAGGGACTGAAAGGCCTTCTCCAGACCGGGAAGGACGACCGACGGCCCATGATCCCCACCCATGGCGTCGATAGAGATCACCAGGGGTTCGGACACGACGTCGATTTCTGTTCCTTCAATCCTCCCACGGAGGTGGCGGGCGGACGATACAGTCGCGCGCGGCCGATGCAACCCGCTACCGCCGTTTCCAAAAGGGGTGGCCATCGAGGTGTGGCCGCCAAGCCATCAATGCACAAACATCGACCGAGTCGAATCGTCCGCTCGACTGCGACACTATCATGACGGCCGCCTCGTGAGGGTCGAAAGCACCGCGAAGGGCGAGACCGGACCCGTGTCCTCGGGGGGCGAGAACACCGCGCCTGGTTTCCGTGGAAATGGTTCGAGGGCCAGAGCCAGGGCTTCGACAACATAGGCGGTGAGATCTATGGCGCCAGTGGTCGCTTCGTCTGGAGGATCTTCGCTCTCCAAATCTACGATCACTTCCGCCGCATCGGCCGCGGGGGCGTTCGGGCTGCCCAGGGGTACGATCCGAACCTTGATCGGCTCGTTTATCGCGACAATGAATGGCTCAAGCGAAATTCCGCACAGCCGAGTCACCTCCGCCACGACGCAGCCTTCGATAGCGACACCATCGAGCCAGGGCCGCAGCGTAAGTTCCCCACGAAGCGCAGCCAGACCCTCAAGTCCAAGATCGCGCGCGATCACCGCGCGATGGTCCAGGCCCGCGGCGAGCGTGACCCCACGCTCCGTGTGTTGAACTTCCGGCCAGTCCAGCGACCGTCCCCAGGGTATCTCGGCGGCCATCAGACGCCCCAAACCGGGCGACCGGACGTCAAGTTCGCCAAATCACAACGCCTGAGCCCCTCCCGGCACCCCACCACATAGGCCGCCAATCCATCCGGGGAGGTCTCGGGCCGCGCCTGCAGGGCCGTGCGGGCGAGCAGTTCCCGCAGGTCTGTCTGATCCGGGAGCTGGTCGAAGGCTGCCTGAAACGCCCGCGCTCGCCCATAGAACGCCTCGCCGAGTTTTCGCATGCGCTTACCAACCGCAAGATCGCCGACGCCCATTTCCCGCAGCGCCCCATCCAGATTGCTGACATAGGCGTCGAACAAGGCTTGTCTGGTTTCAGCGGCGGGACCGGACTCCCCTTCAAGCCTTTCGATCAAAAGAATCACGTGCAGCGTCAAGAGCTCAAAGCGGCCTTCCACCGAATCGGGTGTTCCCATCCGAGTGTAGAGCGTCTCGGTGCGAGCCTGATCGGACGCGGCCCGGTAGAGTGCGCTCGCGGCCTGCTTCGCCGACGATTTGGCCAACAATTGCGTGAACATGATGGGTCAGCCTCGTTTTCGCCGCGAGACTGGCGTCCGGTGCGGCGCATTGAAATAGGCGTGCTTCCGGCCTAGGTCAAAGCCGCTTAGAGCCCACCAGCGAGTTAATCAGTCCATGATGCGCAAGGCCGCAACCTCTCTCCTCCTCATAACCCTGTTGGCTTCCAGCGCCTGTACGCCGGTCAGCAGCTTTCAGGGGTTTCAGACGGTGGACAAGTCACCCGCTGATGTGAAGGTCGGGGAAGACACCCGCTCCACTGTTCAGGCAAGGCTTGGCTCGCCGACGGCGGTTTCCACCTTCGACAAGGACACTTGGTACTACATTTCGCAGGTCTCAAGCCGCACAGCGTTTTATCACCCTCGGGTGAACAAGCGCGACGTCGTAGCCATCGCCTTTCGCAAGTCGGATGATCAGGTGGTCGCCGTCAACACCTTTACCCTCAAAGATGGTCGCATCATCGCATACAATGATCGTGAGACGCCTACCCGGGGACGTGAAATGACTGTGTTGGAGCAATTGCTCGGCAGCATCAGCGCCGCGGGCGCCCTGCCCCAACAGGAGGTCAATCCGAACTCGCACGGACGCCAAGGTCCATAGGAAGCCGTCGGGTTTCGCCCACCAGCAGAAAACACCGTCACGCAAAAGCGCCGCCGGGGGATCGTCCCCAGGCGGCGCTTTCGTTTAGGAACGACCGAACCCAGTCTAGGCGGCGATATGTGAAAGGACCGCCAGGAGCAGCAAAGCCACGATATTGGTGATCTTGATCATCGGGTTGACGGCTGGACCAGCCGTATCCTTGTAGGGATCGCCGACCGTATCGCCGGTCACCGCCGCCTTGTGCGCCTCGGATCCCTTGCCGCCGTAGTGACCTTCCTCGATCAGCTTTTTGGCGTTGTCCCAGGCGCCGCCGCCCGATGTCATGGAAATGGCGACGAACAATCCAGTTACGATGACCCCCATCAGCATGGCGCCGAGAGCGGAAAAGGCGTCGGACTTGCCGGCAATGGCCTGGATCGCAAAGAACAGCAGGATCGGTGAGGCGACGGGCAGCAAGGACGGAACGATCATTTCCCGGATCGCGGCCTTGGTCAGGATATCCACCGCGCGGCCGTATTCCGGCTTTACCTCGTAGGTCATGATGCCCGGATTTTCCCGGAACTGACGGCGAACCTCCTCGACAACGGCCTCGGCCGCCCGGCCCACGGCGGTCATCGACATACCGCCGAACAGGAAGGGCAAGAGACCGCCAAACAGCAGTCCTACGACCACATAGGGGTTGGACAGATCGAAGGCGACGGCGCCCATTCCAGTGAAGAACGGGAACTTGTCGGCATTCGCGGAAAAGAACTTCAGATCCTGCGTATAGGCCGCGAACAGAACCAGAGCCCCGAGGCCGGCCGAACCGATGGCGTAACCCTTGGTTACCGCCTTGGTGGTGTTGCCCACCGCGTCCAGCGCGTCGGTGGACACCCGAACCTCGCTCGGCAATCCCGCCATTTCGGCGATGCCGCCGGCATTGTCGGTAACGGGACCGAAGGCGTCGAGGGCGACTATGAAGCCCGCCAGGGAGAGCATGGTGGTGGTCGCGATCGCGATCCCGAACAAGCCGGCGAATTGGTAGGTGGCGATAATGCCGACGATGATGACCATCGCGGGGGCCGCCGTGGACTCCAGCGACATGGCCAAGCCCTGGATGACGTTGGTGCCGTGACCGGAAACCGACGCCTTGGCGATGGACTTTACGGGCCGGAAGTTGGTGCCGGTGTAAAACTCGGTGATCACGACGATGAGAGCCGTGACAGCGAGGCCAACCAGACCGCAGTAGAAAAGCTGGTCGACGCTGACGTTGCGGCCGCCGACCTCCACCCCGCTGGACGGAACCAAGCTGTGGATCACCCACCATACCGCCGGGATCGACAAACCGCCGGTGACGATCAGGCCTTGGTAGAGCGCACCCATGATATTGCCGCTCTTTCCCAGGCGAACGGCGAAGGCGCCGGCGATCGAGGTCAGAATACAAATCCCGCAAATGGCTAGAGGCAGCAGCATCATGTTGCCAACTTCAGGCAGGCCTCGGAAGAAAATCGCCGCCAGGACCATGGTCGCCACGGTGGTCACCGCATAGGTCTCGAACAGGTCGGCGGCCATGCCGGCGCAGTCGCCCACGTTGTCGCCGACGTTGTCGGCGATCGTCGCGGCGTTACGCGGGTCGTCTTCGGGAATACCGGCCTCGACCTTACCCACCATGTCGCCGCCGACATCCGCGCCCTTGGTGAAGATACCGCCGCCGAGACGGGCGAAAATCGAGATCAGCGAGGCGCCGAAGCCAAGAGCGACGAGCGAATCCACCACCTCCCGGCTGGTGTTTTCCAGGCCGAGGACCCCAGTGAGCACGGCATAGTAGCCGGCCACACCCAGAAGAGCGAAACCCGCGACGAGCATTCCAGTCACGGCGCCAGAGCGGAAGGCCAGCGACAGGCCCTTTGCCAGGCTTTCCGACGCCGCCTGAGCCGTCCGGACATTGGCCCGGACCGAAATCAACATTCCGGCGAAGCCCGCAAGACCGGAAAGAACCGCGCCGATCAGAAAGCCGACCGCCTCGGTCCAGCCGATCAGGAAGTAGATCACTACCAGAATGACAGCGCCGACGATGGCGATGGTTGTGTATTGGCGGCGCAGATAGGCCTGCGCGCCTTCCTGAATGGCGGCGGCGATTTCCTGCATCTTGGCATTGCCAGGAGAGGCTCGCAGCAGAACCGCTGACTGCACGACACCATAGAGGACGGCCAATAGCCCGGCGGCCATGACCAACGTCAACACCAAACCCATCTACACGACTCCCCTTGTCTTAATTCTATGTCGCCGATCCTCGACCGCCACATCGGCGCTCGCGGGACCACGAATTCCCCTTGGCGGGGAAAGGCGGGCACGGTTCAGGCGCCAACCCTCGGGGGCTAACTGCCAAAACGAGCCCCTCAAAGCAAGCGGCGACTGGTCATCGTCCGAAGTGCGCTCGCACGCCAATGTGCGATTTTAGTGGGACCACCCGGGTTGGGCCGTCCGCGCCACTTGGTCGCCAACTCTCAAACGAACCTCGCCGGTAGTGTCAAAAATACCGACAGTGGCCGCCGGAACGCCCAGCGCCACCGATCCGCGCTTGAAATCCACCTCATCCCTGGGATCCACCGCGCAGACGATCGCATAGTCATCCCCTCCGGTCGCCAGCGCCAATCGGGCCTCGATCGGATCACCGCGAGTGGCGCACCAGGCCAATCCACCGGGAGAAATCGGCATCAGGGCCAGATCGAGTTCAAGGCCCAGACCGCTGGCGTGGGCCAGATGACCGGCATCGGCCACCAGGCCATCGGAGACGTCCGCCGCGGCGCGGGCCCACCGCCGCAGCAGCGGGCGAAGCTCGAACAACGGGCGTGGCGTCCTGTAGTGACCTGCCAGACTTCCCGACGGATCGTCGATCTCTCCGCGCGCCGCCGCCAAGCCGAGCCAGCCATCGCCGATCACCCCACAGACCATCAGCAGATCACCTGGCCGCGCGCCGGATCTGAGCAGGATTTGACCCTTCGGACACCAACCCATGACCGTCGCGCTGACGGTCATGGGTCCAGGCGTGCCGACCGTATCCCCCCCCAGCAAGGCGACGCCAAACGCCTCGCCGTCTTCCGCGAGGCCGCGAATGAAAGCATCCCGATAGTACCAGGATCGGTCATTGGGCCAGGCGGTCAGCAGAAAATAGCCGAATGGTTCCGCCGTTTTGGCCGCGAGGTCGGACAGGCTCGTCCGAAGCAGACGCCGGGCGATCACGTCAGGCGCCTCACCCACGAGGAAGTGTACGCCTTCCACCATGCCATCGACCGAGACGACGAGTTCGTGACCCTCTCGTCCCGGAATCACGGCCGCGTCGTCGACAAGTCCAAGCGCGCGC
This sequence comes from Caulobacterales bacterium, assembly GCA_038227865.1. Lineage (GTDB taxonomy): Bacteria > Pseudomonadota > Alphaproteobacteria > Caulobacterales > Caulobacteraceae > Acaudatibacter. Next base: position 19,923 of record JBBRPO010000044.1, read on the forward strand.
GGATCCCCCCGGCTCAACGGTTTAAGCCGGTCTATCCAGGCGAACTCATCAGGTGGTTCGGTCATCGCGGGAGATCGAATCCAGGAGACCGTTCACGAAACCGGCCTCCGCGCCGTCGAAAAATGATTTGGTTATCTCAAGATACTCATTGATCACCACCTCGCGTGGAATTTCCGGCCGATAGCGCAACTCGAACGCCGCGCAACGCAGTATGGCCCGAACGGTCGCGTCGAGACGCCCAAGCTTCCAGCCGGGCGCCAACCGTTGGGAAATCGCGACGTCGATATCCTTCTGGCCCGTGACCACACCGCGCGCGAGATCGCCAAAGAACGGCTCGTCGGCCTGGGCCAGCGACTCCCCTTCCAGGTCGGCGCCGAATCGGTGATCACGAAACTCGCGGACCACGGTCTCAACGCCAACCCCGGTGGCGTCCATCTGATATAGCGCCTGAACTGCGGCGAGCCTGGCCACCGAGCGGGCCTGGCGGGACGGGGTCAAGAGGGTCGACCCGAGCCGGCGTCCGAAGCGTTCGCGTCGTCGACGTTGTCTTCGTTCAGGCCCTCATCGCTGAGAAACCTCGCGAAATCATCAGTTTGACGAAAGTCGCGATAGACCGAAGCGTAGCGGACATAGGCCACGTCATCGAGGGCCTTCATCGCTTTCATCACCATCTCACCAACGACATTCGAGCCGATCTCGGTTTCGCCCAGGCTCTCAAGTTGACGCACGATGGCATTGACCATCCGTTCCAGCCGCTCCGGGTCGACCGGACGTTTTCGGGTGGCGATCGAGATCGAACGGATCAATTTTTCCCGGTCGAAGGGCGCGCGGCGGCCGGATCGCTTGAGTATGGTGAGTTCGCGCAGTTGAACGCGCTCGAAGGTCGTGAAGCGCCCCCCGCATTCGGGACATAAACGCCGACGCCGGATGGCGGCGCCATCCTCGGATGGCCGGCTGTCCTTGACCTGACTTTCAAGCTCTCCACAGAACGGGCAGCGCAACGATCTAAGCCCTCCCTGGCCGCGGAAACCGAGTCAAGAATAGATCGGAAAGCGCGCGGTCAGATCCAGCACCTGACGGCGAACGCGGGCTTCCACTTCGCCGTTGTTGTCCTCGCCATTGACCGAAAGACCATCCACGACCTCGGCGATCAGCTGGCCGACCCTTCGGAACTCGGCTGGGCCGAAGCCTCGTGTCGTGCCCGCCGGCGTGCCCAGTCTCACGCCGGAGGTTATCGCCGGGGGGGCGGGATCATAGGGAATGCCATTCTTGTTGCAGGTGATGAAGGCCCGCTCGAGACTGGCTTCAGCCACCTTGCCGGTCACCCCTTTTGGCCGCAGATCGACCAGCATCAGATGACTGTCGGTCCCGCCGGACACGATCGCCAGGCCGCCGGCGGCCAGGGTGTCGGCCAGAACCCGGGCGTTTTCGATCACCCGTCGACCATAGACTTTGAATCCGGGCGCGAGCGCCTCGCCGAACGCCACGGCCTTCGCGGCGATAACATGCATCAGCGGACCGCCCTGCAGACCGGGGAATACCGCTGAATCCAGTTTCTTGCCGAGCTTCAGGTCGTTTGAAAGGATCAGTCCGCCACGCGGCCCGCGGAGGGTCTTGTGCGTGGTGGTGGTCACGACATGGGCGAAGGGCATCGGGTTGGGAAACACCCCGGCCGCCACCAGGCCGGCGAAGTGCGCCATATCGACCATCAGCCGCGCTCCGACACTGTCGGCGACCGCGCGGAACCGCGCGAAATCGATGGTGCGGCTATAGGCCGACCCGCCGGCGATGATCACCTTGGGTCGGCAAGCCTCGGCCAGTTCCGACAGCGAGTCGTAGTCGATCAGATTGTCCTGGACCCGGACGGTGTAGGGAACCGGGTTGAACCACTTGCCTGATTGGTTGACCGACTTGCCGTGAGTCAGATGCCCCCCGGCGGAAAGATCCATGCCCATGAAGGTGTCGCCGGGTTTCATCAACGCCATGAACACCGCCTGATTGGCCTGTGATCCCGAATGCGGCTGCACGTTGGCCCAGGCGGCGCCGAACAAGGCCTTCGCCCGATCGATCGCCAGAACCTCGACCTCATCGACATATTCGCAACCGCCGTAGTAGCGTTTGCCCGGGTAGCCCTCGGCGTATTTGTTGGTCAGAACCGATCCTTGCGCCTCAAGCACCGCGCGCGAGACGATGTTCTCCGACGCGATCAGCTCGATCTGGTCCTGCTGACGGCGAAGTTCCTTGCCGATCGCCTTGGCGATGTGGGGGTCGGCCGCGGTCAGACGGTCGGAAAAGAAATCTTCCGCGGCGTCGGGCGACGCTTCTGCTGGCAAGCTCAACGCTCGAATCCTCGACTGACAACGCGCATGGAGGCCTACATAGACCCCATCAGGCTTCGATCAACCTCGCCGTCGGCACGAACGAAAATTGGTCCGCGGGATTCAGGCCGCGTAGCCGCCCAAACGCTGGATATTGCAACGCGCCCAAAGCGCTTCCAACGCGTTCACCAAGTCGCTCATCATGGCGTCGGTATGAAACGGTGAAGGCGTGAACCGCAGCCGCTCGGTCCCGCGGGACACGGTCGGATAGTTGATCGGTTGTACATAGACGCCATGGTCGCTCAGCAGAATGTCGGAGATCATCTTGCAGTGCACGGGATCGCCCACCAGAACCGGAACGATATGGCTGACCGAAGGCATGACCGGCAGGCCCGCCGCCAGCATACGCCGCTTGAGCGTGGCCGCGCGTTCCTGATGGCGGACGCGCACCTCATTGTGTTCCTTCAGCCAACGGATGCTGGCCACGGCGCCGGCGGTCAGGGCCGGCGGCAATGAGGTCGTAAAGATGAATCCACTGGCGTAGGAGCGGATCGCATCGACCAGATCGGCATCCGCGGTGATGTAACCGCCCATCACTCCGAAGGCCTTCCCGAGCGTACCCTCGATGATGTCGATCTGGTCTGCGACACCGTCGCGTTCGGACACGCCTCCGCCACGCTGGCCGTACAGACCCACCGCATGAACCTCATCGAGATAGGTCAATGCGCCATAACGCTTGGCCAGGGCCGCCGTGCCGCCGATATCGGAGATATCACCGTCCATCGAATAGACGCTCTCGAACGCCACCAGCTTGGGCGCGCCGGCCGGCGCCTCGGCCAGCAGGGTTTCGAGATGGGCGAGGTCGTTGTGCCGGAATATCTTGCGCGGCCCACCACCATTGCGGATCCCCGCGATCATCGAGGCGTGATTGAGTTCGTCGGAAAAAATGATCAGGCCGGGCAGAATCTTTTGCAGCGTCGCCAACGTCGCATCGTTGGAAACATAGCCCGAGGTGAACAGCAGGGCCGCCTCCTTGCCGTGAAGGTCGGCGAGCTCCTTCTCCAGCTCCACATGGTAGCAGGTGGTGCCCGAAATATTGCGCGTTCCGCCCGAACCGGCGCCGGCTTCGTCGAGAGCCCGGTGCATCGCCTCAACGACCACCGGGTTTTGGCCCTGGCCGAGGTAATCGTTTGAACACCAAACCACCACATCTCGTGGAGGCTCGCCGGTGGGCGTCCAGGTGGCGATCGGAAAATCGCCCCGGTGCCGTTTCAGGTCCGCGAATACACGGTAACGGCCCTCTCCATGCACCTGCTGGACGGCGTCCCGGATAGCTGCCTTGTAGTCCATCACCTCAAACGCGCTCCAAAAAGCCGGCGCGACGGCGCGAACGTCTAAAGGTCCGCTAACCGCCCCCGCATCAGTTGCAATACGGCCGAAAAGTCCTTCTGGCCATACCCCTGCGCCTCGAACAGAGCATAGAGCGCCTGGGCCTGTGCGCCCATTGGTGTCGCCGCTCCGGCCTTGGCGGCCGCTTCCTGCGCCAGTTTCAGGTCCTTGGACATGAGCGAAGTTAAGAAACCGCCCTCGTAGCCGCGGTTGGAAGGGGCCGACGGAACCGGACCCGGCCAGGGACTGTAGCTGGTCAGCGACCAGCACTGACCCGAGGATTTCGAGGCGATGTCAAAGAAACGCAACGGATCGAGGCCAAGCTTCTCGGCCAGGGCGAAGGCCTCGCACACGCCGAGCATCGAAATGCCCAGCAGCATATTGTTGCAGATTTTCGCGGCCTGGCCGGCGCCGGCCTCGCCGGCGTGGATCACCGCGCGGGCCATGGGGGTCAGAATCTCCTCCACCGCGGAGAAGTCCTCCGCTTCGCAACCGACCATGAACGCCAGGGTTCCGGCCTCGGCCGCCATGATACCTCCGGATACGGGCGCGTCCGCGGCTCTGAAACCCGCCGCGACGGCCGCGGTCGAAACCGCTCGGGCGCTATCGACATCGATGGTCGAGCAATCGATCATCAGGGTCCCGGCCTTCGCATTGGGGATCAGCGACTGGGTCCAGACCTGACGGACATGACCACCGGCGGGCAGCATGGTGATCACGGTGTCGGCCGCTACCGCGGCTTCGCTTGCCGAGGCCGCGATACGGCATCCGGCGGCTTGCGCCCGCGTCAATGCGGCGGCCGACAGATCGAATGCAAGAACGTCATGACCGGCCTTGGCTAGATTGGCGGCCATTCCCGCGCCCATGTTTCCAAGCCCGATGAAGGCGATTGTCGTCATTGAGACCTCATCCCGTGGATTCACCGCAACCTGGCGCCAATCCCTTTGTATCCGACGAAGCGCTGGCGTCGATCTGATATCTTGGCCTGGGCCGTCTGTTACGGAACTGATATAGAGTGGAAATTCGCGCGTCCGCGCGCGGTCTTAATTTGACCTCCATGAATGGCGCCGCGGCAATCGAAATGGACGATCACCCCCAAGACCAAATCCTGGTCGTGGATGACGACCCTGGAATCCGCGATGTGATCTCAGAGTTTCTGACGCGCCATGGGTTCGGCGTCGACACGGCCGCTGACGGACGGGAAATGGAACGGGCGATGGCGCGAAAGCGGCCAGACCTGGTCGTTCTCGACCTGATGCTGCCTGGCGAAGATGGCCTGGCGATCTGTCGCCGACTGTCCCGGCCAGACGGCCCGGCGGTGATCATGCTGAGCGCCATGGGCGAGGAAACCGATCGCATCGTCGGCCTGGAACTCGGCGCCGACGACTATCTGGCCAAGCCCTGCAATCCGCGTGAGCTGCTCGCCCGCGTCCGCGCGGTTCTGCGGCGGCGACGCGAACCCCGGACAGTCGAAGAATCTCTTGGGGCCGCCTGCGAATTCGTCGGATGGCGGCTCGACTTGGTCCGACATGAGTTGCGTTCGCCGCAAGGCGTCGTGGTCAACCTGTCCAGCGGTGAGTTTTCGCTTTTGAGAGCCTTCGTCGAGCGCCCGCAGCGCGTCCTGACCCGCGACCAGCTGCTTGAGTATGCGCGCGGTCCGCAATCGGACGCCTTCGACCGGGCCATCGACGTTCAGATCAGCCGGCTTAGGCGAAAGCTGGAGGATGGCGGCGGGTCCGTCGAACTGATCCGCACGGTCAGAAGCGAGGGTTATATCTTCACGGTGAAAGTCACGCATAGCCAATGAAGCGACCCTTCGCGCTGCCGTTGTTCGTCCAGACCCTGGGTCTGGTCATCGCGACCCTTATTGTCGCGCAGACGGCGGCGGTAATCGTGATCTTCAGCCTGCCACCTCCGGTGCCCAACGTCTACACGGTCGGGGACGTAGCCCAGACGGTTCGTTTTGGGACGTCAGACCCCCACAGCCCCAAGGAACCCCCACTCACGACGCGGCGGGACGTCGATCCGCCCGCGTATGAAACTCTGGGGCGGCATAGGCTGATGTTTCGGGACGCAGTGGCCAAGGCCGTCGGGGTCAATCCAGAGGATGTCGTCGTCGATCAGCATGGGCCGCGAATCGTCGCCTTCGGCGGCCGGCGGGGTTCGCCGCGCCCTCCCGGCGAGACCACTAGTCCGGAACCCCTGCTGTTTGGACAATTCACGGTCGCGATTCATCAAAAGGACGGACGGTGGGTCACGGTGCAGCCCCGAGCCCCCCTTGGTATCGACCCATGGCAGGAGCGCCTGCTGCTCGTGACGGCCCTCGCGGCCCTTGCCGTTTCGCCCCTGGCCTGGGCTTTTTCCCGTCGACTCGCCGCGCCGATCAGCGCCCTGGCCGCCGGCGCTGAACGCCTCGGTCGGGATCCCGGGGCGACGCCGCTGGATATCACCGGGTCCGCGGAGGTGGCGTCGGCGGTCGGCGCCTTCAATCAGATGCAGCAGCGGCTCAGGCTATACGTGGACGACCGGACAAGCATGATCGGCGCGATCGCCCACGATCTGCGCACCCCGCTCACCCGCCTTCGGTTCAGAATCGACGCCGTGCCGGAACCGCTTCGCTCCAAGCTCGAAGCCGATATCGATCAGATGGAAGCGATGGTGGCTTCGACCCTAAGCTTCGTCCGTGACGCCGCGACGACGCGGGATCGCCGCAAGCTTGAATTGGCTTCGCTGGTCGAGACCGTGATGGACGACGCCGCCTTGACGGGCGCCCACGCCGCCGTTGAACGCGCCGATCGGGTGATCGTGGACGGAGATCCCGTCGCCCTCAAACGCCTGGTCGCGAACCTTGTGGACAACGCCCTGAAATATGGCGTCTCGGCTCGCGCCAGGGTGTTCAGCGAGCGCGACATGGCCGTCATCGAAATCGACGATGACGGGCCGGGAATGCCAGATTCCGAGACCGAGCGGGTGTTCGAGCCCTTCCACCGTCTTGAAACCTCGCGGAGCCGGCAAACCGGCGGCATTGGCCTCGGCCTCGCCGTTGTCAGAGCCGTGGCGAGAAGTCATGGCGGCGACGTCGTACTGCTCAACCGTGGTCAGGGCGGCCTTAGCGCTCGCGTGACCTTGCCCTTGGCCATGTCGGCGGGGGGCTCACCTGCCGTTGCCGAGGCCGAAACGCCTCGGGCTCAGCGTCCCTTTTCGTCGCCCGCTACGGGATAAGCAGAACCCGGCCCACCGCCTGGCGGCTCTCGATATAGGCGTGGGCTTCGGCGGCTTGCGACAATGGGAACGTGCGGTCGACAACCACCTTAAACTCGCCGCGCGCGGCCTCGTCGATCAGGCGCTGAATATTGTCGTGCGCGCGGTCGGTGGCGATCTCGGCGCCCAGGAACACGCCCGAAAGCGACCGATTGCCCCCCATCAGCGAGGAGACATCCACCTGCATCGGTTCGCGCCCCGCCGCGCCGACCATCGACACCCGGCCGCGATAGGCCAGGGACAGGATCGAACCCTGTAGAGTTGATCCGCCGACGGAGTCGACCACCAGATTGACCCCCTTGTTGTTGGTCAATCGCATCACGCTTTGGACAACATCGCTGGTCTTGTAGTTGATGCCATGGTCCAGCCCGTAGGTCTTCAATCGCTCCAGCCGCTCGTTGCTGGAGGCGGTGGCGAGCACCGTGGCGCCGGCCCGCTTGGCCAATTGGATCGCCGCCAGGCCAACGCCGCTGGCCCCTGCCTGCACCAGAACCGTCTCCCCCGCCTTCAACCGGCCAAATTCGAACAGGCAGTCGTCCGCCGTCCCGAACGCCACTGGGATAACAGACGCGAGCTTAGGATCGAAACCGTCCGGGATCGGCCAGGCGGTGCGGGCCGCAACGGCCCGCAGCTCGGCATGAGAGCCATCCGCCCCGACGGTCGCCACCTTCTGGCCGACCTTCAGCGTCGTGACCTCGGCGCCGACCTCGATGATTTCCCCCGCGGCTTGGTAGCCCACGATGTGGGGACGAGTGGTCAGAGCGCCGCGCCAGCGGTTCAGCGTATCGCCGCCCTCGATGCTGACGGCCTCGACCTTGATGACAATGCCCTTGGGGTGACATTTTGGGTCGGCGACCTCCTCGTATTTCAGGACGCCGGGTTCACCGTTCTCGTAATAGACCGCCGCTTTCATGACCGTGTGTATCCTCGCCCGCCGTCTGTTACGGCTTGAGCCTCGTTCTAGCGGCTACGGTTAGTAAAATGAAAGGCGCTAAAGACGATGGACCTTGCCAAGGCCCGCATCGATCGTCGGATCGTGCGACTGAACGCTCGTCGCGTTCTCAGGAGCGCGTTGCGTCAATCGGCCGATGCTCGATCGGGTGGGTTTGGAACCTCAGGCCGAGGATCAAGCACATCGCCATGATAGCGCCGGCAGCCAGCATCGGCAGCCCTGGAATCCCCATGGCTGGATGCCGCACCACCCAGGCGAATGAAAGGCCGAACAGGCTAGGTCCAATCACCGAAGCGAGCCCGGCCATGCTCTGGTTGGCGCCCTGAAGCTGTCCTTGTTCATCGGCGCCGACCTTTTGAGTCATCAGCCCCTGCAGCCCGGGGATCATCAATCCGGCAAGGCAGCTGATCGGCATGCCCAGCCAATAGGCGAGACCCGTTGGAGCCACGCCATACCAGGCCATGGAAGTAGTCGCCGCCGCGGCGCCAATCAGCATGGCGCCGCGCTCGCCAAGGTGACGGATGACCGGCCCGACCACGAAACTTTGAACCGCGACGCCCATCAGGCTGCCGGCCATCATCGTCAGACCCACGACGCCGGGGGTCCATCCGTAACGATAGCCAGTGTAGAGCACGAACACGCTGGGCCATACCATCTGAGCCAGCTGATTGAGGAAATACACGCCCGCGAGCCCCGGCAGGCCGGACCGGGATCCTAGCAGCCTCAGCGAACCGACGGGATTGGCCTTGGCCAGACTGAAGCGGGCCGCGCGGCGGTGCGGCGGCAGGGATTCAGGCAAGATCAAGAAACCATAAAGCGCGTTCGCCAGGGTCAGGGCGGCGGCGGCCATGAACGGCAGTCGGAGATTCACTTGGCCCAGCAGGCCACCCAACGCCGGACCAGCGAGAAACCCGACATTGAACGCGGCCCCCATCCATCCGAAGGCCCGCGCGCGATCTTCTGGCGCAGTCACGTCCGCGACGTAGGCGTTGGCGGTGGAAAACACCCCCGACGTGGCGCCGCTGATCAGCCGGCCGACGAGCAGCCAGGCCAGGCTGGGCGCGAACGCCATGAACAGAAAGTCGAGACCCAGGCCGCCCAGCGAGACCAGCAGAACCGGCCGCCGACCCCATAGGTCAGCTAGCATGCCCAGGACCGGTCCGGCGAGAAAACTCATCACCCCGCCGCAGGTCGCGAACACCACGTTCCACTCCACTGCCGCGGCGGTGTCGCCGCCGGTGAACTGCTTGAGCAGGTTGGGCAGAATCGGCACCATGATGCCGATCGACATGGCGCTGGTTACGGCGCTGATGAATATGAATACAAAAGCTGGCGATCTCTCGACCCTGTCGCCAACGCCCGGCTTGCTGTCTTCAGAGCCGAGCATGAGCGATCCATCACAAACTGGGTCCGACGGACAAAGTGGCGGTGCTGTCAGTCCAACGGCAACTTGTCTCCACTTGGGCGCCGTAACTCGGCCAGGGCGGTCGAGCGTCTCTGCCGGTAGATTTCGCGGCTGACGAGATGGCGCACTATCTCATGACAGATGTCGATGCCTCGCTCGAACAGCAGGTCCTCGACGTTGCGGAGGGACAGTGGCTACGGGACGTACATCATGACGACTAGCCGGATCACCTCCGGTGCGGAGTCGAACCAGCGGAACGGGTTGTGCGGCTTGGTCATGCGCGGCCCTAAACGCCCCCCTTTACCGCCTCGTGAATTTACTCTGACAGAGTCGGTTTGAGCGTTCCGACTCAAAGATGTAGGCTATCGAATTGTCGATCGGAAGGAACGAGATTCATGAGATATCGCGCAATGTCGGCCTTGATGGGCGCGAGCTTGCTTGCCCTGACGGCTATCGCCATCGGGCCGATGGCGGTGGCGCACTCGATGATCGTACCGAACGACATCCCCGGGACGGGGCTGGGCGATACAGGCGTCCTGCGCCTGGACGACATGACCGATCCGATGACTCCCTCCGGCGGTGGCCAAGGTATGAAGGGCATGACTCCCACCAGGGCCTTGCGCCCGGCCGACGCCGCGCTCTTCAAGGCCCCGGTGTTTGCTGGGACCGGCTATGTTTTCAGTCAGGCTCCTGCCGGCGCGGGCCCGAATGCGGGAACCGCCGGCTATTTCGACCAGCAGGTGGCTTGGCCCTTCATCGGCCTTCATGAAATCCTTCTGCCCGACGGACGGGTGCTCAACTATGGCACCGATGCTGACGCGACGGGACATGTACGTCAGGATACGTTCAGATACGATATCTGGGATCCGAAGCTGGGCACCTCCTCCGCTGCTCACAGGCTGTTACCGAATGTCACCAACACGGATATCTTCTGCAGTTTCCAGGTTATGGACTGGCAGACCGGCGAAGTCTTGATTACGGGTGGAGACTCAGGCTCAGCGACGCGCAACAACGCTGGCGTCAATGCGACGACAATATTCTCGCCCGCGGCCAACGCCATCCGCAGCGCGGGCATGATGGAGTATCCACGCTGGTATGCCTCGGTGGTTCAGATGCCGAACGGGGACATGGTGACCCTCGGCGGCTACATCAACAGGGTAGCCGCCACGATCGTGCCGGAGGTCTACAACTCCACGGCCAACGCCAATTGGAGCGCGCCGGCGCAGAAGGCCCTGGGCTGGACCAGCCCGCATTGGCGGACGCTGGCCAACGCCACCAGCGACGCGGCGTTCGGCCTGACCCAGGGCGGCTGGTTCTACCCCAAGGCCTGGGTCACGCCGCGGGGCGACCTCTTCCTGATCGCCAATACTGGCTCGATGTACTCGATCAACCCCGCGGCCCCCGGTTCCACAACCAAGCTTGTGGGGGTCGCCGACCGGGGCTCTCTGACCATGCCGACGGTGATGTACGCCCCCGGCAAGTTGCTCTCGCTTCGCCTCATCCTCGGCGGCGCCAATCCCACCCGGGCGACGGCTCAGCTCATCGATATCAACGCCTCCCAGCCGGTGATCACCCGTTCGGCGGACCTGGACCAGGTGCGCGCCTGGGCGACGGCGACGGTGCTGGCCGACGGACGGGTTGCGGTGACCGGGGGATCGACCGTGCCCAACGTCATCCGTAGCCCCTCGATCGTCGATCTGACAACTCAGATCTGGGATCCCGCGACCGGCGTGTGGACGCCCGCGGCAGTGGCCCAGCAGCCGCGCCTCTATCATTCAATCGCCATGCTGCTTCCCGACGCCACCGTGCTGACCGGCTCGGGCGGTTCGCCGGGTCCACTCCAGCAGAACAACGCCGAGATCTACTATCCGCCCTACCTATATCTGCAGGACGGGTCGGGCCAACCGGCTCCGCGCCCGACCCTGGCAAGCGCGCCGACCGACCTGACCGTCGGTCAGACGATCACCGCCACGGTAGGGCCGACGGACGTCATAGGCCGCGTCACCCTGGTGCGGGCAGGTTCGGTCACCCACTCCACAAACATCGACCAGCGCTTTATCGACACGCCGTTCACCCAGTCCGGCTCGACCCTGACCATCACGCCGCCCACAGACGCCAACGTTTTCGTGCCGGGCTACTATCTGCTGTTCGCCTTCCAGAACGGCGCGCCCTCGGTGGCCAAGATCATCCACGTCATCCCGCCGTCCTCACTCCTGGCCTATTCGAAAACAGTCAGAGGCGGATAGGGTGCGGCGACCCACGCGAGCGTTGAGTACAAACCGAGGGGCTTCGTGATGACCAGGACGTATCGGCTGATGTCGGCTGCCGAGTTCGACACCGGGAGTCTCGATTTTGCCCGGGGGCCGGCCCCCACCACGTCGGTGACGAGCCTGGCCTGGAACAATACGTCGGGCGGCGATTTCGCGTTGGCGAGCAACTGGCTTCCTGCCCAGGCGCCCGATACGACGGTCTCCGCCACCATCGCCAAGGCCGGGACCTATATGGTGAGCGTGGCGGCCGGCGAGAGCGCCTCGGCCGGCGCCCTGACACTCAACAACGCCGGCGCGACCCTGGATATCGCCGGCACACTGACCATCGCCAATGGCCTGAGCATCACCAAGGGTGCGCTCACCGGTCACGGGGCGCTGAAGGCCGCGGTGACGACTTTCGGATCGATCACCGCCACCGGTGGGACGCTCACCATCCAGGGTAGCCTGAACACCGGCAATGGCGTGGTGACAATCGCCGGCGGCGCCGGCCTCGAACTCTCCGGTCCCGTCACCGCGACGATCACATTCGCCACGCCGGCGATGGATCAGACTTCGACGCTCACCTTCGACACAGGGCTGACGACGAACACCAAGATCGCGAACTTCGCGGCCGGCGACGTGATCCATCTGGCCAGTTTCATGGCGACCAGTTCGACCCTTAATGGCGTCGCCGCCACCGACACGTTTAAACTCGTCACCAATACCAGTCCGACCCTTGCCCTGACCAGCGATGGTGCGGGCGGAACCAACATCGTCCTGGGGGCCGCGCTCCCGCCGAAGGATCTGGCCTGGAACAACCTGTCGGGCGGCGATTTCGGGGTGGCAGGCAACTGGCGACCCGCGGCGACCCCGACCGCGACGACCGCCGCCACCATCAATCAGGTCGGTATCTACACGGTCAGCGTAGTGGCTGGCGAAGCCGCCGTAGCCCGCACACTGAGCGTGCTCGGCGCCGGCGTGACGCTGGACGTCTCGGGGACGCTGACGGTCGGGAACGGCCTGACGCTTGTCGGCGGCGCGATTACCGGCGACGGGACCCTGGTGGCGACGGTCACCAATTTCGGATCGATCATCGCCGACGGCGGAACCCTGACCCTCCGGGGCGCCGTGGACAGCTACGGGGGCAAGGTGACCATCGACGCCGGAGCCACACTCGATGTCGCCGGTTCGGTGGCTGGGATCATTGCTTTCGCAGCGCCTATGGCGGGCCAGACTTCGACCGTGACGTTCGACTCCGCGGTGACATCGACAACCCAGATCGCGGGGTTCGCGGCCGGGGATCTCATACATCTGGCTGGCTTCGTCGAGAACGCCTATCAGGTCGGCGGCGTCACGGTCGATGGAATCGCGACGGTGACCGTGTCGGGAACGCTTAACGGCGCCGCCGTCGCCGACAGTTTCGGCCTCGTCACAACGAAGGCGATCAAGCTTTCGGTCACCAGCGACGGAGCGGGCGGAACCAACATCGTCCCGGTGTCAACGACGCCACCAACGGCCTATCTGGCATGGAACAACCAGGCTGGGGGCGATTTCGGCGCGGCGGGCAATTGGGCGCCTGCCATGACGCCGATTGCGACGACCTCGACTACCATATCGGACGTCGGCGCCTACACGGTGAATGTCGTAGCCGGCGAGAGCGCCGCGGTCCAGGATCTGACGATCGACAACGCCGACGTTGTCCTGAACGTTTCCGGGACCCTCACCGTATCCGACGGGCTGACGCTCTCCAACGGGGCGATCACCGGCAATGGCACGCTGATTGCCGATGTGACGAACTTCGGCGCGATAACCGCCAGCGGCGGAACGCTCACGATCCGGGGCGGCCTCAGCAGCGGCGGCGCCGTGACGATCGACAGCGGGGCCACGCTCGACCTCTCCGGTTCCGTGGGTGGGACGATCACATTCGATACGACCACACGGGGTCAGAATTCGATTCTGACCTTCGAGACCGCCGTAACGTCGACGGCCGTGATCGCCGGCTTCGCCGCGGGCGATGTGATCCACCTGGCCCATTACGCCAACAGCAGCCTCCAGGTGGGCGATGTCTCCACCGAAGGAACCGTCACGGTCACCTTGACGGGAACCCTCAACGGTGTCGCCATGATCGACAGCTTCACGTTCGATGCGAACGAAAGTCCCCGTCTGTCGGTCACCAGCGATCATGCCGGAGGGATCAACATCACCCTGGCGGGGTCGGCTCCGCTGCCGCCGCCTCCGCCGGTGCTGTTCTTCCAGCAGGCGAGCGGCGATATTGCCACCTGGGTGGTCAACGGGACCAGCA
>JBBRPO010000045.1:0-33336 GCA_038227865.1 Caulobacterales bacterium
ACGTGAGGGAGGTCTTGGCAGGCCGCTGAAGGCGCAGCACCATCTCGATCAGCTCAGCCTTGCTCAGAAGCTCAAGATCGATCCGGCCCATGCCATCTTGAATCAGCGATCACACCCCGCCGCAAGGGGGTGGGTAAATACAGAAAATGGCTTCGCGCCGGCCTGAACCTTGCGTCCCTCTGCACACCTTGGAGCGCTAAACTATGGGCCTGGACGGGACTGAACAGCAAATGATCTCGGCGATAAAGGATGCCAATAAGAAGGGCGTGACGGTGTTGGACCTGTTGATCGGCATCGGATACTCAACAGTCTTCGACAAGCGCGGCTTTGGAAGAACAACCAAAAGCGCGGCGCGTCACTGCCTTCGCACGATGCTGGGGATAGTTGAAAGCATTGGATACGCGCCGCCGGTGGGGAATGTGGTGACCCTGTCGATCGCGGCGCGCAAGGTGCAGTCACACAGTCTCGCGTTAGCCGCGCTTGTGGGCCAGCACTGCGCGATCTGCGGCAGGTTCCGCGAAGGGCTCTGCAAGGGTGTGGATCGCGGCAATGTGGTCGCTCTTGAGACAGGGCCGGGAGTGGAGTGACGCCTTGGCCGACGCGGTATGCGCAGCCGCGCGTAGCCTGCGTGCCGGGGATGTTGGCCAGTGGGGCCACCCAAGCTTGGATATTGGCAAATTTCCCGGATTTCGAACCCGAGGACATTCGCGCCAGTCTCGACTAGAAGGAAGCACTGATGCCCGGTTACCTCGATGCTGACACCCGGCAAAGGCTGGCCTCACTTGCGGAGACGATCACCGCCCGCTTCACCAGCGGCGATTGGCAATCGCTCGGCCTTCGGACAGGATGTACTGACATTGTGCAGGGGCATGAACGCCTGCTACGCAGCCTTTCCTTCGGCGACGAAGACTACGCTGGGTGCGTTATCCAAGTGCTCTACGAGGTAGCGGTTCGGGAGCCGCTGAACGTCGCCATCATCGACGAATACGTCGCCGGTAAGTATGGACTAGGCGAGAACATCTCCACCGCGCCGTCAAAGTCGCGCCAGATCGTCTTCGCACCAAGCGTGTTCGATACGCCGGCCGGCGGCGTTGAGCCGAACCTAGTAGCGGCGATGATGCCGTTCTCTTCGGAGTTCGAGCCGGTTTTCGCTGGGATTGCTTCTGCATGTCGAAACGTGGGGTTACGCTGCGTTCGCGCCAAGGACATTTGGGACCACGAAAGCATCATCCAAGACATATTCAGCCTGATCTTCAGATCACAATTGGTGGTTTGCGACTTCACCGGCAAAAACCCCAATGTGTTTTACGAGGCCGGGATCGCCCACACACTCGGCAAGACGGTGATCCCATTGACCCAGAACCCGGCTGATATCCCATTCGACGTTCAGCACCACCGCTATCTGCTCTACCTAAACAACAATGAAGGACGGATCCAGATGGAGAACGAACTCCATCGTCGACTTGTGACGCTGATGAGAGATTAGCAGGCCTTCACCAAGCCCCCATTGTCGGCCCCCACGGTTTACCAATTTTCGGCGCCTATGGGTGCCTTTTTGGAAATTGGAGCGGACGCCGCCGCGGTGGCTTGGCTGGAGAACACACATGGCAAACTTCGCGGATAGGTTGGAGGCGGACGACGCCGTCATTGGGGTGGAAGAAACCGGAGCGGCAACCGCACGATCGCACCGCCGACCCGCCCACCATCTCTCACAGTCGTCGCCATCCTGAACTTCGGCATCACTTCAAGCGCGGCTTGGCCGAAACCCAGCCCGGTCGGAGACTCTTGCTCAATCCTGCAATCCGCCAGTTTCCCTTCGTCGGTCACATTGCATCGTATCAGCGCGGTCCCAGCCAAGGCGCGACGCAACGCTGCCCGAGGGTATACGCGCATCATATCCTCCCACGTGGCCTTGCTGCGCCAAACAGGCATAGATAGCAGGATCGGACCGCCCGACGAACGAGCCGCATCGGTAGAATCAACTTGGGCAGGCTGAGCCAGAACCTGATTTGATACTAGCAATGCGAGTGTAAGGACGGTGAGTAGACCTGAACGCATGTAACGAATCCGCTCTCACACCCGCGCCGGAATCCTCACGTTCATGCTCCGATAAGCCCGCAAAAAGCACGACTTCAACCGCACCGGCTCGCCCACCACCTCGATCACCGGGAAGCGTTTGAGGATTTCCTCCCAGATGATGCGCAGTTGCATCTCGGCCAGACGGTTGCCGACGCAGCGGTGGATGCCGAAGCCGAACGACAGGTGCTGTCGCGGGCGCTCACGGCCGATGACAAAGGCGTCGGGGTTTTCGATGGCCGTCTCGTCGCGGTTGCCCGAGCAATACCACATGATCACCTTGTCGCCGGCCTTGATCGACTGGCCGCCGAACTCGATGTCTGTCACGGCGGTGCGGCGCATATGCGCGACCGGAGACTGCCAGCGGATGATCTCCGACACCATATTGGGGATCAGCGACGGGTCGGCCCGGACCTTGGCGTATTGGTCCGGGAACTGATTGAGGGCCAGCAGGCCGCCGGTGATCGAGTTGCGGGTGGTGTCGTTGCCGCCGACGATCAGCAGCAGGATGTTGCCCAGGAACTCCATCAGCGGCATGTCCTTGGTCGATTCACCGTGCGCGAGCATGGAGATCAGGTCGCTGGCCGGCGGGGCGTCCTTGCGGACATTCCACAGGTTCTGGAAATAGAACGCGCATTGCATGAGCTCGGCGCGCACCTCCTCCAGGGACATGGTGTCGCTCTCGATGGTGGTCAGGTCCGACCAGTAGGTCAGCTTGCGGCGTTCCTCCCACGGGAAGTCGAACAGAGTGGCCAGCATCTGGGTGGTCAGTTCGATCGAGACGCGGTCGACCCAGTCGAAGGTCTCGCCGATCGGCAGGTCGTCGAGGATCTTGCCGGCCCGCTCGCGGATGATCGGCTCCATGGTGGCCAGATTGTGCGGCGACACGATCGGGCTGATCACCTTGCGCTGGGCGTCGTGCTTGGGCGGGTCCATGGCGATGAACATCGGCAGAGTGAAGTCCTCGGCCTGTTCGTTGATCGAAATGCCCTTTTCGGAGGAGAACACCGCGTGGTTGGTCTCGATGGCCATGATGTCCTGATAGCGGGTCACCGACCAATAGGGGCCGAACTCGCTGTTGGCGGTGTAGTGGACCGGCGCCTCGTGGCGCAGGCGTTCGAAGAACGGCCACATGGTGTTGTTCTGGAACCGCTCGCCCAGGCTGACGTCGATCTGGTCGAGGGGCGTGGAATAGGCCTCGTCGCGCGCCGATTGCAGCGCGCTGAAATTGCCGTCGGCCATGGTGGTCTTCCCTGAGGATTTGTATCGGTTCACAAGACCACCGGCCGCGATGCATCGCAAGGCGCGCGGCGAATATTTGGGATGGGTTCAAACCATGGCCGGACATCTTCGACCCCTTGACGGCATCACCGTCGTGGCTGTGGAGCACGCGGTGGCGGCGCCGTTCGCCAGCCGGCAGTTGGCCGACCTCGGCGCCCGCGTGATCAAGATCGAGCGGACCGGCGATGGAGATTTCGCGCGCGCCTACGACGCCACGGTGCTCGGCCAGTCGTCGTATTTCGTATGGCTGAACCGGGGCAAGGAGAGCCTGACGCTCGATCTGAAGCACCCTGAAGGCTTGGAGGTGCTGGAGACCCTGGTGCTCGGCGCCGATGTCCTGATCCAGAACCTGGCGCCAGGCGCGGCGGCGCGGATGGGCCTGGACTTCGATACGCTGCACCCCAAGGCGCCCAGGCTGATCGTGTGCGACATTTCCGGTTTCGGCTCCGGCGGACCTTATCAGGACAAGCGAGCCTATGACCTGCTGATCCAGGCGGCGGCCGGCCTGGTCGCCCTGACCGGGACACCGGATCATCCCTCGCGCGCCGGCGCCTCGATCGCCGACGTCGCCGCGGGCATGTACGCCTATTCGGGGATCCTGACGGCGTTGTTGCAGCGCGGTCGGACCGGCGAGGGCCTGAGGGTCGAGGTGTCGATGTTGGAGGCGCTGACCGAATGGTTGAGCAACTCGCTCTATTTCAGTCACTACGGCGGTTCCGAACCGGCGCGGTGCGAGGCGAGCCACCCTTCGGTCGCCCCTTACGGACCCCACCGGATCGGCGACGGCGGCACGGTGATCTTCGGCCTGCAGAGCCCACGTGAGTGGGCGCGGTTCTGTGAGAAGGTGCTGGCTAGGCCCGAACTGACCGATGATCCCCGCTTCAGCGACAATCCGCGGCGCGTGACCAACCGGGCCGAATTGACGGTGCTGATCGAAAGCCGTTTCGCCAGCCTGACCGTCACCGAAGTCGAAGCGTTGCTGGAGCAAGCCGAGATCGGCAGTTCGCCGATGAACACCATGGCCGATGTCTGGGACCATCCTCAACTGGCGGCCCGCGATCGCTGGCGCGAGGTGATGACGCAAAAGGGGCCGATCGCGGCTCTGCGCCCACCCGCCGGCCTGTCAGGCGTGGCGCCGGTGATGGGCGATGTCCCGGCCGTGGGGGGGCACACCGACGCGATCCTGCGCGGGATTGGCTATGACAACGACGCCATCGAGCGCCTGCGCGCCGCCGGGACGATCTGATCTGGTGATCTATCCGCCGCGTCGCCCGGCCTGGGCTGCCTGAGCCGGCAGGCCCAGCGCTTCATAGGCGTGGGCGAGCTGGCGGTTGATCGACACGCCGTCCGCCTCACGCGCGCGGCGAAGTTCGAGGACCTGCTGGACTTCGGCCCAGCGACCCGCGGCGGTCAGCGCCGCCAGGCGAATCTGATCGAACAGGTCGCGTTGGGCGTGGCTGCCGCCGATCCTGGCCAGGTTGGGCATGGCGTGGTCGAAATGGCGCACCGCCTCATCTGGACGGTCGGCGAGATAGGCCGTGATGCCTTCGGCCACCGGCAGAGCCACGTCGGCCCAGGCCAAGCGGTTGAATGGCGGCGCCTGGCGCGCCCGGCGCCGGATGGCCTCGAGCAGGGGTTCGGCCTCCGGTCGTTCCGCGCGGGCCAGGCCATAGAGATAGTGCAACGACAAGAACGGCTGCTCCACGTCGAGGCCGCGCGCGGCCAGATGATCGGCCAGATCGATCCACCGGTCACCGACCTCGAAGCCGGCCAACTCCAGCCGCCCCAGCAGGGAAACCGCGCCCGCCTGATCCTGGGAATAGCCGCGGTCGTGAGCCCAGCATTGGGTGTCGTAGGTCTTCAGGACCTCTTCGACCCGCCCCTGGCTGAGCTGGAACAACGCCAGGTGCCAGAAGTTGTGAGTGACCATGAACGAGTTGAGGCCCGTCCAGCTATTGGACGCCCCGGCCATGAACCGCGCGCCTTCGTCGATCCGGCCCTGGGTGAGCATCACGTGGGCCAAGGCGTGCTGAGCCCACGGCTCGCGCGATGTCATCGACAGAGCCTTGGTCGCCGCCGCCTCGGCGTCGCTGAGCAGGTGGCATTGCTCGAAGCCGAACGCGAGCATGCCGTGAACCTGGGCGATGTCCTCGCAGGCCGGCGCCGCCTTGATCGCGATGCGCAACATGGCCGGCGCATCGCCGGCGCCGAAGGTCAGATACTGGTGCAATTTCACCGTCACCAGGTCGCGAGGCCATCGATCGACGATGGCCTCGCTCAAGCCAAGCGCGCGGGGAATATCGTCCTCGAGCCACGCCCGGAGAAATTCGATGAACGCCTGCTCACGAGGGTTGGCGCCGGGCGAGCGCTCGGCGGCGGCCAGGAACGGCCGCGCGCGCACGGGTCCCTGGGGCGATTCCAGCAGTAGAAACAGGGCGGCGGCATAGGCGTTGGCCAAAGCCGAGTCCGGTGCGGCGGCGGCCGTTTTCAGAATTCCCGCGGCCCGCGTCTCGTAACGCAGGAACCCAAGGACAAACTCATCGACACCGGCCAGAATCGCCCCGTCGGCGGTGGACACCGGATTGCCAAGTATGTCGCTGCCAACCGTCATGCGAAACCTCAGTTGGTTGCCAGGATCAGGTTCCTGACCAACGGATAGATCTGGCTCTGCCACTTCTTGCCGTTGAAGACGCCGTAGTGGCCGACACCGGGCTGGAGATGGTGGCGTTTGCGGTTGGCGTAGATGTTGGCGCACAGCGCGTGTGCCGCGACGGTCTGGCCGACCGAGCAGATGTCGTCGCGCTCGCCCTCGACAGTGAACAAGGCCGTGCGGCGGATGGCGCCGGGATCGACCTTGCGGCCACGCCAGACCAGCTCGCCCTTGGGCAGCAGGTGACCCTGGAACACCCTGGACACAGTCTCCAGATAGAACTCCGCCGTAAGGTCCAGAACCGCGAAATACTCGTCGTAGAACGCCTTGGCCGTCTCGGCCTCCAACATCCGTCCGGCGGCGAGGTGGGAGTACATATCGACATGAGCGTCTGAATGCCGGCCCAGATTCATCAGCATGAAGGCGGTGAGCTGCACGAACCCCGGATAGACCCTGCGCCCGGCGCCGGCGTAGCGCGCCGGGACCGTGGAGATCAGCTCTCGCTCGAACCACTCGATCGGATGGTTCTGGGCGAGTTCATTGACCTTTGTCGGGTTGACGCGCGTGTCGACCGGGCCGGCCATCAGGGTCATGCTCAGCGGCGTGGCTGGATTGTCGTCCTCGGCCATGATCGCCACCGCCGCCAGGGCGTGGGCGCAGGGCTGGCAGACGCCGAGCAGATGAGCGCCAGGGCCGATCGCTTCCAGAAAGGCGATTACGTGCGCGACATATTCGTCGAAGCCGAACGGCCCGGCGGAGAGCGGCGCGTCGCGGGCGTTCTTCCAATCAGTGATATAGACGTCGTTCTCGGGCAGCAGGGTCTCCACCGTGCCCCTGAGCAAGGTCGCGAAGTGGCCCGACAGTGGGGCTACCAGCAGAATCCTCGGCTGCTCCGGATCGCCGTCCTTTCGGAACCGCACGAGATCACCGAATGGCGTGCCGGTTACGACCTGTTCCCGGACCGGGCGATCCTCGCCGTCGACACGCACCGAGGTAAATCCGTAGTCCGGCCGCTCGTGGGTCAGTCCCGCGCGGCTGACCATTTTCAATCCGGCGGCGATGTGTCCCAGCGGCGGGATCTGCCGCAACCAAGCCGGGCCAAAGCCGAGGGCGGCTCCAGCCATACCGGCGGCGAGCCGGGCCGGAGCCATCATATCCACCTGGGCCTGAAAGGCTCTGTAGCGCATTGCACCTCGCGGTCCGCCAGCCCGAGGCCAACTCAGGCCCACAATCGCCGCAACAAGGCGGCGAGGGAAGCCCGGTCCTGATCGATGGCGTTCGAGAGGCCGCGGCGCCGGTATTCGCGCCATTCCGGCGAGATGCGCCGCGCGGCGCGCGATCGATTGGACGCGGGCGGCTTTCCTTCCTAGATCAGGCCTACTTATATCAGGGCCGACCGAACCACCGGGAGGGCCAGGAGCCGCGCATGGCCAAAGCCACGCTGACCATCAGCAGCCGCAACTATTCGTCCTGGTCGCTCAGGGGCTGGCTGTTGTGCAAATTCGCGGGTGTGCCGTTCGAGACGGTCAGCCTGCCGATCGACGACGCCGCGGCCCGCGCCGAACTTTTGCTGCTGGCGCCATCCTTTCTCACGCCCAGCCTGAACTATGATGGCGTCAAGATCTGGGACACCCTGGCGATAGCCGAATTCCTCCACGAGGTGGCGCCGAAGGCGGGTTTGTTGCCCAAGGATCGCGCCGAACGGGCGCGCTGCCGATCGATCAGCGGCGAGATGCACCAGGGCTTCGCCAATCTGCGCGCCGCCCTGCCGATGAACCTCAAGGCCCATCATCCCGGCTTCAAGGTGTGGGCCGGCGCGCAGTTGGACGTGGACCGCATCACCATGATCTGGCGGGAGCAACTGGCCCAGTCGGAAGGACCCTATCTGTTCGGCGACCTATCGGTGGCCGATGCAATGTATGCGCCCGTCTGCACCCGGTTCGCGACCTATGACGTGGCCCTCGATCCGGCCTGCGCCGCCTATCGCGACCGCATCCTGGCGCTGCCGGTGATGGCCGACTGGAAGCGCGCCGCCATGGAAGAACCGGACGAGGTCGAGGAACTGGACGTCGAATTCTGAAGTCCGGCCGGCCATTCCCAAACCGCCGCACCTGGGGTTAGTCTCTACTGAACAGTGGGGAGAACGGCGATGGCCGTCACGGTCCGGTATCTGGTTGACGATGTCGGCGCCGCCCTGGCCTTCTATCGCGACGCCCTCGGCTTTCAGGTCGCCCAGCAGTTTGGCCCCGCCATGGCGATCCTCAGCCATGGCGACCTCAATCTGTGGATCGCCGGCCCAGCCGCCTCGGCGGCCAAGCCGATGCCGGACGGAAGGACGCCCTCGCCCGGCGGCTGGAACCGCTTCGTGCTGGAGACTAGCGACCTTGAAGCGCTGGTCGTCACCTTGAAAAGCCAGGGCGTGGCGTTTCGAAACGACATCGTGGTCGGCCCGGGAGGAAGCCAGGTCCTGGTGGAAGATCCGTCAGGCAATGTGATCGAGCTGTTTCAGCCCCGCTGACGTCTTCGATCAGTAACGCCTTGGATCAGTAAAGCGTCGCCATGGCTTTCGGGCTGAAATCCATCAGTTCGTCCTGGCGGCCCTGCCGCACTTTGACGGCCCAGTTGGGGTCCTGCAGCACCGCACGGCCCACGGCCACCAGATCGAAGTCGCGACGGTCAAGGCGCCGGACAAGTTCGTCGAGGGAGGCGGGCTTGGAGGATTCGCCACCATAGGCGTTGATGAAGTCGCCGCTGAGGCCCACGGAGCCAACTGTAATCGTGGGAACGCCGGTGAGTTTCTTGGCCCAGCCGGCGAAATTCAGGTCGGAGCCGTCGAATTCCGGTTCCCAGAACCGTCGCTGCGAGCAGTGCAGCATGTCGGCGCCGGCGTCGACCAGAGGCCGCAGCCACGCGGCCATCTCATCGGGAGTCTGGGCCAGGCGGGCGGTGAAATCCTGCTGCTTCCACTGCGACAAGCGGATGATGATCGGGAAGTCCGGCCCGGTGGCGGCGCGCACGGCCTTGATGATTTCAGCGGCGAAACGGGCGCGTTCGGGAATTTTCGCCCCACCGAAAGTGTCGTTGCGCTGATTGGTTCCTTCCCAGAAAAACTGGTCGATCAGGTAGCCATGGGCGCCATGCAATTCCACCGCGTCAAACCCCAGGCGCTTGGCGTCGCCGGCGGCGGTGGCAAAGGCGGCGATGGCGTCGGCCACCTCGGCGTCGGTCATCGGTTCACCGAAGCTATGGCCGGGGCTGGAAAGCCCCGACGGGCTGTCATACGGGCCGGGCGGGCTCCAGTTTGGATGACGGCTACGAACCGCGCCGACATGCCAGAGCTGGGGAGCGATAAAACCGCCCGCGGCGTGGACCCCGTCGGACACCGTCTTCCAGCCGGCCAACTCGGTTTCACCGTGGAAACGGGGTATGTTCGGATCGTTCAGACTGGCCGGCCTGGCCACGCCAGTGCCCTCGGTGACGATCAGGCCGATCTGGGCCGCCGCCCGGCGCGCATAGTAGTCGGCCACATCCTGGGTCGGCACGCCGCCCGGCGATTGTGACCTGGTCATAGGCGCCATGACCAGGCGATTGGGCAGGGCGAGGCCCTTGAAGGTGAAGGGCGCGAAAAGAGGCTCGATCGTCATTCGGGGTGATCTAAACGGGCGGCGGCGAATTGCCCCGCCAGAAAAACTGAAGGTCCTTGAAGCGGGACAAATCATGGACCCAAATGGCAATCTCAGCCGTTCAGCAGAGGTTCAGGTTCATTGGCGCTCTCTGCAGTGAACTATCGGATCACCGGCTCGCGGGCCAGACAGGAACAGAACATGCGTGTTGCGCTGAAAGCGGCGGTGGCCGCCATCGCCATCATGGCCACCTCGGGGGCCTTGGCCCAGAACCGCGACCGCGGCGATTCCGGCAGGGGTCCTCAGGGTGGCTCGCCACAGGCCGGCGGATCGCCGACAGGCGGAGGCTTTCGCGGCGGAGGATTTAGCTCCGCTCCAGGCGGCCGCCCTCAGGGTGGAGGGTTCCAGGGCGGTACGGCCCAGGGCGGCAGGCCCCAAGGCGGCACGCCCCAAGGCGGCTTCAGAGGCGGCCAAGGCTTTGGTCACCAAGGCGGCGACCATCACGGCGGCGGTGACCATGACGGCGACGGACACGGATACGGACATGGTGGTTATGGAGGCTATGGCGGCTACGGTGGGGGCTATTATGGCTTTGGCTACGGTGGCTATGGCGCCGGCTACTATGGTGGCTACTACGATCCCTGGCTCTGGGGCGGTCTTGGCTTTGGCATCGGCGCCTCCCTGGCCGCGCCGTACTACTACGACCAGTACGACACCTATGACGAAGGCTATGCGGCCCCACCGCCTCCGCCACCCCCACAGGCCTACTACGACGCGCCCCAGGCGCAGCAAGGCTACAACTGCGATGGCTGGCGCTGGGATGCACAGGCCGGGCGGTATGTCGCCGCCAAGGTGGCCTGCCAGTAGGTCAGCTTAGGGGAGATCTGCCCGATGGCTTCATCGGAGCCATCGGGCGGGTGCGTTTTCAGACCACGGCGTCGAGATATTCCACGTCCGGGCGACCGGCCATGAAGGCGCCCATCTTGCGGCCCAGGTCCTTGAAATGGTCGGTCTGGCCGTGGGCGGTCAGCGCGTCCTGGTCCTTGTAGAGTTCAAGCACCTTATAGGTGTCGGCTTCGGCCCGGCTCTTGGTGAGCTGGTAGAACACGTTGCCGGGTTCATTGGCCCGCACCTTGCCGGCCAGTTCCAGAAAAACCGCTTCGAAGTCCGGACCCTTGCCCTCTTGGACCTTCAGCGTAGCGACGATACCGATCATGTTTTTCTCCCTGAGAGGTTTTGCACCGACCCTTTAGGAGAGCCTCGCCCCGGAGGGCAAGCGCGCTGTGTCACCCCCAGTTTAGCGGCGACGGTCGTCCCAGCCGTAGGCGACCCAGGAATGGCCGCCGACGTTGCGGGCTTCGATGACATTGGGGTCGGCGGCGGGCGCGCGAACCACCCGCCGGGCGCGCACGGCCGCGGCGGCCAGGGCCAGAAGGATCGAGGCCATGAATGCAACCACCATCATCGTGGCGGCGAAGAACACGGCGAGCACGGCGGCAATAGCCGCCGCCGCCAAACCTGCGATCGCGCCGGCGATCCATGTCAGTCCCCGCAAAAGCGAAGACGTGGGCTTGAAGCGTCGTGACCAGCGTTGCATGGACCTAACCTGACGCCGCTTTGTGGCGGACTTATGGATAGTTGTTCGTTCAGGTCGCTCCGTCAACCGCCAGGCGCCGAATTCTCGCCCCCGTCCGATCAACAGGAAGTGACCTTCCACGACCATGCCGCCCCCCGACCATGACGCCCCCCCCACTATGAGGCCGGGCGACCGCGCGCCTCCGGGCTGGAGTTTCTGGATCGATCGCGGCGGCACCTTCACAGACGTCATCGGCCGAACGCCCGACGGTCGCCTCGAGACCCTGAAACTTCCCTCGCAATCACCCGCCTACGGGGACGCCGCGGTGGAGGCCATGCGCCGGCTGCTGGCGGTCGCGCCAGGGGCGGCTTTCCCGGCCGAGCGGGTCGAGGCGATCAAGGTCGGGACGACGGTGGCCACCAACGCGCTGCTGGAGCGCAGGGGGCCCCGCACCCTGCTGGTCACCACGGCGGGGTTCGGGGACGCGCTCGAAATCGGCGACCAGGCCCGCCCGGACCTGTTCGCCCTTGATATCGTCAAGCCCGCGCCGCTGCATGCCGGCGTCATCGAAGCCGACGAGCGTCTGGCGGCCGACGGCTCCGTCCTCAAGTCACTGAGTGAGGCGGCCCTGGCCTTGGATCTGAAGAACGCCGCCCAGGCCGGTTTCGAGAGCGTGGCCATCGCCTTCCTCCATGCCGACCTCAATCCACGCCATGAGAACCGCGCGGCGGCGATCGCCCGGGACGCGGGTTTCAAGACGGTGGTGACGGCCAGCGGCGCCTCTCCCCTGCCCCGATTTCTTCCCAGGGCCGAAACGGCGGTGGCGGACGCCTATCTGACCCCGGTGCTGCGCGCCTACGCCGAGGGGCTTTCCGCGGCGGTTGGGGGCGCAAACCTGTATTTCATGACCTCGGGCGGGGGCCTCGCAAGAGCCGAGGCCTTTCATGGCCGGGACGCGGTGCTGTCAGGTCCCGCAGGCGGGGTGGTGGGCGTGGCCGAGGTCGCGCGGGCGGCGGGCGCCGGGGCCGTGCTCGGCTTCGACATGGGCGGCACCTCCACCGATGTCTGTCGCTTCGCCGGCGATCTGGAGCGCCGCGACAGCGCCACCGTGGCGGGCGTCAGGCTGCGCTCGCCGATGCTGGATGTGGAGACCGTGGCGGCCGGCGGTGGTTCGATCCTGGCCTTCGACGGCCTTCGGGCCCGGGTGGGGCCTCAGAGCGCCGGCGCCATGCCGGGGCCGGCGGCCTATGGTCGGGGCGGTCCGGCCACGGTGACCGACGCCAATCTGGTGCTGGGGCGGCTGGACGCCAGGTTCTTCCCGGCGGTGTTCGGACCGCGGGGCGACTCGGCGCTTGATGTTGAAGCGGCGCGGGCGCGGCTAGGCGAACTGGCCAGCGCTATGGACCTGGCCAACCCCGAGGCGGCGGCCCAGGGGTTCATCGACATCGCGGTGGAACAGACCGCGGCGGCGATCACCAAGGTCTCCACCGAGCGGGGCTTCGATCCCCGCGACCACGCCCTGGTGGCGTTTGGCGGGGCGGCCGGACAGGTGGCCTGCCAGGTGGCCGACACCCTGGGGATCGATGAGGTGCTTTGCCCAATGTACGGCAGCCTGCTGTCGGCCTGGGGGATCGGCAAGGCGCGGATGCGGTCGGCGCGGCGGGCGGGTTTGGAGCGGCCACTGGATCCGCGCGGCCTCGCCGAAGCAAAGGCGCTATGCCAGGCGCTTGAGGCCGAAGTCAGGCTCGACTTGGAGGCTCAAGGCGCGGCGGTTGGGTCGGTCATGCGCCGGGTGCGGGTTCGCTATGCGGAGTCCGACACGGCGATCGCGACGCCGCTGTCCACGCTGGCCGAGATCGCCGGGGATTTCGCGGCGGCGCATCAGCGCCTGTTCGGATTTGTCGAGGACGGCGGCGCGGTGATTGCGAGTGTCGAGGTTGAGGGGCTGGAAGAGAAGGGCGCCTCTCTTCCCGTCGGCGTGGGGGAAGTCCCCCCGAAGGTCGGGATGGGGGCCAGCGCGGGCGCCGTTTTCGTCAACCACCTCCACGCCCCCGTCGATGGCCCCCGCCTGATCCTGCGAGACGACACCCAGATCTGGCTGGCCGAGGACTGGCGGGCCGAGCCAGGGACGGACGGATTGATCCGGCTGCGGCGGATCGCGGTTCGTTCGGTTGCACGGGCGGCGGCGGACACCCCGGACCCGGTTACGCTGGAGCTGTTCAATCGCCGGTTCATGGGCGTGGCCGAGGCGATGGGAGCGGCGCTGGAGCGGACCGCGCGGTCGGTGAACATCAAGGAGCGGCTGGATTTTTCCTGCGCGCTGTTCGACGCCGGGGGCGGCCTGGTGGCCAACGCGCCGCACATGCCGGTGCATCTGGGGTCGATGGGCGCCAGCGTGCGCGCGGTTCAGGCGCGGCATTCCGGGCTGGCCGACGGCGACGCCTTCGCGCTCAACAATCCCTATGCCGGTGGAACCCATCTGCCGGACATCACGGTGGTCATGCCGGTGTTCGAACCTGGTGCAGTCGCCCCGGCGTTCTTCGTCGCGGCTCGGGGTCATCATGCCGACGTAGGCGGGATCGCCCCGGGGTCGATGCCGCCGTTCTCGCGCTCGATCGGCGAGGAGGGGGTGATGCTGGACGCCGTGCCGATCCTGCGCGGCGGGCGTTTTCTGGAGGCCGAAACCCGGACGGCGCTGGCGGCGGGCGCGTGGCCGGCGCGGTCGCCGGATCGCAACATCGGCGACCTGAAAGCCCAGATCGCGGCCTGCCGAGCGGGCGCGACCGCGGTGCTGGCGATGATCGCGGCTCACGGCGAGGCCCAGGTCGCCCGCTACATGGGTTTCGTCCAGGCCAACGCCGAGGCCTGCGTCCGGCGGGCGATCGGCGCCCTGTCGGACGGCGCCGCGCGGGTGGCGATGGACGGCGGCGGCGAGATCGCCGTGACCGTCACCGTGGACCGGGCCAAAGGCGAGGCGATCCTGGATTTTACCGAGTCCTCCGCTCAGCTGGCGTCCAACTTCAACGCCCCGGCCTCGATCGTCGACGCCGCGGCGCTCTACGTGTTCCGGACCCTGGTGGATGACGACATTCCGTTGAACGCCGGGTGCCTGACCCCGCTGAACATCCGCGTCCGGCCGGGCTCGATGCTCAGCCCCAATCCGCCAGGCGCCGTGGTGGCCGGCAATGTGGAGACCAGCCAGCATGTGGTCGACGCCCTCTATCGGGCGCTGGGCGTGATGGCCGACAGCCAGGGGACCATGAACAACTTAACCTTCGGCGACGCGACCCGGCAGTATTATGAGACGATCTGCGGCGGGGCCGGGGCGACATCGTGCGCGGCGGGAGCCAGCGCGGTCCACACCCATATGACCAATTCCCGCCTGACCGACCCGGAGATCCTCGAGCGGCGGTTCCCGGTGCGGCTGGAGCGTTTCGCCGTGCGGCGCGGCTCGGGCGGGGCGGGCGACCATCGGGGCGGCGACGGCGTGGTCAGACGACTGCGCTTCCTAAGCCCCATGACGGCGAACCTGCTCTCCACCCGCCGGGACCATGCGCCGCGAGGCCTGGCCGGCGGCGGCGACGCCCTGCCCGGCGTCCAGCGGCTGATCTACGTCGATGGTTCATCCGAGGCCCTGCCCGGCTGTTTTTCGGTGCAGGTAGAGGCCGGCGAGGCGATCGAGATCGAGACACCCGGCGGAGGTGGATTTGGCGAAGGCTATTCCGCCGCCTGAAGCACTGGCTGGGGAGCGGCCTTCGCGGCGGGAGCGGCCTTGCTGAAGATCAGGGCGCCGTCTTCGATCGCGCCGCGGCGGATCATCTTTTTGTCGCGCTGGTAGTCCTGGGCGTTTAGCCAGGGCTCGTGGTCGCCCTGTTTGGGAAAGCGGTGCAGTTCGCGTTGCATGTAGCCGGCCGA
Source organism: Caulobacterales bacterium (assembly GCA_038227865.1). Taxonomy (GTDB): domain Bacteria; phylum Pseudomonadota; class Alphaproteobacteria; order Caulobacterales; family Caulobacteraceae; genus Acaudatibacter. The sequence goes on from JBBRPO010000045.1 coordinate 15,122, forward strand.
GAAACCGTCGATGAACGGGCGCTCCGGCATCGCCTTGTCCGCCGCGCTCAAGGTGGGCGTGACCTGGGTGGTTCCGGTCTTGTACATATGGTTGACCAGCCGGCAGACGAACTCGCAGTTGAGGTCGGCCCGTAGCGTCCAGGAGGCGTTGATGTAACCGAAAGTGTTGAGCAGGTTCGGCACGCCCGAGAACATCATGCCCTTGTAGGTCCAGGTCTGGGCGAAATCGATCGGCGCTCCATCCTTGCTGAACGCCACTCCGCCCATGATCTCCATGTTCAGGCCGGTGGCGGTGACGATGATATCGGCCGAAAGTTCCTGGCCCGATTTCAGCTTGATCCCGGTTTCGGTGAAGGTGTCGATCTGGTCGGTGACCACCGAGGCCTGGCCGGATTTGATGGCGGCGAACAGGTCGCCGTTTGGCACCAGGCAGAGGCGCTGATCCCAGGGGTTGTAGCGGGGCGTGAAGTGGGTCTCGACGTCGTAGTCGGGGCCGAGTTGGGCGCGGACGCCGGAAAGCATCAGCGCCTTGATCTTGTCGGGCTTGGCGCGGGTCTGGCGGTAGAAATAGCCACCCATGGTGACGTTCTTCCAGCGGGTCAGGCGATAGGCAAGCTTCTCCGGCAGGAACTTGCGCAGGGTGTTGGCGATGGCGTCCTCAGCCGGGCGCGACACCACATAGGTCGGCGAGCGCTGCAGCATGGTGACGTGGGCGGCCTTGTCGGCCATGGCCGGGATCAGGGTCATGGCCGTGGCGCCCGAGCCGATCACGACCACCGACTTGCCGGCATAGTCGAGATCTTCCGGCCATTTCTGAGGGTGGATCAGCCGGCCCTTGTAGGTTTCGACGCCGAGGAACGCGGGCGTGAAGCCACCCTTGTAGCTGTAGTAGCCCGCGCACATGAACAGGAAGTTGCAGCTGTAGGTGGCGGTCGCGCCCGTAGCCTTCAGATCGGCGGTGACGGTCCAGGTGGAGGTGGCGCTGTCCCAGGCGGCGGCTTTGACCAGGTGGTCGTAGCGGATCGCCCTATCGACGCCATACTGTTTGGCGGTCTCGTTGACATAGTTCAGGATCGAGGGGCCGTCGGCGATCGATTTGGCCTCGCGCCAGGGTTTGAAGCTGTAGCCCAGGGTGTGCATGTCGCTGTCGGAACGGATGCCGGGATAGCGGAACAGATCCCAGGTGCCGCCCATCGACGGGCGGCCCTCCAGGATCGCATAGGTCTTGTTTGGACAAGTTTCATGCAGGTGGACGCCAGCGCCCACGCCGGACAGACCCGCGCCGATGATCAAAACGTCGAAATGGTGCATCGTCATATTTGTCCCTTATCACCGATAACCTTGCAACCCTATTGTCGCCGACAAAGCCAGCAAGGTGCTAACTGGGCAAGCAACGTGCTATCAGGCCGGAATCGACAAATTCCGGGAAACACCTTTGCCTTCAGCCGTCATCGCCGCCACCGGCCTCTACACACCGCCGCAATCGGTATCGAACGCCGAACTGGTCGTCGCCTTCAACGCCTATGTGGCGCTGTTCAATGATGAGCACGCCGGCGCCATAGCGGCGGGCGAGACCACGGCCCTGACGCCGTCTTCCGAGGCGTTCATCGAGAAGGCCTCGGGGATCAAATCGCGCTATGTGGTGGACAAGGCCGGCGTGATCGATCCGCGCGTGATGCGGCCCAGCATCCCCGAGCGCCCCAACGAAAAGATCTCGATCATGGCCGAGATCGGGGTGGCGGCGGCGCGCCAGGCTATCGAACGCTGGGGCAAGGACGACGCCAAGGGTGTTAGCCGGATCGGCGCGGTGATCTGCGCGGCGTCGAACATGCAGCGCGCCTATCCGGCCATGGCCATCGAGATCCAGCAGGCGTTGGGGATCGACGGATTCGGCTTTGACATGAACGTGGCCTGTTCCTCGGCCACCTTCGGGATCAAGACCGCCGCCGACTATATCGCCGCCGGCGACGCCAGGGCGGTGCTGGTGGTCAATCCGGAGATCACCTCCGGCCATCTGAATTTCCGTGACCGCGACAGCCATTTCATCTTCGGCGACGTGGCCACGGCGGTGATCGTCGAGGCGGCCGACGAGAGCGAAGGCGGTTGGGACATTCTCGGCACGCGGCTGAAGACCCAGTTTTCCAACCACATCCGCAACAATTTCGGCTTTCTCAACCGCGCGGCGCCCGAAGGGATCGGCGCGGACGACAAGCTGTTCGTGCAGGAGGGCCGCAAGGTGTTTCGCGAGGTGGTGCCGATGGTGGCGGAGATGATTATCGCCCACGCGGCCGACCTGGGCATCGACCCGACGGTTCTGAAGCGGCTCTGGCTGCACCAGGCCAATATCAACATGAACGAGCTGATCGCCAGGCGGGTTCTGGGCCGCGAGCCGACAGCCGAAGAAAACGTGATCATCCTGGACGAATTCGCCAACACCAGTTCGGCCGGCTCGATCATCGCCTTCCACCGAACCAACGACGATTTCACGGCCGGCGAGCTTGGTCTTATTTGTTCCTTCGGCGCCGGCTATTCGGCCGGAACCGTATTCGTGCGGAAGCGTTAGACGCCCGCCCGTAATTTGCCTGCCAAGGACGCGTTCATGAAGGCTCCCGCCTCGATCCTCGCCGCTTCGATTCTGGCGTTCAGCCTGGCCCTGTCCGGAAGCGGTCTGGCCCGTGGCGCGGACCGGGCTCCGGACGCCGCCGCCGACGTAGGCGAGCCCCTGCCCCCCGGCGCGCCGACCCAGCCGTATGAGTTGGCCGCCTGGTGCTTTGGCGCGATGAGCGAATATCTGGATATCTACGACAAGGTGAAGCCGGACCTGAGGGACATCGACAAGCTGTTCGGTTCGGAGGTCAAGAACGAGAAGGACCCCTATACCCAGGATATCGCCGCGGCCCGCGAAGAGCTGAAGGTTCTGTCCGGCGCCGTGGAGGCGGCCGAGAAGGCCAGCCCCCAGGTGATCGCGCCACAGGGCTCGCAGGCGGTGAAGCTGGGCCGTTCGATCTGGGTGGTGGCCGAACAGGGATCACACCGTGAGCTGGCCAGGGCCTGGCTGTCCTGGGCGATGCCCGACCGCTGCGCCTCCAACGCCCGCGAGCTGGCGACCAAATCGGCCCTGATGGGCCAGTTATTGAAATACAACGCCCCCTCGGCCACCGACACCCCGCCACCGGAACCCGCGCCCAAGCCCTGAGGCCGGCGATGGCCGTTCGAGAGAATGGCAACAAATGGCAACATCCTGGCAGCATCCGGGCAACAGGCGGGCCGCCGCCTGGCAGCGGGACGGCAGCCTATCGGCCGCATCCTGGCGACAGATAGGCCGCGGGCGGGCCGCATCACGGTAGCGGAATGGCCGCGGAACGCGCCCAGGAGAAACCGTAAGTCGTTGTTTATCCTATAAAACATGATGTTCAACCAATTGTCTGGTCGCCTTTGGCGGGGGTCAGGGCGAAAGCTTCGTGGCTAGGATTTGCGAAGGCGGGCATGATGATTTCGATTTGCGTTTGTTTTCCGGGCCAAATGGCCAATTTAATTTCATTATGCAATATTTCTGACAAAAAAGCAAGCGAGGATGGGCGTCAAGCCAGCGAAACGGCTATGTCCGCGATCGATCGCACCAGCACCAACGGATCGTCCTGTGTCGGTACGAATCCTCGTCTTCGCCAGAAGTCGGCGGCTTCGGCGTCAACGGCGTTGACGATCAGCGCCCGTCCGCCGACCAACAACGACGCGGCGACGCACCTTTGCAGCGCGTGCTTGACCAGGCCCGACCGATCCCCCGTCCAGCCCAGCTGTCGAAAACAGCGCCGGCGGGTAAGCTTGGCCTTTGAAATTCAACGTCTGTGGCGACACCAATTGAAACCCTTGCAGTTTGATACCATTTCCGGTATCAAGGCACATGAAAAATCGATGATTGTCGATGGATGAGCGGGAGATCGATTGGCGCGGCAGCACCTACAAGGACCTCTGCGACATGCCGGCAAAAGTCCGGCAGACTTTCGGTTTCGCTCTGGGCTTAGCCCAGAACAATCTGCCGTATGAGGACGCTAAAACGCTCTCAGGATTCAAGCCGGCGTTGGGTGAGATCCTTGAGGACGACGACGGCGACACCTATCGTGCGGTTTACACCGCGCACTTCGAGAACGTCGTTTACGTGCTGCATTGCTTCAAGAAGAAATCGACCAAAGGTCGTTCGCTCCCGAGCCGCGATAAGGAAACCATCGAAGCACGCCTCGCCGAGGTGAAGAAGATCGAGGCGGAAAAGGCGAAACTGAAGAAGCGAGGATCATGGTGAGCGGACATGTCACTCAAGCCGGTCAAAGCGTCCTGGACCAACTCTGTCTCGATCAAGGGTTTATCGTCAAGGCGAAGCTTGCGCAGCGCCTCGCCCTTTCAATCGTCGAGATGGGATTGAGCCAGCGTGAAGCGGCCGCTCTTTTGCCGATCGCTCAGCCCAAGCTGTCTCTAATCACCCGTGGCAAGCTCGAGGACATCAGCCAGGGCAAACTCGAAGAGTGCCTCCGGGCGCTCGGTCACGACATCGAGATTTCGATCAGCCAGCGCCATGAGGGCGCTGGAGAAGTCAGAGTTCGCGAATTCACCTAACGGTTGACAATACATCTTATCGGAAATAATCTCAGTTTTTCACAACAAAAACAGATAGATGATGTCCTAGAAGCGCCACCAGTGCGCGCCGGTCAGGAACTGACGACCGCGGCGCAAGGCGAGGCCTATATGGGTTTTGTCTTGCGTGCCTATCCAGACCTGATCTGGACTCAAGCCGGCCCACCGATGTTTTCCGACGACACGCCGACGGCGGCCATACCGTGGCACGGCGCCGGAACGTTCAGCGGCATCATGGACCCTCCCGGCATCAAGGGGACTGGGCGGCCGTTTGCTTTCAACGGTGTCGAAGTTTTTACCTTCCGTGGCGATGTCGCCTGCGGAGTGACGGTGTATTACGACCTGCAAAATCTGATGCGTCAGGTCTTACCAAAGCGCAGCATCAAGTCGTCCTAAGCCGTTCGCCGTCGAGCAAACGGGCTCAGTCCAGCAACGCCAGCCCGCCGCTATTTCAGCTACGGGTTCCCACAGAACTGATCGCCATCAAACCGTGCTGGGATCGTCTGCCGGACAAATCGACAGTGCCGGTCACATTGGTCGTCGCCCAGAACGACGGCGGCTTCGGAGTCTTCCAGGACATCGGCGGAGAGGGTTCATTTGGCGGCGTGGAGGCTGAGAATCCGTTCCTCGGCGGCTTGCAGAGAGGGCACAACTTCTCGCCTCAGTGTGACGAAAAACACCAGGACAAGGTGGCGGAACCCACCGCCAAAGCTCAGGCGACGCGGTATTTTGTCACATCATTGGCAAAGGACGTTGCTTTCCAACGCCCCCCATCCCGCAGTCTGGAGTCGCTTAAAATGTCCAATCTCAATCTCCTGCCCCAACCCGCGTCACCCCCTCCCGGCGTGACCGACCCTCAGGGCAAGGACGCCTTCGTCCTCCGCTTCGGCACGGCGACGGCCGAGGCCGTCGCCACCAACAGTACGCCGCATACGCCCAACACCGATCTGGTCAATTTTCCAGACGGCCTGGGAACTTACACCAAGGCGCTGAAACAGGCCTCGGCCGGCATTCCCGACCCCGCCGTGTTCGATCAGTTCCTCAAGGCCTGCGGCGTCAAGGGCGGCGGACCGGTCGCCGACTTCGAGAACGCCAACATCAAGCTTGGCGGCACGGCGAAGCTGAACGGCCCGAGGGGCGCGTTCGCCGGACAATTGGTGGGCAAGGATTCTCCCGGATTTGGCGATGCGACCGTGCCCACGCCCTATGCGCTGGACTCGGTGGCCTATGCGATCGAGCTGGTGGAACTCTATTGGGCCTCGCTGCTGCGCGATGTTCCCTTCACCGACTACGGCGCCCATCAGGATGCTCAGGCGGCGGCCCAGGAAATGACCTCCCTGGCGATGGCCCACCCCGGAAAATACGACGGCCCTCTGGACCCGACCGGCAAGGTGACCACTGACTTGTTGTTTCGCGGCGGCTTGAACGCCAATCCCAACGCTTTCGCCGGCGAGACCGTCGGCCCCTATATGTCGCAATTCTGTCTGCTGCCCACGTTCCTGGGCCGCGTGCCCCTGGACCAGAAGATCAAGACGCTGAAGGGCGGCAAGGACTTCATGACCACGCTGGCGGAGTGGCAAAACATCCAGAACGGCGTCAAGCCGAGCGAGACCGAAGCCTTCAATAACCAGCATCTCTATATGCACACCGGCCGGGACACCGCCGCCTATACTCAGGCGGACGAGCTCTATCAGGCCTATCTGATCGCCTATCTGGTGTGCGGCACGCAGGGCGTCGGACCTAATCCTGGCAGTCCCTATATCGGCCTGACCAACGAGAAGGCTTTCGGCAGTTTTGGCGGACCCGATATCAGCGCCACCTTGGGCGCGGTGGCCCGGGCGGCGATCAACGCGGTCTGGTATCAGAAATGGTCGGTGCATCTTCGCCATCGCCCCGAATCCGGCGGCGGGATCGTGCAGCTGTTGAAAGACGGCACGCTGAACGCCGCGGACGCCGCCAAGCTCGGCAATTTTGACATCGTGCTCAACTCGCACGCTCTGAATCGCAGCCACGCGCGCAATGGCAGCTATCTGCTGTCCCAGGCGTTTCCCGAGGGTTCGCCGACCCATCCGGCCTATCCCACCGGACACGGCACGGTCGCGGGCGCCGCCATAACCGTCCTGAAATTCTTTCTCGACGGTGGAGCGACCGTCACCAATCCGATGGCGCCGCTGAGCGATGGCACGGGCCTGGTTGCCTATACCGGACCGGGCGTTCTGACCGTCAACGGCGAACTGCACAAACTTGCCCACAACATCTCTTTTGGCCACGGCATCCACGCCGGCATCCACTGGCGGAGCGATACCGACTCCTCGATCGTGCTGGGCGAGGCGGTGGCGATCCAATATCTCGAGGATCAGATATGGACCTATAAGGAAGACTTCGAGATCACCATCACCAAGGTGGACGGTACGACCCACACATTCCGGAATCACTAGGGCGACGCCCACCCCTACCCTCGGATCAGCGCCATCAGTTCGTCCTCACCCAGCACGCCGGCGGCTTCGGAGTCTTCGAGGATATCGGCCGACAGTGTGCGCTTGGCGGCGTGGAGGCTGAGGATCTGTTCCTCGATGCTGTCTTTCGACACCAGCCGATAGACCGTGACCGGGCGGGTCTGGCCGATCCGGTGCGCCCGGTCGGTGGCCTGGTCTTCGACGGCGGGGTTCCACCAGGGATCGAGATGGATCACATAGTCGGCGCCGGTCAGGTTGAGGCCGGAACCGCCGGCCTTGAGGCCGGGCGTGACCGTCCTCAGCGATTCTATCGCAGCGCCGCGAGCGCCTCTGAACGGGCGACCATGTCGGCGCTGATGGGTCAGCTGCTGAGTGAAATACAACGCGCCGTTCGCGACCGCGGCTTCCGAAATACTGCTTCACCTCGACTCTCGCCGCCGGCTTTCAGCTCGGACCCGGACGATCGACCGACCGCCGCGCCAAAGGACCGCCCGATTTGCAGTGCCAGATTTTAACTGCTGGTAAAAACAGCAAAAACAGTTGGCTAAGCAGCCGTCATAGGGCAGAGTAGCTTTCTTGGGGCGAATTTCTTTGGCAAGGTGCTTGCTGGATTGTGTCGGCATTCGCCCGTCACGAATTTTTGCCGTGAACGGCACCAATGAATCGTCCAAAATGTTTATTTACTGCAATTGATGGAGATTAATTTGAGAATTTTGGACGCGTCACCGTTAGTTGCAATTCTTATATTGCTTACTTCTACACCTTCGATAGCGTCAGGGGAGTCAAACGTCCCGGCCAACCGCATTCAAACCTTGAGCAGAGGGATGAACGTGGACAATATCGTAAGCAACACCCGCATGGCAATTTATGGCGGGGATGAATTGAAAAAGCTCAAGGCGATGGGTTTTACATACGTCCGGATCACGATCGATCCCAGCTTCATTCTGCCAGGAGTGCTGGTTGAGCGTCCGGGTGAGCAAGCGGCTCGGGTGGAGATATTGTCCGATAGCGAACGCACGGGATTCGGCTGGCGGCGGCTGGACGAACACGTCGAAAAGTTCATCAAGGCCGGCCTAGCAGTGACCCTGTGCATTCAGCCACAGAAAGCTTTTATGAACCAGCCGGTCGAGCAAACCCAATCAGTCATCTTAAGGGCTGACCAATCTCTGGCGGAGCGTTACGCGAGCAAGTACGGCCCGGAACAGCTGTTCTTCGAATTAGTCAACGAGCCGCACTACGACAACCCCACTTGGAACGCGTTCGCGCCCCAGCTTGTAGCCGCCATCCGCCAGTATGCGCCACACCATACCGTTATTGTTCCGCCGGCATGGTGGGACCTTCCGGAGAACTTCAAGGACCTGACCCCAGTTGACGATTCGAACATTGTCTACACGATGCACGTCTACAGGCCGAACGCCCTCACTCAGCAGGGCGCGGGCGGTGGCCACCACCCAGAGTTTCGATTCCCCAAACCGACGGGTTCCAACGACAATGACGAGTGGACCGAACAGCGGTTGGATGCCTACCTGAGGGTCCCGGTCGACTGGGCGGCTAAAAATCACGTTCCGCTGATCATGAACGAGTTTGGAACGACCAACGTCGCTGACCGTGCGAGCCGTCTAGCATGGGTCAAATTTATGCTCGATGAGGCCGACAAGTATCAATACGGTTGGGCTTGGTGGGCGTTCGACGGCCGGCTTTTTGGACTTAACCCGCACGGGAAGGGCTACGACCCTGATCTCGTCCGCCTGCTCTCGAAATAGATTCGTTTTTAGAAGAATCTGGGGCGCTAGACGTAGGTGCAACGAAGGACTGAAACAGCTCCTTTGGCAACCAAAATGGTCTGTTCGCCTCTGTACGATGTAGACATGCCAACGCCTTAAAGTAATCCTAATGAATAGGGGGTTGGTGTGGAAAATATACTGACGGAAATGACTAAGTGGTTGCTTTCAGCACGTGTACTGCGCACGGCACAATCAGGTAGCTCGGGCGTTGTCAACTGGCTGATTCCGGGCGCGGCGCCTGACCGCGACTATGACGGGTTATACCCGGAGATAGCAGGTTATTATCTCCAGTTCCTGTCGGTTGCCGCCTCGGACCCGCATCGCCCAGGCTGCATCAAACCGGCGATCGCGCGGGAGGCAGCCGTGCGTGTGGCCGCATGGCTGGACGAGATTGGACCGGACGGAAATCCAATCACACTCCAGCATCGGGACATGGCGGAGTCCGATTGGCGGAACGCGTGCCTTTTCGTCTTCGATCTCGCGATGATCGTGCGCGGCCTGGCAGCCATTAACGCCCGCTGGCCGGGGTTAACGCCCCCAACTCTGATCTCGCGCTACGTAAGGTCGGTAGCTGAATTGATCAGCAATGGAAGGTTGGCTTCGCACACGATGCGAGTGGGCGCCGTTGCGAATGCGATTCCGGCAAAGTGGTCCACCCTGCCTGGAGTGCATCACGTCAAGGCTGCGGCCGCACTCAGGGGGGTTGGTGACGCCGCCCTTGCGGCAGCCGTGGACACCACCCTCACCGAGCAAGCCAATAAGCTGGAGCAGCATGGACGGTCGCGTCTGCGTGAGCTTCACCCCTTTCTGTATCTAATAGAGGGCTGGCTAATCCTCTGGGGTCAGTCCGGCAACCCGTTTTTCCTCCGCAAAGCACAATACGCGTTTACGCTAGTATTAGGAGAACTCGATCCAGACACCGGTTTGCTACCGCCGGTCGCAGGAGATTACAACACGGCCGTGCGTAGCGATGTTCTGGCGCAAGCGTTACGCGCTGGCCTAATTCTGCAACGGGCAAACGCAATAGATGGTGCGTTTTGGGGACGATGGGTGCTCGCGCGCCCTCGCCTACAGGTCGCGTTGCTTGAGCGCGTTTCATCAGTAGGTGGCGTCGAATTCGACAGGGTCGGACGGCATCTAAATGTTTGGGCGACGCTATTTGGTTGGCAAGCGTTGCAGCTTGCCAATCAGGCCGAGACCTTTGACAGCAAATACGCAGCGTCTGCGCTAATCTGAGCACCGTTCGCAGGTTGGTTGATAAGCCCCCATCGTTTGGCGATCGCTTCGGCGATACGCCGCGCTGCCTGACCGTCACCATAAAGCGTACATGGAACGCGCATGTCCGCCAGAGCTATATCGGAATCCAGAAGCTGATTGGCGGCAGCTACAATATCCTCCTCGCTGCTCCCGACTAAACGAGCAGTTCCGGTCGCAAGCGCTTCGGGGCGCTCTGTCCTGTCGCGCAGTACCAATAGGGGAATGCCCAGCGCACTGGCTTCTTCCCGAACGCCGCCCGAATCTGTCAGGATCAATGTCGCGCGGCTAATAAGTTGTATAAATGCAGCATAGCCCATAGGTCGCACCAAACGCACCCCATCAAAACCAGCGAGGATTTCGTGCGCAGTATCAGCCAAGGTGGGATTTGGAGGCACCACAAAACAGATATCACAATCGCCTCGCTCAGCGATTCGGCCAATCGCGGCGCAGATAGCCGCGAATGGATCATTCCAATTCTCTCGGCGGTGGCAGGTTACAACCACGGATTTTTTAATGCAGTCCAGGCTGCCGGAAACAGCATCATTTTCCGGGAAGATCTGTTGAACATACTTCAAGGCATCTATCACTGTGTTGCCGCTCAAAATAATATCGACTTCGTCTGTGCCCTCCGCGAGTAAATTTGCCCGAGCAAGCTCCGTTGGAACGCAGTGCAAATCGGTGAAATTTGAAATAGCTCTGCGATGGGCTTCCTCCGGGAATGGCGTGCGCCGGTCCGCGCACCGAAGACCAGCTTCCACGTGCACAACGGGAATTCCAGCGTAGGCTGCCGCTAGCGCACCTGTGAAAGCGCTTGAGGTATCGCCCTGAATGACGACGACGTCTGGGCGATCTTCTCGCAGTGCAAGTTGCAAACCGTCAAGCAACGTGCCACCCAGCCGCCCAAGGCCCTGTTGGGTATCCGTTGTCCGCAAAGTAAGGTCGGGCTCCAGACCAAAAGGGGCAAGCATTTCCGGCACCCATCGATCGTGCTGCCCCGTACACCAAATCTGAGCTGCAAGCCCGTCCTGTTCACGAATCGCGAGTACCACCGGCGCCAGCTTGATCGCCTCCGGCCGGGTTCCCATAATTAGAACGATACGCGCGTCTCTTGCCTTAGGCAGCGACATCGGTAACCTCCGGCTGTAACAGGCTTCGCACGATCATGCGGCCGATGCCGTTCTGCCAAAGCCACAAGCCATTGGCTTGGCCTACAAAACTCGGCTCTCCGCCAAGATCTCCACTCGGCACGAACCCGGCTGCAAGGCCAATGCCAAACAGGCCGGCAATGGGCCGGCGTCGTTGGTCAAGCACTCGACAATGTCGATCAACAAGAGGTGCCCCCGGCAATGTGTGGGCCGCCAGTATGAGCTGTTCACCGTATATGTCTTGCAACTCAAGCGCTCTCGGTCGATAGCCAAGCGCTGCAATAACTAGATCAGCGCCCCGCAGTATTCGCCACGCTTCCTCGTCGTCGCCGGAGGCTGCCAATCGGTGCAGACGCAGCCGGGGTTCAGGCTCCGCGTCGCCTACCGCCAGCGCGCGCCGGACCAAGGTCCTTGCCTCGAGGCGGAAGCCCGCCAAGCGAAACAAGCGGCCAGTCAGTGGGCATACGTCGTCCTGGGTAAATTCTGCGTAGCAGTCCAAGCCGGCTGCCTCGACAGAGGAGTAGAAGAGTGGAAGCGACCTCCGGTGCAGCAAGGATATGGAGTTTTCTCCGAATGGGAGGCCCATATTCATCAAAAGGTTCGCGCATGTCACCGCGCTATGCGAACCCCCAACCACGGCTACGGTGGGCGCTGGCAGGTTCGCCAGTCTCTCCGCAATTAGAGCAGCTCCGCCGCTCGAAAGAGCGTCGCCCGATAACATGAATTTACCAGCTAGAGCGGGAAGCAGCGGGAAGTTGCCGATCCGCTTCCCCCCGATGGTCTCTAAGTCCTGAGCAGCCCCCGTGGCCAAGACGAGATTAGTTGAGACAATCTTCCTGTGCCGCCCCTCTGTGTTCGTTAGGCTTGTACACCAACCACCGTCTACGATACTCCGGCTGACGACTGCTGTGTGACCGGTCAGGATCTGCACGCCGTGGGAAGTCAATATTTCCCGCATGGCGTCACCAAGTACTTGCAGGAAACGTCCCACGACGGGCAGAGGCGCCGCTCGCCCGGTAAACGCAGCAACAGCTTTCGTGGCTTCGTGTTTTTTTAGGGCCTGAAGGCGTAGCTCTGCCCCGTCGCCGAGGCACTCAAGAAATGTGTCCGCCAGTGTATCCGACCCAATTGCGTGCTGGCCCAATGAGCCGGAGCCAATCGCCGCAGTCCGCTCCACGACGATAAGGCCCTGTTCCGCGAGCCGCTTCAGCGCGCCTGTTCTGGCAGCCCAAACCAGGGGCGCCAAACCTGCTGGACCCGCCCCAACGAACGTGGCGTGGGTACGAGATTCAGGCGTCAAACCGCCAGATTGATAGTGCGACATGTAATCCCCCAAGAATTTATATGGTCAATTTAAGGCAGTTTAATGGCTTCTTTCTCCCTCGTCCGGTAGACTGCGGGAACGGAAAATAGGGGCGTGGAAGAAATTGCTGCTTGCCAACTTCCCGACCAGGCGGCTCCTGGGGCTTGATCTCGTAGACGCAAAGTTGGGCGAGGTCGCTGACACACTGGCGGCACGTTCAGCCAGTGAGAAATTCACCTATATTGTTACTCCCAACGCAGATCATTTTGTTCGACTTACACGAGAAAATGCCACCCTGATCCAATATTACTCTCAGGCAGGTGCACTGTTACTTGATAGCCGCGTTGTTCATCGCATTGCCTGTGTGTTAGGTCTGACGGCGCCCCAAGTAATTACCGGTAGCGATCTCACCGAGTACCTGCTTAGGAATTGCATCACAACCGACGAGCCAATTACACTGGTCGGCACCACGCTAGCCGCCGGTGCCAGGTTGCGACACATGTTTGGCCTCTCCCACCTCGCTCACTTTGCGCCGCCGTTCGGCTTCGAGAACGATCCTAAGATAGTCGACGAATGCGTCCGGTTTGTCCGCGACAATCCGGCGAGGTTTGTATTATTGGCGTGTGGCTCACCCCGGCAGGAGCTGCTTGCACACCGCATACTCCAGAAGGGCGGGGCCACTGGCGTCGCCTTGTGCATAGGTTCCGCAGTAGACCAAATCGGAGGTTTGGATACGCGAGCCCCAACATGGTTACGACTTCATGGACTCGAATGGTTGTGGCGAGCGTTGCGTGATCCAAATCGGCTTGGCCGAAGGTATGTGCGGTCCTGCACCATCATTTCTGATTTGATTTTGGAGCGCTTAGCGCTCAAGAATATTAAGTGATCGACAGTAACATTAGACCCGGAACCAATTTTTATTGAATTCGACTATCTAGTGTCTTTGAAAAGCCAATTGGCAGCGGCTTTCGGCCTCCGATTCCCCCTTGATGGCTGAGTCGATAGAGCGGGCTGTGGGCGATTCGGATCAGGCCCGCAGGAGATGTTTTCGTATGTGAACCTGAAGAAGTGGTCTTAGCTGGAGCGATTTGAGTACGACCTGCTGTTTCGCTGGTCCGTGGGGCTCGCTGACTATCGTGAAGACAAGCGGGACGCGGTTTCCACCACTTCGATAAAAGAGCCATGCCCATTGCGGCGGTTATGTATACGATCGATCCATCGTCACCGATGCACCCCTATCCCCGGATCAGCGCCATCAGCTCGTCCTCGCCCAGCACGCCGGCGGCTTCGGAGTCTTCGAGGATATCGGCCGACAGTGTGCGCTTGGCGGCGTGGAGGCTGAGGATCTGTTCCTCGATGCTGTCCTTCGACACCAGGCGATAGACGGTGACCGGGCGGGTCTGGCCGATGCGGTGCGCCCGGTCGGTGGCCTGGTCTTCGACGGCGGGGTTCCACCACGGATCGAGGTGGATCACATAGTCGGCGCCGGTCAGGTTGAGGCCGGAACCGCCGGCCCTGAGGCTGATCAGGAACACCTCGCCCCGACCGGCCTGGAACGCCTCGACCAGACCCGGCCGCGCCTTGGCGGGGGTGGAGCCGTCCAGCCGCAACAGGCTGACGCCCCGCGCCCGCAGCGCCGCCTCCACCAGGTCGAGGTGGCCGGTGAACTGGCTGAACACCAGGGCGCGATGGCGCCCGGCCCGCAGTTCGTCGACAAGCTCCAGCAGGGTGGCCAGCTTGGCGCTCTCCAGCCCCGCGTCCGGTTCGATCAGGGCCGGATGGCAGGCGGCGCGGCGCAGGCGGGTGATCTCGGCCAGGATGCGGATGCGCTTCTGGCCGCCGGCCTCTCCGCCGCCGGCCAGGTTCTCCAGCGCCTGTCGGCGAAGCGCCTCGTAGAACGCGCGCTCCTCGGGACCCGGCTCGACCTCCAGGGTGATCTCGGTGCGCGACGGCAATTCGGTCAGCACCGCGGCCTTGGTCCGGCGCAGCAGATAGGGCCGCACCAGGGTGCGTAGCGCCTGGCGGGCCTGGGTGGCCGCGCCCATGTCGATGGCGCCTTTTTCGATCGGCCCTAAAAAGCGGCGCTGGAAGCCCTCACGCGAGCCCAGCAGGCCGGGGGTGACAGTGTCGAACAGACTCCACAGTTCGTCGAGGCGATTTTCCACCGGCGTGCCGGACAGGGCCACGCGGAAGGCGGCGTCGATCCGCTTGCTGGCCTGGGCGCGGCGGGTCTCGGCGTTCTTCAGATTCTGGGCTTCGTCGAACACGGCCACGGCGAAGCGGCGCGAGGCCAGCAGATCGGCTTCGGTGTGCAGCAGGCCATAGCTGGCCACCAGCACATCGCCCGGCCCCATCGCCGCGACCAGGGCGGCGCGGTCCGGCGCGCCGGCCAGCATGTGCACGCGAAGAGCAGGCGCGAACCTGGCGGCCTCCAGGCTCCAGTTGTGACACACCGACGTGGGGGCGATCACCAGGCTTGGCCCCGCGGCCGCGTCGGTGAGCAGCAGGGCCAGGGTCTGGACGGTCTTGCCCAGGCCCATGTCGTCGGCCAGGCAGGCGCCGAGGCCCAGGCGGCTGAGCCGGGCCAGCCAGGTGAAGCCCTGGAGCTGATAGTCGCGCAGTTCGGCGTCGAGGCCGGCGGGCAGCTCGGGCTGATAGCCGCGGGCAGCGCTCATCCGCTCGATCAGCTCGGTCCAGCGCCGGTCGGCCTTCACCGCGCCGGCCGCCTCGACCAGATCTTCGAGGGCCCCGGCGCCGACGGCGCCGATCCGGCGCCCTCCCTTGGAACCCTCGGTGATCGCCGAGAAGGCGTCGAGCCGGCGGCGAAGATCCTCGGTCAGCGCCAGGTAGCGGCCATCGTCCAGGGCGACGAAACGGCCCGGCGTGCGTCCGAGCCGCGCCAGGATGTCGGCCATGTCGATCACCAGACCCTCGTCGATCTGGATCTGACCCTTGACCTCGAACCAGTCCTTGCCCGAGACGATGTTCAGCGACATCGCCTTGGCGCCGACGGTGCGGGTGGGTTTGATGGCGGCGCCTTGCGGCCATTCCAGCGCCAGGGGGCCGGCGAAATCGTGCAGCTGCTGGAGGGCTTCCAGCGCCGCGTCCAGTTCGTCGATGCGCCAGTCGTGATCGCTGTCGCGCCAGGACGCCAGGGCCGGACAGGCCTCGACCACCGTCTCCAGCGCCGCGACCTCGGCCGGCAGGTCGCGCTCGACACGGCGATGGGCGCCGGCGACATTGACCAGCACCGAACGCGAGCCATGGCCCGGCAGATAGGCCGGCCCGGTCTCGCCCAGCGGCCGGACCCGGGCGCGGACGTGGAAGCCGCCGTCATCGGGCGCGATCTGCAGGACGGGCCGGGGGTCGCCGACCACGCCGGCGGTGGCCACGCCGGCCAGTTCCGAGCGCACCGGCAGACGCGGATTTTCGGTGGTGATCAGGGCGACGACCCGCTCGCGGGCCTCCCGCGGAACGGTCAGCCCCTCCGGCCCCAGAACCGAGGCCAGCTCCACCAGGGCCGGGGTGACCTCGACCAGCCTCCAGCGTCCCGGGGTCTCGGGCTCGACGAACACTTGCGTCGAACCGGCGCGGTGCGACAGGTCGATGCTGATCTGCCCGCGCGCCTCGCGCACCACCAGTTCGACCGGGTATCCGATCACCTCCACCGGCTGATCCGGCTGGGCGGCGTCGAACACTCGGGGGTGGCCGACCAGCGCCACGGGTCCGCGCACGGCGTCGAAGGCGTGGGTGTCGCCATAGTAGTCGCGCCGCAGCCGCAGGGTGCGCATCACCTGCTGGTCCTCGACGGTCAGATAGTCGAGCTTGGCATCGCGCAGATACAGCCGCTTGAGGGCGACCGGCCTACCGGCGCTCCAGCCGGCCCCCTTGGCCGCCTGCTCGAACGGGGTGATTTCCAGGTTGACCGCATCGAACCGGAACACCAGCCGCCGGGCGGGGTTGGCGGGGGCGACCTTGACGCCTTCAGCGGACGGCGAGAGAAACCCCCGCAGCTTTTCGAGGGCGCGATCCCAGGCCGGGCGGATCGGCACGATTTCCAGGAAATCGCGGGCGTAGCCGGGGCCAAGCGCGGCGAGCCTTTTCGTCCAGAAATCGGCCGCGCCGGCGCCGGGACCCGGAAAGCGCGCGTGGACGGAAGCCAGGATGCGCAGGGCCAGGGGCGACTGTCCGGCCCATTGCAAAGCCGCCTGGCGATCGATCTTGTCGCGCCGCTCGGCGTTGGCGCCGTCGACCACGGCCAGGGCCAGGGTGGTCAGGGCGCCGCTCAAGGGATCGTCGCTCTCGCGGTGTTGGATGCTGAGCCTGGCGAGGTTTTCGGCCTGGGCCTTGGCGTGATGGTCCTGACCCAGAACCAGGGCGTGGAGGCAGGACAGGGCGGCCACGACCATCGGCCCGGAGGCCTCGGCGGCGGCCAGCAGAGTCTCGATCTCGGTATGCAAGGCGACATCGTTGGCCGCGAACAGGGCCATCAGGTGAAAGCGCCCGAACTCCGCCGGCAGGCCGATCTTGCGTTTGCCGGAAGCCTTGCGGTGCTGCTTCAGCGCCTCGCGGAACAGCGGCAAGGCGGCGTCCGCCGGACCGGTCAGGAAGGCCAGCGCCGCCTCGGCCGCCAGGGCCGTGACCGGCGCGGTCTGTCTCACCCTCGGAATGCGAGCACGGGCGGCGTCAGGCCGTTCATCCAGGATATCGAGGCGCAGCAGGGCCAGATCGAGGCATGGGTGGAGGCTCCAGTCTCCATCGAGACCAGGCGCGGCGGCGATGACGGCGTCCAGGCCGGGCGCCGGCCGCCCATGGTCGAGCAACAGCTCCACCCGCGACGACGACAGCCGGTCGCGCAGGCCGGGCGACAGGCGTTCGAGCAGCGCCGGATCGGCGGGCATATCCTCCAGCATCACCGAGGCCAGGGGCTTGGGGTAACCGTCCGACCGGGCCTCGGTTTCAGCGACGCCGATCAGCCGCTCGACCTGGGCCTCGTCATTGGCCAGCACCATAAGGCGGGCGGCGCGGTCGAGGTGGGCGTCGTGGTAGGGCCACTCCTTGCGCCCGCGATAGTAGGAATAGCCGCCACCCTCGCGCCAGCTTTTCGGCGCCCCGCCCCGGACGGCCATGGCCAGGGACGCGGCGTCGGGCCGAAGCGCGACGCGCAGGATCAGGGGGCGCAGCCAGGCCGGGTTCATCGAGCCGTCGCCCAGCAGGACCTGCGCGCCGGTCAGGCGCTGGACGCAGTCGTTGATCTTCTGGGTCGACCAGGCCTTGCCGTCGGGCGAGGCAACCCCCGCCGCCCGGACGATGTCGAGAAAGCCGGTCTTGGTCAGTCCCTCTCCCGCCAAAGCCCTCAATTCGGCGACAGCCACGTCGGTCGCCGACAACCGGGCCAAGGCGTCTGGGGCCTCGCGAACTGACATGGATCGGGCGACTCGGGTTGGGGGTTGGTCAAGCCAGAATGGCGCGGACCGGGCGGATTTTCAAATGTTGATGTCAGGTGTGTGGTTAGCTCGTGATGTGTCCGGAGTTCGTAGCTCGTGAAGTGACCGGTCCTATGTCGCCTGGGAACAGGAGAGGCGGATGGACCGGGCACGGATCAACGAGGGCGTACGACGGATGCGATTTGAGGATTTACTGG
>JBBRPO010000046.1:0-30044 GCA_038227865.1 Caulobacterales bacterium
CCCAGTAAATCCTCAAATCGCATCCGTCGTACGCCCTCGTTGATCCGTGCCCGGTCCATCCGCCTCTCCTGTTCCCAGGCGACATAGGACCGGTCACTTCACGAGCTACGAACTCCGGACACATCACGAGCTAACCACAGCGCCCGAGCAGATTCTTGAACCGGAACGGCGGATCGTCGATCCTCATCACCATCTTTGGCCGGGGGCGCCGGGCGTCGCCTATCTGCTCGACGAATTGCTGGCCGACACTGGCGACGGCCACAATGTCGAGGCCACCGTGTTCATCGAGTGCGGCACAGCATTTAGGATCGAGGGTCCAGAACCCCTTCGAGCGGTCGGCGAGACCGACTATGTGCGAAAGATCGCCGCCGCCTCGCGCGACGGGCGCGGCGCGCGGATCGCCGGCATCGTCGGGGCGACCGACCTGCGCCTGCCAGAGGTCCAGACGGTGCTGGACGCACACATCGAGGCCGGTGGCGGCCTGTTCAAAGGCATCCGTCATGGCGCGGCGTGGGACCCGTCGCCGGATATCAGGGTCTCTCACCACAACCCCCCGGCCCAGCTATTTTTGAACGACGCCTTCCGCGCCGGCTTCGCCAGGCTCGCGCCGCTTGGGCTGTCATTCGACGCCTGGCTCTACCACCGACAAATTCCGGAGCTCACCGATCTGGCCCGGACGTTCCCGGATACGGCGATCGTGCTCGACCACTTCGGCGGGCCGCTGGGCATCGGACCCTATGCCGGCAAGCGCGCCGAAGTGTTCGCCGAATGGCGCGCGGTGATCGGCCCGCTGGCCACCTGCCCCAATGTGTCTGTGAAGCTAGGCGGCATGGCCATGCCGATCAACGGCTACGGCTGGCACAAGCCGCCGGCCTCGCCGTCGTCGGAGGCCTTTGTGGCGGCGCAGGGTGACTATTATCGCGCCACGATCGATCTATTCTCCCCGGCCCGCTGCATGTTCGAAAGCAATTTCCCGGTCGACAGGGCCAGCCTGTCCTATCGGACGCTATGGAACGCGTTCAAACGCATCGCCGCGCCGTTCAGCGAGACGGAAAAGGATCGGATGTTTAGGGGAACCGCGTCGGCGTTCTATCGACTGGAGGGCTGAGCGCGAGCGAGGTCGGAAGCGTCAATCCAGGCGTCGGGGATGTCCGCCGCCAGGACGCCGCCTTCGGTTAGGGCCTCGACCGCCTCGGGAGCCAGGCCAAGCCACTCGCCCAGCACCGCGGCGTTGTGCTCCCCCCGGTGGGGAGCGCCGCCACGCACGCCGCTGCGGGCGGCGGAAAAGCGGTAGGGAGACTGTGGGATCGGCCGGACGCCGCCGGCCCGGTCATCGACCTGCGCGATCGATCCGCGGTGCGCGAGGGTCGGCTGGTTGCGGAGGTCATGGCCGCGCCGAACCTCGCCCCAGGCGATATTGATCTTATCCATCGCCGCGGCGACCTCGTCCCAATTGGCCAGAGCAAGCATGAAAGCTTCCACCGCCGCGCGCCGCGCCGCGATCTTGGCGGCCAGATCAGGGGCGCCCTCTCCCGGGTCGGCCAGACCGAGGCCCCGCGTCAGGCTGCGCCACAGGTGACGAAAATCGGCCGACACCAGAACCGGGCCGGCGCCGGTTTGCCAGACGTCGTTGGGCAGACCCATGGAACCCTCGGCGTCCTCCAGTTCGTAGAGAATCTGATCGTCGCTCACCAGGGTCGCGTCCATCATGGCAATATCCACGTGCTGGCCCAGCCCGGTCCGCTGGCGCATGATCACCGCCGAAAGCACCCCGATCAGCCCGTGCAGCGAGGCATTGGTATCGGCCACCGACAGCGGCAGGTCGCCCCTGGCCACGTTCCCCCGCCGCATGGTGCGGTCCATCAGGCCCAGCTCGGCATGAACGATTGGGGCATAGGCCGGACGGCGCGACTCGGGACCGTTGTGGCCAAAACCGGAGATCGACAGCATGATCAGACGCGGATTGACCGCCTTCAGCGCCTCATAGCCCAGGCCCAGCCTCGGCATGACATCGGGCCGATAGTTCTCGATCAGGATGTCGGCTTGGCGGGCAAGGTCGAGCACCAGAGCGGCCGCGCCGGGCGCCCGCAGATCGACGCAGATGTTGCGCTTTCCCGCGTTCTGCTGGTGATAATAGCCCGGAATACTCCCAATCACCTTGCCCCAGAACCGCGTCACGTCGCCGTCGGGCGGCTCGACCTTGACCACGTCGGCGCCGAGATCGGACAGCATCCGCCCCGCGAACGGTCCGGCCAGCACCCGCGAGAGGTCCAGGACTTTCAGTCCCGCCAGCGGATAGGTCGCATCAAGGGTCGACATGGTGTTTCTGCTCCCGACAAAGAGACCGATTGACGGCCGCCCCGGTCTTTGACCGAATGGCGGAAACTATAAGCCCAGGGAAGACATACGGTCCATGAAGCCATCCGCAGCGGTCCCGGGCGACCGCCAGCTCGATCTCCCCACGAAGCTTTTCTATGGCTTCGGATCGGTGGCTTTCGGGGTCAAGGACAACGGCTTCAGCTATCTGCTTCTGCTGTTTTACAATCAGGTGATGGGGCTACCGGCCACCCTGGTTGGGCTGGCCCTGATGATCGCTCTGGTGTTCGACGCGATCATCGATCCGATGATCGGCCAGTTCTCCGACAATCTGCGCACGCGCTGGGGCCGGCGGCACCCACTGATGTATGCGGCCGCCCTGCCGATGGCGATCCTCTATGTCGCCCTTTGGAACCCGCCCCACTGGGATCACCAGAACCTGTTCTATTATCTGGTGTTCATGGCGATCGCGATCCGGGCCGTGGTGTCGTTCTACGAAGTGCCCAGTTCCGCCCTCGCCGCCGAATTCAGCACCAGCTACGACGAGCGCTCCATCCTGCTCAGCTATCGCTACTTCTTCGCCTGGGTAGGCGGCCTGGCGATCAATCTGCTGGCCTTCGCCGTGCTGCTGGCGCCCGACGCCACGCACAAGATCGGCCAGCTCAATCCCGTCGGCTATGGCCGCTATGGCCTGGTGGCTTCGGTGGTGATCTTCATTTCCATCCTGGTCTCGACCGCAGGAACCCACAAACAGATTCCCAACCTCAAAGCGCCACCCGCCCGCCGCCACCTGACCCCGGGCCAGATCATCGGAGAGATGCGGGAGTCGTTGAACAATCGTTCTTTCCTGTTCCTGATGGCGGCCGGGATCACAGCCGCTCTGGCCACCGGCCTCGGCGCGTCGCTCAACAACTATTTCAACACCTTCTTCTGGGGGTTTACCGCCAAGCAGATTTCCCTGCTTACCCTGGGGGTGTTTCTGTCCGCCATTTTCGCCCTTGGCGCGGCGCCGGCGCTGTCGAAGCGGTTCGGCAAGCGAACCACTTCGATAACCTTCACCATTCTGTCGGTGATCGTGGGCCTGGGTCCGCTGTTCCTGCGGCTAGCGGGACTAATGCCGCCCAATGGCTCCCAGACGCTGCTGTGGATCATTTTCGCGACCTCGATCATCAACACCACCTTCATCATCGTCGCCCAGACCATGGGTTCTTCCATGATCGCGGATGTGGTGGAGGCCGCGGAGCTGAAGACCGGCCGCCGTTCCGAGGGTCTGTTCTTCGCGGCCTCGGCTTTCGTCGCCAAGGCGGTGTCAGGCTTTGGCATTCTCGCGGCCGCCACGCTGATCGAGGTGATCCATCTAAAGGCCGGTTCGAACCCGGCCACCATCTCACCGGAGGTGACCCGCAATCTCGCCCTCGTCTATGCGCCGACGATCATCGCCTTGCATACGGTCGGCCTGACCCTGCTGCTCGGCTACAAGATCAACCGGGCGTCTCACCAGGAAACTTTGCGCCAACTTGCCGCCGAGGCGGAGGAGGCCGTGCATACGGCTTGATCCGCATCGCCGTACCTGCCAAAATTTTTCCAACACGTTCTAATTTCCAGACCACACGGATTTAGAACGACGCGGGAGACAGCCATGGCCGACGGCTTCGTTCTTGAAATTCCCGAAATGGTGGGCATTCCCCTCTCGCCCAAGCGTAGGGCGCAGGCGGCCGTCGGACCATGGCCCGAGGGCACCACGATCATCTCCGCCGACAGCCACATGCTGGAGACCGACCTTTGGGTCGATCGATTCCCCGAACATCTGAAGGATCAGGCGCCCCGGATGGAGTTCCGCGACGGGGGATATCAGCTGAGCGTGGCCGGCCGGCCGATGACGCCCGCGCCGATCGCCGCCGACCTGTGCACGGCGATGGAGTGCAACCCGGGGTTGACCAATATCGAAGCGCGTCTGGCGGATCTCGACATCGAGGGCGTCGAGAAGGAGCTGATCTTCCCACAGCGCCTGTTTGGGCTGTTCATGTTCGGCGAGATGATGAACCGGCCGGAAACCTTCGGCGCCTACAACGAGCACATCGCTCAGGCGTGCAAGGCCGGCGAGGGTCGGCTGTTTCCGGTGATGATCCCCAACTATTGGGACCCGGCCGGCGCCAAGGCCTCGGTGGACCGGTGCCGGGAACTGGGCGCCCGCTGCCTGATGGTTCCGATCAAGCCCGGCAAGGATATCGACGGCGCGCTGATCCAGTACAGCGACCCCAAGCTAGACCCGTTCTGGGACGCAGTGGCGGAATCGGGCATCCCGCTGGCCTTTCATATCGGCGAAGCCATCCCCACCGCCGCGCCGGGGGCGGCCGGAACCTTTGTGCTGACGCAGATGCAGGGGTTTCGGCATATCTGGGGCCAGCTGACGTTCGGCGGTATTTTCGACCGGTTCCCCAAGCTGCGGGTGGTATTTGTGGAGGGCGGCCTGTGCTGGGTGGCGTCGATGATTCACGACGCCGACATGATCTACAATTCCTTCCCCACCGCGATGAACCCAAAGCTGGCCCATCCGCCCAGCTGGTACTGGTTCAACCATTGCTATGCGACCTTCATGACCGATCCCGCCGGCCTCGAACTTTTGCACAGGATCGGCGCGGACCGGGTGATGTGGTCGTCGGACTATCCCCATCAGGAGAGCACCTTCGGCTATAGCCGTAGTGCCATCCAGGCGGTGTTCGACGCCACGACGGTGGAGAACGCCCAGAAGATCCTGGGCAAGACCGCGCTCGATCTCTTCGACATGCACTGAGGGAAATGCTCGCGATGGCCTTCGACCTGCCCGCTCTGAGCGAGACCTACGCCCGCGACGGGGTCGTGCTGTTGCCGCGCGCCCTGAACGAAAAGGCCGTGGCCGAGGCGCTGGCGGCCTGGGAATGGAGCTTGGCGAACCCAGGGCCGGGCTCAAGCAACTTCAAATCGCATTCCGACGCCACCTTCTATCAGGACCTCTACAATCCTCGGGTTCTGGAAGGCTACACCGGGATGCTGCGGGCCTCGCCACTGCCGGGGCTGATCACCGATCTGTGGGGCTCACCCGAAATCTGGTTCATGTATGAACAGGTGTTCCTGAAAGAAGGCGGCGAGGCGCGGCGTACGCCCTGGCACCAGGATTCGTCCTATCTGACCATCGCCGGCGCCGATCTGGCCGTGGCCTGGATCACCTTCGACACGGCCAGCGCGGCGGACTCGCTGGAGTTCGTGCGCGGCTCGCACCGAGGCGTACTCTACAACGGCTCTCGCTTCGAACTCGGCGACGATACGGCGCCGTTGCACCCCAGCGCGCCGATGCCCCGCCTGCCCGACATCGAGGTCAACCGTAAAGCGTTCGACATCGTCTCGTTTCCGGTCGAGCCTGGAGACGTGGTGCTGTTCCACCCGGCCATGCTGCACGGCGGGGCGCCGACCCACCCGGGCACGCGGCGGCGGACATTGACCCTGCGTTTCTTCGGCGGCGACGCGTCCTATGATGAGCGCCCAGGGCCTGCCGGACCTCGCGTGGAAGGGTTTCACGGAACCCTCCGTCAGGGCGATCCCTTCCGCCACCCCAGTTTTCTGAAACTGGGGTGACGTCGGCGTAGGCCACGACCGTCGCCGCTGGCGCGCCATGCTGGACGCCTGCGACACAATAGCCCAGGGTGTTGGGCCGTTGATTGGCCAGGCTTCCAGCGGCGTCGTAACCATATTCGACGCGGGGGTGATGCGTCTCTGGCGGTCGCCGGGGAGCGGAAGGGTCGACCGACCGAGGGGGAAAGATCATGGCGAGGCTGGAAAGGGCCACTCTCGTCGGTCTCGCCGCGGCGTTCGTGCTGCCGCTCGTCCTCTTCGCCACGCTTCAGACCGCCGCAGCCCTTCGTGCTCAGCGCGCCCAGATCGAGACCGACGCCATGGCCGACGCCCGGGTGATCATCGCGACCACGGATGCTCGCCTGCTGGCCGACCAGAGCGCGCTTCAGGTTCTTTCGACCTCGCGCCTGCTGGCCCGCCACGATTGGGTGCGCGCCGAGGGGCGGATCGAAATGGTGCGCGGAAGTCGCATCGGATGGCGGAACGTCATACTGACCGACATCGCGGCGGGACGCGCCATCTGGGAAACCCGGACGGGCGCGGCGACAGCTCAGCCGATGAGGCCCTGGGTCGCGGCCTATCTCAAGGGCGACGCTCGCACGCCCGCGATCACCGGTGTCGTCGGCGCCGCGCCGGATTGCCCCTGCGTCGCGGTGCATGTGCCGGTCTTCGAGGGTGAGTCGCCACGATATGTGCTGACGGTCGACCTTGACCCCCGGATATTCCAGACCATTCTGATGGCGCACAGCCCACGGGGCGGCACCTCGGCGGTGGTCGATCGCAACGGTCTGTTCATCGCCCGCTCGCTCGCCTATGAGCGAAAACTGGGAACGCCCGCCGGCCACGCTGTCCGCGAAGCGATCGCCAAGGCCAGGACCGGCCTCTACCCCGGAGTGACGTCCGAGGGGCAGAGTACTTTTGGCGTTTTCGACACTTCGGCGGTGTCCGGCTGGTCGTCGCATCTCGGCGTGAAGGCGCACCTTCTGACCGGCCCGAGCTTCGGCGCGCTGATCCTGACCGCTATTGCCGCCCTGGCGGCCCTTGCCCTTGTCGCGGGGGTCGCCGCGGTCGCCTATCGCCAGCAGCGCTTCAGGCGTCGCGAAGAGGCGCGCGCCGCCCAGTCGGCCAAGCTCGCGGCCGTCGGCCAGCTGGCCAGCGGCATAGCCCATGACTTCAACAACCTGCTGATGGTGATCAGCATCAGTATGGAGCGGGTGGCCAAGAAGACCACCGACCCCGCTTTGCGGCGGTCGATCGACAACGCCCTGGCGGCCACCGAACGCGGCGCCCGGCTGATCAGCCAGCTGATGGCCTTCACGCGATCGCAACCGCTCGACCTGGGCCCGGTCGATCTGAGATCGATGTTGGAGGACCTTCAAGACCTGCTGCAACAGTCCGTCGGCCCAACCATCCAGCTTGCGATACACATCGGCGACGACGCGAGGTGGGTGACCAGTAACGTTGGCCAGCTTGAGATGGCCCTGATGAACCTGGCGGTGAACGCTCGCGACGCCATGCCCGACGGCGGGCAACTGACCTTTCGATCGAGCCCCTCCAAGGGCGGTGTGCCTTGGGTCGATCTCGACGTCATCGACACCGGTGACGGCATGTCCAAGGCAGTGGTCGATCGGGCCATGGAGCCATTCTTCACCACCAAGCCGGTGGGCCAGGGCACGGGCCTCGGTCTGGCGCAAGTGTTTGGCGTGGTCACCCAATCAGGGGGTTCGGTGGAAATCCGCAGCGCGCCCAGCGCCGGAACCACCGTCTCTCTGCGGCTGGAGCGCGCCACGCCGCCGGCCGTGTAGGCCTCGCGGAGCGAGACTCCGACGGTCTCATGGCGATAAGATCGCCGTAAGCAGATGAGGTCAAAGGTGGACGATGCGGGTCAATGCGCTGGATCATGTGAACATCTTCACCGAGGACATGGCGGGAACGACGCGGTTCTATGCCGACCTGCTGGACCTGAACGTTCGTAACGGGCCGCCGCCGTCGAAGCCGGAGATGGTCCAGTGGGTCTATGACGACCAGAACCGACCGATCTTCCACATCAACGCCAAGGGCGCGCCGCAGGCGTTCCAACGTGAGTGTCCTTCTGGCCCCACCGGCCCGATCCACCATGTCGCGCTCAGCTGCTCGGGCAAGGATGAGGTGATCGCCCGCCTGACCGCCAGGGCGGCGGAGTTCACCGTTCAGGGCATCCCCTCGATCGGCCTGACCCAGATCTTCACCCACGACCCCAACGGCGTGCTGCTGGAGCTGAACTTCTTCGGCGATTGACGCCATTTCAAAGGGTCGCGAGCGTGCTCTTGGCAGGGGCGAAGAAATATTCGCCGCCCTTGAAGGTGACGAACCCGCCGAACGGCGAGACGACGATTTCGCCGGCATGGCCCGGGCACTCGCTGAAGTGCCTGAGCGCCGAGACCCCACCCTGGCCGATAATCGGATCTCGGCCGACTCCTGCCGCTACGAAGTTCTCGTTGTTGACCCAGCTGGACTGGGTGAACTCGAACTGATTATTGAGGTTCTGCTGATAGGCCATGAACAGCAGGCCGACGCCGCCTTCGGGTTGATCCTGGGGATCGACGATCGACGTCCGGCGACCATAGGTAATGCCGCGGCGCGCCATGATATGCGACCGCTCCGAGGCCAGCGGGATGCCGAACTTCGCGGCGCTTTCGCCACGCGGGTTGGATTTGCGGATATGGCCGTGCAGCGGGCATTTGCGGCCCGTGGGATCGGCCGAATAGTTAAAATTGTTGCTGATCGGATTCATCAGCGCGCCGGTCTGGTCCATCTCCACCGGCGTGCCGTTCTCGAACCGCCCGACGATCCGCGCCCCCGCCAGCTCGCCGGAACAGGTCAGATCGCCCAGCACGCCCTCGGCGGCCTTGAAGCCCTTGACGTTCTGTTCGAGCTTTCGAAACACGAAGAAACTGCCGAAGGCGTTCGCCGAGGCGCCGCCGGGGTCTCTGACCAGGACCTGGGACAGGGGAAAGGCGGGGTCCCAGACATCGATCCCACCCATCGCATCCCGCTCGTTGTCGATATCCTCGCGTAGCAGCAACGGCTGGCTGCGGCCGTCCACATAGCCGAAATGTTCGAGGCCATGGCCGTTGACATCGAAGATCGCGCGACCGGCTTCCGAGGCCACCACGGTCGCCGAGTTCGACATCAGGTTGAGGATACGGGTCTCCATGTTGTCGGCGGCGTTCGAGGTCCAGCTGGCGTCATTGTCGGGGTCGCCGGCGATCAGCACCATGGCGTGGATGTCCCCCCGGTAGCCGGGGTCGAGCGCCGCGCCGGCCGGGTCGGCCAGGTTGGCCGCCCTGGCGCGCATGCCTTGTTGAAAGGCGTTGTCGTCGGCCGGCTGAGGCGCTCGATTAGCGGCGCCGAGGGCCGCGTAGCCCGCGGCGGTCAGCATGAAGGCGACGAACGGGCCGCCGCTCGGCCCACCGGCCTTGAAGGCGCGCGCCTGCTGGAGCTGAGCCAGCGCCGAGGGCAGCAACGGTTCGATCTTGCGGATGAAGGCCTGGGCTGCCGCCTGATCGGCCCCGAACTTCAGGAACAGGTGGCGAGTGACGCGCCGGCCGTGGCCCTTGAGGATATTTCCCTGCAGGTCGGACAACGCGGCGAGGGCTTCGGCGTCAGCCTGCTCCCAAGCCAGTGGATTGGCCAGATCGATCATGCGGTATCCTCCCAGACTTCACCGTGGCGCTCTATCACTTAGATTTCTAATCAACTTTTTGCTGCCGTGCGGTGACTTATTCCACCGACGCGCGGTGATTTTTGTCACACACGGGAGAGTTTTCAGGCCTCGAACGAGGGTCCGGCGAAGGACCCACCTTGCCGCTGAGTTGTCCGATCGTGTCGTCCTCCGAAGTCTGGTCTGTTGGTTTCCTAGGGCCGGAAACCCAGCGCACGAGGCCCCAGGCGCGCTGGTTGCGAGACGATGCGGTGGGCGTTTTCGGCCCATTCGCAGACCAGTCGACGGGTGTCGCGCGGATCGATCATCTCCTCCATCTGGAAGCGGTTCAGCGGGCCGACCGGGCCGCGGGCGCTTTCGATGCGGGCGTTGATCTCGGCGCGCAGGGCGACCGGGTCGGCGGCCTCGGCCAGCTGGCGCTTGTAGGCCGCCTCGATGCCGCCTTCGGGGGGAATGCCGCCGACATCGGCCGCCGGCCAGATCACCCGCGCGCCGCCCCGGGCCAGGGGCGTGGCGTAGTTGTTGCCGGCCACGCCGAAGCTGCGCCGCATGATCACCGTGTACAGCGGCACATTGATCTGGGCGAAGGCGATCATCCATTCGCCACCCTTGCGGATCGTCCCGGCCATCTCATGCTCGATGCCGACCGCGAAGCCCGGATTGTCGACCAGGTTCAGCACCGGCAGATGGAACAGGTCGCACAGGTCCAGGTGGCGCTTGAGCTTGTCGCAGCCCTTGGCCGTCAGGGCGCCGCCGTTCAGGTGGCGGCTGTCCGACGCGATCACTCCCATCGGGTAGCCGTTGAAGCGCACGAAGCCGGTGACCTGGTCGTCGCCCCACAGCGGCCCGATCTCGAACAACGAGCCCCGGTCGGCCATCAGGGCGATGGTCCGGCGGATGTCGAAGGTGGTGGTGCGCTTGCGCGGCACGATGGTGAACAGTTCCTCCTCGCGACGATCGATCGGATCGGCCCAGTCCGGCTCCGTCACCGGCGGCGCCTCGTGGACGCTGGAGGGCAGATAGGAGAGGAAGCGCTTGGCCTGAGCAATGGCCTCCTCCTCTGTTTCAGCCAGGTTGTCGACCGAGCCGTTACGGCAGTGAATCCGCCAGTCGCCGAGATCCTCCTTGGTGACCTCGTAGCCCATGGCGTGGGTGACCACCGGCGGGCCAGCCACGAACAGCTGGGCGATGTCGCGAACCATCACCGAGAAGTGGCCAAGCACGGCCTTGGCCGCGCCGATCCCCACCACGCTGCCCAGCAGCAGATTGACCACCGGCACGGTCGTCAGCTGCTCGGCGTAAAGGCTACTGCCCAGGTGGCCGGGCAGGAACGAGCCGCCACCGCCGGCCACGCGGGGCCGGCCGGCTTTGATGGCGCCCGAGCTTTCCTGGGCGGCGCTGTCGCCGGTCTTCTGCTGGGCCGGCACCATCGAGGCGACGCTGCCGCCGCCCGACGAGCCGTCAAGCAGGCGGATCGACGGGCATTTCAGCTCGATCGACAGACGGTCGAGATAGCTGCTCTTGGCGCCGATCGCGCCGTCCGAGTGGCCGCCGCGCGAAGTGAAGTCGTCGGCGCAGACGATGCCGGTGCGGCCCTCGACCTTGCCCCAGCCGCCAACGTGGTTGGCCGGAGTGAAATCGGCCACCGCGCCGGTGTCGTCATAGGAGGCGAAGCCGGCCAGGCTGCCGACCTCGCGAAAGCTGCCCACATCCAGCATCAAGTCGATGCGCTCGCGGCAGCTCAGCTTGCCTCGGTTCCGCTGGCGCACCACGCCCGGGTCGGTCGAGCCCTCGGCGAAGCGGGCGTGGGCGATATCCTGCAAGGCCTTCACCTCGGCCAGCATCGGCGCCCAGGTGTCTGCGCCATGAATGCGCGGTTCGCCCGCGGCCACGCCCTCGCCCGGGGCGATCGCCGCGACGATCTGGCCGGCGGCGAGCTGATCGCCGACCGCGATCGGCGCGAGCGCGGTGACCACACCGTCGCATGGCGCGGTGACAGCGGTCTCCATCTTCATGGCGCTGACGATCATCAGGGCGTCGCCGGCCTTGACCGCATCCCCGACCTTGACGGTAATTTCCAGGATCGCGCCTGCCATCGGGCATTCCACCCCCTGTTCGGCGTCAGCCGGAACCACGGACTCCACCGATGGCGCCGCGACGGCGACAGGAACGGCGCCCCGGCCAAGGGCGGCGGACTGTTGTTCGAGCAACGCCAGCGAGCCCGACGGCGAGGCGGCCGGAGCGCCCGCGCCGGCGAATTCCGGGTGCTCGGCCAGCAGACTGGTCCGCGCGTCGCCGGCCGCGACCGCCGGGTCAGCCAGGATGCCCCGCAGCTGGCCGAAATTAGTCGGCAGGCCGGCGATGTGGAACTCGTCCAGCGCCCGCAAGGTCCGCTGAAGCGCCGAGGCCAGCGTACCGGTGGAGTTGGAGCCGCAGATCAGCTTGGCGAACATCGGATCAAACTGGGGGGGCGGCGCGTAGCCGAGGTATCCGCAGGAATCCACCCGCACCCCTGGGCCAGACGGCTCGTGATAGGCGGTCAAGGTTCCGGCCCCCGTGGCGACGATCCGCGCCTGGACGCTGAAGCCGCGCGGCGGACCCACCGCCGCCTGGTCGCCGATACCCAGGTCGGCCAGGGTCTCGCCGGCGGCGATGCGGAACTGGGCCTCGACCAGATCGACGCCGGTGACCTGTTCGGTGATGGTGTGCTCGACCTGGATGCGCGGATTGCACTCGATGAAATAGTGTTCGCCGCGTTCGGGATCGACCAGAAATTCGACCGTGCCGGCGTTGACGAAGTCGGCGGCCCGGGCGAGCTTCAGGGCGTCGGCCAGGATGCGGGCGCGCAGGTCGGCCGCCAGGTTGGGGGCCGGCGCAATCTCCACCACCTTCTGGTTGCGCTGCTGCACCGAACAGTCCCGCTCATGCAGATGCACCAGCCCGCCGCTTCGATCGGCCAGGATCTGCACCTCGATATGGCGAGGCCGCGCCATCAGACGTTCGACGAACAGGGTTCCATCGCCGAAAGCCGCCTTGGCCTCGCTCTGGCAGCGCTCGAACGCCGCGGCCATGGCGCCGGCGTCGCCCACCGCGCGCATGCCCCGGCCACCGCCGCCGGCCGCGGCCTTGACCATCACCGGATAGCCGATCGCACGCGCCGCCTCGTTCGCCGCCGCCGCCGTGGCGACGGGCGGACTGCCGGGCACGACCGGCACGCCCTCGGCTCGCGCCAGTTCCCGCGCCCGGGTCTTGTCGCCGAACAGATCGAGGGCGTCGGCGCGCGGACCGATGAACGCCAGGCCCTCGGCCAGGCAGCGGCGCGCGAAGGCGGCGTTTTCGGCCAGGAAACCATAGCCAGGATGCACGCAATCGCAGCCGGCGGCCAGGGCCGCGGCGACCACCGCGTCGATATCGAGATAGGCGGCGATCGGATCGCCGCCCGTCGCGCCGATCGCTCGGGCGTAGGTGGCGGCGCGGGTATGCAGCGACAGGGCGTCGGCCAGCGGATAGATCGCCACGGACTCGACGCCAAGGGCGCAAGCGGCCCTGGCGATGCGGATGGCGATCTCGCCCCGATTGGCGATCAGAACCCGTTTGAACACGCCGCGTTTCCTCGATGCTGTTTTGCCCGGGACTGCACGCGTTACGCTACGTTGCGTCAACCTTCATTCGAGGGGGAAACGACACGATGGAAAAGTCTGCCTACCGCTGATAAGCTAGACAGATAGCTAGGTAGAAAGACTGCAATATGCAAACCGTGGGAGTGTTTGAAGCGAAGAACCGCCTCACCGCTTTGCTCGATGAAGTGGAAGGCGGCGGCGAGATCATCATCACCCGTCGCGGAAAACCGATCGCCCGACTGGCGCCGCTGGAAACCGGATTCAACCGCGCGAAAGCCCGCGCCGCCGCGGAGGGGTTACGCTTGGCCAGCAAGGGCCAGACGCTTGGCGGTCTGACTCTCAAGGAACTGATAGGTGAAGGTAGGCGATGAGCTTCGTTGTCGATAATTCAGTCGCGCTCGCTTGGTGCTTTGAGGATGAGCAGACAGCCGGGATCATGGCGCTTCTCGACCGAGTCACCGAGGCCGGCGCCGTTGCCCCGCAACTCTGGCCCATCGAGGCGCTTAACGGCTTGCTGACGGCTGAACGCCGCAGTCGAATAAGCCGCGACGTGCGCCAGCGCCTTGCCGGCTTCCTCCAGGCGTTGCCAATCGAGATTGACGACGAAACGGCAAGTCGGTCGTGGATAACGACGGCGCAGCTTGCCGAGCAGTACCGTCTAACGGCTTACGACGCCCCCTACCTCGAACTGGCGCTGCGCCGGGGTGTGCCCCTGGCGACCAGCGACACGGCTTTGATCGCCGCCGCGAAGGCCGCTGGCGTGCAGTTATTCCCAACGCTTTAAGACAGGCGCCTCGATCTCGTCGCTCCTACCAAATACACACCCGCAAACACCCGAAATGGCCGGTGCGGTGTCTATGAGTGCACACGAGCATATTCGGGCACGGGAATGACACACTGGCATTACTGAAGCGTGTACAGGTGGAGAACCAAACCCAACTCGATGAACTTTCCAACTATGTGAAGTCGTTGGTCGATGCAGTTACTTAAAATTCACCGTCATAGATTTTTGTGCAAGCCCATCGCCATATCCAAATCATCTTATCGCTAGATCTTCCCTGTTCATGAGGCTGGCAGATGGCGTGCTGGCCCAAGGCCGAAAATCCATCGACCGCCGCTTCCCGACCACGCGTCAGCTGAGCCTCGAACGCCATAAGGTCGGCGAGGCGCACACGCCTATGTTTGCCGGGTTTGCGAAACTGAAGCGGACTTCGTCCATCATGTTGACGACCATCGGCTGCGAGAGCTTCAGGAAATCGGGTAGGCTACTGGTCCAATCGACTTAGATCGTATTGTCGTTTTCCTTGGAGACTCCGAATGGGCGAGATGATCCTCACCACCTTCGATTGGGTTCCCGAAATGCCGCGCGGCTATGTGCGCGACATACGGGTGCGTTGGGCGCTGGAGGAGGCCGGTTTGGCCTATAGGGTCGAGAGCGTGTCCTTCCGCGATCGGAACGCTGAGCATTTTGCGCATCAACCCTTCGGGCAGGCGCCATGGTTCACCGATGGCGACTTCACGATCTTCGAGAGCGGCGCGATCCTGTTACACCTCGGTGAGCGTATCGATGCGTTGATGCCCGCCGATCCTCACGCCCGCGGCGACGCCAAGGCATGGATGTTCGCGGCCCTGAATTCGGTCGAGATGGCGAGTCTGCCATGGTCCATTTTTATGTTCTCCGGCGATACCGCAGAAACGCCGGGGCGCAAGCAGCTGGACGCTTTCCTCGCGACCCGGCTCGGGCACATGGAAGCGGTGCTGGCGGGACGCGAATGGCTGGCCGGGACATTCTCCGTGGCCGACATTCTGATGGCGGATGTGCTGCGCCTCGTCGATCGGTTCGACGGGCTGGCGAACTATCCCGCCTGCCGCGACTACGTCGCTCGCGCCACGGCCCGACCGGCCTTCGTGAAGGCCTACGCGGACCAGATGGCCCATTTTGCCGCGGCGGACGCCGCTTAGGACATGCGCGCGCCACGTCGAGTGCCGGCCGATGAATCTTGAACATCAGGCAAAACCCCGCCACGCTGCGACGGCGTCTCAAAACCAACTCGACGCGCACCTTTCCAAAAGGAGCAGGACGTGGGCAAGCGGGCCGCCGCGATCGTCGGAGTGACCGAATGGAAGCCGGCGCGCCGGTGGGACGAGGCGATGTTCGACCTCGACGCCTTCGCCCGCCTGGGCGCCGAGCTTATCGACGACAGCGGCCTGGACAGGGCCGACATCGACGGTTTCTGCGTGGTCGGCGCGCGCGAGGCGCCGGCCCTGGCGCCGTCGGCGGTGGCCGAGCATCTAGGCCTGCGCAGCCGCTTCAACGAGCGGGTCGATCTGGGCGGCGCCACGCCGGCCGGCATGGTCTGGCGCGCGGCGGCGGCGATCGAGGTGGGGGTGTGCCAGGCGGTGCTGGTGATGTGCCCGGCCATACCGCGCCCCTCGCAGCAGGCGCGCGACCGGCCCCAGACCTCGAGCCGGCCGGTCTATATGGGCGGTGACGCCTGGGGATCGCCGCAGGCCCAGTTCGAGGTTCCCGCCGGCTTGGTGGGCGCGACGCCCAGCTATGCGATGATCGCGCGCCTCTACATGGACACCTATCATCTGGACGAGGCGACACTGGCCAAGATCGCGGTCGAGCAGCGCTATAACGCCCTGGCCAATCCCGACGCCATCTTCCACGGCCGGCCGATCACGGTGGAGGAAGTGCTGGCCTCGCCAATGATCGCCGATCCGCTGAAGCTGCTGGAGATCGTCATGCCGTGTTTCGGTGGCGCCGCCGTGCTGGTGACCAGCGCCGAGCTGGCAAAGCGGGCGCGCCATCGCCCGGTGATGGTCTCGGGGTTCGGCGAGGAGATGACCCATCGCAGCATCACGTCAATGCCCGACCTGCTGGATTCGCCGGTGCGCGGGGCCGCCGCGCGCGCTTTCGCGATGGCTGGGACGACGCCGGCGGCGATGGACAGCGCGCAGATCTATGACTGCTACACGATCACCGTACTGCGTTCGCTGGAGGACGCCGGCTTTTGCCGCCCGGGCGAGGGCGGCGCCTTCGTGCGGGAGCGAAATTTCCGCTACGACGGCGACTTTCCGGTCAACACCAATGGCGGCCAGCTCGGCTTCGGCCAGGCGGGGATCTCCGGCGGCATGACCCATGTGATCGAGGCCGTGCGTCAGATCCAGGGGCGCGCCGGCCCACGCCAGCAGCCGCGATGCGACTTGGCGTTCGTCAACGGCAATGGCGGGATGATGTCGGAACAGGTCTCGCTGATCCTGGAGGGCGCGTGATGGTCAGGCTGGCGAGAGACGGCCGCTCCATTCCCGACCCGACGCCGGTGACGGCGGCGTTCTTCGAGGCGGCGGCGGACGGGCGCTTTCTGCTGCAGATCTGCCCCCGCGACGGCGCCTTCTTCTATCCCCGGGCCCGCTGCCCGCGGTGCTGGCGGGCCGACTGGCGTTGGGCCGAGGCTTCCGGCCGAGGAACGATCCACGCCTTCACCATCGACCGGATCGGCCACGATCCGACGCAGAAGGCGCTGGCCCCGTTCGTCATCGCCCTGGTGAATCTCGAAGAGGGTCCGCGCGCGGTCGCCCAGATCGTCGATTGCGAAACCGAGGCGCCTTACACGGGCATGCCGGTTAAGGCCGTCTTCGACCGCTTCCAGCCCGCCGACGGCGGTGGTCCGGTTCCGATACTGCGGTTTCGGCCGATGGCCTGAATGGGCGCCCCGCCCTAAGGAGCCTTCATGCGTTGGACCAGGGCTTTCAGGCGGTCGGGATCCTTGACGTCAAAGCCGAAGGAGGTCCGGTCGATCTTGCCGCCGAACGTCGTCTTCAGCTGGTCGACGACCTGTTCGGCGGTTCCCGAGATCACGAAGGCGTCGACCACCGCCTCGGGCAGGGACGCGGCCATTTCATCCCACTTGCCTTCCTTGGACAGCCGATTGAGCTTGGGTTGCAGATCGTGCCAGCCATGCAACTCGAACACACCTTTGTAGGCGGGTGTGGAGCCGTAGAACGAGACCTGCGCTCGCAGGCGGGTGCGCGCCTTGTCGATCTGTTCGTCGGTGTCGCCGGCGGCGGTGAACATGGTCGCCACGATCTCGAACCCGGCGCGGTCGCGCCCTTTCTCCGCCAGGGTGGTTTCGACCATCGGCACGGTCACCTCCCGCAGATACCGCGCCGTGGTGAAGGCGTGGCAGAGCATGGCGTCGGCGACCTCGGCGGCGACCTTGGTCATCAGCGGGCCGACGGCGGCCAGCGCGATCTTCGGGCGACCATACTGGATGTCCAACGGCGCGAAGTAGTGCGTCATCAGGGTGTGGGTGTAGTACTCACCGCGGAAATCGAGCTTCGCGCCATCGTACCAGGTGTCCCAGATCGCGTGCATGGCGCGGATCATCTCGCGCATGCGCGGCGCCGGGTGCGACCAGGGCATGGAAAAGCGCTTGGTGATGTGCGCCGCGATCTGCGTGCCGAGCCCCAAGGTGAAGCGGCCCTTGGACAGCGAATTGAGGTCGTGCCCGAGGTTGGCCAGGATCATCGGATTGCGGGCGAACGCGACGGCGATGCCGGTGGTCAGGCCGATCCGCTCGGTGTGCTCGGCGGCGAAGGCGAGCGGGATGAAGGGATCGTGCTGCGTCTCGGCCGTAGCGGCGTAGTCGTAGCCACGATCTTCGAGCGCCTTCGCCGCGGGGCCGGCTGCGAACCCCGAGGGAATACCGGCGGATATCTTCATCGACGCGCCTCCAGCCCGCTCGTTTCGTCGGGTCTCCGCCGATCTTGGCGCCATTGACCCGATGGTGGAAGCAGCGATGGTTCTCGCCTTGCCTTTCGGCCCCGGATGCCCTAGACCCCCGCCCTTCGTTTGAGCCGCCTGGCCGACAGGCATGCCATGGCGGCTCGTAAATGCGACTCTCAAAGAGGACGGCGCCCGTTTGATCGGGGCCGATGCGAAATGCCCAAACTGAAGACCAAGTCAGGCGCCAAAAAGCGCTTCAAGATGACCGCGACCGGAAAGATCAAGGCCGGCGTGGCGGGTAAGCGGCACCGGCTGATCAGCCACAGCGCCAAATACATCCGCCAGCAGCGGGGAACCAAGGTGATGAGCGCGCCCGACGCGAAGATCATCTCGCATTTCCTGCCTTACGGCCTTTAAGACATTTCCGGAGCATAGACACAGATGGCTCGCGTCAAACGGGGCGTAACCGCCCACGCCAAGCACAAGAAGGTTCTCGAGCAAGCCAAGGGTTTCTCGGGCCGCCGCAAGAATACCATCCGCGCCGCCAAGGCGGCCGTGGACAGGGCCGGGCAGTATGCCTACCGCGACCGCAAGGTGCGCAAGCGCGCGTTTCGGTCGCTGTGGATCCAGCGCATCAACGCCGCCGCCCGCGAAGAGGGCATGACCTATTCGATATTTAGTCACGGCCTTGACCTGGCCGGGATCGATATCGACCGCAAAGTCCTCTCCGACATCGCGGGCGCCGATCCGGCGGCGTTCAAGGCCATCGCGGAAAAGGTTCGCGCCGCCCTGGGCTGAGGCCAAGAGAGCAACTCGATCGCTCCTGAGTCTAAAGACCCCCAGGCGGACTCCGCCCGGGGGTTTTTTCGTTCGCGCCCCCGCTTACACGAGGAAGGAATTCGTCAAGTGACCACCGATCTGGTCGACCTTGAGGCCGATCTTCTGGCCCGCTCCACCAGCGCCGCCGACACCGGCGTGCTTGAGGCGATACGCCTGGAATGCCTGGGCAAGGCCGGGGCAATATCGGCTTTGCTGAAGTCGCTGGGCTCGATGAGCCCGGACGAGCGCAAGGTCCAGGGACCCGCCATCAACGGTTTGCGCGACCGGGTCGCGTCGGCCATCGCCGCGCGCAAGGCCGAGCTCGAAGCCGCCGAACTGAACGCCAAGCTGGCCGCCGGGCGGCTGGACCTGTCGCTGCCGGCTCCGGCCCGTCGGCGCGGAAGCGTCCATCCGACCATGCAGGTAATGGACGAGATGATCGCCATCTTCGCCGAGCTTGGTTTTTCCCTGGCCGAGGGGCCGGACATCGAGGACGATTTTCACAACTTCACCGCCCTGAACTTCCCGCCCAAGCACCCGGCGCGCGAAATGCACGACACCTTCTTCCTGAAGCCCGGCCCGGACGGCGAGCGCAAGCTTCTGCGCACCCACACCAGCCCGGTGCAGGTTCGGACCATGCAGCGGACCAACAGCCCGCCCGGCGCGTCGTGGATCGCCGCCGGACAGGCGCCGCCGATCCGGATCATCTCGCCCGGCCGCACCTATCGAATGGACAGCGACGCCACCCACACGCCGATGTTTCACCAGATCGAAGGGCTGGTGATCGACCGCGACATCCACATGGGTCATCTGAAGTGGACGCTCGACCAGTTCATCGCCCGGTTCTTCGAGCTGGAGAGCGTGGTGACACGGTTTCGCCCGCACCACTTCCCGTTCACCGAGCCATCGGCGGAGATGGACGTGCAGTGCGACACCAGCGGCGGCGAGGTCAGGATCGGCCAGGGGACCGAGTGGTCGGAGATCGTCGGCTGCGGCATGGTGCACCCCAATGTGCTGCGCAATTGCGGTATCGATCCCGACGAATGGCAGGGCTTCGCCTTCGGCTTCGGCGTCGATCGGCTGGGCCGGCTGAAATACGGCATGCCCGACCTGCGCGACATGTTCGCGTCGGACACCCGCTGGCTCGCGCACTACGGCTTCTCGGCCTTCGCCGCGCCAAGCACCGCGTCGGGCCTGAGCTGAGGGAGACGGATCATGAAATTCACCCTCTCCTGGCTCAAGGAACACCTGGAAACCGAGGCGTCGGTGGCTGAGGTCGTGGCGGCCATGACCATGGCCGGGCTCGAGGTCGAGCATGTCGAGGACCCGGCGTCGAAGCTGGCGGCGTTCTCGGTTGCGAAGATCATCGAGGCGGTGCAGCATCCCAACGCCGACCGGCTGCGGGTCTGCCAGGTCGATACCGTCGACGGGCGCAAGGAGATCGTCTGCGGGGCGCCCAACGCCCGGGCCGGCCTGACCACCATCTATGCGCCGCTCGGGACCTATATTCCCGGATCGGGGATCACCCTGGAGCCCCGGGCCGTGCGCGGCGTGGTGTCCAACGGCATGTTATGCTCGGCCGCCGAACTAGAAACAGCCGAGGAGTCGGACGGCATCCTGGAGCTGGCCGACACCCTGGCGGTCGGTGCGTCGGCCTCCGAGGCGCTGGTCCTGGAGGCGGTGATCGACTTCGAAGTCACGCCCAATCGGCCTGACTGGCTGGGCGTCGTCGGCATCGCCCGCGATCTGTCGGCGGCGGGGTTGGGCGTGCTGAAGGACCCGGCGGTGGCCGCCACGCCCGGCGTCTTCCCCTGCCCGATCGACATTCGGTTGACGGCGCCCGACGCCTGCCCGGCCTTCGCGGGCCGGCTGATCCGGGGGATCAAGAACGGCCCCTCCCCCGCCTGGCTGCAACAGCGGCTGAAAGCCGTGGGGTTGCGGTCGATCAACGCCCTGGTCGATGTCACCAACCTGATCACCCACGACCGCGCCCGGCCGCTGCATGTCTATGACGCGGCGCTTATAGCTGGCGGTTTCATCGAGGCGAGGCTGGGTCGCGAGGGTGAACAGGTCCCCGCGTTGGACGGCAAAACCTACGTCGTGACGCCGGAGATCTGCGTGATCGCCGATAGCTCCGGCGCCATCGGCCTGGGCGGGGTGATGGGCGGATCGTCGACCGGCTGTTCCGAGGCGACGACCGAGGTTTTCATCGAAAGCGCATGGTTCGACCCGATCCGCACCGCCCAGACCGGGCGGGACACGGGGATCAATTCCGACGCCCAATACCGCTTCGCCCGTGGGGTCGATCCGTTGTCGCTGGTTCCAGGCATCGAGCTGGCGACGAAGCTGGTCCTGGAGCTCTGCGGTGGGGAAGCGTCCGACATTGTGTTCGCGGGCGAGACGCCGCCGGTCCGGGGGGCGGTGGCGTTCGATCCGGCGTATGTGCGGCGGTTATCGGGCCTGGATATCGCCGAGGATCGGATCTGGTCGATCCTCGGCGCCTTGGGCTTCGAGCGGCGGGGCGCCCTGCTACAGCCGCCGTCGTGGCGTCCCGACGTCGACGGCAAGGCCGACCTGGTCGAAGAAGTCGCGCGCATCGCAGGCTTCGACGCGCTGCCGGCCGAACCCCTGCCCGCCTCGCCGCGGGCGACCGGCGGGGTGCTGACCCCGCGCCAGAGCCGCATCCGCGCCGCGCGCAGGGCTCTGGCCGCCGCCGGCTATCAGGAGACCATCTGCTGGTCGTTCACCGCCCGGTCGACGGCGGCGCTGTTCGGCGGTGGCGGCGAGAGCCTGGTGTTGGCCAATCCGATCGCCGCCGACCTGGACTGTATGCGGCCTTCCGGTCTTCCGGGTTTGATCGAAGCGGTGGGCCGCAACGCCCGGCGCGGCTTTCCCGACTGCGCGCTGTTCGAGATCGGCCCGGTGTTCGCCGGCGACCAGCCGGGCGACCAGCGCACGGCGATCACCGCCGTCCTGGCCCCGCACGGCCCGCGCCGCTGGGACGGTGGCGCCTCCGACGATTTGTTTACCCTGAAAGCCGATCTGATGGCCCTGCTCGACGAACTGGGCGCACCGACAGCCAATCTGCAGGTAGTGCAGGACGGCGGCCCCGGATGGTGGCGACCGGGCCGTTACGCCCGGCTGCAACTTGGCCCCAAGGCCGTGATCGCCGCGTTCGGAGAGATCCACCCCACCATCCTCAAGGCGCTGGACACGCCGGGACCGGTCTATGCGTTCGAGATCTGGGTGGAGGCGATTCCCGAAGCCAAGAAAAAGGCGGTGAAGACCAAGCCGGCCCTGACCCTGTCGCCGCTGATGCCCCTGACCCGCGACTTCGCCTTCGTGGTGGCCAGGGATAGGCCGGCCGGTGAGCTCATCCGCGCCGTACAAAGCGCCGACCGGGTGCTGATCGCCGGGGCGCGGGTGTTCGACGTCTATGAGGGTCCGGGCGTCGAAGAGGGCAACAAGTCGGTGGCCGTCGAGGTGACGATCCAGCCCCGCGACAAGACCCTGACCGACGCCGAGATCGAGGCCCTCTCGGCCAAGATCATCGCCGCGGCCGCCAAGTCGGCGGGGGCAACGTTGCGGTCTTGATAGCCGGCCCACGCGCTCAGGTGCGCGCGCCGCGATGGCGCCCGCGTCGGCGCGCCGAACGCTTCGGCAACGAGCAGACCAGCGTTAGACGACAAGGCGATTGTCAAAGCTTCGCGCAAATCGCCACATTGGCTTTGGTGAACGCGGCGGTGGCGCCGAGTGTCTGTTCGAGAATCTTTACTCCCGCTGCGCAGTCGGTCGCCGCTTCCGCCCGCCGCCCTGCCCGCGCAAGCACACGCGCCCGATTGACAAGCAGGTCGCCGTGATTGGGGTGTAGTCGGCCATAGCTGGCGTCATAAATCTGCTTCGCCTCGTCCAGATCGGCCAGGGCCGCCGCTGTGCGCCCTTGCTCTGACTCGACCAGCGCCAAATACACCAAAGTTATACCGGTCTGGTAAAAGGGTTTCCGGTAGGCCTTCTCATAGATGGCGATGGCCTCCTTCAGAGCCTTGGACGCCGCGTCGAGCTTGTGTTGGCCCTGATAAATCTGGCCGGCCGTCGATATGGCGTCGCCGAGTAATGGGTTGTCGGAGTCAAGAACGTGTCGCTCGATACGGATGGCGTTATCAATATGTTTTTCCGCCATCGACAGACGACCGGCTACCATGTCGTTGATCGCGAGGCCGAGCCAGGCCTTGCCCACCTCCAGGTCCTGATCGCCGAAAGCCCGTCGCCAGACGGCGAGCGACTCCCGGAGCGCCGCGTCGGCCGCATCGAATTGCCCGTCGTCGGTCAGCAGATAGCCCTTTGACTGCAATGCGCTGGCGAGATTCCTCGGTGACACGCTCGGCTCGGCCTTAAACAGCGCCAGAGCGTGATCAAGGGCCTGAAGTCCCCCTTTCAGATCTGACTTCGCGAACAGAACCCTCGCCCTTTCCCTTTCCAGCATGCCGCGGGTCTCGCGGTCTCGAGTTTCGTCCGGTCCCAAGACCCGCTCGGCCTCCAGCACCCGCGCCATGGCCGCGTCGAGTTGCCCCTGATAGGAATAGGCTGTCGCCAGCGTCTGAAGCGCGGGTGCTCCATACGAGCCGGCACGGCGAATGTCGGGCAGTGACGCCTCAAGAAGCTTCTGAGCCTCGCCGGCGAGGCCGAGGTTGTTGTAAGCCTTGCCGACGGTCGCCAGCAGCCGCGCCTCGATGTCGGGCTGGCCCGCGAGCTCGGTCCGCAACCGTTGCGAGCCGCGAGCCAGGATGGTGAGAGCGGTGATCGTGCGTGGATTGTCGGTGGCCGGATTGGCGAGTTGGAACGTCCCCACCAGGAAGTCCGACGCCGCCCGCGACGCCACCGACTCGCGAACCGCGATCTGGCGTTGCCGCTCGGCTTCGATCCTCTGCACATTGGCATAGAAGGCGAGCCCGCCGGTCACCACCATGCCGCCGACCGCACCGCCGGCGATCAGGCTCAGTTGCCGCATCCGGCGCTGATTCTCGCGCTGGACGATGTCGTCGAGGCGCAGGCCGGTGAGCCCCGCGACGAGCTTCAGCCTGGCGAGTCGCTTGCCGTCCTTGTCGGGACGCAGATCGGCGGCGATCGGCTCGGCCGGCACATCCGAAATCTCGCCATCGGGTCCCAGCTTGTAGCGCAGCGCCAATGGAAAGCACTCGAGGTCGCCGCCGCCCGGCTTTTCGGAATCATAGGGCTCGCCGCCCACGATCAGGGCCAGCACGCGGCTTTCGCCATGCATCTGTTTGAACGACCGGATTTCCTCGCCGACCCACTTGGATTTGGCCGAGGCCGGTGAACAGATCACGACTAGAAACATCGCCCCCTGGAGAGCGGCCACAAGTTCGGCGCCGAGATCGCCGGAGGCGGGAAGTTCATCCCGGTCGCGGAAGATCGGTGTCAGGCGGCGGGGTACGGCGCCAATCGGCGTGACCTGACCCACCAGCTTGCCTGGGATCGCGAAAGTCTCCAGCGACCGGTGCGCCCAGGCCGCCGAGGGTGTATCGCGGTGACTGTAGCTGATGAACGCGCGGTAGCGGACGCCATCGTGGTTTGGGTTTGTCGCCGCCGGAATAATATCCCCCTAGGCCAAGCACGGGACGGATCATCGACGCAGCGCTGCTATGAGGGCGTCCCGAGAAAAACCGATTTAAGCACAATTTCTCGGGTGTGACTGTTCAGCCTGGCGTCTAGTGAAATGAGTGAAGTCAGCCGGGGCTAGGAGCTTAGGCGAACGTCAAACGGCTGCGCGAGCGGCAAGCCCGCGCGCGCAGCGTCGCGCCGAGACCGCCGAAGCCAAACAGAATGAGCGCCCAGGTTCCAGGCTCTGGGATCGCCGCGACCTGTTTGGTGAGCGGGAGATTTGGAAGTTGATCGGGATAGACCGGCAAACCGAGGTCACCCGTCTGGGGATTGAAAGTCGGCAGGCCGATCCCGTAGCGTGAAAACGTCACGCCTTTGACCGTTGTCGTGGTCGGAGCGTCCGCGAGAACGCCGGCGAAGGGATCCAGCACCGGTGAGGTCTGTCCGGACCTGCCGATCGGATCGCCGAAGCCCACGTAGGTCTGAAGCTGTTCGGCGGAGTTGGGTGCGCTTCCCACGCCACCCGTGATCGCGGTGACCGTGGTGGTATAGGTCAGGGTACGAGACTGTCCTGGAGCCAGCAGACCGCCCAACGCCACGGTGAAATCCGTCGCGTCCCACTGGAAGCCGTAGGCGCCTTTGTTGTCGGCGGCCGTCGCCAGCGCGAAATTCTTCAACGTCGAGGCGAGGCCTTGAAGGTGGTAGCCGAGGATGGGGTTTGCTGGGCTTGCCGCATTGTAGTCGAGCCAGACTTCACCGCCGTAGCTGGCGACGACCGAGTTTCCCGAGGATATCGTAAAGTCAAAGAACGCGTCGGCCATTCTCGGTGGGCCGCCGGCGATAAAGGGTGAGAAGTCATTGAATCCCAACCCCGCATTCTGTGGGGAGCTATTGATGTCCAGGTAGGCGCCTTTGCTGTCGGTGCCCTTTCCGAGCGATGGGTTGGCGACGTAGAAGCCGAATCCGCCGGGAATAATGGTGGATTTTAGCGTCGGGGTGACAGGAGCCGAGCCGTCATTGGTGAACCTGATCTTGACGCTGGTGGAGGCAGACGTGTTTGCCGAATAGCCTTGCGCCGTGGCGTTCGCCCCGAAGGCGATTTGGGTGGCGGTGACATCGGCCGACACCTGATAGTTGGCGTAGGTAAAGCCCGACCCTGGACCGAGTTGGGTCGAGGAATTCTTGACAACTCCGCCGCCATTGAACTCGGCGGCAGAATAGCTGACGGAGCGTGTCGTCTGGACCGCATCGATTTTCGCGACCGCCATGGGCGCCAAGCCTACAAACCCGATCGCCATGGGCACAAACAATTGGCGCATCACGCTATCCCCCTTGTTTCGAAGCTTCTCATTAAACACCCGTATCAATCAAAAATGCAATTCAGCGGTCACGTCCGAACGGCTCCGCGCCTCGACAGCGCCCTGGCGCCGTGAGACTCTGCCGCCTCGTGGGGACATGGAGGCGTCCAAATTGAAGACCACCCTGTTTATCGCCGCCATGGCCCTGGCCGGCGCCGCCCAGGCCGCCGAAAAACCGGGCCTGTCTGTCACCATCTACAACGCCAACCTCGCCCTGGTGGACGACGCGCGCCGGATCGATGTCGCCAAGGGCCGGCAAAGGCTTGAGCTTAAGGACGTCTCCGCGGCCATCCGGCCCGAGACCGTCACCCTGACCGGCGAGGGCCTATCGATCGTCGAACAGAACTTCGATTTCGATCTGCTGACTCCCCAGAAGATGATGGAAAAGGCGGTCGGCCAGCAGGTGCAGATCGTCCGCACCAACCCCGGCAACGGCGCCCAGACCACCGAGACCGCCACGGTGCTGTCGGCCAACGAGGGGGTGATCCTGAAGATCGGCGATCGTATCGAGGTGCTGCGCGACGACGGCGTGCCGACGCGGGTGATCTTCGGCGGCGTGCCCATGAACCTGCGCGCCAGCCCGACCCTGTCGGTCACCGTCGACTCGGCCCACGCCGGCGAGCGGCTGGTCGATCTCAGCTACCTGACCACCGGCCTGGC
This sequence comes from Caulobacterales bacterium, assembly GCA_038227865.1. Taxonomy (GTDB): domain Bacteria; phylum Pseudomonadota; class Alphaproteobacteria; order Caulobacterales; family Caulobacteraceae; genus Acaudatibacter. The sequence goes on from JBBRPO010000046.1 coordinate 26,437, forward strand.
CTGGAAAGCCGACTATGTGGCGCTGTTCGACGAGGCGGCGGGCAAGCTGGATCTGCAGGGCTGGATCACCCTGACCAACACCTCCGGCACCGGTTTCACTGACGCCGACACCCAGCTGGTGGCCGGCCAGGTCGCGGTCGACGGCGATTCCGAAGCTCAGCCCGATGACGCGCCGCCCAGGGGAATCGCCGGCGTCCGCATGGCCGGCGCGGAAGCCAACACCGGGCCAGGCCAGGCTCTGGGCGAGGTCTATATCTACAGCCTGCCCGAGCGCACGACGATCGCCCAGAACCAGACCAAGCAGGTCAGCTTTCTCGACGCCAAAAGCGTGGCGGCCCACAAGGTCTATCAATGGACGAGCGGCGGGTTTCAGAGCCAGGACAATCCGTCCAGCGCCGCGGTGGCCGTGGATTTTTCCAGCGGCGCGTCGGGCGGGCTGGGTTCGGGCCTGCCGGCCGGGACGATCCGCATCTATCAGCGCGACACCAAGGGCGAGGCCAAGTTCGTCGGCGAGAACGCCATCGGCCATACGCCCCAGGGCAGCGAGCTGGCGGTGAAGATAGGCGACGCCTTCGACGTCACCGTACAGCCGACGCTGGTCTCGAACCAGGTGATCGGCAAGCAGCGATCGCGCTATGCGATGACGTATCTGCTGCGTAACGCCAAGACAACGCCTGTGACCGTCGAGCTGCGCCAGGGCGGGCTATGGCGCCAGACCAGCGTAATCACGGAAAGCTTGAGCGGCCGCGTGATCGACGCCTATACGCGGGGATGGTCGGTCAAAATTCCCGCCGGCGGCCAGGTCACCCTGTCCGCCCAGCTTGAGACCTGGTGGTAGGTGTCTCCGCGCGCGCCGGTTTCAGTGCTGCTATTTTTGGCCGCGACGCCGGCGCTGGCCGACACCGTCGTGTCCGCGAAGCCCGAGGCGGTGGCGGTGGTGATCTACCGCGATGGCCCGGCCAGGGCGTTCGACTTCGCCAAGCCCGGCGGCCAGGACACGCGCGGCCTGGCGCTGATCGTCGAAACTCGAACCGTGGACCTGCCGGCCGGCCGGTCGCGAATTCGCTTCGAGGCCGTGGCCGACGGGATCATCCCCCAGAGCGCGGCGGTGGAGGGCCTGCCCGGCCGAATCGCCGAACGCAATTTCGACTATGACCTGCTCAGCCCCGGATCGTTGCTCGCCCATTCGGTTGGCCAAACCGTGCGGCTGGTGCGCACCGACGCCAAGACGGGACGCGAACACCAGCAGGCGGCGACTCTGGTCTCGGGCCCCGACGGGGTAATGCTGAATGTAGGCGGACACGTCGAGGCGCTGAACTGCGGCGGCGAGACCGCGCGGCTGGTATTCGATCACGCCCCGGCCGGCCTGTCCGACCGGCCGACCCTGTCGGTTCTGGCGGACACGCCAAAGGCGGGTCGTTTCAAGCTGCGTGTCAGCTATCTGACCGTGCGGCTGAACTGGGCCGCCGACTATATCGCCCGGATCAATCCGGACGGCCGCACCCTGGCCCTGACCGGTTGGCTGACCCTGGCCAATCGTGGCGCGACCGGCTTCGCCGACGCCCCGACCGAGGTGGTGGCCGGCCATCTGGCGCGCCAGCCGGTCGACCTGCCGAATATCGAGGCCAAGCCGGCGCCAACCGAATGTTGGCCGGATGAGACCACCCATGGCGGCTGGCCTGTCCCACCGCCACCGCCGACACTGCTGAATGTCCCTGCCCCGGCGATGGCCGTGCCGGCCCCCATGATGATGCGATCCCTGGTGGTCACCGCCCAGAAGCGCGCCATCCAGAGCCAGCTTGGCGACTACAAGCTATACACCCTGGCTGAACCGGCCACGGTCGCCGCGCGGCAGACCAAGCAGGTGCTGTTCCTCAGCCAGCCGGCGGTGCGGTTCGACACGGTCTACACCCACGCCGTCACCGAATACGACCCCGCCTCGGGTCCGCCCGAGCCCGCCGCCGTGACGCTGCGCCTGGAGAACAACACCGGCCACGGCCTGGGCCAGCCCCTGCCGGCCGGCAATATCAGCCTGCGCCGACGCCATGCCGGACGTGAACAGTTCGCGGGCGAGCATCCGCTGACCCGGGACGTGCCTGTGAACGAGCCCTTCGAGATCGACGGCGGCGCCGCCTCCGACGTCTCGATCACCCAGCGCAAGACATCCGACACCGGACAACGCCAAGCCTTCGAACTGGTCGCCGCCAACGCCAAATCCACCGCCGTGAACGTGGAAATTCGCCATCAGCGCGGCTATCGGGCCGGATTCAAGGTCGCCACTGAGTCCATGGCGCACGGCCTCAAGGCCGGCGACCCGGTCTGGCGCCTAGCCATCCCGGCCGGCGAGTCCTGGGTGTTGAATTACACGGTGGCGTTCACCAAACCCTGACCAAGGCGGCGGCGCTGTTCAAAACGGGAAGATATTCCGCTTCCGGCTGTAGGACAGATAGCCGATGTTGGCCCCCAACCTAAACCCGACGCCGGCGCGGATCGGGGCTAGGGTTATGGTGTCGGCGCGCTGATAGTTCACCCCCAGGCCACCGATGAAATAGGCCGAGCCGTCGACGCCGGGGAACCGGCGGAAGATCGCGTCGGGATACTGCAGGTTGTAGCACAGCACGAACACCCGGCTGCCGTTGCCGCCGGCGTCGAAGCCGACCGACGGACCCTGCCAATAGACGGTCATGGCCGGCCGGCCCTTCATATAGAGCAGGCCCTTGCCATAGCGCAGCCCGGCCACGAAGGCCGCCGAGGCCTCTTCGCCGGCGATATAGGCGGTGGGCCGGCCCTGTTCCTTGAAGGTTTTCTCGATGATGCCGCCGGCCGTTTCGGCGGTGACACCCATGAAGTCGGAAGCCCGGTGGACCAGTTCGTCCTCGTCATAGGTCGGCGCCCTGCCTGACTGCGGCGGCGGCGGCGCCGGTGGCGGCGGGGGGGGAGGAGGAGGCGACTGGCCCTCCGTCTGCTGCTGGGCGAGCGTCGGCCCGGCGGTCAGGGCGGCGAGGCTGGCGAGTAGGAGAAGGCGACGGTCCATGGGGGCTCCGAACGAACGACGGCCGGCCGACGAATCGGCCCGGATGCTCTTCTAAAGCCGCGAGCCTTAACGGCGGCTGAATTGCCGCCCGGCCCCTGAACCATGCTAGAGGCGCGGGATGACGACTCCTCTCGACCATATTCGCAATTTTTCCATCGTCGCCCACATCGACCACGGCAAATCCACCCTGTCCGATCGCCTGATCCAGGAGACCGGTGGCCTTACCGCGCGGGAGATGAAGGAACAGGTGCTCGATTCGATGGATATCGAGCGCGAGCGCGGCATCACCATCAAGGCCCAGACCGTGCGCCTCAACTACAAGGCCGACGACGGCGAGGACTATGTGCTCAACCTGATGGACACCCCCGGCCACGTCGACTTCGCCTATGAGGTCAGCCGTTCGCTGGCCGCCTGCGAGGGCTCGATCCTGGTGGTCGACGCCAGCCAGGGGGTCGAGGCCCAGACCCTGGCCAACGTCTACCAAGCGCTGGACAACAACCATGAGATCGTGCCGGTGCTGAACAAGGTCGATCTGCCGGCCGCCGAGCCCGACCGCATCCGCCAGCAGATCGAG
>JBBRPO010000047.1:0-28600 GCA_038227865.1 Caulobacterales bacterium
GACCCGCAGATCGGCCCGGTCGGCTTCACCCGTCGCCTCAGCCATCTTCCACTCCTCCGAACCCGACTACCATATTGATTAATATAGCAGAATCGGCTGAATCGGGGAGAAAATCGAGCTTCTATCTGGGAAATGCGGGTTCAGATGTGCTCAAGTGCCTTCCTCATCTGCAGTCGGCTTGAGACTCTGCGTCCCCCGAACAGTCATTTCAATCGTCAGTGCTTTCTTCTGGTGATTAAGCTTAGGGGTAGCATTTTGGAAATAGGGTGAGGCGTTCAGTTCAGTGCAAATCAGGTCCACCCCCGCGACCGCTTCCTCGGGCAGGGAGATGGTGAGGCTGCGGCGCGTCGCGGAAAACGCGCTGATCTTGTATCCGAACGGCAGAACGATTTCCTGGGCGTTGCGAAGCAAGGTCAGAGGGTCGGAATGCTCAAGCTCGCGTTTCAGGGCGATGATCTGATTGACGTCGGCTTGTCCCTGGGACCTCGCCGGGGCTTTGCTCTGTTCGACAAGAACACTGCCTCTTACCGCGTCGGTCTGCCGTTCCAGGCTGATGCCTTCGCCAAACAGGAAGGCGGTTGCCACGAGCAGCAAGGTCATTGCGGCCATCGCGCCAAGTTCAAGGAGCTTCTCATTGGTCAGGCTGGATAACAGCGACCGCCTGTATGACGATTTGAGCAGGATCGGCTGTTTTTGTGGCGCGGGTAGCGGCGGGAAGGCTGTATCGGCGGGGCCCCACTGCGCCTGAAATGCCCGCCACGACGCCTCGTCGAACGGCGATCGGCGCCAGAGGTCGGCTACGAGAAACCCCTGGTCCCAGATCTGGGCCTCATATCCCGTTGTCGGCTTGAGGATCCTCGGAGCCGTCGCAGGCGCGTAGAAAAGGGTTTCGGGAAGAACAGCGCTGTCGATCGGCAAGCCGGCCTGCACGAGCTTTTCGGCGACCCATTCGGCGTCCCACCACCATATACCGAAACGCCGACCCTGACGGGTGATGGCGAAGCCTGGCGTCTGGTAGGGGGCCGCCGTCTGTGCCCGTAATCTGACGGCGGTCAGGCCCGCTCCAGCGCCGATCCCGTCCGGCGTCTGAAGCGGATCGAACAGGCAACGCTCCCGGGCCAGCACAATGAGCGGGTTGCCGAACCGCTCGCCAGCGGGGTCCAGCGCCTCAATTTCCCCGTCTGGGGTCAGAAGCAGGACGCGGGATGCCGGGAAAGGGTTTAAGCTCATTGATCGCTTTGGACTGAGGCTGGGAGGTTTGCTGGACGTGCGCGTCTTCGACCCAGAAGGGTCGTTCGAAACTGCCCGGCGTCAAGGTGATAAATGACCGATAGACCGCCGATCCGCCGGGCGAGGAAAAGCTGAAACGGAAGCGACCGTTCGGAAACACGTAAGCGCCGAACTGGTCTGCTGCTGCAACGCCAATCTGACCAGGATTGGTGAATATCTCGGTTTCACGCCGACGAATGGCTTGCGCAGCGTCGATATCGCTAATCCCATACCACGTTTGCAGGGCTTCAGCGGATGCGGTGTTGATGTTGATGTTGACCGTATCGGGCTGAACGTAGGTGAGTTCGATCAACCTTCGGCGCTGCCCATTGGTGAGATTCTTTTGCAGGTCATGGACGCCGTATATCTCGAAGAAACTGCGCATCAGCCCATTTGGCGCCGAGGGCCTAACAGCAGGGGTTGCGGCGGACCCGCGATCGGTGTCCACTATTGAATGCCGATAGGCTTCGATTTCACCCACGAGGGAGTCAGCCACATCGTCCTTGACTCCCAGAGTCCGGAAAAGCCGCAACATGGCGCTATGGTCGATCCGGTCGAGGTTGATCATTCCAGCCAGATCCTGAACCGCCGCGACATAGGCGGGTGCATTGGCCTCCTCCTGCTGCTCTCGCCAGACGTAGGGCCGACCAGCCAAGTCTAACGGCGTCACTTCGCCGACAGACTGCTGCGGAGAGGCTGCCGCCGCATTGGATGGCCCCAGGATGTCTGCGGTCTTCACACGCACGCCGCCGATTTGCAGGACGTTCGCTCCTAAGGGTTCGGTGGCGGCAAGGAACTGAAACCGCGCCTCGGCCATTGCGGCGGCCCGCTCCAGCTCGGCTGCGCGCACCGTGGCCACGGTTTCGTCCCTGAGGTTTTCCAGCGACAGGATGCAGACCATGAAGATCAGCGTCAAAATCGTCACCACGGTGAGCACCGCCGGCAGGGCGTAACCTGCCTGCCTGACTGGCCGGTGCGCGCGGGCCATCAAAACGCGGTTCGTGGGTCGAACACTGCCCAAGGAATTGGACGCCCGGATGTTGCCAAAGCGACGGTTTGCACCGAGCCGTCCGCATTCGAAAGACGGATGAAGACGCGCCGGAGCTGGGCGTCGGGCCCGGGCATTCCGCTGGCGGGAGGACCCGCGGAAAGGGTGATCGCGTCGGTGAATTCGGCGCCGTCGACCGAATAGCTGAACCGCGCCGGGGCGGGACCAAGGTCTGCAATTTGGACGGGCGCACGCCCCGGCAAGGCGCAGCCAAGCCCGGCGTGTCCCTGTTGGAAATCCAGAGACAAGCTAACCCGACCTGCGGGTCCTGCGCCGACGCAGGGGGTGGCCCGCGTGCTGACCAAGACTCCCTCGAAGTGCGTAGCGTTGCCCCGAAAGGCGTAATCGACACCGTCCGGTGCTGCGGCTGGCATATCGAACGGCGGCAGTGCAATGCCGCTCACCAAAACCCTGAAGCTGTCTGTGGCGATCTGGCTATCTGCGACACCCAACGCCCTGCGTCCCAACCGGAATCCCATCTCACTGGCGCGGGATCCGATCGAGAACACCAACGTCAATGCAAGGCCGGTGATCGCGAGTACGATAATCGCCTCCATCACCGAAAACCCGCCGACACGAGAGACGCGGCGACCCATCAGAGGGTGCGGATGAACCGGCAGTCATGACCCCGGCTCTGCAGGTGCATGATTAGCCGTTGGCCGTTGTAGAGGTCGGCGTTGGCCAGCGAGCAGCCAGCGCCTGAATCGATCGTCAGGGGGGCGTTGAGCTTATAACTCCATCCTGACCGTAGCTTGACCGATACGTCGCCGGTTTGCGGGATCGCGCCTGCCGGTTGCCCGTCGGGCGAATTGACCACTGTCAATACCTGCTCTTCACGGAACGCTCTGGCCCGGAACTCAGAGACCTGGCGCTGGAATTCAAAGAAGACCGTATGCGAAATGACCTGGTCCAGCGCGCTCGCGGCGCGAGGAAGGCTGATGGCGGCCGTTACAGCGATAATCGCCATCACGAACAGGATTTCGATCAGCGAATAACCAGCCTTGAAATGAAGCTTGTTCATCGGTCTGCGATCGCGGTACTATTCCGTGATGTCGGCGGCATTGCCTGTCCCGCCCGTCTTGCCGTCCGATCCGAGCGTCGAAATCTTCGGCTCATCCTTATCCGCCTGAGGCGGGATGTAGATATAGTCGCGGCCCCAGGGATCCTTGGGCAGATCGCCGCTGAGGTAAGGGCCGGACCAGTTTGCAACGCCCTCCCCCGGCGAGCGGACCAGCAATATCAGCCCCTCCTGTTGTGTCGGATAGCGACCGACATCGAGGTGCATCGTATCCAGGGCGGACTTCAGGGATTTGATCTGCACGTGAGCGGCGGTGACTTTCGACTTGTCCAGTTGTCCGATCAGGCGGGGCCCCACCAACGCGACAATCAACGCGATGATCGCCAGAACGATCAGGATCTCTAGCAAGCTGTACCCCGCCTTCGCACGGTGCAGGCGTCGGGAAACGGCGGTCGCGGGCAAAGTCATAGGTCGATCACGCTTCAATGATTGGGAACACCGCCCCCTTAGACCCTTTTATAGTCGGGAATGAGGCGTGTGGCGAGTTGTCTAGGGCACCAGTATCTCTGGACAATTTGGCCTTGCGACCGCATAAGGCGAACGGCGTTTGTTCGTCCGGCAACGGCGCTAACGGAGCGGCGGCCTGCTATCCAATGAACATCCGTTTTGGTCGCGCCTGGTCCTTGCCGACGTTTATTCAGCGGCTCAGCGCCCGTGAGCGGCTGCTCGTTGCGTCGCTAGGCGCAATTGCGCTCGTGCTCTTACCCCTCAAAGCCTTGGACTGGGAACAGACCGGCTCCACTGAACTCACCGTGGCACAGGTGCACCTCGCGGGAGCACAGCAAGCCGCAAGAGGGGGACAGACCCTCGCCTTTTCAAAACAAATTCTGGCGCAACGACGAGCCATCCATAGCTGGGCCTGGATGGTTCCTTCACGCGCCGTTGGGCGGGTTCTGCTGGAGAACCAGATCGCCACTCTGGCGCTGCAATCAGGAATGACCGCGCCAGATGTCAAAACCAGCGACATCGTCAGCACGGTGGGCGGGCTGGATTTCATCCGGCTCGATGTGTCGGCACCGTTCGACTGGCTGACGCTATCGAAATTCCTCACTGCTCTCTCGGATACAAAGAAGGGCTTCTTGATCGACGCCATTTCCTCTTCGACCGACACCTCGCCAAAGGTGCGGCTCGTATTAAGGGTCCCCATCACGGTGCTGGACAAGGCAACTGAAAAGTGACCCGTGTGGCCCTCCTCGCGGGTGTGTTTATCATCCTGGCGTCGTTCCTGCTGGGCCTTCTAACCCACGCCTCGCCGCCGCCGTCAGCGCCCGTGATGGCCGCACGGCAGTCCGCGCCTAGCGTCTCGCGCCCGGGATGGGAGGTGCGCGGTTCCGCATTGTATTTCGCTGCGCTTCACCCGCCTCCCCCGCCGCCGCCTGGTCCTCCCAAGCCCGCGCCTCCGCCTGAGCCGGACATAGCGACCTTATTTCGCCGCGATGTCGGAGCAATCCTCGCCGGTCCAAGGGTTTTGGTGTCTTCATCCGTCGGGGGGCGTCGGGTGGCGCGGTCACTTCAGGCAGGCGATATTTACGGTCAAGGTTGGCGGATATCGGCCTTGAGTGTGCGCTCAGCGACTCTTAGGCGGGGTCGCGAGACGCGGCTCGTGAACTTCTTTGGGTCGTCATCGACCCCCGTGGTCGTCAACAAAGGTCACTGATGACATCTCTTCGTCCTTTCTGGTTCGCGACCAGCGCGATCGCCGTTTTGGCTGTGGGGGGGTGCCAATCCTTCCCAGTGTTCTCGACCCACCCTTCACTGGCCCCGAAAGGCCTCGACAGCGAAACTCCCTCGGCAGGTGACGCCTCTCCCGCGACCCTGCGCGAACAACCACGCTACCAAAAGCCCGTACTTCTGACGCTGCCCAAGCAACTCGCTTCGGCCCCGACTCCGCTAGAGCAAGAGGCCAGCAATGAGCAAATTCAGGCTCTGGTTGGGCCCGGCCTCGTCACGGCGACGCTTCCGCCGCAGCCGTTGCCACAGTTTCTGGATACGGCCTTCTCGGATGTTTTGAAGACGCCTTACTCGATGGGCCCAAACGTCGCGGGTCGCACGGAAATCATTAGCGTGGGCGGCGCGACGAACCTGTCGCGCCGCGACTTTTTTCGCCTCATCCAAACTGCTCTGCGGACGTACGGATTGAAGGTCTACATCCGGGGTTCGACGGTGGCGATCCTTGACGACGCGGCGCCGACCTCGCAGGCCACCGAAGTCCTGAGGAGCCGCTCTTCCGCCGATACGCCTGAGGGCGCGCGCACGGTCATTCAAATTTTCCAGTTGGCGACCCTGGAAGCCAACGCCGTTGTTCCCCTGATGCAGGACATCCTGCCTCCCGGCCATCCGGTGAAGGTGACTGCCGACCCATCGTCGAACACGTTGATCATCACAGGCCCCGGGCGGGACGTTGCGTTGGCGGTCAATGCGCTGCGGGGCTTTGACAAACCGATCTTCGCCGGCGCCAAGGTCGCCCGTTTCGAGCCCGCGTTCTGGTCCGCCGAAGCCTTCGCCAAGGCCCTTCGCGACGCCTTGACCGCCGAAGGTTTCAAGCTGACCGAGACGTTGCTCTCGCCGCGCTCGATCGTGATTTTGCCGATGATGACCAATAGTCAAGTTCTCGTGTTTACTGCAGACCAGGACATGATGGACCGCGTTCTGTTCTGGGCCGAACAGCTTGATCGCCCGAGCAGCATCGGAGATCAGAAAACGACCTTCATTTATTCCGTGCGGAATACTGACGCGACCAGTCTCGGCGCGCTGATCACTGGCCAGGGGGGGGCCACCCAATCAATCGCACGTCCCCCAGTTGGCGTACCGGGCACACCGCCAGCAACGACATCGACATTTAATTCCGCCCAAAGCGGGGGCGCGGCCGGCGGCGGGGGCACGGTATCCAGCGGCGGGACGATCACGGTTGACGCCCAGGGCAACCGGATCCTGTTCACGGGCACAGCCACCCAGTTCGCTCAGGCTCGATCCCTGCTCGAACAGCTCGATGTTCCACCCGCGCAGGTTCTGGTCGAGGTGACGATTGCCGAGGTCACGCTAACCGATTCCAGTCGCGCGGGACTTGAGTGGTTTTTCACCCGCGCTCTGGGGAACGGCACGATCAACGGCGGCACGAAGGGGGGGTTGAGCATCGGTAGCTCCGGCTTGAACCTGAACTTCACCGGGCCAGACCTGACGGCCGCCTTTAACGCCTTCGCCTCGAACAACAAGGTCAATATCCTGTCGCGCCCGCGGCTTCTCGCCCGAAGCGGCATTGAAGCCTCGTTGCAGGTGGGATCGGACATCCCGATCATCACTTCCCAGCAAGCCTCAAACGTCCAGGCCGGCGGCACGTCGAGTGTGTTGCAATCCGTCTCCTACCGGCAGACAGGCATCATTCTGAAACTGCGACCGATCGTCTATGGCGGCCGAGTGGATATGGAGATCTCACAGGAGGTATCCAGCCAACAGTCAAACGGCAACGCCGCGATAAGCAGTCCCGTCATCCTCAACCGGAGCGTCAGCACCCAGATCTCGGTCAGCGACGGGTCCACTGGGGTGATCAGTGGACTGATCGACAACAGCTACACCAAGGGGAACAGCGGCATCCCGTTCGTGAAGGATATCCCGGTCCTGGGGTCGGCCTTTCGCACAGACACCGTCGACGGCAGCAAGACGGACTTGCTGATCCTCGTGACGCCGCACATCGTGCGCTCCGATGAGGATATCGCCGACCTGACCGGAAGGCTTACAGGCGAAATCAATCAGTCGTTCCGCGTCGGCCGGTCTTCGTCATACACCCTGACTTCGCTGGCCACGGGTTTAAACGTCGGCGTCGGCTTGCCGCCTTCTCGGCCCGTGAACGCGCTAGCTAGAAAGACAGGCTCGGCCTCAGCTGCAAAGCCTTCCACCCGACCTGTTCAACCGCGAACATCTGGGACTGCCCCGTCCGCCGATCCGATACTCGCACCTGCAACCGGTAGAGCTGGACCATAAAATTGCCGTCTCCGTTGGGGAGGCCGATGTTCCGGCGAGCGTCGCCAAGGGGTTGCGCTGTCCATTGGATATCCACGTTCGGCGGCAGATGGATGAGACCCTCGGGTTGGGCGCGAGGATTGATATTTCTAATAAAAAGCAAGGCGGTGCGCCGCAGCTCGGTGACTGCAAGCGCACGCTCATAGCGGCGTTGCCCGTCGACCAACTGGCGCTGCAGGTCTAGGATCGCGAGCAGGCTGACAGCGGCGATGGACAGCGCCACCAACACCTCAATCAGGCTGAAACCGGCGCGTCCGCGTTTCATCGCTTGATCCACAAGACGATGCCGCCTCCCACGAGCGCGAGGGCCGCTCCGAAGGCGATGAGCTTGGGTTCTGGCGTTTCCGCCTCGATTGTGTGCCCCTTCCGGTCTGTGAAACGGCCAAGGGCGCCGAAGATCACTCCGCCCGCCGCCGCTCCGGTTACCATCCATAGCCCGGGTTCGAGGCCCAGCAAAGCGCCGAGGGCGGCCGCCAGCTTTATATCGCCGAATCCCAAACCATCTTCTCCCGTCGAACGCCGCCATACCCATGCAACAGCGCCAAGAAGGCCGCCGCAAAGGGCGGCGCCAAAGACCGCCTCACGAAACGGGAGCGCTAACGGGCCGATAATCGCCGTCGCCGCGAGGAGTACATTGCAGAGGTCCGGAACAACTAGGAAGCGGGCGTCATAGAAGATCACTGCGGCGAGCGTCATCTCCACCCCCGCCAGCATGAGGAGCCGCTCCTCCGAGGCGGCGTGGAGCGCAACACCTAGGAAAAACGTGACGGTACCCACAGCGAACAGGCCAAGGGCGAAGCGGATTTCGACTTCGGCCGGATACTCCCGTTCAAGATCAATGCGCACAAGCCGCCGCGGAAGGTGAACGAGGAGTATGCCAAGCCCCGCGATGCCAGCTGCTCCGCTAGCGGCTAGATACGGCGACATCGCTAGAAGACGCTGTCGTAAACGCTCGAGAGAGCCAGGATCAGCGAAAGCGCCACAGCCCCCACCAGGATCGAGATCAAGCCGATCGCGATCGGCTCAACAAGCGCTGTGAGCCGCTTCAGCGTGTCCTTCAGCTGCGAGTCGTAGGACGCTGCCAGGAACGTGAACATCTTACCGAGGGCGCCGGATTTCTGTCCCGCGCGGAGCAGGCTGAGGTCCATGATCGTGAGGCGGGTGTTACGGCCCAGCGAGATGTCAACGGCAATCCCGGCCTTGAGGTCGCGCTCAAACTGCACCAATCCCCGGCGGAAGGCGCCTTCAGGGGTGGCGTGTCGGGCCAGGGCCGCCGCCTCGAGAAGTCCCACGCCGGCGTTCAGAGCAAAGCCTGTCAGCCGCGCCCAAGACGAAATCTCCCGCGCGCGCAACAGGTCGCCTACCACCGGAACGCTGTGACCGAAGTCGTAAAGCGCCTGTCGCACCCGCGCGTTCAGGATCGCGTAGGCGAGCGCCGCGCCGATGGCACCCATGGCAAGGAGCACGATCGGCATATGCTTGTTGGCGGCTTCACCGACGTCGAGCACGAACTTGGAGATGGCGGGCATCTTGTCCCGCTTGTCGCCGATCATGGCGGAAAAGCGTGGCACCACCTGAGTGAAGATGAAGAACACCGCCGAAAGGCCGGCGCCCAACAGAAAGCCTGGATAAGTCAGGGCGTTGATGAAATCGCGCCGCAGGCGGTCTTCATAGGCCATCTGCTCAGCTGCCTCGCTCAGAACCTCGCCAAGCTTGCCGGTGGCCTCGCCCACACCGGTCATGGCATAGACGTAGAACGGATAACCGGGCGAATAGGTCTCCATCGCTCGGGCGAAGGATTCACCGCGCTTTAGGGCAGTGATCACCGCTTCCATCTGGGCCTTGCCGCGCCCAGCAACGATTCCTGAGGCCACGGTGTCGACCGACTCGAGAAGGCTCACGCCAGCTTCGGTCATAAGGGCAAGCTGGCTTAACACCGCGACCCGTTCGGTGAACTTCAACTCCCTGTCGCCCGTGCGTTTGGCGGCGGCCGCCTCTTCGGTCAGCGAAAGCGGCGTAAGGCCTTCAGCGGTCAGCGCGCGGGCGGCGGCGCGCAGATCGCGCGCTAAAACCACATCGCGCACCTTGGCGCCGGACCGGTCGAGGGCGGTGTAGCGGAACTTCAGGTCGCCCGGGTTGGTCAGGCTCATCGGACTGGCGGCTTACGCATCGCCGTGATCGCGTTCGGCGCCTACGGTCTCATCCAGTTCGGGGTCGATCGGGCCGATAACGCGGTAGATTTCGCTCATGGCGGTGCGGCCCGCGGCCGCCTTGCGCACGCCATCCTCGAATAGGGTGACGAAGCCCTCCTCGCGGGCCAGCGCGATCAGCTCATCCTCCCCCGCCCGGCGGCGCACGGCTGAAGCGATCGCAGAGGTGAAGGGCGCAATCTCGTAAAGTCCCAGACGGCCCTGGAACCCCGTTCGGCTGCAGCGACTGCAGCCCATGGGTTCGCGCCAATCGTGGGGTCCGGTCCCCAGGGCGGCACGCACGGGGAGCGGGACTGCGTGATCGTAGCTTGCGGCCTTCTGCGGGTCGGCGGGGACGCTGCAATGCGGGCAAAGGCGTCGCACCAAACGCTGGCCCACCACCCCGCGCATGACGTCGGCTAGGAGGTATTCCTCAACGCTCAGATCGAGCAAGCGGGCGATGGCGGCGAGGCCCGAATTGGTGTGAACGGTGGAGATCACCATGTGGCCAGTCAGCGCGGCCTGGATGGCGATGCGCGCGGTTTCCGGATCGCGTATTTCGCCGAGCATGATCACGTCAGGATCCTGGCGCAGAATCGATCGCAACCCCGCCGCAAACGTCAGACCGATGTCGCTGCGCACGTGGACCTGCACCACCCCCGGTAGGTCAAACTCCACCGGGTCCTCGACGGTGACGATCTTGCGCTCCCCGTCGTTGAGACGGGTGAGCAGGCGATAGATCGTGGTGGTCTTGCCAGACCCGGTTGGTCCGGTGACCAGAACGATGCCGTTCGGTTGTTCCACGAGGCGGCTCAGCCGTTCAGCGTCGGCGGCAGGCAGGCCAAGCTCGGTCAGTTCCGGGATGCGGCTGGTCTTGCCGAGCAAGCGCAGCACGAGCGATTCGCCCCAACTGGCGGGTAAGGCGGAAACGCGTAGATCGATTTCCTGGCCGGAGATGCGTACGGCCTGGCGACCATCTTGTGGCAGGCGGCGCTCGCCGATATCCATGCCTGAGAGCAGCTTGATCCGTGAGCAAACCGCATCAAAGCTGGCGCGGGGGGCGGTGCGAGCGGTGTGCAAGATGCCGTCGACGCGCATCCGCACGAAGAATCGATCTTCAAATGGTTCTACGTGCACATCGGATGCACGCTTCTGGATCGCTTCGGCGAAGACGGCGTTGACGAAGTCGATCACCGGCGCTTCCTCGGCCAGTTCCCGCAGACGCGCGGCGTCCGACGCAAGGCTCACGGCCTCCAGTCCGCCGTCCTCGCGAATGTCCTCGAGCGCGGACGCAACTACGTTGCGGGCGGCGAGGCGCCATTCCACGGGCTCGACAGCGTACTGGTCCATGAATGCGCGAAGCTGGTCGTCCAAGGGATTGACAGCGGCGCAGATCAGATCACCGAGTGTGCCCGCGCCGGTTTCACCGGTGAGGGGCGTCGTAACGAGAGGATCGGCGTCCGGGCCGGGATCGGGGCGGGGCAGTTGAGCGCGCCAAGCGACCGCCTGCCGGTCGACCCACCATCCGTGGCTGGTGCGGCTTTCTTCGATGAACGCCTCAACCGCGGCGGGGGAGGGCATATCCTCGCGCGCCTGGGCACGCATCGAAAGCTGTCGGGAGAGGGCGGCGAGAAGGTCGGTCTCCGACAGAGAGCCCAATCGCACCAGCACGAGGCCGAGCAGGCCGCCGACGGAAGACTGGACATTCAGGGCGGCGTCCAAATCGACCGGGCGCACCAGCCCTTCGGCCACTAGATAGTCGCCCAAGCGCATTCGGGTTAGGGACGCGGTCATAGGCGGGGTCATAGCCTATCGCGGCGGGGTTGAGAACTGCGGCGGGCCGGGCCCCAACGAAAAAGGGGAGGGCGTGAGCCCTCCCCTTCTCTAGTTTTAATTAAGCGTAGCTTAGTTCTGGACCGGAGCGCCGCCGGTGTTGGTCGTACCGAACGTCAGGCCGTTGCCGCTGCCCAGCGACTGCTCCGTCACAACGCCGGTGGAGGCGTTGATGATGCGGAGCTTCGCGGAGATTTGGCTGGCCGGGGCCTGAACTGAGAACAGGACGTCCGCGTTGCCGAAGCTGCCGAAGCAGGCGTTCAGGTTGGCGCTGGAGACCGTGGTGCTGCTGTTGGCGGCGATGCCGCCGAGGCTGCAGGCAGACGACGTCGTCGTGGCGCCGAGCGGCGAGCGCAGGACCGCGGTGACGCCCGGGATCGCGGCGCCGTTATTGGCGATGCGAACAACCGAGGTGTAGCTGTTGTTGCCGTCACCCACCCAAGGCGCCAGGATCGCGGTGCCTTCATACGTCACCGTGCCCAGCGTGACGCCGGTCGCGGCGGCGGCGTTGTAGTTGGCAGTGGCCAGCGTCGGTGTCACCGCGACCGAGTAGGTCGAGGCGGCGAGTGCAGCGCGAGCGGCGACGGTGGCGGCGGCTTGCGTCAGAGTGACGTTTGCTGCGGTCAGAGCGCCAGTGGTGTTGGAGGGAACCGTCGTGCTGCCAAGGGCGCTGGCGGCGCTTCCGGCGATCGTGATCGTTTCCGTCGAACCAACCGCACCGCTAACAGTGTAGGCTTCACCGGTGATGTCGCCCGCACCTGTCGCGTCCGCGATCAGGTCGCGATAAACCGCCGCCGAAGAGGTCAAGCCCGGAGTGGTGGCGGGCGCCGTGGTGAGCGTGCCGATGACGGCGCTCGTGTTGCCCGAGCCCGGGGTGAACAGCGTGAACACCGACGCGATGGTCGCTTGTTGCGGGGCGGCCGTGCCGGTTACGGCGAAGCCGCTGCGGGCAGCGATGATGTTGCTCGCCGGGGTGGCGCCGTTGTCAAGAACGACGTTGGTGTTGGAAGCCAACGTCACCTGCGCTTGCGCCTGCACCGAGCCCGGAGCAGCGAGGCCGAAGGGCGCGAGGAAGGAGAACGCGGTGATCGCATCCGTGCCGCCGATGGTGACGAGGAAGGTCACTTGCGACGCGGAGGATGACTGCAGCGTGGCGTTGGACGCCGTTGTGCCGCCGGTCAGGGTCAGGTTCGCGCCGGTGATGGACGCGGTCGTGTAGGTCGCGCCACCGAGGTTGAACTGGACCAGATATTGGCCGGACGTCAGCGAACCGTTTTGAAGAGCCGCGACGATACGGGTCGCCGTGGTGCCCGCAGTCGGGGTCGTGAACGGGCCCTTGGCTTCCGTGGCGATGTTGTAGGGAATCGCGGTCGTCGCGGCGAGCGTGCCGCCCGTGACCGCGACGCCGCCGACGGTGGTGCCCGACAGTGAAAGGGCGCTGGCTGAGCCAGCCACGGCCATTGCGCCGATGGCGATGCCGGCCAGCAGGATGTTCTTCATAGTCATTTGGATTATTCCCCTCAGGAATGGTTTTGAAAGCAGCCTAGTTTACGCCATAGCGGCCACAGAACATGGACCGCCACATGACGCCCATAGCTGCACCCCAGACATTCGTGACATTAGCAGCACTGCGCCCCCTGTCAACGCCACAATTGTGGCGTTTCTAATATGGCAGTGCCGCGTGAGTCTTTTATGAAATGTTCGCGCAAAGCAGGACAACTAAACAGCCGCTACGCCCGCGCCATAATGAGGACGTTTAAGTATCATTCAGGCGTCGAAGTTTAGAACCAGCTTGGCCGACCTTGTGATAGGATGACTTTCCCGATCACGGAATACGAATGACCACAAGCAATACACGAAGACGCTGCTGGCCCACGCATGATTGCGGCTGATTACGATTCCCGCAACGCCGCATGTGAAGCGAAGTCATGGACGGACTAGCGTATTGTGAAGCCATTACGCTCTTAAGAATGCGTGTGAGAACCCGCGTTTCCCTTAACAGGCGAAGTCGGACCGCCTCCCCGCAATTGCGTGACGTTCTGTCGCATATGGCGCCTACTGCAATTTCGCGGACGGATTTCAAGCTATGAATTCCAGGAAAAAGGCAGTTGTGTTTCTGACTGGGCGGCAATTTGCTTGGGTCTCTGTGGTATAGTCCCTTAAGCCCTTCGGTCGGCTGCGCGCACCAATCCGTTCACGCGTCGGGCTGGTGACATATCCACGCGCAGCCGGGCACTTATCCTGAAGTAGCGAAACGAGGTCTGCTCATGGCGAATGTGTCGATCCCTGGGGATATGGCATGGCGCACCCTGGCCCGCTCTGATGTTCAACAGTGGGAGCAGATCGCTGGGCGTTTCTCCGCGCCATATTTCTCAGTATCGCACACGCCCAAATTTCCGCTTCGGCGAGAAGACGCGTTCTTCTGTATCGGCTCCTGCTTCGCCCGAAACGTGGAGGAGCATCTGATCTATCGTGGCGTAAACGTGCTGAGCAGGCGCATCGTGAGCCCCCGAAACGAGTGGCCGGGTCCGCGCCCGAATGGGCTGGTCAACAAATTCACAACCCATTCAATGGCCCAGGAGGTAGAGTGGTTGTTCACGCCGCCCGAAGATATCGCGGCCATCATGGTGGAGACGCCTCAGGGGTGGTTCGATCTGCACCTTTGCCCTGGCGTCGCGCCGGTATCTCTCGAAAGGGCGATCGAACGCCGCACATATCTGATAGGAGATTACTTCGCCCGGCTGCGCGACGTCGATGTGGTGGTGCTCACTCTCGGCCTGAACGAGGTCTGGCGCGATCAGCACTCCGGTCTCTACTTGAATACCCCCCCGTCCCTGTGGGCGGCGAGAAGGTCCCCAGAGCGATTCGTGCTCGAGATGACGACGGTAGCGGACAATTACACCGCGCTCAGCCAACTCCGTCAACGACTGAAAGAGCTCAACCCGGAGATGCGAATTGTAGTCACTGTTTCCCCGGTGCCCATGTCGGCGACGTTTTCAGGACGAGACGTGGCCGTGGCAAATTCGCTGTCGAAGGCGACGCTCGTCGCGGCCGCCCAACTCTTCAATCTCGATCACGAGGACGTGGACTACTTTCCAAGCTACGAGCTCGTGACCTTGTCACCACGAGACCACGCGTACGGACCCGACTGCCTGCACGTGACCAACGCCGTGGTCGGCGGGGTCATGGAACAGTTCCTACGGGCTTATATGGGAGGGGGGCTTGCCGCGGCCCCGGGTTTCGTCGACCTTGCCTACCTCGAAGCCAACCCGGACGTGGAAGAGGCTGTGCGAGCGGGAGACTTTGTTTCCGGGTATGATCACTGGCTGCAGTTCGGCCAGCAGGAAGGTCGGGCTCTGCAACTTGACGCGCCGACGGCACGGATGATCGAAGCCGGAATGTAGGTCGTCAGGACGACCCCGCAGCAGCCGTGATCGGCGGCTCAGGTGGGGCGGCGGTTGCCGTCCGTTCGCCAAAAAAGATGTGTCGCCCGATCTGGGCCAGTTTGGCGATGCTGCGGTCCCAGAGGGGCGAGACCGCAGCAGTGTGATAGTGGGTAGCGCGGATGTCTCCGGCGGCTTCTCCCGCCATCACTTGCTGCGCCACCTTGTCGGCCCGGGCCCATGCGACGGCGCTAACTGGGCCAGCCTGGCGAGCACCCTCGCAGGCGAAACTGAACTGGCAGCCGGGACGAGCCGCCCCTTGGAACACCACGCCGCATAGACTCGACGGATAACGGCTTCCGGCGCGGCTTCGGTTCATCACCACTTGGGCGACGGCGACCTGGCCCGCCTCAGCCTCGCCCCGAGCCTCATAATAGACGGCCTGCGTCAGACACTCCCGATCCGTTTTGCCCCGGACAATGGGGCTAGGGGAGGCGAAGCGCCGCTGTGGGCCAGCGATGGACAGACGCGGGTGCCATTGGCGAAACAGGGCGACTCGCTTGGCGAACAGAGCGATGCGCTCCTTATGCGACAGGGGGCGCGGGCCATCGTCGGCGAATAGCGGGGGCCCGGGCGCGGCCTCGTACGCCAAGGACGTGGTCGGAACGGCCGGGAGAGCGTTATGGCGGATGTTCGCCGACGTCACTGCGGAGAGGCCCAGCGCCAGTGCGAGGCCAGCGGCGACGGCCAGCATCGCTCGCACGCGAAGGGACTTTAGGGAGATGGCGCTGACGCGCATAATCGCTTCCAAACTCGACGCAACATGCCTATGGACGCTCGATCTTTATTCAATGCGGTTAGGTTCAGCCGTCGTCAAGCGCCGCCGTGGCGCACAATCCTCTCAAGAAACGCTCGATGCAAAGCGCCATCGCCCTGTTGGAGGCCATTTTGGCTGGACTCGCGACCCGGAAGCCGAAGAGCTGGCCCGGCTGAGCGCCGCCTGCCCGCCCGACGCCGTTATTGTCGAAGTGGGATCGTTTACGGGCTCGGGCACGGTGCTTCTGGCTGAGCCGCGGCGGGCCCTCGACTCAGGCAGGTCTATGCTTTCGATCCGTTCGACGGCTCCGGCGACAGCTTCTCGATTCCACACTACGCCAGGCGATCGACAGGTTGGGTGGCGGCTCCATGCGCGCGTTGTTCGACAGCCACTTCGCCTCGGCAGGGGTGACCGAGTACGTGGAAGCCCGACCGGGGTCGGCGGCGGAGGTGCTGTGGGATGGCAGGACCCCATCGACCTTCTGGTTCTCGACGGCGACCAGTCTGTCGCGGGGGCCCGGGAAGCCTTTGAAGCGTGGTTTCCATTCCTGAAGCCCGGTGGGACGATCGCCGTGCATAACGCCAATTTCCGGACCACGCGGCGAAGACCACGATGCGTCGTTAAGGCTGGTGGAAAGCGCGGCTTCAACACTGCCTGCACGGACATTCGGCTGATCGGCAAGACGATGTTCGGCGTCCGCGCTGAGCGAATTCACACGTTGTCGGTGTGTTCTGAGGCAGGCGTGGTCCGGAAACCGTGGGAATGCCCATGGCGGATGTAGTGGAGCAGGGGGTTGGCCTCCGCCCCGTCCATGTAGGTGTTGCGATACCACGTAGATCGGAAATGGGCGCTGGGATCGTGGTCAAGCCGCCAGCCGACGAAGGCATAGTATGACACCGGATCGTAGCCGGATCCCGCAACCTGGGGATAGCGGGCGAGAAACCATTGTCGGTCGAACAGACCGGACGCGTGGATGATGTCCTCATCTAGGGTCAGATCGCTATGCGGCGGCCCGCCGCTGAGGCCCGGAACTGGAGCGCTTCGCCGCCAACGCCGATCAAAAAACGCCCGGTGTTCCTCTTCGGTGAACAGATAGTGCGCGCCAAGGCCAAGCTCGATATCCTTGCGCTTAAGGCCGCTGGCCAGGATCGCCATCCGCTCCATATAGTAATCCCAGCCGAGCGTCTTGTAGTGCAGAAGCAGCATCTCTGGCCTCTCCGGCCAGCGCACCTCGCCCTCCGGATTCGCTCCATGGCGCCCTAACGTGAAGTTGGTTCGCGCGATCGCGTTCGGGTTAAAGATGCAAGGCTTGTCATTGGCGACAGCGCGAAACCCACGGGTGATTTGTTCGGTAAGGGCGATCTTTCCACTCGGAAAATCCAGCGAGACCATGTCGAAACCGACCGCCCGCACCGCGGTAACTCCTCGCGCGCTCAAGCTCGAGAGATAGCCGCGGAAGTTGGGAACAAGCAGGAACTCGTCCATGTCGAGTATAATCACCCAGTCGGCGACGCCGCGGCTAGCCTGCCATATCGCCTCGCTGAGGCGAAGCTCCTCGTAGACGAATGAATCGTCTGGCGTGTCAAAGTGAGCGACCGTCGCGTTAGGCTCGTTCGCCAAAATCTCTAGCGATCGATCCTTCGATCCGTTGTCGTAGACGAGTATCCGATCGACCTTATCTCTATAGTGATCAAGAAAAAATGGAAGGATTCTCTCCTCGTTCCAGCAAAGCGTGTAGAGGTGAATCACCTGATCAGTATTTGACATTATTGACACCTGATCATGGCGCCGCATACGAAAGAAACCTCAGAATCAGTCATTTCGGGCGAGATGGGGAGGCTGAGAATCTCACGGCACAGTTGCTCAGTTCGATAACAGCAGGACGGGCCAAGCGATACGCGTCCCATATATGCGGGTTGGGCGTGAACGGGTGTCTCGTAGTGAATGCCCGTCGCGACGCCTTGGTCCAACAGCAAACGGCGGAGGTCGTCTCGACGAGGCGATCTAATGACGTACTGATGAAACACCCCCTCTTGTCCCCGCCGCTGTGCCGGAAGCTGGATAAGCAAATCCCTGAACGCCGCGTCGTAGCGCCCGGCGATAACCCGGCGCCGGGCGTTGCCGCGGTCCAGTGATGCCAGCTTGACAGACAATATGGCCGCCTGAAGCTCGTCAAGGCGCGAGTTCATTCCGGGCTCCCTCGACAGCCGATCACTGTCCCAGCCGTATTCCCTAAGGCGTCTCAGCCGTTGAGCCACAGCAGGGTCCGCGGTTACCACTGCGCCCCCGTCTCCGAACGCGCCTAAATTTTTGGTCGGGTAAAAACTAAATGTGGCCGCCCTCCCAAACGTGCCGACACGCTGCCTATCTACCCGTGCGCCGTGCGCCTGGCTGCAGTCCTCGATCAAGACCGCTCCATGCTGATCGCAAAGCACGCGGATGTCTCGTATCGATGCAGGTTGGCCGTAGAGGTGAACGGCCAACACGGCCTTAACTGGATCGCCCGCGTCGCTTTCGCGCGCGAGAAGCAGTGCTAGCTCCTGAACATCAACGGTGAATTCGTCCTCGGCGACGTCCAGCAGTACTGGTTTACAGCCCGCTAGCTCGATCGCGGCTACGCTTGCGACCGCGGTGTGTGAAACCGTAGCGATCTTTGACCCTGCCTCTATCCCGCAGGCTTTGATCGCAAGCACGATCGCATCGGTTCCATTGGCGCAGCCGACGGCGAACGGCGCACCGAGCCAGTTGGCAAAAGCGTGTTCGAACGCCGCGACCTCTGGACCCAGGATATAAGTTCCAGACGTCAACACGCGGGCAACAGCATCGTCAATTTCGCGTTGCGCGGCGAGGTATGATTTCACGGGACTCATTTCAACGGTGATGCGCCGCTATGTCCGCTGCCTGTGGCGTTGACCAGTGTAGGCTTCGATGTGCGGCCTGAACCACTTCAGTGTCTCGGCAAGGCCGCTTTCCAGATCCATTTGCGGTGCCCAGCCAGTCGCCCGCCGGAACGCGCTGTCATCGGAATAGTAACTCCCAACATCGATCAACGAGTTTTCCCGGGGGAAGGGTCGAACTGAGAAAGCGCACCCAGTAAGGGCTTTCAGATGCGTCGCAAGGTCGAGCAGTGTCACGGGCGCGGCTCCGCCGATGTTCAATATGTGGCCGTAGCACTCAGGCGTCTCGGCGGCCTTGATCAGCGCCGCTACCACGTCGTCGACATAAGCGAGATCGCGAAGCTGCTGACCGTCCCAAACTTCGAACGGTTCACCCTGCAGCACCTTGCCGAACCAAAGGCCGAGAAAATTTTGGTTTGCGTCGATGATCCTTTGACGCGGCCCGTAGGTATTCGTCAGCCTGAGCCCGACCACCCGGCGACCGTGCACTGCGTGCTCCAACATCCAATAGGTCTCGCCTGCAAGTTTGGAAACCGCGTTCGCATCAGGCGGGCGCACGGGATGGGCTTCCGAAACGGGCAATTCCATTGGCCTGCCGTAGACTTGGCGAGTAGATGCGTGAACAACAATTACCGTGGGAGCGACCTGCCGGAGCGCGGCGATCAGCCTAAGTTGCGCCACCGTATTGATCTCGAGGTCTTCCAGCGGCTGACGCTGCGCCTGCATGTGCCCGGTCTGGGCCGCCAGGTTGAAGAGCACGTCGGCCCCGGCGAAGAACCCGCTGAGGTCGGCGTATCGGATGTCCTCTCTGAACACCGTCGCCTTCGCGCCTAGTAGGTTCTGTTCCAGAGCGCCGCCCTCGGAAAGGTAGTTATCCAGGACAGTCACGTTGGCGCCGAAGCTGCATAGCTCCCGCACCAAGTTTGAGCCGATAAAGCCCGCCCCGCCAGTCACCACGACCCTAAGACCTTCCCAGTCCAACTCGCCTCTCATTCGATATTAGACCGCTCGCTGGCGGCGCAAGCTGTCATATCGCAACTCGCGCCGATTGAAAGGATGTCCAGTCTCCGTCCGGCACCCGGTCTATTGCAAGCCCTCAACGGTTTGCGGCAAACAGCGCGCTAGCGGTCATCTTCCGCTTGTCCCTCAGGCTCGGAACCCCGTAATGCGCAAGAATCATATCGTGCTGCGAGCGAGCCCTGACTGGCTGTCGTTCGACATCCGGCAAACCCGCCCCTTTTGTGAAAGCCTGGGCTTTGACGGCGAGATGATTATAAATTTCGCGAGATTCTGGGACGAGCGTATGGCCATTCCCTTCTTAAGCTATCGGCACCTTATGAAGGGCGTAGCGCTGGAGAGCATTCGCGCGTGCCGTAATGCTGAATTCGTCAGATTCACTGAACTGGATTGTGCGACCATGGAGGACGACGACGTCTATTACTTCACTGACGATGATGATTGGGTTTCACCTGACCTGTTTGAAAACATGGATCTCGGCGTTTCCGGCGGATTCCAGCTTTGGGGCTCAATATATGTCGGCAGAATGTACACCGATACACCGCAGGCCTTAACGTCTGATCCGGTTGTCTATGAACGGCCGTTTTGCGACACGACCGTCTACACAAACAACTACGCGCTTACCGGACGGACCATAAAGAGCCTCGGTGTCGCGGCGGTTCTTGAACACTTCGACTTGCAGGTCGAAGTGGACGAGGGTCGCGCAACCCCAACGCTGAACCTCGCCTATTTGAGCGCTGCAAACAAGCACCCGTGCTGCACGATGGCGATCTTGTTCAATATGCAGTCTGCCGATTTTCAGGCCAACCTGCACCGTCTGATGGCGACTTATGTGGAGGACCTGAAGCTGGCGAATGTCAACCCTCAGATAGCGTGGATAGAGCCGTATCTGCGAGACATCACCCGCGTCAATGCTGCCGCGCTTTAGCCAGGGGCGAATCCCAAGTCAGGGACACTGCAGCAGCTCCCCAGTGGCGACAAATCGCTCCATACGTTGAACGACCGGCTGAGCAGCGAGCTGACCAAGTCGAGCCGCCAAACCGCCCCTAGCGTGTTTGAAGTTGAACTGGGCTTCCTGAAGGGCGTCTGCCCGCCACCGGTCAGGATCGCTGCGAATACGATCCCAAGATTGCGTAATGCTCCGAAAGGCCATTCGCATCCTCTCGACGGGATCTTCAACCAGATCGTACGCGTGATTGATAAGACCCCCGAACGTGCAGAACCCCAGCTCGGCTAGGGCGCTCACAGTTCGAGGTGCGCCAAGAATCACGAATGGGTGACCCATGGCGGCGACCTTCAGGGACTTCTCGGTCAGGCGTTCAATACCGGCCTCGAAGAAGTCGGACTCGGAAACGATGCTAAAAAGCGTTAATTCGTAGGAGGCTACGTCAATCGTCATGATAAGGTCGTTACCCAAGCCGACGCCTTGCCCCACGCGCACCGGAGCGGCAGGCATCCACTCGCCGATCCCTTCAATCAACTCAGGAAATGAGGCCAGAAGTTCCGGCGGCGGCGATTTAATGTCGATTTCGTGGGATTTCGGATTGCCCGAATTGACACCGTGGAACGACACAATCCCATGTGCCATCATTCCTTGCATCTGCAACCAGCGATACAGCAGCAATCGATGCCACCGCGCGGCGGCATTAAATGACAGAAAGCGGGGAACTGTTCCTGCGGCACCCAGAGGCGAATAGTTTTCTATCGGGAAGGCATCAGCACCAAAGATCTGCTTGCCCCGGACGCTGTCCATCCAAATCGCTATGGCCATCGGGAAGTAGTCGTATGACCAGAACTTCATCCCCTCCCCGTAGTGGGCCCGGTAATCAAGACCCATTCGCCGGTTCTGGCCGCAGAATACGATCTTATCGCGCCGAAGGCCGAAGGCGGCGACCTCATTGTGAAAGATGTCGAAGATAATGGGGTTGAACGCCGGACCTTCGTTCGTATGGTCAAGCAGGAGCATGGTACGCCCGGAATTGATCGCCGCCCTATCCTCTGGCGTGAGAAGGGAAAGCGGACTCCTTTCTCCCTTCTGGTGCATGTTGCCATAGTCTCTAACCGGCAGTATCGTGATGTATCGCCCGCTACTAGAGCTCTCCACCCGTCGGATTTTTTGATCACCCCACAGCAGACTGTCAGCGAGAAAGCTGCAGTCGGGGTCTCGCTGTACATAGGGCACCATCGGCGATGCATCCTCCCATAATTGTAGGACTCTACTCGCAGACGGCCGCCTGCACAGGGAATTTCTGACCAAAATCGAGACCTGCGGGCACCCAAATTAAACGTCCACTTTTGGCTTCTAAGCTACGCGGGTGACGAAGGTGATTTTCGTGGAGAACCGTGAAACGTCCCTCGCACAATCGGAGTCTTCCGCTGTTAGATCTCGCTGTTCAACCCTATGTCGCCTTTTTGAGCTGATTCTGGCCGCTTGCGACACGTCATTACGAGGGTTTTGCATTGACGGAGAGCAGTCTGTTGGGCACTGACAGGCCGCCCTCGGGAGGATTTGGTCCCTCCCGCTTTTTAGGCTGCTCGCCGAGCGGGGCACGATCTCTAATGAGGATTTATTCGCGTTGTTAAATAAGAGAGCGTCAAAACCCGCGTCGCGGCCGGACGGGGATGGGTCGGATCGACGAGATAAACCTGACCTCGCCGCATCGGTGGTCGTTGCTCCGCATAAAACTGCACCGGAGTGGATCCAGTCTGAAGCGGAACTTTTCGACATCGCTTTCTACCTGAGACAGACCGACTTAGGCGACGTTACGCGTGAAGATGCTGTTCAACACTACATCAAGTCTGGGGAGGTGGCCGGTCTAAACCCCTCCCAATATTTCGATTCAACCTTCTACCTGACCGTTTACGATGATGTACGTAATGCGGGTCTAAACGCCCTCGCGCACTATATCGAATACGGCCGGGCCGAACGGCGCTACCCAAACCGTCACTTGTTGCTCAACGACGCAGAAACGCTTGAGAGCAGCGAATTCTATTCAGACGGATATTATTCGGGCAAGGATCTACGGGTTGGTCAAATCTATCTAAGCGATACCGAACACTATATCCTTTTCGGTGGATTCAAGGGTAAATCCCTGGGTGCAAATTTTGACAGCGGATTTTACCGCGCGATTTATAAAGATGTGCAGGCATCTCGGGAGAACCCGCTGGTTCACTACCTGCGTGTGGGCCGAAAGGAGGGGCGCTATACGAATCATATTGCTCTGAACTACGATATGGAACGAATTAGGGATGGGTTTGATCGCGCCTATTACCGCTCACAACTTGAGACCGAAATACGCGGCGAGGACGCGGTTCGTCACTATATTTTGGAAGGCTCGAAGACCGGGCTTAGTCCGTCGCCAGAATTCTCGCAAGGCTATTATCTTGCGCGCTATCCGGACATAAATCACCTCGGCCTCGAACCGTTCGGCCACTATCTGAATTACGGCAAGAACGAAGGAAGATCGGGCCGTCCCAATCTGCGGTCAGCGATATCGCCCGGTGCTGTGTTGGTGGACCCGGCCAAGCCGACACTTCTGGTTGCTAATCATGAGGGGTCTCGCACTGGCGCGCCGATGGTAGGATTGGCACTTGCAAGGAAATACAGCTCAAGTCACAACGTCATTACCTACATCGGGCGGCCTGGACCCCTAGATTCCGAGTTTCACGAGGTCAGCACCTCGATGATTGCCGGGGCGATAAGCGACCTGGATCTTAAATACGTCTTGGCAGACTACAAGCGCAGATTTCAGTTGTCTGGAATTGTGGCCAATTCGGTTGAAACACACGCCCTTGTTCGGGCTGCGCTTTTTGCAGATATTCCCACCGTCGTCCTGCTACACGAATTTGCCGAGTACACACTTCCTACGGGTAAGGTTGGCGAAGTGGTCGCTGCCGCGGACCGGGTGCTTGTGCCCGCGAGAATCATACTTGAATCAGCGCAGAAGGAACTCGCAACGTTCTACGGTGCGCCCGCCAACAACATATCTATCTTCCCGCAGGGCTTCCTTAATCCCCTACCTCCGAAGAAACGGGGCACAGATCTTGAGGTAGAGGCAATCTGGGAGCGGGTCAGGCCGCAGGGCGGCGAACGACCAAAGGTCGTCTTCGGCGCTGGCGCGGTTCAAATCCGCAAGGGCGTGGAATTGTTCGTCCAGACAGCGGCCGAGGTGGTCAAGACTTTTGGAGAAGACGTCGTTTTCCTTTGGGTTGGGGATGGATACGAACCGGTTGGCGACCTCGGCTATTCGCTTTGGGTCAGCGAAGCCATCACGCGGATGGGGTTGGAGAAGAATGTCTTTCTATTCCCCGCCCAGCAAGGTCTGGATCGCTTCTTCTCGATCTGCGATGCATTTTATCTACCCTCACGGCTTGATCCCTTCCCGAATGTTGCGGTGGATGCTCTGAGCGCCGGCTTGCCAGTTGTTTGCTTCGAGGGGGCGACAGGCATAGCTGAGTTGATCAATGACAATGAATTGTCTGGTGCCGCCGTGCCGTACGCCAGCACGACTGCCGCAGCTGCCGCCCTTTGCTTGGCTCTGCACGAAGGCAAGAGTGCGGCGGCGGGCAATGCAGCCTTCATCGCCGAACACCTCAAATTCGACCATTATGCGGACCGCATTTTGGACGAGATAAATCGGGCGAAGATTGAGCGAGCCGATCTTATTAGTGTCCGCGAACATCTCGCGTCGACCAACGCGTTCGACGCCGCCTTCCACAATGGGACGGGAATGGATGAAATTAACTTGGAAGTCCTCACGACTTATATCGCCCGAAGCAGAAAAGGGCTTTCAGCCTATAATCCGACCAAGGGATTTAGTGATGGGCTCTTCAAATCAAAGCGTGGTTTGGCGGTGGGCAGCGGCGTCGTCCCGCTCGATTTGGCACTATCTGCCTTAGCCCCAGGGGTCCGGCCAATAACCCATGTTTGCCACTCCCTTACCGGGGTTCGAAATGGCGCGATGCCTGAAGGCGGCGTCGCACTGCATATTCATATGCACTATCCAGAATTGGCGAGTTATTTCGTTGATAGACTTAATGCGATCAAGCAACCGATCGACGTTTTCGTAACGACCACGGACCGGTTAAAAGGCGTACAGATAGAGGCTGCTTTCGCCGATTACGCTCTCGGCGGCGTCGAAGTTAGCGTTGGCCCCAACAAAGGACGTGACATCGGGCCTTTCCTGACCAGCATGGCGGACCCGATCCGGCGAGGCGGTTATGGTTTGGTCGGGCATCTTCACGGAAAAAAAAGCACGGTAATCGGGGGAGACACCGGAGATCGCTGGCGCGATTATCTCATGGATCATCTCTTGGGGTCGCCAAAAGATTTGGCGCAGATTTTCGACCTGTTCGCCAAACGAGACAGTCTGGGTCTGATTTTTCCGGAGGACCGCCACAGTGTCGGCTGGTCGAAAAACTTCGAGGCTGCTGCGGGCCTAGCTGAGCGGATGTCACCCAGACCAGTCCTCCTCGCCCAACCGGTCTTCCCGCTCGGAAACATGTTCTGGGCCCGCCCGGCAGCGGTTGCCCCGCTTTGGGATCTCGGTCTGACTTGGGACGACTATCCAGCCGAGCCCACCCCGTATGACGGAACGATTCTGCACGCAATTGAAAGGCTAATTCCCGCTGTCTGCGAGTCGGTCGGGTTCGAGTGGGAAACCGTATACAAGTCCGGGTATGCCTGGTGAGCACAAACTGCTTGGCGACGACGCTCGACCAACGCTGCGCCACTGCAATAGTTGTTAAATCGTTTTTTAAAGGGCATGGGAGCAGTCGGCAGAGAGAGTGTCTGTACTAGGGTGCGATTGTGGCTCGACACTTAATCTTAGGGGGCGGTGGGTTCGTTGGCAGGCACGTAGCTCGTGCGCTTCTGGACGCTGGGCAGGCCGTGACCGTGTGCGCCCGCAATCCTGATCACGCACTTGAGAGTCTGAATCGATTGCCCCAACTTCGAATAGTGGCGTTCGACATATTGGACGTCGAATGGATGGACGTCTTGGCGGACGTTGACGTAATTCACCATTACGCGTGGTCTACAATACCGTCTACGGCCGCAGCCAATCCTCTTTCAGACGTAGATCGCCACGTCCGTCCAACCATTGCGCTGCTCGAGGCTTGCGGCCAGCTCGGCGGCAAGCGCTTACTTTTCCTATCCTCCGGAGGCACTGTCTACGGTCGAATCAACGATGGGGTTGCATCTGAACAGGACATGCCGAGGCCTGTGACAGTCTACGGCGCGACGAAACTCGCGGTGGAAAACTACCTGCGGGTTTATCATATGTCGCAGGGGGTAGATTGCCGGGTTGCACGACTGTCCAATCCTTACGGCTTGGGCCAAAACTTAACGCGAAATCAAGGCTTGGTCAGCACCTTCGTGGCTAATGCCATAGCGGGCAGGCCCCTGGAGGTTTGGGGCGACGGCAGCGTGGTTCGCGACTACATTCACGTTTCCGATGTCGCCAGGGCGCTCGTCGCGCTGGCGACATGCACCCTTGAGCCTACTGGGGACTTGCCCGTGTTTAACGTCGGAAGCGGGAAGGGCGCGAGCGTGAACGACGTGATTGCGATCATTGAGACCAAACTGGCCGCAAAGGTAGAAGTGCGACGCAATCCTGGACGCGCCATCGACCTGCCTGTCAGCGTTCTGGATATTTCTAAGGCGCGTGAAACATTAGGATGGTCGCCCGAACTTTCGCTGCAAGAGGGTATAGGTCTGCTGATTGACGAATTGCAGGGGACGGGCAGCAGCCATCGCATTTAGGTGCGACAAAACGCGATGGTGCAGCGTTCGGGCTTGATAGTGAATAACCGCATAACATTCAGCCAATTGCCAAGCCATAGCAAGTGCTAATAGGATAATTCATGAGTTCGAAAGTTGCGCTGATCACCGGTGTTACAGGTCAAGACGGCGCGTATCTCTCTGATTTACTGCTGGAAAAGGGCTATGTTGTACACGGCTTGAAGCGACGGTCATCTTCGTTCAACACGGAACGACTTGAACACATTTATCAAGATCCGCACGAGCAAAATCAACGCTTTATGCTGCACTACGGGGACATGACGGACAGCACTAATCTTATCCGACTGATCCAGGATACCCAACCGGATGAAATCTACAATCTGGCGGCCCAGAGCCATGTCGCGGTGAGTTTCGAGACGCCGGAATATACTGCGAATGCGGACGCCGTGGGTACTCTTAGGCTTCTGGAGGCGATACGACTGCTTCGTCTGAGCGGGAAAACACGATTTTATCAGGCGTCGACCTCGGAGCTTTACGGCAAGGTGCAAGAGGTTCCGCAGAGCGAAACAACGCCCTTCTATCCACGTTCACCCTACGCTGCCGCCAAGATTTACGCCTACTGGATCACAGTAAACTATCGCGAAGCCTATGGCATGCACGCGTCAAACGGCATTTTGTTCAACCACGAAAGTCCCCTGCGCGGCGAGACCTTCGTAACGCGCAAGATCACTCGAGCGGTGGCGGCGATTTCATTGGGTCGGCAGGAAAAACTGTTTCTGGGCAATCTCGATGCGAAGCGAGATTGGGGCCACGCGCGGGAGTACGTTCGCGGCATGTGGCTGATGTTGCAGCAGGACATGCCGGATGACTATGTGCTGGCAACTGGCGAAACGACGATGGTTCGCGACTTTGTCAGCCGCGCTTTCGCTGAGGCTGGAACCAATCTCGAGTGGCGCGGCGAAGGTGTCGGCGAACAGGGCTTTTGCAGTAAGACCGGCAAAGTGATCGTCGAGGTCGACCCGCGTTACTTCCGCCCGACCGAAGTGGACCTGTTGATCGGCGACCCTTCCAAGGCCGAACGCGTGCTCGGATGGAGACACGAAACCAAGTGGACCGATCTCTGCGCCGAGATGGTCAAGCACGATATGATCGCGGTCGCCAAGGAAGACCGGCGTAATGTCGACTGAAGTTATCTATTCGCTGGAAGGCAAGCGGATTTGGGTCGCCGGTCACAGGGGAATGGTCGGCTCGGCAATTGTTCGCCGGTTACAGTCTGAAAATTGCGAGGTTCTAACCGCAGGCCGGGATGAGGTTGATCTTGCTCGCCAAACGGAGACTGAGATCTGGATCGCGGCGAATAGGCCCGATGCGATCTTCTTGGCCGCAGCAAAGGTCGGCGGCATTCTTGCCAACAGTCAGTCACCCGCAGACTTCCTTTATGATAATCTGATGATCGCGGCGAACGTCACCGCTGCAGCGGCTGCATGCGGTGTTTCCAAGCTATTGTTCCTGGGGTCGAGCTGCGTCTATCCCAAGTTTGCGGCGCAGCCGATTACCGAAGACGCCCTGTTGTCGGGACCGTTGGAGTCGACCAACGAGTGGTACGCGATCGCCAAGATCGCGGGCGTCAAGCTGGCACAGGCTTACCGAGCACAGTCGGGTTGCGACTTCATCTCGGCCATGCCGACCAATCTCTACGGATCGGGGGACAATTTCGATCTCTCGTCAAGTCACGTGCTTCCGGCTTTGATACGCAAGGCCCACGAGGCTAAAGTGGGTGGCCATGCGGCCATGACCGTCTGGGGTTCGGGCGCGCCTCGGCGCGAGTTTCTCAGCGCGGACGATTGCGCCGACGCGCTCGTGTTCCTGATTCAGCGCTATTCCGCCCTAGAACCCATCAATGTAGGATCCGGAGAGGATGTCACCATCCTCGAACTTGCACGTATGGTAGCGGACGTGGTTGGATTTGAGGGAAAGCTGGAGTTCGACCTGTCCAAGCCGGATGGCACGCCACGCAAGCTCATGAGTGCGGACAAGCTTCGCGCTATGGGCTGGTCTCCGCGAATTGGTCTGCGAAAAGGCGTTGAAGACGCCTATCGCTGGTTCCTGACTGAATATGAGTCTGCCCGCAAGTTGTAGATTGAGGCACGCTGTTTGACCCGGGCAGGGGTCGTTGTGCGCCAAGATAAAGGACTGATCTATGAAAGGAATTATCTTGGCGGGCGGTAGCGGAACGCGGCTGCATCCCATGACCCTCGGCATTTCCAAGCAGATGCTGCCCGTCTACGACCGGCCAATGATCTATTTCCC
>JBBRPO010000048.1:0-25994 GCA_038227865.1 Caulobacterales bacterium
CATCATCGACACCACCAAAATCGCCGCATGACACACTTCCATGACAGCATTTTTTCCTGGGCATGCCCAGGAACACAGACAGAACGAAGCGGACAGATCACGAGCTACAAAAACCGGACATCTTTACCAGCTAGCGACACGTTCGTGTGCTTGCGTTCCGCTCGGGGCCGACCGCCGGCCATCGGTGATTTCCCCTTGGCGACCCTGGTCGAAGCGGCGATAAGCCTCGGCAAGCAAGGACCACGGGAGATGGAACGATGAAGGCCGCCGTATTGCGTGAGGTGAGAACCCCGCTGCAGATCGAGAACGTCCAGATCAACAAACCCGGACCGCATGAGGTTCTGGTTCGCACTGTCGCCGCGGGGGTTTGCCACTCGGACCTGCATTTTATTGAAGGGCTCTACACCCATCCCTTGCCGGCGGTGCTGGGCCACGAGAGCGCCGGGGTGGTCGAACAGATCGGCTCGGAGGTGCGCACGGTGAAGGTGGGCGACCACGTCATCACCTGCCTCTCGGCCTTCTGCGGTCATTGCGAGTTCTGCCTCACCGGCCATATGAGCCTGTGCGTCAGCTCGGACACCAAGCGCGGCCCCGAAGACGAACCGCGCCTGTCCCAGCCGACCGGTCCGATGCTGCAATATCTGAACCTTTCATCGTTCGCCGAGCAGATGCTTATTCATGAGCATGCCTGCGTGGCGGTCCGAAAGGACATGCCCTTGGACCGTGCCGCCTTGATCGGTTGCGGCGTCATGACCGGCGTGGGGGCGGTGTTCCATACCTCCAACGTCAGGCCGGGCGACACTGTGGCCGTGATCGGCGCCGGCGGTGTGGGGCTGGCGGCGATCAATGGAGCGGCGATCGCCGGCGCCAGCCGTATCATCGCCATCGACCTGTCGGCGTCGAAGGACAACCTGGCCCGTCATTTTGGCGCCACTGACTTTATCTGCGCCGCCGACACCGATCCGGTAAAGGCGGTGCTGGAGATGACCAAGGGCGGCGTTCAGCATAGCTTTGAAGCCATCGGCCTGAAAAAGACCGCCGAGCAAGCCTTCGGCATGATCCGTCGCGGTGGGACGGCCAACATCATCGGCATGATCCCGTTTGGCCAGACCATCGAGATTCCCGGCTGGGCCTTCCTGGGTGAAAAGAAGATTCAAGGATCGCTGATGGGGTCCAACCACTTCCCGGTCGACATGCCCCGGCTGGTGGACATGTATATGGCGGGCAAGCTTAAGCTCGACGAGATGATCTCCCGACGGATCAAGCTCGAAGAGGTCAATGAGGCCTTCGCCGAAATGAAGACCGGTCAGATCGCCCGCTCGGTCATCGTGTTCGACGCTTGACCAAGAATAGCGCGGGGGTGGCCCAGAAAATGGGTCACCCCTGTTGCATGATCTTCCGGACGGAAGACAGGGCGTAGGATTAGGCGCTAAGCCTGCTCGACGCCCTGGGCCGCGGTGTCAAGCGCGGTCGCGATAGCGGCTACCTGAGCCTCGGTGAGCTTGCCCTGCTCCAGTTTCAGGCGAAGCGCGGTGCGAAGGTTTTCCATACCGCGAACGACCTGGGGCGCCGGGCCTCCACCGGCCCGCTCGGCGACCGTCGCGATACGCTCGAACAACGCCTCGACCGTCGAACGGTTTTCTTCCAGGGCCTTGGCGCCCTCTTCGGTGATCCCGTAAGCCTTTTTGGGTCCGTCACTCTGGATCGCCGCCGCCAGCCCGAGCTCTTCAAGCAGGGTCAGGGTTGGATAGACCACGCCGGGGCTCGGACTATAGGCGCCGCCCAGACGTTCCTCGATGGCCTTGATCAGCTCATAGCCGTGGCTGGGCCGCTCGGAGATCAGCTTGAGGATCACCCAGCGCAGGTCGCCCTGGTCGAAGACCCGACCGCCGCCGTGGCGTCCGCGAGATCCGTGGGGCTCTCTCTCGTGCAGGAAGCGGCCAAAACGACCGCCTCTGGGGTGGGAGAGGCCGCGTTCATGGTGTCGATGTCTATGATGGAACATAATGTTCGTGTCTTTCAAAAACACACGAGATATATCGTGCATTCCGATATATCGAACTTATATCGATTTTGGCAAGGGCCAGTCGTGAAATTTTTTGGGTGTGAGGCCGATCAGGCCATTGCGGCCATGGGTTGCGGGTCGCGTAGCATATAGCCGCGTCCCCAGACCGTCTCGATGTAGTCATCCTTGGCAAGTATGTTCAATTTTTTGCGGAGCTTGCAAATAAACACGTCGATAATTTTCACTTCCGGCTCATCAAGTCCGCCATAGAGGTGATTCAAGAACATTTCTTTTGTCAGAGTCGTGCCCTTGCGCAGGGACAGTAACTCTAGCATCTGGTATTCTTTACCGGTGAGGTGTACTCGCTCACCACGCACTTCAACCGTCTTGCCGTCCAGATTGACGACGATATCGCCGGTCCTGATCACCGATTGAGCGTGTCCCCTGGACCGCCGGACCACCGCATGAATTCGGGCTATCAGTTCCTGGCGGTGAAAGGGCTTGGTGACATAGTCGTCGGCGCCGATCCCCAACGTCCTCACTTTGGTTTCGATTTCAGCGCTACCCGACAAGATCATGATGGGTGTCTCGATCTTCGCCGTCCGAAGCGCACGGACGACATCCAGGCCGTTCATGTCCTGAAGGTGAAGGTCCAATAGGATAATGTCCTGCTCATAGAGTTTCGCCAGATTGATACCTTCTTCACCAAGATCGGTGGAGTAGACGTTGAACCCCTCTGATTTCAGAATTAGCTCAATGCTGCGAGCGACGGCAGGTTCATCCTCGATCAATAAAACACGCATGCTTCACCCTCTCTATTCGCTTCGGTCGAGGCCGGGATGAAATCCCAGGCCGAGCCTGCCGCACAAGTTCCATCAGACTCTAGACGGCCAAATGGTTAACGACTGGTGCGAATCGGTAGGGTGATTTGGCGAGTCAAGCCAAGATCAGCATGACTCTTTTTTGATGAATCTTTCGTGATCGGACCGAATGATGGGTGTCCGTGGCGCGTGCGGCGCGATCAGGCCTTGGTTTCGTCCTCAGCCACCCGGCGCAGCGCGGCCAGATCGTCGCTGATGCGAAACACCGCCACGTAAAATTCGCAGAAGGCGCGCCAGATCAGCCCGGCGCCGCCCACAATCAGAAGACCCACGACAAGGATCGGGACCGCCAGCAGGACCGAAGCCACGCTCGGTTCGCGCAACGCCACGCCGATGCTCGCACCGATGACCGAGAATGCGGCGATCACGATAACACTCAGGCCCGCCCAATAGACCAGATGGATGACCTGGCCGGTAATCAGTCGATCGAATGTGAGAACCGACCAGACGCGGCCCCGGCGCGCGGCCGCGGCCAAGTCGCCCTTGATCGGAGTCATAGCCGTCACCCTTCGAGAAACCTTCGCGCCTGTTCAAACAGACGGCTATCAGCGCGCGGGGGCGGGAGCAATGCCGACCGTGGTCACCGGCGGTTCGGGCGGCCGCCCTCGCCAAAGCCCCGTGCGCGCACTAAGTAGACCGGGATCACACCCGGCCCGAAGCACCGATGCCCCCCTACTCACCCATAGCCGTCGATATCGAAAGCATGGCGCGCGCCGCCACGGCTCTGCCGGTAGGGGTGCGCGTCGTGGCCGCCATGTCGGGAGGCGTCGATTCGACCGTGGCCGCCGCGCTGCTCAAGCGGGCGGGCTATGATGTGATCGGGGTAACCCTCCAACTCTATGATCACGGCGCCGCCGTTGGACGAAAGGGGGCCTGCTGCGCCGGCCAGGACATTCTGGACGCCCGGGCCGCGGCGGACGCGATCGGTATTCCACATTACGTGCTGGACTATGAAACTCGCTTTCGCGAGGCCGTGATCGAGGACTTCGCCAGCGCTTATGAGCGTGGCGAGACGCCGGTTCCCTGTGTGCGGTGTAATCAGACGGTCAAGTTCCGGGACCTTCTTCAGGTCGCCCGGGATCTTGACGCCACCGCGCTCGCCACCGGCCACTATGTTCGCCGGACCGTGGGCGCGGATGGACCCAGGCTGCATCGCGCGGTCGATCCGAGCCGGGATCAGAGCTATTTCCTGGTCGCCACGACGCCCGAGCAATTGGCCTATCTGCGCTTTCCCTTGGGTGACCTGGAAAAGTCGCAGGTGCGGGCGGCGGCGGCGGAAATGGGACTTTCCATCGCCGACAAGCCCGACAGCCAGGACATCTGCTTCGTGCCGGAGGGACGCTACACCACGGTGATCGACAAGATCCGCCCGGGTTCCGCCAAGGCTGGAGACATCGTTCATGTCGACGGCCGGGTGTTGGGCCGTCATGAAGGCATCAGCCGCTATACAGTGGGCCAGCGACGCGGGTTGAATGTGGCCGTGGGGGACCCTCTGTTCGTGGTGCGATTGAACGCGGCGCGGCGCGAGGTGCTCGTGGGTCCGCGCGAGGCGCTGCTCGCTCCGGCGCTGGTGCTCAAGGAAACCAACTGGCTTGGAGATGAGCCGTCAATCGAAGCGGCGGCCCGGGCCGGCCGATTGGTCCTGGCGCGTGTGCGTTCGACCCGGCCCCCTTCACCTGCCCGCCTGCGAATCGGCGGCGCGGGCGCTGTCGAAGTCGCGTTCGACACCCCCGAAGAGGCGGTAAGCCCCGGCCAGGCCTGTGTGCTTTACGACGCCGCCGAGCCAAGCCGCGTCCTGGGCGGTGGGTTCATCGCCGCCCAGGCGATCTAGACAATCGAAACGTCGAGAAATCTCCCAATACCCAAGGAGTTCAGTCCATGTCCGCCGACCCCATCGTCATAGCGTCTTACGCCCGCACTCCGATGGGCGGGTTTCAAGGCAGTCTGGCCGGAGCGACGGCGACACAATTGGGCGCGGCGGCGGTGCGGGCGGCGGTCGAGCGAGCCGGTGTGGCGCCTGAGGCTATCGACCAGATCCTGATGGGTTGTGTGCTGCCGGCGGGGCTGGGTCAGGCGCCGGCGCGGCAGGCTGCCCTCGGCGCCGGTCTGCCTCAGAAGGTTCAGGCCACGACGGTCAATAAGATGTGCGGTTCAGGGATGCAGGCGGCCATACTGGCCCATGGCGCCCTGGCCGAAGGGTCCTCGGATATCGTTATCGCGGGTGGCATGGAGAGCATGTCCAACGCCCCGTATCTACTGACCAAGCATCGGGCGGGGGCGCGCATCGGTCATGATCGGGTGATGGATTCGATGTATCTGGACGGTCTTGAGGATGCCTATAATGGCGGCAAACTGATGGGGGCCTTCGCCGAGGAAACCGCAGCCGCTTACCAGTTCACCCGCTCCGACATGGACGCCTACGCCATTGAAAGCCTGGCGCGCGCCAAGGCGGCGGTGGAGGGCGGCGCCTTTGCCCGGGAGATCGTCCCGGTCGAGATCGCGGGTCGCAAGGGTGTCGAGACGGTCCGTGATGACGAACAGCCCCTTAAGGCGGACCCGGCCAAGATCCCGACCTTGAAGGCGGCGTTCGCCAAGGATGGGGCGATCACGGCCGCCAACGCCTCGTCGATCTCCGACGGCGCCGCCGCCTTGGTGATGATGCGCGCCTCGACCGCGGCGCGGTTGGGGCTCAATCCGATCGCCAGGATCGCCGGTCATGGCGCTCACGCTCAGGCGCCGGGTATGTTCACTACCGCTCCCGTCCCCGCCATGCGCCAGGCATTGAAGCGCGCTGGCTGGGCCATCGATGATGTCGATCTCTTTGAGGTCAATGAAGCCTTCGCCGTCGTGGCGATGATCGCGATGCGCGAATTGGACATTCCCCGCGAGACGCTGAACGTGAACGGCGGCGCCTGCGCGCTCGGACATCCGATCGGCGCTTCGGGCGCGAGAATCCTGGCGACCTTGTTGTCGGCCCTGGAGGCGCGGGGCGAAAAGCGTGGCTTGGCGTCGCTGTGCATTGGCGGTGGCGAGGCCGTCGCCATGGCGGTCGAACGATTTTAGGGTGCGCCGCGAACTTTGGTTCAGCCGGGAGCGCGCCTCAGGGGCCACCGCCAGCGCCGAGAAACGTGGGGAGCTGATCGATATTTATCTTCATGCCCGAGCCCAGGTTAATGTCGCCAGGGCGCATGCCGGAGGGGCAGGGACCTCGGTAGCGGCCGGTGATATGGATCGCATGCGTGCCGTTCATTGTCTCAATGGGGGAACCGCTGACCGAGATGTCTGATTGGACGTCATAGCGCGAGGTGAAATCGCCAGCGGCCGCGCCCCGGGTGGACACCAATTCTCCCCCCTTCAAGGTGCAGGATGAATTGAAGTGATAGGCGCCGGTTGCGTCACGGTTGACCGATTTTTGGCACGTCCCCTTGGCGAAGTGACGGCCAAAGACTCCCACCTTCAGGTCTGAAGCCGCATCCAGACAGATTTTGAGACCGCCCAGCTTTCCCGGTTTGCCGTCACGAGTCAGAACCTGTTCCCAGAGCCCGGGCTTTCTGGTGGGCATGCCAGTCGAAGCCGGCTCACGAGCCGGCCTCCCACAGCCGGCGAGAGACGCCAGTGTGGCCAAGGCCCCAATTCGCGCGATCATCACGATGCGCATGATTATTTTCCCGTCCCCCCGAACGATTCCCACGGCGCTTTCACACAGACTAGCCCTCGGCCGAGGCAACTGAAATAGTCGTGGGCCGGGCGTCCGGGGTTGGCGTTGTCAAAGGCGGGAATCATGGTCAGCTTGCATGATAATATGGCGTCGGGGCGCCTGGAGATGGCGGAAGGCGGTGAAACCGTGTTCGCGCGATACCGTCGGCGCCCCGGACAACTGATTATCGACCATGTGGAAGCGCCGCCCGCTCTGCGCGGAACCGGCGCCGCGGGGCGCTTCATGCAGGCCCTGGCGGATCAGGCGCGCGCCGCCGGCGAGGAGATCGTGCCCCTTTGCGGGTATGCCGCCGCCTGGCTTCGTCGACACGATCGCCCGACGCCCTAGATGATCGCCGACGGGGTCAGCGCCAGTTCCTTGAGCAGGGACTCGGCGTAGGCGATACGCCCGGTGAGAACCGCCGGATCGCCGCTGGCAAGACGATAAACGGCCTCGGCGATATATTCGATCGGCTGCACGCGATCACGGGTGGCGTCGGTGATCAGACCGTGGATAGCGACGCCGGGCGTGTCCACCAAGCCGGGCGAGACGGCGTTGACCGCGATCCCATCGCCAAACACCTCCGAAGCCAGGCCGGTGGAAAACCGCTCGAGCGCGGCTTTGCACATCCCATAAACCGTACCGCCGATGGCCCTGGCCCCGTAGGGAGGTTTGGGGTCGATCGCGGCGCCCGAGGAGATGTTGACGATCCAACCGCTCCTTTTCGTCTTCATGGCCGGCAGAACCAGCTGGGAGAGATGGAACGGCGCTTGCACCTGAACCTCCATCATCAGCTTGAAACGTTTCTCGGTGAAGTCGGCCACCGGCATGAAAAACGTGATCGCGGCGTTGTTGATCAGGATGTCGACATCGCCCAGCGTTGCGACGGTTTCAGCGATCAACCGTTCCCGCTCGCTGGCCTGGGCCAGGTCGGCTTTGATCACCAGCGCATCGCCGCCGGCGGCGCGGAGACGGGCCAGTGTTTCGGCCAAAGTCCCGGGCAGACGGCTCTCGCCGGCATCTGCGGTGCGTGCCGAGACGGCGACACGCGCGCCTTCCATCACCAGGCGCGCGGCGATGGCGGCGCCTATGCCGCGGCTGGCGCCGGTCACCAGCGCGACCCTGCCCTTTAGCGGGCCGTCTGGATTGATGCGGGGTTGGGTCAATGCGCGTCCTCCGATTGTTTCGCCCTAAACAAACGGTAACTGGCCGCCACGCCAAGCGTTGTCTACCGATAGACCCGCAAAACAGTCTCTTGGGGTCCCAGCCATGAACCGTCGTCAACTGCTCGCCACCGCCGGCGCCGCCACCCTTGCTGGTGGCGTGGGCGTGGGTCCATCCGCTTTCGCCGCTCCCGGAACGGCGGCCGATCTCAACAAGCTGTTTGACGCCTTCGTCAGCGAGGGGCTCGACCTGCAGCCGGAGGGCGCCACCTCGCTCGGGCTGGATGTCGGTCCGCGCGCCGGTCAGAAGTTCAAACTTTCCGATCGTTCCCCGGCGGGCGTCAAGGTTCAGCAGGCGCTGGGCGAGGATCAG
This sequence comes from Caulobacterales bacterium, assembly GCA_038227865.1. Taxonomy (GTDB): domain Bacteria; phylum Pseudomonadota; class Alphaproteobacteria; order Caulobacterales; family Caulobacteraceae; genus Acaudatibacter. Next base: position 8,120 of record JBBRPO010000048.1, read on the forward strand.
CTCCGTCGGCTGGAAGCTTTCGACGCCAGCGCGTTGCCGCCTTCCGACGCGCTCAATCGCGATGTCGTGCTCTATGGGCAGCGCCAGCAGGTGGAGAACGCCAGGCGCTTCAAATACGCGGGCGGTGGCGCGGGTTCACCGTATTTCCTCAACCAGTTCCAGGGTTCGGCCTATCACGACCTGCCCGATTTCCTGGATTCCCAGCACCAGATCACCAGCAAGACTGATGCCGAGGCCTATCTGGCCCGTCTTGAGGCTTTCGCCACGGCCATGGATCAGGACGCTGACAACGTGCGCCTCGACCAGTCCAATGGTGTGGTCCCACCTGACTTCGTGCTCGATAACACCTTGATTCAGTTGAAAGGCCTGCGCGCGACGCCGACCGAAAAATCGGTCCTGGTGGACTCCCTGGTCCGGCGGACCAAGGAAAAGGCAATCGACGGCGATTGGGCGGCCCGGGCGACGAAAATCTATCTGGACAAGGTGGCCCCCGCTTTCGACCGACAGATCGCCCTGGCCCAGGCCCTGCGCGCGGTGGCCAGCCATGACGCCGGCGTGTGGCGTCTGCCGGACGGCGACGCCTACTACACAGCCTCGGTGGCGTTCTGGACCACGACGACCCTGACCGGCGATGAAATCCATCGCCAGGGCCTGTCTCTGGTGGCCGAGCTTTCGGCGCGGGCGGACGAGGCGATGAAGGCCCAGGGCCTAACCCAGGGAACCGTCGGTCAGCGATACCGGGCCATGTATGACGATCCTCGCTACCGCTATCCCAATACTGACGATGGCAAGGCCAAGCTGCTCGCCGACTTGAACGTCAAGGTGGCGGCGGTCCAGGCCCGCCTACCCAAATATTTTGGCGTGCTACCCAAGGCCAAGGTCGAGATCAAGCGCATACCCCCCTACACGGAGGCCGGCGCGCCGGGCGGCTACTACAACAATGGCGCCCTCGATGGTTCCCGCCCTGGCGCCTACTACATCAACCTGCGCGACACCGCCGAAGTCCCGAGCTGGACCCTGCCTACCCTCACCTATCACGAGGCCATTCCCGGCCATCACCTGCAACTTTCCATCGCCCAGGAAGCGCCTCTGCCGCTGATCCGCAAGCTGTCGTTCTTCTCGGCCTATATCGAGGGCTGGGCGCTCTATTCCGAGCAGTTGGCCGAGGAAATGGGCATGTACGAGGGCGACCCCCTGGGCCGTATCGGCTATCTGCACGACGCCCTGTTCCGCGCCGTCCGAATGGTGGTTGATAGCGGCATGCACGCCAAGCGCTGGAGCCGCGAAAAGGCGATCGGCTACTATGTCGAAGTGCTGGGCGACAAGGACGCCAGCGCCACTACCGAGATCGAACGCTACTGCGTCGCCCCGGGTCAGGCCTGCGGCTATATGCTGGGCAAGCTTACCTGGCTGCGCGAGCGAGCCCGCGCCAAGGCAGCGCTGGGCGACCGGTTCGACATCCGCGCCTTCCACGATGCGGGCCTGACAAATGGGGCCGTGCCGCTGGACATTCTGCCGACGGTGATCGACCGGTATATCGCCCGCGCGAAGGCCTGACGGAGCTTCAGTGCATCACCCCGGCTTCTTGAATCGATAGGCGAACTGATCGGTGCGGCCTCGGATCGAGGGGTCGAACACATTCGCGGTATGAGGATCGACCGGGTTGCGCAGGGCCTGGGATTCACCATCCAGGACGAAGCCGGCGGCCACCACCTCCTTTGCGGCCGCGGCCGGGTCGATGCGGTGCAGAGCGTCGGCGGTCGCCGTGACCGGCGCGCCGGGCAGGGCGGCGTGATCGACGACGATCAACACGCCACCGGGCTTGAGCCGTGAAAGCCAAAGTGCGTCCATCGCGCCGACATCCAGGTGAATGCGGGTAAGGTGGAGGTCGTGGTAGTTTTCTGAGGTCCAGATCAGATTCAGCGGCGGTAGCGTCGCCATGGCGGCGGCGTCGAGGCCCACGACGCTTACATTGGCGTAGGCCGGATCGGCGGCGATGGCGGCGGCGGCTTCACGAAATTTCCCCTCCGGCGCACCGGCGTAGACATGGCCCTTGGGTCCGACCGCCTTGCTGATCAGTCGGGTGAAATAGCCGCCTCCTGGCAAGACCTCCAACACGGTGTCGCCGGATTTGAGCCCCGCGAAGGCGAGCATCTCCGCTGGCTTACGGACGGCGTCGCGGGCCGTGTCGGCGGCCGGCCGGCCAGGGTCGGCCACCGCCGCGGTGATCGCCGACGTCTGTGCTCGTGAGGCGTTCGAGGCGCCCAGCACCAGGACAGCGACGGCGAATAGGATGGTTGTCGCTCTTGTCATTGCTTGTTCCCTTTTCCCTCAGAGGCCGATGGTAGGGCAGGGGGTGGGTCGTGTCACGCCGTGTCAGCCTTCGGTCTCCGCGGGCACGACGGCGTGGAATGCGGACGGAACAAATGAAATGGCGACAGTGCGATCGAAATCCGCCCGTTCACCATCCAGGATGGCGGGGACTTTGCCGTGGCCGGATAGACCCACGCGCCTGACCTTCGCCAGTTTCACCGAAGGGTCGTTGCGCCAGTCGTTGACCATCGCCCGGAAGGCCAACCCGAGCATCGCGGTAGCGGTCGCGGGATCAACAGCGGATGCTTCCAAAGTTTGGTCGTCGGCGGCCAGCTCCTTGGAGACTAGTGGACACATGACCACCACCGCCTCGGCTTCGCCCGGCGTTTCGTCTCCAAAACTGTAGTCGAGGGCCTCCGAATGACGGCGGATGGCGGTGACGGCGCCCGCGGCCGCCTGAGCCACATCTCCATGGCGCAAGGCTTCCCGGGTGTCCGCCCACAGCGATGGTGCGCCAAAAACAGCCGCACAGTAGAAGGGTTGCCCTCCTGCGTCGCCGCCGCTCACCACCCGCATCGTCGGCGCGGCCAGTGTGTCCGCCAATGCTTTCTCCCATGGCCCCGGTCCGTATAGCGCGTGCGGCAACATGTTCAGCGTGCCTCCCGCCAGCGGGATAAGCGGCCGACCGGCTTTCCCACAGATGGCCGCCGCCGTTCGGATGGTGCCGTCGCCACCCAAGACCACCACCAGATCGGAATTTTCCACCGCATCCGTTAACGCCTGTTCGAGCTCGTCCGGTTGGACGCCGACAACCTTGGCGCCGGGGATTCCGGCCGCGGCGAACACCTCCAGCATTCGGGCTTCCGAACCCGCGTCGCAGCTGCCCCCGGCGATGTTGATGACACCGACGACGCGGCCAAGCTGCGGGTGTTCGAGCGCACCAGCCGGAGATGGATCAAGCGACATTGCGGGGAGGTTCCAATCGCGACAACGCCCGTCCGCGGGCAAAACTCAAACGCCCCCGCGCGTCGGCGGTTCCTGCCTGGCGGGAGGCGCGGCCTAGCTCAGATCGGCGCTGTCGCCGTATGTCTTGGACGTAAGGGCATGGTCCATCGTCGATATTCATCAAGACGCCCGCCTTCATAGGCCATGGCGGTCACCGCCAAAACTTCGCCGGTGATGTCGACTATATTGAAGCTGGGTGGCGCACCCCGCTCACGCAAGGAGAGGGTGCCCGCCCCAACCGCATAGGTGAGATGATCGCCAAAGGGCAGGGGCTGGACGAAAGGGGTGTGGAGGTGGCCGGTGAGAATCACATCAACCCCCGCGGCCACCAGGCGCCGCGCGGACCGGCGCCCGCCGCGCACGCGGGCCGTGATGGGTTCGCCGGCCGGTTCCACCAGCGGATGGTGGCAGACCAGGACGCGGGCCGCGCCGTGCGGCGCGCCCCGCAGCCGGCCGGCGGCCTCGGCCGCCTGACGGAGGGATATCTCCCCTTTCGACCAGTTTAGCCGAATCTGCCAGCCTCGCGCCGTGTTGATGGCCTGGACCACAATCCCGGGTGCGCTGAAACCAGTTTCGATCGGGCCGATGGCCTGCGCATAGTTCTGAAAGGGGCGGACGAGACGGTCGACCAGCCCCATCCAGGGCGTGTCGTGGTTGCCCGGCGTCGACAGCCAGGGCCGCGGCAAGCTGGAGACCCAGCGGCTGGCCGCGCTGAATTCGTCACCATGGCCGAGCTGGGTGATATCCCCGCACAGGACAAGCAGATCGAAGGGCGTCGCATGGGCGAACACCCTGGCCGCCTCGACCGCGGCGGCGTTCTCCGCGCCGAAGTGGATGTCCGAAAACTGCAGCAGACGGATCGACATGGCTTGGACTTTCGGAAACCGGCGATCAACGGAACCGCGGGCTCGCTGAGTGGTTCCGTCGCGCGGCGTCGTTCAATCCACGGATGTGGGCGGACGCGAGCCCTAGAACCCGACTTCTACGCCCAGCGATATGGTGCGCGGCCGAAGTGGGGTGCTTTGTGGCGTGGAGCGGATGGTGAACGGATTGCCGTAGGCAAAGGTGTTGGCGCTGACGTCGGCTGGATTGTCGACCGCCAGGGTCAAACGCCAATGATCATCGACGATCGAGGCGGCGACCCTGCCGGTTGTATAATCTCCCATCCTGGTCGAAGTGGCGATGTTGAGCAGCAAGCTCGACGCCCCGACGTAGGTTACGTGGCCGTCCAGGTTCAGTGATCGCCCCCCCCATATCTTCCAGGCATAGTGAGCGCTCAGGCCGAAGGACTTGTCGGGAACCACCCCCAGGCCGAGGTTGGACAACAGTGGGAAGGCCGGGTTGGCGTGGTACAACACCGGGTCGTTGAGGATCATTTCGGCGCGTAGATCCAGGGCGGCGATACGAAGCGCGGCTTCGAACTCAAGGCCCAGATTCCGACCATCACCGATGTTGGCGGTGAACGGAATGCCGGAGGGCAGCAATTGGTCGCTTTGAATGTCCTTCCATTGAACATCAAAACCGGCCAAGCCGATCCGCAGCCGTCCACCCAGCGCCGTGATTTTCGCGCCGGCTTCGAAGCTCCAAAGACGATCACCCTTGAAAAGTCTCAACGGTTCGTTCCCGCCGGGGTCCGCCAGCCGTTCACCCGGTGTGGCGGCGGTATTGATCCCGGGCGTCCGATAGCCTTGCGCCGCTTGAACATAGACCAGCAGCGAAGGCGAAATTCGGTCGGAAATGACCACCTTTGGAGCGAACCCGGTCTGGTGCACGCTGCCCGCGTAAGGGGCCGAGGTGAATACGGTGAACACGGTGTTGACACTGGTTACGGCGTCCCGGGCGGTGAAAAACCTGCCCCCGCCCGTTATGCTCAGGCCATGGTAGATCGGCACGGTCGCCTCGCCGAACAGTGCGCCCTCGTCGCGGGTGTCATGTCTCACCTCTTCGTATTGAATGGTCGGGGGCGGGGTCACGGCGGTCAGACTCAGGTGATTGAACTGCGTGGTGTGCGCATAAAATAATCCAGCCAGCCATTGCACCGAGCGTTCGGGCGAGGAAATCAGTGTCTCTTCGGTCACTATCGAGTGTATGGTGTCCAGCGCATCGAAAGCGGCCGGTCCCGGCGGAACCACCCGAATTGGCGGAGACAGGCTCGCGTCGTAGCGGCTGAAGATATTGTGGTCGATATAGGCCACCGAGGCGTGGGCCTTGGCCCAGCCAAGATCTCCAGTTAATCCAAGATGGTATTCCGTGAAATCATTCCTATGTGGCTCAGGTATGCGGGTCTTTCGTGTATCTGGTTGGGAACTGAAAGAAGTATATTGCGTATCATCCGAGCCGATATGTTGAATAACGGCTCCCATTGAGAGTGTCCATCGGTTGTCTAACTTGTAGTCAATTGTCAATCGGCCCCCGGTTCTTTGAGAGCTATTGACATCGTCGATCTGAAGAAATTTGTTGTAAAGATAACCTCCATCAACCTCGTGGTAGACGACCAGGCGCGCGGCGCCGCGTCCCGACAGCAGCGGCAGGTTGAATGTCCCGTCGGCCGTGTGTGAGGTCCCTCCCGCCTCGGTAAAGCTCACCATGGCTCCCGCCCAGACCGACGGTCGATCAGGATCCGGTGTATGCGGGACAAGATGCACCACGCCCCCCAGGGAGCCAGCGCCATAGAGCGCGCCCTGTGGACCCCGAAGCACCTCGACCCGTTCCATATCCACCAGCCGTAAGTCCGGGTCCGGGGCGTTGTAGGTCAGGCGCGTATCGTCGAGATAGATGCCCACCAGCGATTGGGTCAGGCCGGTCAAGGGGCCGTCCGAAAGGCCGCGCAGCAGCACCTTGTCTCGACCCATGCCGAGATTGGTCAAGGTCAGTGCGGGGCTGATCAGGGTGAGATCGCCGATGTCGCGTATGCCCTGGTCGCGCAGGACCGCGCCGGAGACGGACGACACCGAATAGGCAAGGCGTTCGGCTGGCGTGGGTCGGTGTGTAGCCACCACGATCAGGTCGCTTGCTTCGGGCGCTGTAAGGTGATGGGGAAGCCGGATGGCCTGCAGAGCGGCCGAGTGCTTCGCCTCGGCGGTCGTCACGGCGAAGGCGCGAGCGTCGATCTGTCGGTAGCCACACCCGCTGCCGCTCAACAGCCGCCGCAGGCCGGTTTCGGCGGTAAAACGGCCGCTCAGCGATCGAAGGGTTGAACCACACGGGCCAAGATCAACTAGGCTTATGGAAAGGTGTCCCTGGACCGCGAAATCGACCAAGCCCGCTGAAAGTGGTTTGGCGGGGATATTGAAATCCTGCTTGGAGTCTGAAGCGCGCGCTCCCCCTGCCTGAAGCGCCGCGAACGCGACGATCCAGGTCAGCGCCCAGGAACGCCTACCTCGCAAGCGCCCGTCGCGCGGAACTCCAGGTTGGAACATCCCATTAGCTTAGGATGATATTGCGTTCCGATCTATGGACGGAAAGTGACAGATAAGCGGCAAGACGACGCGCTACATCCCGCTGATCATCAAGCGCAAGCACACCAGTGAAGAGCCGGCCCTCGGCGGAGCGTGGGACATGGATCGGATCAGCGTACCGCCGATTTAGGTAGGCGACGATCTCCGAAAGCCGCTGATGGTCACAGACCAGCCGACCTTGAGTCCAGGCAAAAGCCTGATTCGGGTCAACCTGGTCACGAACGGACTGGGTCGACCCGACAGTGTGCCGCATCGCCCAGCCTGGCGTAAGCCGGGCGATGGGCTCGTTGGACAGGGTCGGCTGATAAATCGCGACGATCCCACGCCGAACGGTCACGTTCACTATACCGTCGTAGTTACGAATGTTGAATTCCGTGCCGACCACGCGCACTTTTTGGTCCCGAACAGCGATTTCGAAGGGCCGGTTCGGATTCTTGGCCACATCGAAGGTGGCTTCGGCGTCTCCCATATCAACCTTGCGCGCGAACCAGCCCAGGCGGACCGACAGCGTTGACGCCGCATCCATGCGAATATGGCTGCCATCGGCAAGGGTGATCGCGCGGGTTTCTCCGATGGCTGTTCGATAAATCTGCAGCGACCCTTCCGAGGCGCGCCAGGTTCCGAAACCCACAAAGGCGGCGATGGCGGCAAGCCCGGCCGCTATGGCGCCGCGACCGGCGTTCCACGTAGGCTTCGACGGTCTCAGTATCTTGACGGGGAAGGGCAGAATGTCGGCCGACGGTTTAGCGAGACCCGCGAGTATCGCTTCAGCCTGATCCTCGATCTCCGCGGACAGGAACTCATAGTGCTCGAACGCGGCTCGGTTTGTAGGCGAGACCTCCAACCATAACGTCAGGGCCGACCAATCCTCCGCCGTCGCGGCGTCGGATTGGACGCGGACAAGCCAAGCAATAGCCTGGTCGCCGGTCTCCTCGGTCCAACATGTGTTATCGCTAGCCGTCATTGTCCTCGACGCTCGCGCGCCGTCCAAACCCAAACCCCAGTCCCCACTGAGACGACGACACGATTGGCTGGTCGCCTCCACAATAAATTCGTATGCGTCTCAACTCGCTTGTTCGTCATCGTCCTACCTTGGTGACGATGCGTTTAAGCGCGGCCATGATGTATTTTTCAACGCTGGAGCGTGAAACGCCCATGGCGACCGCGGTTTCCGCGTGGCTCATGCCCTCAAGCTTGTGAAGCCGAAAGGCTTCCTGGACCGGCGCCGGCATCTGGTTCACCGTCGATATGATCAGTTTCAGCCGTTCCCGGGCGGATACGACCTCATCGGCCGCTGGATCTTCGGTTCTAGGTTGAAATCCACCATCGGTATCGATCGTCGCCTCGCGCCAAGCCGTCGCGCGACGTTGCACCCGGCGCTCCCGCTTTAGGTGATCGAGCATGATGTTGGAGCCCAGCCGATAGAGATAGGCGGCCGGATTATCGATTTCGTCGATCCGCTGGCGCGCGATCTTCAGGCCGATATCCTGGACGACGTCCTGAGCTGCCTCGAGAGACCGCAGGCGTGCGCGGAAATACCGCACCAACTCCTCGCGGCGCTCCAGATAGGCGGACATCAAGGGGTCGGGCGTGTTGTCGTCCAATTGGCGACCTTCGGTATCCTGTTCAGGGAACCCATTTGTAGCCGGGTTTTCTCGTAACCCGCCATGGCGCGCAATCCCGAACCGCGCAAGGCTTCACTCAGATGGAATTTTCGGCGATTGTGCGGGGTGACGAAAGGACGCGCAGTGATCGCTCAGCTTCCAACCGTGGCCGCCGAAGCCGACCACTATCCCAGACCGATCGAACGATCCGCCGATCGCTGGGTTCATATCATTGGCCTCGCGGGCGGAGCCATCGGCGGGCTCGCGCTGCTTGGGCTCTCGCTTGGCGTCGGGCGCCTCGGGTTGGCCGCCGCGGTCGGGCTCTACGGCGTGTGCCTTGTCCTGATGTTCCTGGCCTCGACCGCCTACAATCTGGCCGGCGCCCGCCGAAGGCCTCTGCTGCGTCGGTTCGATCACGCCGCCATCTTTCTGATGATCGCGGGGTCGTACACACCTTTCACGACCCAGCGGCTGACGGGCGCCTGGGCCTGGAGCATGACCGCCGCGGTTTGGATCCTGGCTCTGGGGGCCGCGGCGGGCAAACTTCTGGCTCCGGGACTGGGCAAGAAATTCTGGATCGGCCTGTATCTCGCCCTGGGCTGGATCGCCGTGGTGGCGATCAAACCCCTGGTCGCGAGCGTTTCTGCGGTCGCGCTGATCCTGCTGCTGGCTGGTGGGTTGATCTATTCGCTGGGCGTGATCGTCTACCTGAACAAGGCCCTGCCGTTCCGAAGGGCCATCTGGCACGGCTTCGTGACGGTGGCCGCCGCCACCCACTTCGTGGCCATACTGACCGGAGTGGTTCTTCCATCGACCGCCTGATCAAACTCGCGGCCATGCCCGGACTGAAATCGTCGGCGACCGTGTCGACCGCGCTGGTTTGGGGGATCGCGCCTTAGGGCGCGAGACCGGCAATCGATGCGTCCTTTGGACTCGGTGGTCGTGACCAGATCAAATCTACCGTTAGATAACGCTCTGCGTCCGGATCTGACTTGCGAATCGTTTTTAGTGGGACGGCGCGCTTGACGTATTTTCGAGCGACGACGCGATGACGTGGGAGCGGCATGAGCAACGGCGACCTTAACTGGATCACCAACTTCATCTGGGGGATCGCCGACGACGCCCTGCGCGATCTGTATGTGCGCGGCAAATATCGCGATGTGATCCTGCCGATGATGGTCCTTCGCCGCCTGGACGCGGTGCTCGAACCCACGAAGCCGGCCGTGATGTCGATGAAAAAGAACCTCGATGACGCCGGCATCACCAATCAGGATCCGGCGCTGCGGCAAGCCGCTGGCCAAGCATTCTACAACACCTCCCGCTTCACCATGCGCGACCTGCGCAACCGGTCCAGCCAGGCACAGCTCAAGGCCGATTTCGAGGCCTACCTCGATGGCTTCTCGCCGAACGTTCAGGACATTCTCGACAACTTCGAGTTCCGCAATCAGGTGCCCAAGCTCTCACGTGCCGACGTACTCGGAACCCTGATCGAGAAGTTCCTCGACTCCGCGATCAACCTCGGCCCGAAGCCCGTGCTGAACGGCGACGGTACGGTGAAGCACCCCGGCCTCGACAACCACGCCATGGGCACGGTGTTCGAGGAACTGGTCCGCCGCTTCAACGAGGCCAACAACGAGGAAGCCGGCGAGCACTGGACGCCGCGCGATGCCGTGAAGTTGATGGCCCGCCTGATCTTTACGCCCGTCGCCGACGAGATAACGTCCGGAACCTACCTCCTCTACGACGGTGCGTGCGGCACTGGCGGCATGTTGACGGTAGCGGAGGAAACCTTGGCCGAACTGGCCGGGCAGCATGGCAAGCAGGTGTCGACCCACCTGTTCGGGCAGGAGATCAACGCCGAGACCTATGCGATCGCCAAGGCCGACCTGCTGCTGAAGGGCGAGGGCGATGAGGCGGACAACATCATCGGCGGCCCGGAGTGGTCTACCCTGGCCAACGACGCGTTCCCGTCGCGAGAGTTCGATTTCATGCTCTCCAACCCGCCCTACGGCAAAAGCTGGAAGAGCGATCAGGAGCGCATGGGCGGCAAGGGCGGGATGCGCGATCCCCGCTTCGTCATCGATCACGCCGGAGATCCGGAATACAGCCTCGTCACCCGGTCGAGCGACGGGCAGATGTTGTTCCTGGCGAACATGCTGTCGAAAATGAAGCACGATACGCCGCTCGGCAGCCGCATCGCCGAGGTCCACAACGGCTCGTCGCTGTTCACCGGCGACGCGGGCGGCGGTGAAAGCAATGTGCGGCGCTGGATCATCGAGAACGACTGGCTCGAAGCCATCGTCGCCCTGCCGCTGAACATGTTCTACAACACCGGCATCGCCACTTATGTCTGGTTGCTGACCAACCGCAAGCCGGCCCACCGACGCGGCAAGGTGCAGCTGATCGACGCCACTGCCTGGTTCAAACCGTTGCGCAAAAACCTCGGCAAGAAGAACTGCGAGCTGGCCGAAGCCGATATCGAGCGCATCGTTGAAACGTTCCTGGCGTTCGAGGAAACCGAGCAGTCGCGAATCTTCGACAACGCCGAGTTCGGCTATTCAAAGGTGACGGTCGAACGCCCCTTGCGCGCCACGTGTATCGATACGACGCGTGCCCATACGCCGAAAGAGATCAAGGCTTTGAAGGATGAAGGCCGTATCGCCGAGGACGGCACGCCGGTTATCCGCCGCATTCATAAGCCCGGCAAAGTGACCGCCGATCCGTTGCGCGGCCTGTTTCCGGTGACGATCGACGGCAAGCGTTGCGTGGTGGAATACGAGCCCGACAGCGACCTGCGTGATACCGAGACGGTGCCGTTGCAAGAGCCCGGCGGGATCGACGCTTTCATCCGCCGCGAGGTACTGCCGCACGCGCCGGACGCCTGGATTGACGAGGCCAAGACCGCCATCGGCTACGAGATCAGCTTCACGCGCTATTTCTACAAGCCACAGCCCTTGCGCCCGCTCGACGCCATCCGAGCCGATATTCTTGCGTTGGAGCGCGAAACCGAGGGGCTGATGGCCGACATCATCGGGGCGGCGCAATGATCGACGGGCTGCGCCCCTATTCCGAGATGAAGCGGACCGGGCTGCCATGGCTTGGCGACGTTCCGGCACATTGGGACGTGCGGCGCGCGAAGCGCATTTTGAAGCCAACGGAAACGCCAGTTCGGCCAAACGACGATATCGTAACTTGCTTTCGCGATGGCCAGGTAACGTTAAGAAAAAATCGTCGCACTAGCGGATTCATGATCGCCCTACTTGAGCAGGGATATCAGGGAGTAAGGGTTGGTCAGCTCGTCGTTCATTCGATGGATGCGTTTGCAGGTGCGATTGGAATTTCTGACTCCGACGGCAAATGCACGCCGGAATACATCGTTTGCGACCCGCGCGAGCCGGAAACGCTACTGACGTACTATGCGTGGCTACTCCGCTATGTAGCGCGGACACAATATATCCTTGCCGCATATCCTGCGGTCAGAGAGCGGGCGCCGCGATTACGGTATCCCGATCTTGGAGAACTCAAGCTGCCTGCCCCTCCGCTCGACGAGGAGCGGCTAATCGTCAGGTTTCTAGATTGGCATGGCGGGCAGACGACAAAGCTGCTCCGCGCCAAGAAGAAGATCATCGCGCTGCTTAACGAGCAGAAGCAGGCCATCATCCACCGCGCCGTCACCCGCGGCCTCGATCCGAACGTCCGCCTCAAACCCTCCGGCATCCCCTGGCTCGACGACGTGCCCCAGGGATGGGAGGTAAAACCGCTCAAACAATGGGCGGCCATCAACCGAAGAACTCTGTCACAGAAAACAGACCCCGATTATGCTTTCGATTACGTCGATATCAGCGCGGTTGCGACTGGCTATCTTTCTTCAATGCCTGAGCGGATGCGCTTCGAAGCTTCCCCGTCACGGGCACGGCGGATCGTCCGACAAGGCGATACGCTGATTTCAACCGTGCGAACATATCTGAAGGCGATCTACCATGTTGATCGTCCATGGCCCGACTTGATCGCTTCAACAGGCTTCGCCGTCTTGACGCCACAGCCCTCAATCGACGCGCGCTTTTTCGGCTTCGTGCTTCAGAGCAGGACGTTCGTTGATCAGGTGGTCGCAAACTCGGTTGGCGTCGCGTATCCGGCAATCAGTGAAACCCGCCTCGGCTCGCTGCAAGTTTGCCTCCCTCCGTTGCGGCAAGACCATGAAACAATCATCAGCTACCTGCAAACCGCTACGGTCGATTTTGATAGATGCATTGAGGCAACTCAACGCGAAATCGCGCTCATTCAGGAGTTCCGTACTCGCCTGATTGCCGATGTCGTCACCGGCAAGCTGGATGTCCGCGTCGCCGCGGCCGGCCTGCCCGAGGCGACCGAGATTGAGCCCATCGACGATCTGACTGAAGGCGACGACCTCGACGAAGCCGTCGGCGAGACCGAGAACGAGGAGGTCGCCGCCTGACCATGCCCGTTCCAGCTCACCCGAAAATCTACCCATCGTCCATATCGACAACCTCGCGTCGATCGTCGCGGACGGGTGCCTGTGGTCGGACGCGGTGATGGTTCAGAGGCAGGGCGGCACGGTCATCGGCATGGGAAGCATCAAGCATCGCCGCCTTGGCCTCCCCGTCTCCTGCCATCAAGGGCTGCACGTCGGCGATTGCGTGCCGTTCTATTTTTGTTCGCGCTCGATTATGCTGTATGTCATCCACTGCGCGAACCATCCCGAACTTGCCTATCGGGGCGGCCAGCAGCCGATCGTCCATCTGGAGTCCGATCTGCACCGGGTCGCGCAATGGGCGGCGGCGAACGGGCGGCGCTGGGCGTTCTCGCTTTCGAACGCGGGGGCCTTCTATACCCAGTTCCGCTCGGGGTTGGCTCAGGTGGGCGAGATCAACTGGGAGGCCGTCGCGGCGACCGATTTCCGTCCGGCGGATGTCAAGGAAGCCAAGCAGGCCGAGTTTCTGGTCCAGGACTCGTTCCCTTGGCATCTGGTCGAGCGCATCGGCGTGCATTCCCAGGCCATCGCGCCGAAGGTCGCGAGCGCCATGCAGGGCGCCGCGCATCGGCCGGTGATCGAGATCAAACGAGACTGGTACTACTGAAGGGAGATGGCGATGATCGAATTCACGACCGGAGACATCTTGCGGGCCGACGCGGAAGCGCTGGTCAATACGGTCAACTGCGTCGGCATCATGGGGCGCGGCGTCGCCCTTCAGTTCAAAAATGATTTCCCTGCGAACTTCAAGGCGTACCAGACCGCTTGTGCGCGGGAGGAGGTGCAGCCGGGCAAGATGTTCGTCTTCGAGACCCGCGAGCTAACGGGACCGAAGTTCATCATCAACTTCCCGACCAAGCGTCACTGGAAGGGCAAGAGCCGGATGGAGGATATCGACTCGGGCCTGAAGGCGCTGGTGGAAGAAGTTCGTAATCGTGGCATCCGCTCCATCGCCATCCCACCGCTCGGCAGCGGCCTTGGCGGGCTGAACTGGACCGAGGTGCGCCCGCGCATCGAAGCGGCGCTGCGCGGGATCAACGATCTCCACGTCATCATCTTCGAGCCGAACAGCGCCCCGGTGGCGACGAAATCGCGTGAAGTCCCGAACATGACGCCCGGCCGCGCCGCGTTGGTCGTGCTGATGAACCGCTATCTTGGCGGCCTGATGGACCCGTTCGTGACATTGATCGAGGTCCAGAAGCTCATGTATTTCATGCAGGAGGCGGGCCAGCCGCTCCGGCTGAACTACATTAAGCACCATTATGGCCCCTATGCCGACAATCTGCGCCATGTGCTGACGAAGATCGAAGGGCATCTCGTGTCCGGGTACCACGATGGCGGCGACGCACCGGACAAGCAGCTTGAGCTGGTTCCAGGCGCCGTGCGGGACGCCGAAGCCTTCTTGGCGGAAGACGGCGACACGCGGAGCCGCTTCGATCGGGTTGGCAAGCTGGTCGAGGGGTTCGAGACGCCATTCGGGCTCGAATTGCTGGCGACCGTCCACTGGGTCGCGACGCGCGAGAACGCGATCGATGCGGACGAAGCGGTGGCAAAGGTCTATGCTTGGAATGACCGCAAGAAGCGCTTCTCACCCCGGCAGATCGCCATCGCCTTCGAGACCCTGCGTACAGGCGGCTGGCTGACGTCCGCATGACCACCGACACGACGGAGAAGGCACTTGAGGCGCTGATCGTCGCGGACCTGACCGGCAGTCGGACGGTCCGCGACCCCGGAGGTGTGTCCCTTGTGCCCGACCCTTACGTCGGATTCCACAATTGGCTGCTGGGCGATCCTGCGTCTTATGACCGGGCCTGGACTGTTGATCTTGACCAGCTGCGGAGGTTCATCGAGGCCAGTCAGCCGGTCTTGGCCACGGCCTTCGATCTGGAGAACGATAGCCCGGTCCGGCAGAAATTCCTGGCGAGACTGCAGGGGGAGATCACCAAGCGGGGCGTGATCGATGTGCTGCGCCACGGCCTCAAGCACGGCGCCCACGACGCGGTCCTGTTTTACGGCACGCCGTCGATCGGCAACCGCAGGGCCGGCGAGCATTTCGCCATGAACCGGTTTACGGTGACGCGTCAGCTGCGGTACAGCCGCGAAGACACTGCTCACGCTCTTGACTTGGCATTGTTCATCAACGGCTTGCCGGTCGCGACCTTCGAGCTGAAGAACAGCCTGACCAAACAGACCGCTGCCGACGCCGTCGAGCAGTATAAACGGGACCGCGATCCGCGCGAGAAGCTGTTCGAGTTCGGACGCTGCATCGTTCATTTCGCGGTCGATGATGCGCAGGTGATGTTCTGCGCCAAGCTCGAAGGCAAGCGGTCCTGGTTCCTGCCCTTCAACAGGGGATGGAACGACGGCGCCGGCAACCCGCCGAACCCCGGCGGCCTGAAGACCGACTATCTGTGGAAACAGGTCCTCTCGCCGCTCGGCCTGACCGACATCATCGAGAACTATGCGCAGGTCGTGTCGCGAAAGGATCCCAGGAGCGGGAAATCCAGGAAGGACCAGCTGTTCCCGCGCTACCACCAACTCGACGTGGTCCGTCGCGTACTGGCCGACGCGAAGGCGCGAGGGGCCGGGCGGCGACTGCTGATCCAGCACTCGGCGGGATCGGGCAAATCCAATTCGATTGCCTGGCTGGCGCACCAGTTGGTGCGGCTGGAGACCCCCGACGGGCAGGTCTTCGATTCGGTGATCGTCGTCACCGACCGCCGCATCCTGGATCAGCAGATCCGCGACACCATCAAGCAGTTCGCCCAGGTCGGGACGACAGTCGGTCATGCCGAACGATCGGGCGATCTTCGACGGTTCATCGAGGACGGCAAGAAGATCATCATCACGACCGTCCAGAAGTTCCCGTTCATCCTGGACGACATCGGGTCGCGGCATCGGGATCGGCGGTTCGCGATCATCATCGATGAAGCTCATTCCAGTCAGGGGGGCAGGGCCGCGGCGGCGTTGAACGCCGCCTTGACAGGCTCGGACGACGGCGATGAAGACGAGTCGGTCGAGGACAAGATCAACGCCATCATCGAGAGCCGCAAGATGCTCTCCAACGCCAGCTATTTCGCCTTCACCGCGACCCCCAAGAACAAGACCCTCGAACTGTTCGGGGAGGCGTATGGCGAAGGCGATGCGATCAAGCATCGCCCCTTCCACAGTTACACCATGAAGCAGGCGATCCAGGAAGGGTTCATCCTGGACGTGCTTCGCAACTATACGCCGATCAGCAGCTACTACCGCTTGGTCAAGATGGTTGATGCCGACCCTGAGTTCGACAGCAAGCGGGCGACCAAAAAGCTGCGACGCTACGTCGAGAGCAACGACCACGCCATTCGCGTGAAGGCGGAGATCATGGCCGATCACTTTCATGATCAGGTTCTCGCGCTGAACAAGGTGGGCGGACAGGCGCGGGCGATGGTGGTGACATCGGGCATCGAACGCGCGATCCAGTACTTTCAGGCGGTCAGCGCCTATCTGATCGAGCGCAAGAGTCCCTATCGCGCCATCGTCGCCTTCTCGGGCGAGCATGAATATGGCGGCGCCAAGCTGACCGAGGCCAGTTTGAACGGCT
Organism: Caulobacterales bacterium; assembly: GCA_038227865.1. GTDB lineage: Bacteria > Pseudomonadota > Alphaproteobacteria > Caulobacterales > Caulobacteraceae > Acaudatibacter. Next base: position 24,575 of record JBBRPO010000048.1, read on the forward strand.
TTCCATCCAAGGACATCGCCGACCGGATCGCGGACGATCCCTATCGTTTCCTGATCTGCGCTGACAAATTTCAGACCGGCTATGATCAGCCGTTGCTCCACACAATGTACGTCGACAAGACATTGTCGGGTATCAAGGCCGTCCAGACAATCTCCAGGCTGAACCGGGCGCACCCTGCCAAATATGATGTCTTCGTCCTGGATTTCATGAACGACACCGAAACGATCCGCACCGCCTTCGATACCTACTATCGGACGACGATACTGAGCGATGAGACCGATCCAAACCGCTTGCACGACCTGAGGAACGCGTTGGACGCCTATCAGGTCTATGATTCCTCGCAGGTCGACGACTTGGTGGGCCTCTATCTGGCGGGCGCGGATCGAGATCGGTTGGATCCGATCCTCGATGCGTGCGTGGCTGTCTATCGCGACACGCTCGATGAGGACGGGCAGGTCGACTTCAAGGGCAAGGCGAAGGCCTTCACGAGGACCTACGCCTTCATTTCCGCGATCCTGCCGTTCAACAATGCCGACTGGGAGAAGCTGTCGACCTTACTGAACTTCCTGGTCCCGAAGCTGCCGGCGCCGACCGACGACGATTTGTCCAAGGGCATTCTGGAAGCAGTCGACATGGACAGCTACCGTGTCGAGAAGCAGGCTGTGCAGCGCCTCCAACTGATGGACGCCGACGCCGAGATCGATCCGGTTCCGACCGAGAGCGGCGGCCATCGGCCGGAGCCGGAACTGGACCGGTTGTCCAACATCATTCAGGGGTTCAACGACCTGTTCGGCAACATCGCCTGGGCGGATGGCGACCGCATCAGGCGGCTCATCGAAACCGAGATCCCCGCCAAGGTCGCCGCCGATCCGGCCTATCGCAACGCAATGCAGAATTCCGACAAGCAGAATGCCCGGATCGAGCACGACAAGGCGCTGTCGGGTGTGATCATCGGCCTGATGAAGGATGACACCGAACTGTTCAAACAGTTCAGTGACAACGCCGAATTCAAGCGCTGGCTAACGGGCGCGGTGTTCTCGACGACCTATGACAGAAGAGAGGGAGCGGGGCCGCCAAGCCAACGCTGAAGACGCTGCTCGTCGCCGACACGCCGAGAGCCGAACTCGACGCTCCCGCTCGCGGCGATTTCCGGGAGCGCCCGGTGGTCGATCTCGACTGACCGCGGATGTACCTGCTGGATTCCAACGTCATCCCGGAATTGCGGAGGTCGTGGGGTCGATTTCCCGCAGCTGGGGAGCGCAAGCCTAACGATGTTTTGCGATTTGCCTATATTTTGTTGACATACGGCTATAAATATATCATATTGCAATTAACACGGCGCATCCGCCCATTCCGAGCCTCGAGCACTCATGCCCCTACTGGACAATCCCCGCCATGAGACCTTCGCCAAAACCCGCGC
>JBBRPO010000049.1:0-25551 GCA_038227865.1 Caulobacterales bacterium
CATCATCGACACCACCAAAATCGCCGCATGACACACTTCCATGACAGCATTTTTTCCTGGGCATGCCCAGGAACACAGACAGAACGAAGCGGACAGATCACGAGCTACAAAAACCGGACATCTTTACCAGCTAGCGACAGTTCATCCCCGGCCTTTCTGGGACCCAGGAAGACACGGGGCCGAGGCGGTGGGCCGCCGGGATTTGGAATCTCGCCGTCAGATGGCCGGGATGGCGCGCCGCGCCAGCCACAGGATCAACCCAAGCGCGACACAGGCACCGCCGCTTACCAGGGCGTCGGCCAGGAAACTGCCGGCTACGCCGCCACCGCCATAGGCCTGGCCATCGATGGCTTGCATGTAGCTCAGCGGCACGAAGCTGGCGGCGTTGAGCAGGCCGAACTGCGTGGCGGCCAGAGGATTGTCGTGGCCAATGGTCCTCAGGATGATGACGTTGCCGACCGAGAACGCCGCCGCCTGGAATACATTTTCACCCAGCATCGCAAGGCCGAACACTGCGGGGGTGCGGGCCAGCGCGATCAGCAGCAAAGTGAACAGGGCTCCGGCCCCGCCCACCGCCAGATAGAGTGGCCGGGGTGGAAAACGCTTGCCGAGCGGTGGCATCAGCAGGCTGCCGGTTATACCGGCCACCGCCGCCCCGATCCCACCGATCAGCCCGACGAGGCTCTCTGAGGTATGGAAGTCTCGACCCACGCCGCCGAGCAGATTGGTCAGGGAGAAGGACGCCGCCGGCGCCAGGAACAGCAACAAGGTCCAGAGCACCGAGCGGCGTCGCAGCAACCGGCCGATATCGCGAGCAAACTCGATGAAGCTCTCATGCGCCAGCCTTCCGTCCGCTGGCGGGCAGGGGACACAGAGGTAAAGCGGCACGGCCGCCACGGCCAGCAGGCTGAGCAGGGCCGCCCCCGCCACAAAGGGCAGGCCCCGCAGCAAGGGGATGGCGATGGCCACGGTCAGGCCGCCGCCGCCTATATTGAACACCGTGAACCAGGCGCCCAGGGAGCCCTTGTCCTCGGTGCGCGTCAGGCTGCCAAACCATCCGCCGACCGCGGCTATGCAGAGCGATATGACCATGCTGGAGGCAAACAACAGGGCGGTGACCAGGAACAGGTTGGAGATGAAGATCAGGGCGCCGGAGGTCAGCGCCGCCCCCAGAATCGCCAGAGCTATGGCGTACGACCGGCGGCTGAACCGCCAGTCCAGGATCGGCGCCAGCAACACGCAAATGAACCCCGGCGTTATGGCGATCGCCGTCACCGAGGCGATGTCGCCTTCGGGTATGTGATTGGCCGCCAGCAGTTGCGGAACGGTGATCAGCATCAGCGCGCCGGTCACGCCCAGCGGCAGGAAGCCGATCCCCATCAGCCAGACAGGGGGCAATGATCGAACACTCGCCATTGATTTTGTTTTGACAACCCCCTGGCCGGGTCGCAACCTTTCTCCAACAAATACGGGAGGGCGTGATGAGCTATGCGGGCGACAGGCTAATCCTGGACGCGGACAGCCATCTTATGGAGCTCCCGGACTTCCTGTCGGCCCACGCCGATCGCGCCAGCCTGGATCTGCTGCCCAGGCTCGGCGATATCACCACAGGCCAGTTCGATCCGGGCCTGCATTTGGGGCGGTCTGGCCACCCCCCGGAGGTTGTCGAGCGCCTGCTGTCCCTTGGCGACAACCTCACCCGCGGCCCCAAATGGCATGACGCCCTGGGCGCCTTCAGCGGTTCGGAACGCGGCCTGGCGCTGGACCTGTTGGGGTTCAAATCTCAGGTGGTGTTCTCGTCATTCTGCGCCCGGCCAACCTTCGAGTCGCCGCTGGCGGCCCGCTATCCGATCGCCCGGGCGCACAACCGGGCGATGGCTGCCTTCTGCCAGGGCGACCGCCGGCTGATCGGCGTCTCCATCGTGCCTCTGGACGATCCGGAGCTGGCGCTGGCGGAGATCGACCACGCCACGGAGCTTGGGCTGGGGGCGGTGTGGGTTTCCGCCGACCCGCCCGGCGGCCGATCGCCGGGCCACCCGGCTCACGAGCCGATCTGGCGGACCCTGGCGGAGCGCGGCCTGCCGTTCATCCTGCACGTCGGCAGCTCGTCGCTACAGATTCCCGCGCCGTGGATGAACGACGGCTATCCCGACCGCGTGACCGCCCGGGGCGGCGCCGAGGTGATCGGATCGAAGGACCTGACGGTGATTCACCACGCCGCCCAGCGCTTCATCTCCACCCTGGTGCTCGATGGCGTGCTCGATCGCCACCCAACCCTGCGCGGCGGGGTGATCGAGATTGGCGCCGGCTGGGTTCCCGACATGATCCGGCGGCTGGATCACGCCGCCGAGATCTGGGCCAAGTCCGAGCCGCATCTGGCCCTGATGAAGCGCAGGCCCTCGCAACAGATCCGCGACCAGCTGCGCTTCACCCCTTATCCGTTCGAGGACGTCGGCGCCCTGATCCGCGAGTCTTGGCCCGAGCTCTACCTGTTCTCGTCCGACTACCCGCACGCCGAGGGCGGCCGTGACCCGATCGGCCGCTTCGAGCGGTCGCTCGCCGACGCGGACGAGGCCACGCGAACCCGGTTCTTCTCGGCCAATTTCCGCGACCTCTATCCCAATGCTTTTGAAAAGGCCGCCTGATGAACCAGATGTCCCAACCCCGCTGGACCTATACAAAAGGTCTCCACGATCTGGGAAACGGCGCCTGGGCCTGGCTGCAGCCGGACGGCGGCTGGGGCTGGTCGAACGCCGGACTGATCGTCGATGGCGACCAGTCGCTGCTGGTCGACACCCTGTTCGACATGACCCTGACCCGGGACATGCTGGCGCGCATGACCGACGCCACCGGCCTGACCGGCGCGGACATCGACGTCGTCGTCAACACCCACGCCAACGGCGATCACACCCACGGCAACGGCTGCTGCGAAAAAGCCGAGATCATCGCTTCCGAAGCCGGCCTCAAGGAAATGGAGGAGGTCAGCGCGGCCAACATGGTCCAGTTCATGGCCGCCGCGCCCAATATGGGCCAGGCGGGAAAATACCTGCTCGATATCTTCGGCCCGTTCGATTTCGCGGGGGTGGAGGAGCGCCTGCCCACCCGCACCTTCTCCGGCGAGCTTGCCCTGAAGGTCGGCGACAAGGACGTCCGGCTGATCGAGGTCGGCCCGGCCCATACCGGCGGCGACGTGCTGGTCCATGCGCCCGGCGACAAAACCCTGTTCACCGGCGACATCCTGTTCATCGACGGCACGCCGCTGATGTGGGCCGGCCCGGTGCGCAACTGGATCGCCGCCTGCGACCGGATCCTGGCCATGGATCTCGATGTGATCGTGCCCGGCCACGGACCGATCACCGACAAGGCCGGCGTCCGCCGCGTCTCCGAATATCTGAGCTTCTGCGACCGCGAAGCCCGCAAACGCTATGACGCGGGCTTGAGCGTCCGCGACGCCGCTCATGATATCGCGCTGGGCGATTATTCGAGCTGGGGCGATGCTGAACGCATCGCCGTCAATGTCGACACCCTCTATCGCGAATACCGGGGAGATGGGGTCCGCACGGGCGTGGTCCAGCTGTTCGCCCTGATGGCCGAGCTGCGGCGGTGACCGAACCGGAAGTTCAGCCTTTTAACGCCTGACCGCCCTTGCCCAGGAACAGCAACCCCACGAACCCGACCGCCAGCAGTATCGCGATCATCGCGAAGCCGCCCTGCTGGGTGTGGAACATCCTAGTGCCCAAATTGACCATGAACGGGGCCAGCCAAACGGTCGCGGTGCCCGACACGGCATAGGCGCCGAAAAAGGCCCCCGTCTGGTCGGGCGGAGTCAGGCGGGTCAGCAGAGTGCGGCTCGACGCATAGTGGGCGGTGATGAACACCGCGTTGGAAAAGCCGATCAGGATGAACACCAGGTCCGGCAGGGTTCGGAAGAACGGGCCGTTCCATAGCGGCGCATGCGCCGCGACGTCATAGTGCCAGAAATACAGGATCCGATCGGGGGCCATGCCGAGCAGGCAGACGATCCCGGCCAGCGACATCAATATCTCCAGCTGCACCGATCGGCGAGGCCCTAGCGTCGCGTCGAACCAGCGCGCCAGGAAGCCGCCGATCACCGCCAGCACGGTCAGGATGATGCCGATCATCAGCATCTCCAGTGCGTGCCAGTGCATCACGCCGGTGGCGTAGATGCCGAAGAAGGTCAGCACCGCGGTCATGCCGTCGACGTAGAAGCTGCGCGCCACCAGGAAGATGAAGGCGTCGCGGTGATCCTTGACGGTCATGATCATCCGCCACAGCGATCTGGCGCCGTTGGCGAACGCCCGGGGAATCGACACGCCGGTGCTCTTCACGTCGGGCGTGTAGAGCAGGATCGGGATCGTCCCCAACACCAGCAGGATCGCCGACATCGGCCCGACGATCCGCTCCGGCTCATGGGTCAGCGAGTTGAGCCCGAACAGTGGGGTCTTGGGTATGAAGCCCCAGTCAACCTTCCCCGGCAGCACGAAAGCCCAGGCAGAAAAGCCCAGCAGCACCAGGGCGAAGGCGTTGCCCATCGCCAGAGCCAGGCTGGAGGCCTTATGCGCGCCGCCGACCCCGGCCGCGCTGATCAGCAGCGAATTGTGCAGCACCTCGGTGTAGGCGAACAGAATACCGATGATCATGGTCATCAGCATCACGGTGACGACCGGCAGCACTGAACCGTCGGGCTTGGCCCACCACAGCGCGAACATCAGCGGCGCCATGATCCCCACGCACAGCATCAGCCAGCCCTTGCGCCGGCCCATCTGGTCGATCGAGGCTCCGAGGAATGGCGCCGTCGCCATGGTCAGCCAGCCCGAATACTGGCTCCATTGCGAGATCACCTCCTGGCCCTTGGTCGGGTCGCCGTGCGGATAGCCGACCATCACCGAGGCCACATAGGGCATGAAGATGTATATGATGATCAGGATCACATAGGGGTCGCGAGCCCCCTCGAACCAGGCCCAGCTTAGCGCCCCCAAGGAGAGCTTGGCCTTCGGGTCGTCGGCTTCAGGCCGTACGGCCACGAGGTCGGCTTCCGGAAGCAAATGCGCCAAATCAATCTCCCTATGGGCTCGCCGCGTTAAGTTTCGCGCACTGGGCGGCAACCTACGGGGTCGGGGTGGCCGGGACAATCGGTGGTCGGGAGATTCAGAGGGTGTTCGCGGAGCGCGGCGTTGCCGCCTAAACCGCGTCGGTCCTAAAACAAGGGATCGTTGGATCGATGTGATGCCAGGGTTGGGCCGAGGCCGTCCAGATATGCGCCATCGGCATGAAGCCGCTGGGGTCATCCAGGCTTCCCACGCTGATCGGGACGATCTCGGGGTTGCTCTCGTTCAGCGCGGAAATTCGCGTGCCGCAGTCTGCACAAAACAATCGGGCCACGCGCACGTTCCGATCCGATGTGCTCCAACAGGCCCGCGGCTCGCCCTTGGTCAGACGAAAAGCCTGCCTCGGAAATCCGACGACCGAGGCAGGTGTGCCGCCCGATATATACTGGCAGTCGCGGCAATGGCAGAAGCCGCCGCCGATTGGTTTCGCGCCGATGGCGTAGCGTATGGCGCCGCACAGGCAACCCCCGGTGATGTCTTGCATACCAAACTCCAATTCGTGGGAAAGGGCTGACCGGAGCATCGCTCGCACGGTCGAAACGCCAACGACGCTATCGGGTGTTATCGATTTGGACAACAGGGAGTCGCCATGCCGCTTGCCCATGATCCTCAGACGCTGGCCTTCTATGATCGGGAGGCTGTCGCCTACGCGGCCGACAACACGACTGGCGATAGGCCCCATTTGACCGCCTTCCTCAGCCGGCTACCGCCTGGCGCGATCATTCTCGAGCTGGGGTGCGGCGGCGGCCACGAGGCGCGGATCATGTTGGATGCGGGCTTCGACGTCATCCCGACCGACGGCTCCGCCGCCCTGGCCGCTGAGGCGACGCGGCGGCTGGGCCGCTCCGTGTGCGTGATGCGCTTCGACGAGTTGGATGCGTTCGAAGCCTACGACGCGGTTTGGGCCAACGCCTGTCTGCTGCATGTTCCCGAAGCGGCGTTGCCAAGCGTACTGCGCCGCGTCTGGCGGGCGCTGAAGATCGGTGGCCTATTTTTCGCCAGCTACAAGGCGGGGGACGGTGGCGGTCGCGATCCGTTGGGCCGATATAACAACTTCATCAGCCATTACAGGCTTGAAGAAGCCTATCGAGCGGCGGGGGCATGGTCGACACTCGTCATCGAAGCCAGAACCGGCGGCGGCTATGATGGCGTCCCACGTACTTGGCTGGGCTGCACGGCGGTGAAAGTCGGTTCGATGGCGACCGGTATGTGAAATCTCGATGGGCTGTGTATTCGGCAACCACACCCTCAAGCAGTCGCCTCTGCTCGCCTATGGTCCGCGACAATTGCGGCGAGCACGCCGGCGGCGCTCCGCACGTCGCGTGGGTTCCCGTCGACCAAACGTGTGAGAAGGATCAGCGCCTTCCAGGCCGTCCAACCACGACCTCGAGCCCACGTCGCGGCGTCGAGCGGAAGCGCTGACCGAAAGACATGCCGCCCTTTATCGCTCAGAGTTGTCCACGCGATAGCAAGATCACAAGCCGGATCGCCGACCCCAAGCGTTCCAAAGTCGATGACGCCGCTCAGCCGGCCGCCGCTGATCAACAGGTTTCCGGCGGCGAAGTCGCCGTGAACCCAAACTGGCGATCTGGTCCATTCGCTCGCCAAAGCTTCGTCCCAGATCGCCGTGACCTCTTTCGGGTCAAAGGGCCCGCGGAGCGCCGCCAAGGCCTGCCGGGTCTGGTCATCATAGGTCGCCAGAGAGCCGCCTCTGAAGAAATTGTGGGCCCCCGGCGGAGGTCCGCCCTCGGTCTCGATCAGATGTAGCGCCGACAGGAACCCCGAGAGTTCGGCGGCGAACTCCCGTTCGCTGGCGATCGCGGCATGCGTCGCCGCCTCTCCCGGAATCCATCCAAAGACCGACCACCGCCACGGATAGCCCTCACCCGGTTCTCCCATGGCCAGCGGCGCGGGTATCGGCAGCGGCAGACGTGGGGCGAGCCTCGGCAGCCAAGTCTGCTCCTTTTCCACCTGCGCCGCGTAGCGTTGCGCTCTGGGCAGCCGCACCAACATCTTGGAACCCAAGTGAAAGGTTTTGTTGTTCCAGCCGCCGTGAACCACCGGGGTGACGGGCAGGTCGCTCCATTCAGGGAACTGCGCCGCAACGAGTCTCGCCACCAACTCGGCGCTGATGTCCGGGTCCACTAGGACCCACCCAGATGCTGCGGCAGTCCATCAGCCTTCGCCGCCAGTCTTCCAAGTTTCGCCAATGCCGCCCGCTCCCTCGTTCGACCGGCAAGAGAGTGGCGCCGGAAGCGGCTGTCAATGCGCGCGGCGGTTGACATCGGCACGCCGCACATCCCCTTATTTCGTTTTCAGGATCCTGTGATCGTACGGGCGCCATCCGTCGACGGCCGAGGCTTGAAGAGCGCGCACTGACGTGAAGCTCCAGACCATCCTTTGGGATTTTGGCGACACGCTGGCCGATGAGCGCTGGATGCTCGCCCCGTTGCCGGGGGCAGCTGGCTGGCCGGCGGCGTACCGCCAAATTATCGACGGCGATGATCTGGCGGATCGATGGAACCTTGGATTGGCCACGATGGCCGAGGTCGCCGAGGCGCTTGCCCTGCGGCTCGGTGTGAATCCCCGGCGCGTCATCGACCATATGCGGGCTTGTTCCCGCGATCTTGTCTTCTTTCCGAGGGTCATGGATCTCGTTAAGGTGATCGAGCTTCCGCAGGCGATCGTGACCGTCAACTGCGACGTCTTTTCGGATGTGGTCGTTCCCGCCTATAGCCTCAATGAGCGATTCGAGACGATCGTGACATCCTGGGAAGAGGCGACGCTGAGCAAGGCCGACCTCTGCGATATCGCCATGGCCAGACTGCCGGGCGCGACGGACCGTGGGGCATGCCTCCTGATCGACAACAAGCTGGCCAACGTCCTCGAATGGCGTGCTCGGGGAGGCGCCGCATTCTGCTTTGAAGGCGCCGACGCCTTAGTCGCGGCTGTGAATCTCTTTTGGACGGCGTGACTTTCCCTTTTGGACGCTATCCGGATTGCAAATTGGACGCTATAATTGCAATAAAAATGAAGGCGTCGCGAACATGCATCCCCGCTTCATCGAAAGGCGAATACGCGAGGCGCTGACCGACACGCCGGTTGTGGCCATCAACGGCCCCCGTCAGGCGGGAAAGACGACGCTCGCCAGATTTATCGCTTCCGACGGGCGAGACTATATAACCCTCGACGACGCCACTATCCTCGATGCCGCGCGCACCGATCCGAGTGGATTCGTGCGACGCCTGGATCGGGCGATCATCGACGAGGTCCAGCGCGCTCCGGACCTTATGCTCGCCCTGAAACGCGCGGTGGATGATGATCGGCGGCCAGGAAAGTTCCTGATCACCGGGTCGGCGAACATCCTGACCATGAAAACAGCCCGCGAATCCCTCGCCGGACGCATGGAAGTCTGCACCCTGCTGCCTCTGGCTCACGCCGAACACCTGGATATGGCCGAGCCGACCTTCCTGGCTGACGCATTCGCCGGGCGCCTGCCCGCGCCGATGATGCTTGTCACCGGACCGGATCTTATCGACACAATATTGGCGGGCGGCTTTCCGAGCGCGCTGGCGCGCGGCACGCCCCGGCGTCGGCGGGATTGGGCGCGCGCCTATATTGCCGCCATCGCCGAACGCGACGTTCGCGACCTCTCCTCAATTGACAAGCCCGGTGAGATTCCTCGGCTGATCACCGTGGCGGCGCATCGCACGGCTCAGCTTGTAAATGTGGCGACGATCAGTAATGCTCTTGGCTTGGCTCGCAAGACCGTTGAAAGCTACCTGGGCCTCCTCGAACAGCTGTTTCTCATACGCCGCCTGCAACCTTGGCATCGCAATGAACTTAGTCGTCTGATCAAGACGCCAAAACTTCACTTTATCGATACTGGGCTGCTTGCCGCGTCCCGTGCGCTGACCATCGAAAAGCTCTTGGTGGATCGAAGCGCGTTGGGCCCGTTGCTTGAGACGTTCGTGTTCGCGGAGCTTCTGCGACTGGCCTCCTGGTCCGACGCCGCGCTTCGGTTCTCCCACTATCGAGACAAGGATCAACTCGAAGTGGATATCGTGATCGAGAATGAGGGAGGTGATATCGTCGGTGTCGAGGTCAAGGCTTCGGCGACCGTAACCCGCAACGATTTTAGAGGGCTACGACGCCTAGCCGAGGCCACCGGCGCGGCGTTCAAGCTTGGTGTCGTCCTATATGACAGCGATCAGCCCGTCGCTTTCGGAGACAAATTTCTCGCTGCGCCGATATCTACCCTCTGGTCTTCAAGCCGCTTGTGAAAGTCCGATGCGCCGCGACCTGAAAGGCTTGGCCAATGCCCGACCTGATCTTCGCCGACGGCGAACTCGCCGCGCTCTACGGCCGCATGAACCGAGGCCGGGCGGACTTTGATTTCTACCTGCCGATGATCATGGCGGCGGCTTCGGTGCTCGATGTCGGTTGCGGCACCGGCGCCATGCTCCACGAAGCCCGGAGCGCCGGCCACGGCGGTCGTCTTTGCGGCCTGGATCCCGCGCCCGGCATGCTGGCCCAGGCGCGCAAGCGAGACGACATCGAATGGATCCTGGGCGACCTGTCGTCGGTCGTCTGGACCGGCGACTTCGAGCTCATCGTCATGACCGGCCACGCCTTTCAGGTGTTGGTCGAGGACCAGGAAATCGCGGCCGCGCTGGCCGCCATACGCGTGGCCCTGAGTGACGGCGGCCACTTCGCCTTCGAAACCCGCAACCCTTTCGCCCGGGCGTGGGAAGCGTGGGATAGCGAAGAGCGGCCGGCCGTGGATCATCCGGGCGGCGCGCGGGTGCGCATGACGCGCCGGGTCACCGCGCCGTTCGATGGGCGCGTCGTGTCGTTCTCCCACACCTTCGAGAGCGGCGCCTGGGATCGCCAAAGGGTCAGCCACAGCACCTTGCGGTTCCTGGACAGGGCCGCGCTGGGCGCCGCGCTGGCGAAGGCCGGTTTGACGATCGAGGCCCAGTTCGGCGACTGGGACGCAAGCCCCTTCACCGACGCCAGCCCGGAGATCATCACCATCGCTTCGGCGTGACCGCCGACATCGATCCAACCGCTGAGCGAAAATGTCCGCCTGTGTTTGAACGCGGCCGACCTAGGACGCGGGACAGCCGCGGGCGATAGCCGGACTCGGCCGCGAGTCCTGACGTCCTTCTAGGCCGCGCAAGGCACACCCCGTCAGAGGGCGTGGCTAGATGGATTGGGGAGGTGACCATGACCGATATCAGACACCAGGCGGCCCTCGCCCGCCGGATCGGCCGATCGGCGCTGCTGGCGGGCGGCTCGCTGGCCGCGATCTGGACGGCCCCGGTCCCGGCGCTGGCGGCTGACGCCACCGCTTCGGCCGCCGCCGCGCCCAGCGTCGGCGAGATCATCGTCACGGCCCAGAAGCGCCAGGAGTCGGCCAACAAGGTGCCCATGTCGATAACCGCCGCCAGTGGAGAGATTCTCCGCGCGCAGGGCATTACCCAGACAAGGGATCTGGTGAAAATAACACCTGGATTCAACTACGCCGATTCCTATGTCGGCTCGCCGATCTACACCCTGCGGGGTGTCGGTTTCAGCGACATCAGCCTAGGTGGGCGGCCGACCGTCAGCATCTATACCGACGAGGCGCCCATCCCGTTCGCCATCGAGACCCGGGGCGCCAACCTCGACCTGGATCGGGTCGAAGTGCTCAAGGGACCGCAGGGCACCCTGTTCGGACAGAACGCCACCGGCGGCGCGATCAACTACATCGACGCCAAGCCGACCAGCGGCCTGAAGAGCGGGTTCGACGCCAGCTACGGCCGGTTCAATGCGCTCGACGTGGACGGCTTCGTCAGCGGCCCGATCACCGGCGCCCTCAGCGGCCGCGTGGCGTTCGAGCACACCAGTCAGGACGCCTGGCAGAAAAGCTACACGACCGGCGCCCGCAACGGCGTCGGCCAATTCAACAATGGCAGGATCATTCTGGCCTGGACACCGACGGCGGCGTTCAAGGCGCAGCTCAATGTCAACGGCTGGGTGGACAACTCCGACACCCAGGCCAGCCAGCTTGAGGCGGTCACGCCGACCTCGGTTGTCGCCGCCTCGGCGATCCCCGGTCTTCTGGCCTACCCGACGGCGCCGGCCAACGCCCAGGCCGCCGACTTCAACCCCGGCCTGAATTACAGAAAGAACAACAGCTTTCTTCAAACCAATCTGAGGCTCGACGACAAGATCTCCGACTCCCTGACCGTGACCTCGATCAGCACCTACAGCCGCTACGTCGAGCACCAGCTGCAGGACATCGACGGGACCAGCCTGTCGAACCTCAGCGAGTTCACCAACGGCCATATCGAGTCCTATTCCGAGGAGTTGCGCATCGGCGGTGATTTCGCCGGCAAGGGCCACTTTGTGTTTGGCGGCAATTTGGCCTCGGACCGCGTCAACCAGTCCAACACGACTCAGTTTCCCCAGAGCACGACGGGCCTGACATTCGTCCCCCTGGGGCTGCCGGTGTTCGCCGACTTCAGCAATTTCGGGAAACAGACCGAAGAGACCTACGCGGTGTTCGGCAACGTCGACTATCAGATCAATGATGCGATCAAGGTCTATGGCGGCGCGCGCTACACCGAGGCCGACAACCGCTTCGTCGGCTGTTCGGCGGACGCGGGCGACGGCCTCGGGGCGACGGACTTCGGCGTCTTTCAGAATTTCGTGCGTGGCCAGCTCGGGCTGCCGCCGAACCCGCCGATAAAGCCCGGCGGATGCATCACCGCCAACGCACAGTATCAGCCGGTGCTGGTGAGAGAGACCCTCAATGAGAGCAACGTCTCGTGGCGGGCCGGCGTCGAATGGACGCCGTTCAGCCGGACCCTGCTCTACGCCAATGTCAGCAAGGGATACAAAGCCGGCGGCTTTCCCGATCTTGGGGCGACGGCGGCGGCGCAGTATCTGCCGGCCTCGCAGGAATCGATCCTGGCGTATGAGGCGGGGTTCAAGACAACGCTGGTCAATCGCACCCTGCAATTGAACGGCGCGGTGTTCTATTACGACTATCGAAACAAGCAGATCCTCGGCCGTATTCTCGACCCGCTGTTCGGACCGTTGCTCAAGCTGGTCAACGTCCCCAAGTCGGACATCACCGGGGCCGAACTTCAGCTGGCGTGGACGCCGGTGCGTGGCCTGTCGATCTCGGCCGGCGGCTCCTATATCGACTCCCATATCCGGGACAATTTCACCAACTACAACTCCAACGGAGTCATTCAGAACTTCAACGGCGAGGCGTTCCCCAATACACCCAAGTGGCAGTTAGTGGCCGCGGCCGACTACACTTGGCCCGTCACCGAAAAGCTCAACGCCTTCGTCGGCGGCAACCTTTCCTATCAGAGCTCGACCAACAGCGAACTCGGCGACCTCGCCCTCCTGGCGCTGAAGGCCTACACCTTGGTCGACCTCAGGGCGGGCCTGGAGACAGCTGACGGAACCTGGCGCGTCTCGGTATGGGGCAGGAACGTGGGGGACGTCTACTATTGGACGGCGGCGAGCCGCGACACCGACACCACGACGCGATTCGCCGGCATGCCGGCCACCTACGGTGTCGCCCTCTCTTATCGCTTCCGCTGAACCCTCATGACCCGCGCGAACCTGGAGACCCGACGGCCTGACATCGACCGAGCCTTCCGGCATCTCGCGGGCGCGGCGACGCCGGCTGCGGATCCGATCGCAGCCATGCGCGCCTTCGTCGACCGCTACGGCGACGTGGAGCCGCGCGCGCCGCTGACCGGCGTCGAGGCGCGGCCGGTCTCGGCCGCCGGCGTACGCTGCCAGTGGCTGATCCCCGACCGAATCGCGACGGACGCGCGCCTGGTATTCCTGCACGGCGGCGGCTGGGTGGCGGGTGGGCTCGAGAGCCACCGGCCGATCGCGGCCAGGCTCGCGGTCCTGACAGGCGCGGCGACCCTGCTGGTCGACTACAGGCTGGCGCCGGAGCACCCTTTCCCGGCCGCTTTGGACGATAGCGCCGGGGTGCTGGCGTGGGCCGCGGCGAACGACCCCGAGGGTCCGTCAGCCGCACGGCGGCTCTGGCTGGCGGGGGATTCGGCGGGGGCCAACCTCGCGGCGGCGATCACGCTGGCGGCGTTGGAATCTGGCGCGAGGCGGCCGGACAGGCTGGTCCTGATCGGCCTCCCCGCGGACGGGCGATCCGATCCGCGGCGTGGAGATCGCCCGGATATCGTATCGGGGAACGCCGAGCTTCAAGGGGTCATGGCCGCCTATGTTCAGGGGGCCGCGCCGCTCGATGATGCGCGCATCTCGCCGATTATCGGAAGAGAAGCACTCCTGGCCCGTTTCCCGCCGACGCTGCTGCAGGTGAGCGGCGCGGAATTCCTGCTCTGGGACTCGCGGATGTTCGCCGAGCGCCTGATCGGGGCGGGCGCGCGCGCGGTTCTCAGCGTCTGGCCTGCCATGCCGCACGTCTGGCACGCCTTTCTGTCACTACTGCCGGAGGCGAGCGAGGCGCTGGCCGAGGCCGCCGCCTTTCTGGTCGCGGGAGACCGCGGCGCTTGATCCGGACGCACAACAGGCGTCAGATCATGTCGGAAACGGCGCTTCGGAAAGGGATCTCCCACGCCCGCCGGCCGCGAGGAAACGGGTTGATGCCGTCGCTGTGCGCCGAGCGAAGCTGGTCGGATAGCCATGGGGTCGGTTTCGACTATGTGGCGGCCCTGCTTGGGGCCGAGACAACACGATCGATCATGGCCTCCCTGGGCGCGCCGCCCGCCGAGGTGATCGACTATGTCACCGCCTGGACGATCCTCAACGCCAGCGTCGAAATGAGCGGCGACGAAAGCCACAGGCTGTTGGGCCAGGGCGTTCCCAAAGGAAACTTCGACCTGCTGATGGCTTCAATCCTGCAAGGCGAGAACCTCGCGGACGGCCTTCACAGACTGGCGTTGGGCGCGCGTATCCTGCGGCCTGATCTCAGGGTTCTCTGCACAGTTCATTCAGGCCGGCCGCACCTGACGATTGATTTCGCCTCGCCCGGTTCGCTGGCGAAGGACATCTATCTTGAAGCCTTGATGGTGGTGCTGCATTGCGCCGCGCGCTGGTCGCTCGAACGGCCGGCGACGCCGCTACGCGTGCGCGGCCCGGCCTCGGTGACCGGGACGTCGGGATCGCTGCTCGCGCTGCTTGGCCGGCCGGTCAGGCGCGATGGAAGCGGGGTCACGGTTGTCTATGAGGCGCAGGATGCGCACGCGCCGTTCCGCGCGCGGGGTTTCGCCCGTTGGCACGACGCGACCTTCGCCGAATACACCAAGCTGGTGGACGAGCGCGCGGCGCTGTCGCGGGGCGCCGATGAGGGCGCGATCATTCGCCTCGTCCGTGGCCAAATCCTGGAGGGGCGCAGTTCGCAGGCGCTGGTCGCCAGGCGGCTGGGGATGAGCGTCGCGACGCTGCGCCGGAGGCTGGCGGACCACGATGCGTCGTTCCGGGCGCTGGTTTCCGGCGTGCGACGCGACGCGGCCGCGGTGCTGCTGCTGGGCGACAAGTCGGTGGACGATATCGCCGCGGAGCTCGGCCTTTCCGATTCGCGGTGCTTCCGCCGGGCCTGCCGCGGCTGGTTCGGGCGCGCGCCCTCCGAGATTCGGCGTTCCATCCGACAGGCGCGCGCGCATGGCTGATTTCGATCTGGTGATCCGTGGCGGAACGGTGGTGGACGGGCTGGGCGGCGCGATGTGCGAGGGCGATGTCGCCGTCCGGAGTGGGCGGATCGCCGCCGTCGGCGACGGGCTGGGCGCTGGTCGCGAAGAGATCGACGCCCGCGGCCTGTTGGTCACGCCGGGCTTCGTTGACATCCACACCCACTATGACGGCCAGGCGACCTGGGAGTCGCGGCTGGCGCCGTCCAGTTGGCACGGGGTGACAACGGCGGTGATGGGCAACTGCGGCGTGGGCTTCGCCCCGGTGTGGCCGCGGGACCGCGAGCGCTTGATTTCGGTGATGGAGGGCGTGGAGGACATCCCCGGCTCGGTGCTCGCCGAAGGCCTGGCCTGGGACTGGGAGAGCTTCCCCGAATATCTCGACGCGCTGGAACGGCGCCCGCATGATATCGATTTCGCGGCCCAGTTGCCTCACGCGGCGCTGCGGATCCACGTGATGGGGGAGCGCGCCGAACGGCTGGAGATCGCCACCGATGACGATATGGCGCGCATGCGGACCCTGGCTCGGGAGGCCATGCTGGCGGGCGCGCTCGGCTTCTCCACCTCCCGCACGCTCAATCACCGCACCAGGTCGGGCGATCCCACGCCGTCGCTGAAGGCGGCGGAGGCGGAACTGGCGGCAATCCTTCAAGGCCTTCGCGACGCGGGCGCCGGCGTGTTCGAGATGATCTCCGATTTCGACTCCCCCGGACCGTTGCCCGAATTCGACATGGTGCGGCGACTGGCGCGAATGTCGGGCCGGCCGACGTCGGTGTCGCTGGCGCAGGTGCATCATGATCCCACCGCCTGGCGAACCCTGCTCGGGTTGATCGAAGGGGCCGCGGCCGAAGGCCTTGCCGTGCTCGGCCAGGTGGCGCCAAGGCCGATCGGCACTCTGCTCGGCCTGCAGACCAGCCTACACCCGTTCACGGGCCACCCGAGTTATCGCGCCCTCGCCAGACTGCCGCTCGCCGAGCAGGTGCGGGCGCTGCGCGATCCCGAGATGCGTGGCCGGTTATTGGCGGAGTCGCCGGTGGGACGGGCCGCCGTCGCGGTGGCGCGGTTCAGCGACTTCCACCGGGTGTTTCCGCTCGGCGATCCACCGGACTACGAGCCGACCCCGGAACGTTCGGTCGCGGCGATCGCGGCCCGGCGGGGACAGCCATCGCTGGCGGTAGCGCTGGATCTCTTGCTGGAACAGGAGGGAAAGGCGTTTTTGTTCGCGCCTTTTTCGAACTATGCCGACGTGAACCTCGACGCCTGCCGGGTTATGCTGGCGAGCGAGGCCACCATCCCCGGCCTGGGCGATGGCGGCGCGCACGTAGGCATGATCTCCGACGCCAGCTTCCCTACCTATCTTCTGATGCATTGGGGCCGGGATCGGGCCAGTGGGCGCATCCCGCTGGAGACCCTGGTGCGCAAGCAGACCTGGGACACCGCGCGCGCCGTCGGCCTGCTCGACCGTGGCCGTATCGCGCGGGGCGCCAAGGCGGACATCAATGTGATCGACTTCGGAGCCCTCGCCCTTGAGCCGCCGCGGATGGCGCACGATCTGCCCGCCGGCGGTCGGCGGCTGATGCAGCGCGCGCGGGGCTATGTCGCGACCATCGTCTCGGGCGAGTGTGTCTACCGGCATGGTGAAGCGACCGGCGCCCTGCCCGGGCGGCTGGTGCGGGGAGCTCGGACACAATGACCGATCCGTCCGGCCTGACGATCACCGAGAAGATCCTGTCGCGGGTCTCGGGCGGTCCGCCGGTGCGCGCTGGTCAGGAGATCCAGGCGCGGCCCGATTTCGTGCTGGCCTATGTGTTTGGCGGTTTCGTGAAGTTCCCGCGGCTGATCCGCGAAACCTTCGGCGTCGAGCGCCTGACCGATCCCCAACGCTTCGCCCTGTTTCTCGATCACAATATCCCGGTCACCGACCACCGCCTGGAGGCGCGGATGGGCGAGGTGCGGGACTGGTGTGCCGGGCAGGGGGTGGCGATCCACGACGGTGAAGGCATCGGCCATGTGGCGGCGGCGGAACTGGGCTACGCGACGCCCGGGGCTTTCGCCGTTCATTTCGACGGCCATGTCAGCCAGTTGGGAACCTATGGAACGCTGGCGATGGGCATTCACATCGGTCTCTACGAGGCGTTCGCGCGGCCGGCGATCAATCTGCGCGTTCCATCGACCGTCCGCATCGACCTGACCGGGACCTTGCAGCCGGGGGTCATGGCGCGCGATATCCTGCACGCCCTGATCGCGCGCCATGGCGCGGACGTCTGCAACGGCGCGGTTCTGGAACTCGGCGGTCCGGGCGCGGACACCCTGACGCTCGATGACCTCCAGACCATCACCGGCCTGGCCATGTTCACCGGCGCGGTCACCGCCATCGTCGAGCCCACGCGGCGATCCCTTGCCTACGCCCTGCCTCGCGCCCGGCTGGACCTCTCGCCAGTGCGCTCCGACCCGGATGCGCGCTACGCCAGGCGACTGACCTGTGACCTTGGCGAGGTGCGGCTGTCGGTGGCGGCGCCGCCCAGTTCGGCTAACGTTCACGCTCTGTGCGAGGTCCTGGGGACGCCGGTCCAGGTGGGCTATCTCGGGTCCTGCGCTTCGGGACGCATCGAGGATCTGCGGGCCGCGGCCCGCGTGCTGGAGGGTCGCGCGGTCAAAAGCGGCTTTACGCTCAACATCGTACCCTCCAGCCGTCGGATCATGATCCAGGCCGCCGAAGAGGGCCTGATCGCCCGGCTGGCGGCAGCCGGAGCGTTCATTTCCTCGCCCACCTGTTCGTACTGCTACGGCGCAGTCGGCGCTCTGGCGGCCGGGCAGACGGCGGTGTCGAGCGGCACATTGAACATCCCGGGTCGCATGGGCAGCGCCGAGGCGAAGATCTATCTGGCCAATCCCGCGGTTGTGGCGGCAACCGCCATCGAGGGACGGCTGGCCGACCCAAGGCCCTATCTGTGACCCCGCCAACGCTGCGCGGCCGCGTCGCATGGATTTTCGACGAGGCCAATTTCGATGTCGACCGAATCCTCGGATTCGAGGCCATGCGCGAACATGACGCCGCGACGTTGGCGCGGTGCGCCATGAAGTCATTCGATCCGGGATTCGCCGAGGCGGTTCGACTGGGCGACCTGCTGATCGGCGGTCCAAACTTCGGCTACGGCCACCCCCACGGGCCACCCATGGCGGCCATGCGGCGGTTGGGTGTCGCGGCCGTGGTCGCCGAATCCTTCGCCCCACTCTATGCGATGGGCGAGTTCGCCTCCGGCTTCCCTCAGATCACCTGCCCGGGGATTTGCCGGGCGGTGCGTCGCTGGGACGTCATCGAGGTCGATTGGGCCTGTCATTCGGTGAGCAACCTCACGCGGGGTGGCGAGGTCCGTTTCCTGCCGTTTTCGGCTCACGAGCGGGACCTGGTGGCGGCCGGTGGACTATTCAATCTTCTGCGGAGCGCACCTGAATCATCGCGGCTCTCGGCAATCGACGATAAGTAGGGGCCTGTGTTGGCATTCGACGTCCCGTCGCTCTCAGGAATCGAGTACAGGCAATGACCAAGGACTATGGCGCTCGGAAAGATCGGCGAGGCCTCTTTGGCGTGATTGCGGGCGTTGTGGGCGTGATCGCCCTCGTCGCCATCGTCGCGCAAAACTGGGTTCAACACCGGCAAGAGGGAGTGGCCGAATACAAGGCCTGGATGGTCGCGGGACCGGCTTGCCAGGCGCCGGCCAGACCCGGGTTCGACGCGGCCGCTGGCGACCATGCCCAGGATCTGATTCTCGACGGCGTGAAGTTCAGCCGCGCCCACGGCGCCGTGCGGTGCACCGACATCAACGAAAACGGCGGCCGCGGCCAGGGGACGTTCCCGGTCTGCCAGTTCGACCGTCCGGGCATGATGTCGGTCACCACCCGAAAAGGGACTAGCTGGTTCTGGGCCGGCTTCATCAGCCCCGCCACGATCTCGGTCCAGCACGACGCGCCTAGCTGCGTAGTCGGCGCCTCCCAGGATTTCGGCCACACGCTGATCTACGACCGGCCACCGAAATAGCGGGTGGCCAACCGCGCCCGGAGCCGGCGCGGGGCCTGCGAACGGCGGTTCCCGCGAGCTTACCGTCGTGGTTCGCTGGCCGACCGAGGCAATGCCGTAAACCGCAGTCCACCGAGAGCGAGATCGACGGAGAAGGCGCGGCCTATCGCCACCACGCCGATCCGCCGCAACCGACGAGTATCGAGCGGAACATCGGTGCGATGGGTAACAAAGTGGTCGAACGGCAGACGGACCGTCCGCCACTCGGCGTCGGCGGTGAAAACTTGGCGATAGGATTGCCACGTCCGGGTCAAGGCGTCGGTCCGTAGATGAACCCCATACGCCTCACCATTGCCGAATACGTCAAGTTCGATCCCGCTCCAGGCGCTGGCGTCGATCGCCCCGCCATCTGGCGAAAGGTCGAGGACGATCTGCACGAAGCCGCCATTGTTCTCGAGACTGACGTCGCCGCGCATGCGAATGGCGGCCCGGCTGGCGATCACGTCGCGGACCATGCTGCCTTTGGAGACACCACCCATGACCTGGTCGGTAAGCAGCCGCCATCGGCTATCGATCGCGGTATTGGGTGGCTCGCGAATTCGTCCTGGGTCCGGGATTGACGCGGTCGCCACCGATTTAAACGATCGCGCCAAGCGCCAGCGCCGCGATCACCACGCAGCTGAGCGGAATCCGCAGCTTCGGGTACCACGGCGGAGTCTGACCCAATCGGCTCGCCCGAAGATCGAGCCACAGCATGGCCGCGACCGCCAGAGCCAGGACGAACAGCCCGGGCCTCTCCGGGAGGAGCAGAGCGCCCCATGCCGCCAGCGAGGGTATGACGCTCAAGGTCAGCCTGGCGCCTAGCCTGCCGTTGTCAGGGCCGCCGTGGGATCCGATCGCCAGACCCCAATGAACGCCGCCGAGGAACGACAGGATCGTCGCCCCATAGGCCACGAGCGCATGAGCAATGAGCAGGCGCGGCGCCCCGGTTAGGAACGGCATTACGCCCGCGAGGCCGATGAACGGCGCGGCGCCGAGCCCGCCCAACCATCCCGCGCTTGCGGGCACCGTCCCGTCCGTGCCGTCCATCGCCGCCGACCTATCCCTGTTTATCACTACGCGCAGCGGGGCTCGCTCCAGGCCTTGGCCTCGGGCAGGTCGGCCCAGCCGAAGGCATGGTCGCCGGGCCCGTGGGCGCGATAGTGGTCGAGGGCCGCCTTGGCCTCCTCCAGAGACGCCGCTTAAACCAGATAGCGGGTGTCCGGACCGTGGTAGAAAACGGGTAGAGGAGAGGTTGCGCCGAAACGCTGTGCGGTATAATTTTGGCCCCAATAAAGCGGAATGTTGTTTGACTTTTAACGTTCACAGCAATCAGGGTGAGGAAAAAGAAATGTCAATAAAAATCGCGCGTCCTATGCGTAGAATGATTCTGGCCGGCGGGTCGGTCATTTTGTTAACAATGATGTCGGGGGTCGCAAATGCAGAAGAAAAGTTGAATAACGCGAATTTGCGAGGCGTCTTCCCTTTTAACGAAACCATAATCGGCGCCGTCGCTCCTACAACGGCGGCGGCCTGTCCAACGGCCTTGTCGTCTTCCGCCCAGCAACTCACCCTGACCAATCAAGGTACGTGGGCGTTCGATGGCGCTGGCCATATGCTGGCCGAAGACACCGGGGTACTGATGACGGCCCCGGGTCAAGGTGGAGCTTTCGACGTTATCGCCTCGGCGGCGACCTGTCCGGGCACCTACAACGTGCAGCAGGACGGCACGGTCCAAATGGTCTACACATGTTCGGTGCCGGCCGGTCCTGGCGCGACAGTGCAGTTTGATGTCCAATCCAAGGGCGTGCTGACACCGACGAACATGCTCGTAGCAATTCCGCCAGCCACTGGCGGCGGTACCCGCGTCTTGAACGAATACTTCACTGTGGGCGGCACGCGGACACTGATCGCCTGTGTGGTCATTGGCGAAAACACCAATGTGGTGCGCACCCGCAAGCCTGGCCAAAGGTGGCCGGTCGACTGATCCGAGGTCGGCTTTCGGTTCAAAATTGAAGTCTTTGGCCCTGGCGCAAGCCGGGGCCATTCGTCGGCCTGTCTGTAATCGATTGTCCGATGGACCAAGGTCCCGCCATTCCCGCTACGTTGCGCTTGAACTGATCACCCTGGCGACTGTAGCGCCGAGTGGTGTCGAACCGGCCATGGCGCATGTGGCGCAGACAGGGAACGGTCCGCATACTGGGCCGTTACGCAACAGCCTGAATACAGAGGCGCGCGGAGGACCCATCATGCAGGCGATGTTGAATAAGGTTCCCGCCGTCACAGTCATATTTTGGCTTATCAAGACGCTGGCCACGACCGTCGGCGAAACAGCCGCCGACTATCTCAACACGACGCTCAAGCTTGGCCTATTGGCCACCTCGGGCCTGATGGCCGGGCTGCTGCTCATCGCCCTTGTGATCCAGCTGTGGACCCGACGATATATCCCCGCCGTCTACTGGCTCGTCGTGGTTCTGATCAGTGTGGTCGGCACGCTCATATCAGACAATCTGGTCGATAATCTTGGCGTCAGTCTGGTGTTGTCGTCCTCGATATTCGCTGCCGCTCTCGCGGTGGTTTTTGGCGTCTGGTTCGTAGTGGAGCGCACACTGTCGGTGCACACGATCAGCACGACGCGCCGCGAGTTGTTCTACTGGGCCGCGATCCTGTTCACATTCTCGCTCGGCACGTCGGCCGGCGATCTGATCGGCGAGAAGCTGGGCCTGGGCTATGCCTGGTCCGTGGTTCTCTTCCTGGCGCTGATCGCGGCGGTCTACGCCGCCTGGCGCTTCTTGAAGATCGACGCCGTCCTGGCGTTCTGGGCGGCCTATATCCTAACCCGTCCGCTGGGCGCCTCGACGGGCGATCTTCTGTCCCAGTCGCGGCACGACGGCGGCCTTGGGTTCGGTTCGACCTGGACCAGCGTGGTCTTCCTCGCGGCCATCCTTGTCATGGTCGTGCTTGAAACGCGGCGGCGAGACCGGATGCCAACGCCGCCGGCGGGAGACTCAAAACCGTCGGGTTTCGAGCCCGCCTAGAGCCACCGCCATCCCCGCCGCGTTGCGCTTGAATTGCTCGCCTTGGCGCAACGTGCGCGTGATGATGTCGGCCAAACCGAGGGGCGGAACGCGAAAAAAAACGCGGATTTTATACTCATTCCGCTCATCTCGGCTGTTACCGCGGTCACAGCTGCTCCGGCGGCGGGAGCATATTCCTGGGTCATCCTCCAATCACGGAGGGCTAGAGAAACCGAAATGACCAAGACCATCATCACCACCGCCCTTGCCGCCATCGTCGTTCTGACGGCCGTTCCCGCGGCCTTCGCCGCCTCGCCTTCGGAAAACGTGACCTTCAAGGTCTCCACCGCCGGCCTGGATCTGCGCACGAAACGCGATGCCCAGAGCATGCTGCGCCGGATCGAAATCGCGGCCAGCGCCGTCTGTGGAGGCGCCCCCTACGCCGGCGATCTCGGCGCAACCCACCACTATAAGGTGTGCGTCGCCTACAACGTCGGCCAGGCCGTGAACCAACTGGGTTCGCCCGTGGTCTCGGAGATCAGCCACCAATCGACGGCCACACAGACCGCCAGCAACGGCCGCTGAAAGCCCGACAACCTGTCCCTCCGGCCGCCGGGGATACTCCCCGGCGGCCCAAAGGCGTCCACGCAGCGGACTTGATCGAGGCCGCCGAGCCAGCCTATGCCCGGGCTAGCGAGCGCACGCAGATTGTTCCATGTTCCTCGCATGTGGCGAAGCTATCGGCCAACGGCCTCCCTCTGCTTGATTCTTTTCCTGTCGGGTTGTGCGACGGCGCCGACGCCTCCACCCCTGCCGCCGGTCTTGTCGGCCATCGTTGGCCAGGCGGCTCCCCCTCACGGACGGCTATATGCGGAATGCATCCGCAACGCCGTCGAACGTGGTGACTATGACCAGACGAGCGATAAGGGCACGCGCCTTCTGCGGTTTACGTGCCGGGGTGCTACGGCGGCCGCGTTCTTTGCCGCGCTCGGGTCCTGGAGCCCAGGCCGCGGGGCCAGCTGGGTCGCGAATGCTCGTCTCTGGCGATCCACCGAGAGGGTCAAACACAATCTTTTCTGAGTAGATTATTGTTCGGCGACGGTCGGCGGAGTCGATCCGCTGTGCTCCGTAACCCTCAACGTCGGCGACTTCCTGGATCGCTGAGCGGGTTTCGGCCCTTCGGCCCAATTGGACATGGGAACATATCACGCGTTGTGAACGGGGGTTTGATCCCCTGGCCCTCGAACCCTGTCAAGCCAAAGACCCCAAAAGAAGAAGGCTAACCGGGGACCTTCGCGACCTGCTGCGCGTTATCCAACCAGCCTGGGCCTAAGCTACCCCCCCCAGCTGAAGCTCGGGTTAGGGTCGGGGCGTGAGAATGCCCCGGCCCGTTTCGGCGTTATAGGCTCGGCAACTTTTCTGGCGCGTCGCCGTTTACATCGGATGGCCGACCACAGTGTTCACAATGTCGAAGACAAGTTTCCGATCGCCAGGGACCCTAAAGAGGTTCTGGCGGCGGCCGGTAACAGCGTAGGAAGCCCGACCGCACCAGACCTCACAGGTATGAGGCCAGCTTGATGGCTAGACGTCGCAATCCCTGGCTGAAACTCGGTCTCGACGCCTGGTCGTTGGGGATGGAGTCGGCGTCTGTCATCGGACTACGCACCTTGAAGATCGCCGCCGGCGGGGCGGCGGCCGATATCGAAAGCCGGCGCATGGTAGACGAAAAGGTGCGGGCGGGTCTGGAATTGCAGACCATGGCGCTGATGGGTGGCTTAGGTATCACGCCGGGGGGTGCGGCCGCGAAGACCCTCACCCATGTACGGCGCAAGGTCCGCGCCAACCAGCGCCGACTTCTCAAGGGGTGAACCGCACCCAAACCGTCTCGCTAGCCGTCAGGATCAGCGCTGGATCACTGGATCCGGACCCCCGTCAATGGCGGCGTTTGCGTAAAAGATCGCTTCGGATCTGGTCGGAACTGACCCGCGCCCTTTCGATCAATTCCGGTCCGATACTCTTATCGAGAACCTTCGCACCCGGCGCATAAAAGAAATCCCCAAAGATGCTATAAAATCGAGACTTTGGACCCCCGCCGGCAGGTAAGCGCTACTTGATCACGATCGGGTTAACCGGTGCTCCGGTACCGCCGACCACTTTGAGCGGCGCGGCTGTATAGAGGAAGGCGTACTGGCGATCCGCGGCGCAATCCTCGGCCAGAGCGTCCAAAGAGGCGATCTCAGTGAAGGTTACGCCCAAATTGCGCATCAGCGCGTTGTGCAGCGGCAAGACCACGCCTGAGCGAGGGTCGACGGTGACTTCGTTCGCAATGGTATCCGTCACCAGATTGGGGATCTCCATCTCATGAAACCAGCGCACCAGCTCGGCAGAGTATGTCAATCCCGGTTCGACGAAGTCCTCATAAAATTCGGCTCGATCGCGCTTGTAGAAGGAGCCAATCCAGCCCGTGCGGATGAGCAGGATGTCGTGCCGCTCGATATTGACGCCCTGGCGCTCGGCCGCTTCCAAAAGGTCGTTGTGGTCGAACGTTTCACCTTTATCGAGCACCGCCTTGCCGCGATGCCGCGCCATATCGATCAGAAGGCCACGGCCAACCACGCCCCGCTCGCCGATCGGGAAGACGCTAGCCTTGGACATTGAGCCTGCCGTCGTACGTGCGTCGTATCCGTTCCACAATTGGTCCTCGCACCAGACGTGACCGAGGGCGTCATATTGGGTCGAGCCCTGCAGATACATGATGATCATATCGTCGGCGTATTCGGCGTGCCCAGGAAACTCCGGCCCCTTACCGCAAAGGTAGTGGCCCTTGTCGACCGTGTTAACCTTGATGGGTTGGCTTCGCCCAGGCCAGATCGGGTCTCCGCCCGGATGATTCATTGGTACCTGGAGCGTGAATGTCTTCCCCTGTTTGATCGCCGCCACCCCACGCAGCACCTCCTGCCTGGTGAGGAAATTCAGCGACCCCACTTCGTCGTCCGGGCCCCAGCGCCCCCAATTCTTCGGATCTTTGCTGGTAAGTTCGCCGACCGAGACGACTTTGTCTGCATGAGCATCCGTCATTCCGCTGTCTCCTCCAGGGCCTGCCGGGGTGTTGTCAGCCCAAACGGTTCGGGTCAGGCTTCGCCCCGCTGTTGCCCCTGTTTTCGGGCAGCAGCCATCAAAACGCCAGAAGAAACCAGGCGGCCCAGGTGGCGACGCCAGCGCGCAGGCCGTGACCGGCGAAGGTGTCGGGATCGAGGCCGATCCGCTTGGCGACCAGCTTCAACGTCCTGGCTGCACCGTAGTTTGATCTCGATCAAGGCGCCATCCGACGAGGTCGGTCAAACCGAGGGGCGGAACGCGTAAAAAAGCGCGGATTTTATACTCATTCCGCTCATCTCGGCTGTTACCGCGGTCACAGCCGCTCCGGCGGCGGGAGCCTAATCCAGGGTCATCCTCCAATCACGGAGGGCTGGAGAAACCGAAATGAACAAGACCATCATCACCACCGCCCTTGCCGCCATCGTCGGTCTGACGGCCGTTCCCGCCGCCTTCGCCGCCACGCCTTCGGAAAACGTGACCTTCAAGGTCTCCACCGCCGGCCTGGATCTGCGCACGAAACGCGATGCCCAGAGCATGCTGCGCCGGATCGAAATCGCGGCCAGCGC
>JBBRPO010000050.1:0-24847 GCA_038227865.1 Caulobacterales bacterium
CTGGTGGAACTTCAATTTCCGAATGAACAGCGAAGTATTGTGATGCGGTGATTTCCGAAAACACATCGTCAGAGCGATCGATAAAGCCCGCATACTTGCAAGGGTTAGCGGCGCATTATTTCCGATAATGCTTATTATGCGAAAAACGTAGGTGATTGATATTATTGTGTTTTTCCGCTCTGGGCGCCCGGGGCGAAGTGCCTTTGGGCACGCAGATGGGCCCGGTAGTGCCCGCTGGCTTAGAATAACGCCGTTTGCGACGATGGTCCGGTTCGCGTCCTTCAGCTACAAGATAGCCGAGGAGAACCCGAGAGGAAACATAGGCCCCCTGTCTAGGGAGCGTGGCCTTGCTCCATCGACCTGGGCGCCCTTAGGTAGCTGCAACCAAGGGGCGTGATTTGTCGCAGAGTTTCTTTGATCATCCGATCCTCAACTCTCCATACCTACCCCCGTCGCGTTATCACGCGCTGGACAGTGATGGTCAGCCACTTGAACAGGAGCCCGTTCCGGGGCGGCGCCCCTGCGATTTCATCACGCCGGTCCCCAAGCCCAAGCGGAAGTCCGGGAAATCCGTGCAGGCGTCGCTGATTTTCGCTGACGACCAGGGACTGACCGACGAAAACCAGGAGTATAATCCCAAGCCGATCATCAATGAGATCCGCCTGTACGTCGCGGCCTGGCGGGCGCTGCCGAGCGATCGGGATTGGGGCGTTACGCCCGCGACGGCGCGGCTGCTCCAGCATTGGCGCCGCGCCGACGTCGAAGGATTGCGACCCTTCTTTTGTCAGGTCGAGGCGGTCGAGACGATCATCTGGCTGACCGAGGTCGCGTCAGGACGAAAACAGTACGCTCACATCTGGGAGCACATCCGAGGCGCCAACAAAGGAGCGAATCCGGACCTGCTGCGGCTGGCGATGAAGATGGCGACTGGCGCCGGCAAGACCACTGTCATGGCCATGCTGATCGCTTGGCAGACCGTCAACGCGGTGCGATCGGGGACTAGCGGCCTCTTCAGCAAGGGGTTCCTGATCGTCGCCCCGGGCATCACCATCAAGGATCGCCTGCGCGTTCTCCTGCCGGATGATTCCGACAGCTACTATCGCCACCGCGACCTTGTGCCATCGGACATGCTCCCCGAGATCGCCAAAGCGAAAATCGTCATCACCAACTTCCATGCGTTCAAAAGGCGCGAGATTTTGGACGTGTCAAAGGTCGGTAAGGCGCTGCTGCAAGGCCGCGGCGAGGCGCTTATGACAACCGAGACCCCTGGTCAGATGCTGCAACGCGCCTGCGGGGAGCTGATGACCATGAAGAATGTCGTGGTCATCAACGATGAGGCCCACCACTGCTACGAGGAGCGGCCGCAAGGGAGTGTCGAAGAGCTTGATGCCGACTCCCGGGCCGAAGCCAAGGAGAACGCTGAAGCCGCTCGCGTTTGGATCAGTGGCCTGAAGGCCCTGAAAGCCAAGGTCGGCGTCCGCGCGGTCTACGACCTGTCCGCCACCCCGTTTTTCCTCAGCGGGTCCGGTTATCCCGAGGGCACATTGTTTCCCTGGGTGGTCAGCGATTTTTCGCTGATGGACGCCATCGAAAGCGGGATCGTCAAACTGCCGCGGGTGCCCGTGGCCGACAACTTGCCCATCGCCGACATGCCCATCTACCGGGAACTCTGGAAGCACATCGGCAAGGCGATGCCGAAGAAGGGCGTCGGGAAGGATGGAGAACTCAATCCGCTAGAGCTGCCCACCAAGCTGCTCACTGCCTTGGACGCACTCTACAATCACTATGTCCTGGTGGACGATGCTTGGCGGCGTGCTGGGATCCCGGTTCCCCCGGTGTTCATCGTCGTCTGCAACAACACCGCGACGTCGAAGCTGGTCTACGAATGGATAGCTGGGTGGGACCGGCCGAATGACGATGGCGAGCTGGTCAATCGCCACCAGGGCAACTTGGCCCTATTCCGCAACTACGATGAAAATGGCAACCGGCTAGCCAAGCCCCCTACCCTGCTGATCGACTCGATGCAGCTCGAAAGCGGCGAAGCGCTGGACACCGCATTTCGCGCCATGGCCGCGACGGAGATCGAACAGTTCAGGCGAGAGCGCCAAGAGCGCTCCGGCCGAACCGAGGATGCTGACGATATTACCGACGCCGAGCTGCTGCGCGAGGTGATGAACACCGTGGGGCGCGAAGGACGGCTCGGCGAAAAGGTCCGCTGCGTTGTCTCGGTCTCCATGCTGACCGAGGGCTGGGACGCGAACACCGTCACTCACGTGCTCGGCGTTCGGGCGTTTGGCACCCAACTGCTTTGCGAACAGGTGGTTGGCCGCGGCCTGCGCCGTCAGTCCTACGAGCTGAACGAGCACGGGCTGTTCGATGTCGAATACGCCGACATCCTGGGCATTCCGTTCGACTTCACTGCAAAGCCCGTAGTGGTCAAACCTGTCGCACCCAAGCTGGTCACCCGAGTCCAGGCGTTGAAGGAGCGGGTCGCAATCAATCGCGACCTTGAGATCGAGTTTCCCCGGGTCGAGGGCTATCGCGTCGACCTGCCGGATGAGCGGATCACCGCTAGCTTCAACGAAGACAGCCGGCTGGTTATCGACCCATCGATGATCGGACCTTCCCGCGTGCTCATGGAAGGTATCGTCGGCCATGGCGTCGAGCTGACCGCCCAGGGAGTCGTGGACCAACGCCCAAGCGCCGTCGCCTATCGTCTGTCGGCGCACCTGCTCAAGCGCTTCGCCGCCGACGATGGCGATCTGCCAGTTCACCTGTTCGGCCAGGTCCGCCGCGTGGTGCGCGAATGGCTGGACGGCGGCTATCTCGTGCTCAAGGGCGTGCCGATAGGCGTGCTGGAGTATCTGGAAATGAAGGACCAGGCCGCCGAACGGATATTTTTGGCCTGCCAGCGCTACGAGCACGGAACGGAGCGAATCAAGGCGATCCTCGACCCGTACAATCCCGTCGGCTCAACCCAGTCCGTCAACTTCACCACGGGCAAGGACACCTACAAGACCGACGCCAGGCGCAGCCACGTCAGCCATGTGGTCTGCGACTCGACCTGGGAGGCGGAGCTTGCGCGGGTGCTGGAATCCCACCCTCGCGTCATCGCCTATGTGAAGAACCAGTCGCTCGGCTTTGAAGTCCCCTACCGCGACGGCTCCAATCGCCGTCGCTACATACCCGACATGATCGTGCGGCTCGACGACGGCCGAGGCGCCGAGGATCCGATCAATCTGATCCTCGAGACCAAGGGCTACCGCAAGGGTGACGCCCAGCTGAAAGCAGAGACCATGAAGACCATGTGGGTCCCAGGCGTGAACAACTTGGGTAGCCACGGACGCTGGGCGTTCGAGGAATTCCGCGACGTGTTCGAGATCGAAGAAGCGTTCGGGCGGCTAGTGAATGAGCTGGTGGCCGGTCCCGTATTGGAAGAGGCGTAGAGTATGGCCCGCAGCCCCAAAGGTCCGAAAGAGGTTGCCGCCCTCAACCATGAGGCAGACGTCCGCCGAAATATCGCCACTGCCGAGCTGGCGGACATCCAGCAGATGCTGGAAGCTCAGGCCCCCCAACCGCCAGCGGTCTATCTCCGCAGCAGCCCGCTGGGCCAGGGTGAGGTGCGCGAACGTGATGCTGACCTCGATCCGCAGATCATTTGGAACGGCGCGCGCATCCGGCTGACCCAAGACCAGATCGCCCAACTGTCAGAGACCGGCGAGATCGAGGTTGGAAACGCCCAATTGGTCTGGCGCGGCAAAGATCGACAGGACTGGTCCGACCTGATCGTCACCGCCCCTCCGCTCTACATTCAGGAAAAGGTTCACCCCAAGGCGATCATCGACGACCTGACACGCATGTCGAAGGCCTCTCGCGAGGCGACCGCCGAAGCGCCCGACCTGTTCGCTGACTTCAACGGCCTGTCCGACCCCATGGCGCGGACGGAGTTTTAACAGCACGACCAACACTGGTCGAACCGCATGATCCTTGGCGACTCACTCCAGGTCATGGCCTCCCTAGCCGAGCGTGAAGCACTGAAGGGCAAGGTCCAGTGCATCTATTTTGACCCGCCCTACGGCATCAAATTCAATTCAAACTGGCAGGTCTCTACCCAGAGCCGTGACGTAAAAGACGGCAAGCAAACCGATGTTTCCCGCGAACCGGAACAAGTCAAAGCCTTCCGGGACACCTGGAAGGACGGCATCCACTCCTATCTCACCTATCTCCGCGACCGGATGACGGTGATGCGCGAGCTACTGACCGAGTCGGGTTCGATTTTCGTTCAGATCGGAGATGAAAATGTTCACCGGGTTCGGGCGCTGCTGGATGAGGTGTTTGGCCCGGAGAATGTCGTCTCCCAGATTACTGTAGAGAAGACTTCCGGATCGACCGAAAACTATCTCGCCAATGTTGCAGACACCGTCCTTTGGTATGCTAAGCGGAAAGACGCTCTCAAATATCGCGAGCCTCTTTTGCCAAAAATTGTGGGGGGCGATGGCGGCGAAGCATACGCCTTCATGCAATCTCTGAGCGGACTCAGAAAACGCTGCACCCAGGCCACGGAACAGGAGTTGGAAACGGCTCGAATCTTTAGACTGAGTGACATGACTAGTCAGAGCATGGGCCGCTCGAAGGGTGAAGGCGCAGCGTCTTGGTTCCCCGTCAACATTCAGGGACGGCAGATTCGGCCCAGCGAAAAAGTTAGGTGGAAAACAAACGAAATCGGGATGAGGAGGCTTCAGAATGCCGATCGGTTGGAGCCCGGCAAAAATACGCTGAACTACGTGCGATTCATCGACGACTTTCCCGCCATGCCTCTTACCAATGTGTGGTCGGACGTCGGCAGCAGTGTCGGTGGAGACAAAGTCTATGTGGTACAAACTGCGCCAAAGATCGTTCAACGCTGCATCCTAATGACGTCCGATCCTGGGGACCTGGTCCTCGACCCCACCTGCGGATCCGGCACTAGCGCGTATGTCGCCGAACAGTGGGGCCGCCGCTGGATAACGATCGATACCAGTCGAGTTGCCCTTGCCTTGGCCCGCACCCGGTTGATGGCCGCGCGCTACCCCTTCTACTACCTCAAGGACTCCCCGGACGGCCGCCGCAAAGAAGCAGAAATCACCAAGAGACTGGTCTCTGACGGACCGACCTATGGCGACGTGCGCCAAGGCTTCGTCTATGATCGGGCACCCCACGTCACCTTGAAATCCATCGCCAACAACGCCGAGATCGATGTGATCTGGGAGAACTCGGCCGCTCGGCTCGAACTCCTGCTCACCGAGTTGAACGAGCTTGCCGGCAAGACTTGGGAGGAATGGGAAGTTCCGCGGGACGAGGCCGGCCTGCCCGATGCCGCCAAGCCCGTCCACGCCGCTTGGTGGGACGCCCGAATGGGTCGGCAGAAGGACATCGACGCGTCCATCGCCCGCGCCGCTGACGTGGAATATCTCTACGATCGCCCCTATGCCGATCCGGGCCGGGTGCGGGTGGCCGGACCCTTCACTGTAGAGAGCCTATCGCCCCACCGCATCGTTCCCGCCGATCAAGAAGAGCTGCTGGCGGACGTCGATTCGGGCACAGGACGTGACGAGGACCGTCCCAAACGTGGCCCGCTTTCAACCCCCGATACTGACTTCGCCACCATGGTGCTTGAACATCTCAAGACCGCTGGGGTTCACCAGACCGACCGCGCCGACCGCATCGAATTCACCGCCCTGGTCCCTTGGCCCGGTCGATACGTTGGCGCCGAGGGCCGGTTCATGGAGGGCGAGACCGAACGCCGCGCAGCCATCTTCATCGGCCCGGAGTTCGGTACTCTGTCTCGGGTCGATCTGACCGCCGCAGCGCGCGAGGCGGCCGAGAGCCGGTTCGACGTGTTGATCGCCTGTTCCTTCGCCTTCGACGCCCTGGCTTCAGAACTGACTCGACTGGGTCCGCTGGCCATCCTCAAGGCCCGGATGAACCCCGACCTTCACATGGCGGGCGAGTTGAAGAACACCGGCAAGGGCAACCTGTTCACGGTGTTCGGCGAACCCGACATCGAAATTCACGACCAGCCGGACGGAACGATCACCGTCGAGGTCAAAGGCGTCGATATCTATGACCCCAACACCGGCGAGGTGCGCTCCAGTGACGTCAAGGGCATCGCCGCCTGGTTCATCGACACCGCCTATAACGAAGAAAGCTTCTTCGTGCGCCACGCCTACTTCCTCGGCGCCAACGAACCCTACAAGGCCCTGAAAACCGCCCTGAAAGCCGAGATTGACGAAGACGCCTGGGCGACTTTGAACAAGGCGACCTCACGCCCATTTGGGCGGCCGGACACGGGCCGGATCGCGGTCAAGGTCATCAACCACTTCGGCGACGAAGTGATGAAGGTGTTTGGGGTTTAGGGGCGCATGGACTTCCGCATCGCCGACACCTTTACTGCCGCCCTGGGCCGGCTTACCGGCCAGGAGCAGAAGTCGGCGAAAACCACGGCGTTCGACCTTCAACTCGACCCGTCTTCGCCGGGCCTGCAATTCCACCGCATTGATAAGTCGCGCGACCCGAATTTTTGGTCCATCCGCGTCAGCCAAGACATCCGCATAATCGTCCACAAGACTGAGGCCAGTTTCCTGCTGGCCTATGTTGACCACCACGACCGGGCCTATGCTTGGGCGGAACGGCGACGGATCGAGGCGCATCCGCGCACCGGCGCCATCCAGATCGTCGAGACTCGTGAACTGGCAGAAGATCTGCCGGCGCCGGCGCCAGTGTCGATGCTCCCGACGGCAACGCCCTCTCCGGTCGTTCGCCCTCCCCTGTTCTCCGCCTTGTCGGACGAAGACCTGCTCGGCATAGGCGCGCCGGTCGACTGGCTAAGCGACATTCACGCGGCCACTGAGGACACCTTCTTCGATCTCGCCGAACGCCTGCCGGCCGAGGTGGCGGAGGCCTTGCTAGATTATGTGTCCGCCGGCGTCCTGAAGGCGCCCGAGCCCGCCGCGCCCGCTGCTGATCCGTTCACCCACCCCGACACCCTTCGCCGCGTGCGCACCGTGGACAGCGAAGACGCCCTGCGGCTCGCCCTCGACTACCCATGGGACCGCTGGAGCATCTTCCTCCACCCCTCCCAGGCCGCTGTGGTCGAGCGAGTGTTCAACGGTCCGGCTCGTGTCACCGGCACGGCCGGCACCGGCAAGACCGTGGTCGCCTTACACCGCGCAGCGCGGGCGGTATCCGACGATCCGGCGGCGCGCGTTTTGCTGACCACGTTCTCCCGCCCGCTCGCCAACGCGCTACGTCCCAAACTCGCCCTGCTGTTGCTAGGCCAGCCGGAGGCCCTGCGCCGGGTGACGGTCGCCTCCTTCGAGGACATCGCTTCGGAACTGTTTCAGCTGGCTTTCGCGCGTAAGCCAGCGATCGCGTCTGACGCGGTGCTGGACGCGATCCTCCGCAAGGAGGCCGAAGCCGCGGACGCCGAAGACCCGGGCGGGCGCTTCCTGTCAGCCGAATGGCGCCATGTGGTGGATGCCTGGGCGATCGACAGGCTTGAAGCCTATGCCACAGTCCCCCGTATCGGCCGCCGCAACCGGCTGGGAGCACGCCAGCGGGAGCGACTTTGGCCAGCGTTCGAAGCAGCGCGGCGCTCGCTAACGGCGCGCGGCCTGATGACCTGGCCTCAGGTGTTCCATGCTGTGCAGGCCCATTTTGCCGAGCGACCAGACAAGCCTTTCACCCATGTGATCGTCGATGAAGCCCAAGATCTCGGCGTGCCGCAGCTACGGATGTTAGCCGCTGTCAGCGACGGTTCGGGCCTGTTCTTCGCCGGCGACCTCGGCCAGCGCATCTTCCAGCAACCTTTCTCTTGGAAGGCGCTGGGCATCGACCTACGCGGCCGATCATCGGCGCTGAAGGTCAACTACCGGACCTCCCGTCAAATCCGCGAAGCAGCCGACCGGCTGCTGCCGCCCGAGGTCCGGGACGGCGACGGACTTGAGTACAGTCGCCGCGGCGCCATGTCGGTGTTCGAGGGACCGTCACCCATCATTTTGGTCACGGCCAACCAGGAGGATGAGATCGCGGCCGTCGGGGCCTTCCTGCGCGCGGCGGTCGACGACGGCGTCGCGCCAGGGGAGATCAGCATCTTCGTCCGGGCCATCGATCAGCTGCCCCGCGCCCGCGCCGCCGTAGTGGCGGCAGGCATGGTCTGCATCCAGTTGACGGAGCGCGCCGAAGAAGCCGCCGACCGCGTCTCCATCGGCACTATGCATCTCGCCAAGGGTCTTGAGTTCAAGGCCGGCGCGGTCATGGCCTGCGACGACGACGTTCTGCCGCTCCAGTCGCGCATCGACGGGGCCACGGATGAAGACGAGCTCCGCGAAGTCTATGACACCGAACGCCACTTGTTCTACGTCGCCTGCACGCGGGCGAGAGACAGATTGCAAATCAGCGGCGTGCGGCCTGGTTCGGAATTCATCGGTGACTTTACGGCGGACACGTAGAGCTCAACTAGAACCGGTCGAGAACCCAAAGCTAAGGTGACCGGGAATTACCGGGCTTTGGCGCCGCCCTTCCCTTTCTTCTTCTTCTTCTTCTTCGATCTTGAAGGTGCGCGCACGGGCGCGACGTGGGTCCGTTTATGGCCCCCATCCACGAGGGCCAGCGACCGGATCGTGGGTCGTTGGGGCGACGGCCTGTTCGGACCTTCAACCGGTCTCATGCGCCGCCAGACCTCCGCGACGAAATTGTCGAGACGCCGTAAGTCCTCGCAAAGCGCGCCCATCAACTCGTGGAACGGGGTGTCGATCCTTTGGTGCTTGAGGACGCGCTTGAACGAATTTTGGCCCGACGATAGGTGCGTGGTCAGCCCGTCTTCCGAGATCAGGAAACCAGCGTGGCCGTGCACGATGTCGTTTCGGTAGGTCGCGAGCTTATCGACCTGATCAAGCGCCCAGATAAGGCGCTCGCGATGCGGCGCGCGTACACCATCGGCCCACTCGACGGCCGTCTTCAGCAAGTCGCGTTGCGCTTTGTCGCTGCCAGGCGTGAGCCAGAGCGCATTTGAGACGTGCGTTTGGTGTTCGCCTAGCAACGTCGTGAAGACGTAGCCGAAGGTTCTGTGAAGGCCGTTCCACTCCCACACAACCTCGCCAGTCACCTTTAGATGGCGTTCCCGCGCCGCATCGCGCTCAAGGTCTCTAGGGCTGGCAGCCTTGTTGGGGCGTGGTCGGATTGTCGTTGTCATGGAACGAAGACTGGGCCCGACGCGGCTGATCTTCAACATCGTCGGCGCGGACCGAATCCTCACTCATGCGGCCCTTCGGGGCAAATTTCGGGCGTCGGCCACACTGTCGAAAGCGTTTCGGATGGCCAGCGAGACGTTGACCCTGACCCTGGTCACTGCGTTCTCACGGGCCGCCAGATAATTCTCCTGCAGGGCCTTGTATCGCGCAGCCGAGGCGGGATCGATCGAGAAATCGAGACTGTCGACCTCATCGGTGATCGGCACGATCTGGGCCGAAGATCCACGTCCAGTGATGCGATAATCCGGGCTCGCGTCCAGGCCCTTGGTCGACACCGGGGAGAAGATTTTGAGCTTGGCGCCGTGGTGCTCGGTCAGGACGAACTCGTGGTCAGCGATGTCGATGACGAAGTCGCCGACCATGGCGACGCCGCGGCGGTAATCGACCACGCTGTCGATCAGCCGGTTGTGGACCCAGAAATCATCGTCGACCTGGTCGGTCGGAGAGGCCGTCCACGGCCGGTAGCCAGGCCTCGGATTGTGGGGGGCCTGGATGTAGGTCTGAATGTTGGAGAACAGCCTGCCGTGCGTGTGGCCGGCTTCGTCGGCAAAGGCCTCGGCAAGCCTCGCGGCGACCAGAAGCTCAAATCCGGCGAGGTAAAGCGCACCGATCAGTGCGGCCTGGGCCAGCGCTGGGCTTTCATAAGTGCGATGTCCTCCCCTCCCCCCGCTGTTCGCGGCGGGCTCCGGGGCGAGGCCCTCCTCGTGAAGTAGGCTGAAATTGCGGAGCGTCAGGCCGGCCGCGAGCGCTAGCTCGCGTGACGTGAAGAAGGATCCTGAACTTTTCGATGGGCGTCCCATATAACTTCCATTTCGTGGAAGTTTCCTATCTTCCAGTTAGTGGAGGTTTGTCAAGCCGTCCTCCGCCAAAGTCCGGTTCTGACGTATCGTCCCGCTAGATTCGCCGAGCGCGGCGTGGAGGGATTGGATGGCGGACCGGCGTTTCGACACGGGTGATCCAGTGACGGACTTCAACCTGCGCCGGCTCGAACATCTGTCGAAGAACGACGCGCGCGGGGGCGAGGTCGGCCTATTCGAGATCCACATCCACGCTACGATCAACAGCCTCGAAGTGTTGCCGGCGGCCGTAAAGCGGCACTTTCGGGTCAATCCGTATGTCGGCGACTACTACCGGGCGAGCGATGCGTGGCGTCAGAAGACGTGGGCTGAGATCGCCAAAGGCACGGATGAAGCGCTGACGGCCGTGATGGACGACGCCGCGCTCCAGAAGGGAGGCGGCGCGGATCTGAGCGATAGGCCCCCTTCCCGCGGCGAGCAGAACTCGGCCATCTGCAAGAAGCTGGAGGCGATCTACGACTGCGGCGGCTCGTGGGACGCGGCTGTTGCGGAACTGGAGCGGGCCTCGAGCGGCACGAACGTGCGCAGCGAGGTCGAGGCGATGAAGCGCCTGATCGCCAAGAAGCGGATTCCGGCTGTCGGCGCCTGGCGCTCGGATTTGATCGGCCGCATCTGGCGAGCGCACAGCGCCGCGCAGCATCTCCATCACCTTCGTGGACCGAGCTAGTCAGGAGCTGTTGAACGTCGCCCGCAGGATCAGACAGGGCCGCGGGATTCTCGGGCTTCGATCGCGGCGCCCTCGCACCAGGTCACAATGATCCAGTGAGCCTGGAAGAGCTCATCGAGATCGACGGCAATACCATCAAAGGGCTTCCCATCCTTAGTGGTGGGGTAACGGAAGCGATCAGCGAAGGGGTCGAACGACTGAACAAGGTCGATCATCGAAGCCACGTCTCGCGCCAGGTCGTCATCGTCGATGTGCCCAAGGGCGGCCCTCTCCGCGAGCAGCTGCTCGAACAGTCCTCGTAAGTTATGACCCAGCTTCCGGCTGATGCCCCCTCCGACTTCCGAGATAGCCGCCTTTAGGGCGAGCTCGACACTCTGGCGCCAGAGGGACAGCAAGGGCCTGACCAACAAACCTGGAGAGTCGGCGCGTGCGTGATCCCACATGAGCTCGAAGGCGCGCTGAAAGCTGTAGGACAGCAGGTCCCACGAGCCGGCGACTAGATCGCTCGATAGAGGCCTCACAAACGCCGCCAAGCGCGGCTGGGTCTCGACGATCTCGTCGACAAGCTGATCGCGCCGCTCGACCGACATAGCTATCGGCTCCATTCGTGGTGGGACCGCCCCATTGCGCGGCCTCGGCTCATCGCTCGGGGACCGCCGCATCTAAGGCCTTCAGAGCCTCAAGGGCGAAGCTTGAGTAGCGATGGGCACGCCCGAGCCGCCGGAGGACTTCGATATCGCTCCGATCACCTAACCGGCCGAGCGTGTCAAACAACAGAGCTGGACCGAGCTCGCGCATGGGCACGTTGTGGAAATACTGCGGTTCTGCCGCCTCGTTGACAGACAGCCGGGCAAGGCGAAGGCATTGGGCGGGATAGCTGTCGCGCAGATCGACGGGCGGATAGGGTCGATCATCATCGGCCCAGTGCCGTTCCATCAGAGCGGCATTCACCTCTGAGAGGCACCCGACGACGAGACCCGGAGGCAAGTTTTGTAGCCTGACCCAAGCAGCCTCGGCCGCGTCCAGGTGTTCTCGCCGGCGTGACTCCGCCGCGTGGACCAGGACCCTGATATCGTTGAGGCATGCGTCTTCCTGCGTGTCGACGATGGCAGGCGGCAGCGCAGCGCCGTGCCGGCCCAAGAATCGAAGGCTGAGCGTGAAGGCGCCCCACTCATCTTGTCGGAACGGATTTGACCTGTCTGGAAGGGCGGCGAACCGCGATAACAGGTCGACGTCGATAGGATCGTCGAGCTTGGTGACCTCGTCGGTGATCCACCTCAGACTCATGCCGCGCTTGACCTCAGTTGAGCTCAAGGCGCGTCGATGGAGCGAGTGGCGCTCGCTCACGGAGAGGGCGTGTATCTCCTGGTAGTAGATGCTGTCGAAGGGGTGGTCGAACATCCGCACATAGACCGACAGGGCGTCGTTGCCATCGGCGCCTTCGGCCAGCGCGTCGGCAATTTCAGCGCGAATGCCGTCGCGCGCATTCTCCGCGTCGTCCTCCAGGGCGCCAAGGATGTTCAAGGCGTCGATGATGCTGGAGTTGATGGCCCAGTTGGATTGGGAAACTTCGAGGGCGTTGAGGGAGTCAACCAGCTCGGCCACCGTCGCATCGGGCGCTTCGCGAGCGAAGCCGACCGCTGACAGGGCCGCCAACTGCACATGGTAGGGCTCGCGAGCGAAGCGATCGCGGAGAACGATGATCAGCTCCTCCGCAAACTTGCCGCGCTCGTCCGCGCCGAAGAAGGAGTGCCTGTTCTCAAGATAGAAATGCAGCTGGCCCGAGGTGAGCGTCGCCACGTCCAGCTGTGGCAACGGCTCGGATGCATCGCCGAGCAGGCGGCGTGAGCCATGATGGGCAAGCCGGTTGAACCCAATCTCAGAGCCGAAACCGTAGTAGGCCAGAGCGAAGCTCGGGCTTCGGAGACCGACACCTGCAGCCTTCAGCACCGGCGCCAGTCTGACGCGCTCCTCCAATAGCCGGGCGTCCATGGATGCGCAGAGATCGAAGTAATCCTGAAAGCCAGCAGTCGACGTCGCCAGTTTGCCGATGGCGCCAAGACGGGCCGCCTCTTCCTGTGGCCAGTCATAGCGCCCGGCCTCGCTCCAGCGAGCGGCATAGGCGGCGTTGTCGGGGTCGTATTCGAGGGCAACGGCTTGGATCTCCGCGATGCAGGCTGACTTGGCGGCCTGCACGAGCTTCCGCGCGTTGCCGGCCGCGACGCTTCCCAGCGAACCGGCCGCGGCGGCGGCGATGAGATCGGAGCTGGTCGCTGACTCGAGCACCCGCCGAGAAATGTCGGCGTCCTCGATGGCGGTGACGATTTCACCAGCCAACGGCGCTAACAGGGGAGTTGCAAGGCGGGCGCCCAGGCTTTGGGGATCGTGGGCTGCAGCGGTTGCCAGGCCGAACGCCGCGCACCCATTCAGGATCATCTCGTGGGAGAAGGAGACCCGCCCGACCCGGCGGACGAGCAGCCCAGCGACGAACATCGCGTCGCAGGCGTCGAACCCCACGGCTTCGTCGCGCATGAAGTCGTCGAAGCGAGTTTCGGCCATTGAAAAAGCTAGGTCAGAATGAAGCGAGACAGCGAGCTGTCGTAGACCAAATGCCCCGGTGCGGGCGTGAGGGCCAAGCCGCGCGCGGATGAACTGGTCGATCAAAGCAAGACGCGTAGCTTCCGCGGCCAGGGCCGCGCCGACATCGCCGATCATTTCGGCTTCAAATCCGCTTCCAACGGCCCTTAGGAGTTCGGCGACGCTACTGCTTAGGCACCGCCCGCCGCGCTCGGCGATGCGTTGCTTCAGGTTCGGGCTCGGCCGGGAGACTTGAAAGGTCGAAAGCCCTTCGAAGCCCGCCGGCGCCGCCTGAGATGTAAGGACGATCTTTGCGTCGAGCCGGCGGGCGAGGGCGCGCAGCCCCCTCAAGGCCAAAGCCTCAGATCCGGCGAGCTCATTGACCCCATCGACGATGAGGAACGCGGGGTGCTCGCCATTCGCAACCGCTCGAAGGAGATCAGTCGGCGAGCCGTCTGTCAGAAGACCAATCTCCCGGCGCACGGCCTTGGCCCATTCTCCCGCAAAGTCCTTGGCGGCGAAATACAGGATGGGAGATCCGGCGGCAGCCAGCTGGCTCGCCAGGGCTTTCGCCATCAGCGTCTTGCCGCAGCCGGACGGGCCTATGATCACGCATCCCCCGCCTTCTGACGCAGCTCGGCGGAGGGCATCAGGAACGCCTTCTTCGTGAAGCCAGCGCTCGCCAGCTCGGCCGTATTCATCCGCGACGGCGGTGTTGTAGAGCCGCAGGAGTTCGAGTTCGGCGCGGACCTGGTCGCCGCCGACGGCCTCCTGCAGACTCACTGCGGCCAGCGATAGGGAGGCCGCAAATGCGTGCCAGTCGGCCAGGTCCCAAGGCGTTTGTCTTCCCGTCCCGGCGGGGAAGTCGCCCATGAAGTCTGTCAGCGGGGCGACTCGCACCTTGAAGTCGCCGGCTGTAAGCTCGGAGCCTGCGGGCAGCCCGCCGGCGAAAACCACGCACGCCTCGGGATAGTAGTCGCCGAGCGCTTTGGCGGCGGACATCGCATCCCTCAGCGCATTTTTCGCGCCGAGCGCCTGCTGATAGGCGTTGCCATAGGGCCTCCAGGACCCGCTCGCATCCAACCTGGCCCAGGCGCCGTTCAGCGCCCCGCGCACGGGCGCGCTGGAGGTCTTGACCTCGATTAGCGTCACGGCAGATGGCGACGCGACCACGCAGTCGATTTGTCGGCCGCCGATCTGCACGTTGGCGATGATGACGTATGGCGTCTGGGTCCGTTCGAGACGCGCCGCCAAGGCGGCCAAGACTGCACGCTCTGAGGCAAGTTCGATCGCCGCACCGATATAGATCGTTCCGGAGGAGCTTGGGCCAGTCATGTGGCGGCGTCCGGCGCTTCGCTCTCTTCGAGGGCGACTTTTTCCAACGCTTGAACCTGATCCTCCTTCCACAGCTCGCCATGGAGGCGGTCGCGCATGGCGACGACCGCCGCGAACGCATCCCCAAAATCGTCGGCAAACCGCACCCCGCCGTACCGCTGGGCGACGAGGTGGTAGGCGTCGAGCACGCCGACCGTGGTGTTGATGACACTCCAGAGGCCGA
The DNA here is from genome assembly GCA_038227865.1 of Caulobacterales bacterium. Classification (GTDB taxonomy): domain Bacteria; phylum Pseudomonadota; class Alphaproteobacteria; order Caulobacterales; family Caulobacteraceae; genus Acaudatibacter. Next base: position 14,950 of record JBBRPO010000050.1, read on the forward strand.
CCCGGACGAGGACTGGGTCGTCGGCGTCGAAGAAGAGGTCGCCGCCCGTGGCGCTTCGCTGGGCGATCAGCTGGGCGCTCCGCAGGGAGGCGTGGGCGTCGGTCATGTTGATGACCTTCTTCGCCGTTTTGAACGCCACGGCATGCTCGCCCATCTCGTCGTTGAAGAAATGATGGGTCTTGTCCCTGACGCCGGTCTCGTCGACCTTGATCGTGGTCTCGGTCTCCCGGACATGCTCCCTGGGGCGGGCGAGGAAATAGCAGGCCCGCTGCGCACTCTCGGTGACCTGACGCATGTTCATGGAACCCTGGACGCGATGCCGGCGGACATAGGACAGGGTCGCGAGGATGGCGTGTTTACCGACGAGGGCATGCATCGCGCGGAACAGGAAGCGGTCTTCTTCGATGCCAACGACCTGGGTGGTGAGATAGCCGCAGCAGTGCATGGCCGTCGCGAAGTAGGGCCCATAGTCCTTGCGGGCGCTGTCGGTGAGTTCGGCTTCGCGCGCCAGCAACTCCGCCATGTTCATGGGCATGTGACCTCCTTCGAGGATTCCACCTTTACAGCAGGCCGCCGCGGCGAGGTGCGGCGGACGAACGATTCGGGGCGTATATTGAGCAACCGCGACCGTCGGTCGCCGGAACGACGCTGCAGGGCCCAATGGACGAGCCGATCGATCACCACTTCCTGCCGGTCTTCTATCTGTCGCGATGGGCAGACGAGGCTAACGGCCACGTGACCAGGCTTCAGCGCATGCCGACGGGGATTGTGAAGGCGAAGCGGATTGTGCCGAAGGGGACCGGCTTCGAGCCCCGCCTCTACGAGATGAGCGGACGACCGCCGGGCGAGGCTCAGGCCATGGAAACCCAGTTCATGTCGAAGCTCGACACCGGAGCGGCCGAGGCTCTGACGCTTCTGGAAGCCGGCCTGCCAGAGCAGCAGTGGACGAGCCGCCCCCGCAGCGCATGGTCTCGCTTCGTGTTGGCGCAGATGCTGCGCTCGCCCGAGGACATCGCGCAGTTGAAGTCGAGCGTAAGGGAAGACTGGTCGAAGGTCCTGCCGGAGATCGCGGAAATCTACGCCGCGCGGCGAACGGCCGACATGCCGGCGACGATCGGCGAATACCTGAGTGGCCAGAGCCAGGGCGAGACCGACGAATGGGCCCTCAAGATCGCTAGGGTCCTGATGAACCACCCCAGGATCGGCCAGATGCTGAACGACATGCATTGGCGGGTCCTGGACATTCCGGCGGCCGCGCCGCTGCTCCTCACGAGCGACCGGCCAGTCTGGACGACGATCACGCTCACGGAGCCGGATGCGTTCATCGCCATGCCGATCGGCCCGCGTAAGCTGTTCTTGGCGGCGCCGGACCCCGGGACACTGGCCAGGCTCGTGGCGAACGCGACGCCGGAGCGGATCGCCGCGCGCAATCTGCTGACCATCCAGTTGGCCGTGAAGAACGTCTACGGTACCGACGACAGCCTGCTTGGCGTCGCGCAGGAGCACCTGGCTACAAAGCGCCACTCGTCTCTGTTGGAAGTCCTGGCGGCTGCACGGGGTCACCGGGTCGTCGATCCGGCCAGTCCCAACGCGATCTTCAACAAGGATGCGGGCCACTAGGCAGCTCGCTCGCCGAGATCGAGTTCGACGCACCCACCGTCGCCAGCCTCGCCCTGGGTGGCGAAGTTCGACAGGGTGACGCCGACCAATCGGATGCCCTTGGGCGGCGGGTAGACCGACCGGATCAAGGCGAGGCTCGCCTCATGCAGCGCCGCCCGGGTGCTGATGACCGTGGGCGCCGACCGGCTGCGCGTGGACTGCTGGAAGTCAGCCCACTTGATCTTCACGGTCACCGTCCGACCCCGTGAGCCGGTCCGCTCGCACCAGGCCCAGACGTCATCGGCCATGGCCAGGACCCCCTCCTCGATGCGCGCGGGGTCGATCAGGTCCTCGCTGAAGGTGGTCTCCGAGCCCGACGACTTTCGCTCGCGGTCGGGCCGCACCGGCCGTTCGTCTTGGCCGCGGACGATCTCGTAGTACCAGGGCCCAGACTTGCCGAAATGGCGCTGGAGGAAATCCAGCGTCTGGGTCCGCAGGTCCGCGCCGGTGTGGATGCCCAGGCCGTGCATCTTGGCCGCGGTGACCGGCCCGACGCCGTGGAATTTAGTCACCGGCAGGGCCTCGACGAAGGCCTCGCCGGCTTCGGGCGGCACGACGTACTGGCCGTTTGGCTTCCTGAAGTCCGACGCCAGCTTCGCGATGAACTTGCAGTAGGAGATGCCGGCCGACGCAGTCAGGCCGGTCTCCTCCAGGATGCGCGCCCTGATCTCCTTGGCCGTGGCCGACGCCGTAGCGATGCCACGCAGGTTCTCGGTCACGTCAAGGTAGGCCTCGTCGAGCGACAGCGGCTCGATCAGCGGCGTGTAGTCGGCGAAGATCTCGTGGATCTGGCGCGATACTGCTTTGTAGACGTCGAACCGGGGCGGCCTGAAGATCAGGTCCGGGCATTTGCGCAGCGCCGTCGTCGACGGCAGCGCCGAACGCACTCCGAACTGCCGCGCCTCGTAGCTTGCAGCCGCGACCACGCCTCGCTTCTCCGGGTAGCCGACGGCGACCGGCTTGCCCTTCAGGCTAGGATCATCCCGCTGTTCGACCGACGCGTAGAAGGCGTCCATGTCGACGTGGATGATCTTGCGGATTCGTTCTCCGGTCATGGCTCGACAGTAATATCACGCTTCGAGAACAAAAGGAGAAACAGTGCTCGACGTGGCGCCACGTGGGCGCCACCCTGGCTCAATGAATTCCGATTCGAAAACCGCGACGGTCCGCAGCCTGGACCGCATCAATCTTCGCCTTGCGGGCCAGACCTTCTCGGCCATCGATACCGCCTGCGCCGCGCGCCCAGGCAACGTGTCGCGCAACACCTGGATCGCTGAGGCCATCGAGGAGAAGCTCGCCCGCGAGCGGATAACGGCTACGGCCAACGAAGGCGAGCGCCGCGCCCATGGCTAAGTTCTACGAATTCTTCGCCGGCGGCGGCATGGCGCGTCAGGGTCTAGGCCCCGATTGGACCTGCCTGTTCGCCAACGACTTCGACTTCAAGAAGGGCCTGACCTATCAGGCCAACTTCGGATCGGACGTGCTGAAAGTAGCCGATATCCGCGCTGTGACGCCTGCTGACCTGCCCGGCATGGCGGAGCTGATGTGGGGTTCGTTCCCCTGCCAGGACCTCTCGCTCGCCGGGGTCGGCGCGGGTCTCAAGGGCGAGCGGTCCGGCACCTTCTATCCGTTCTGGGACGTGGTCCGGGCGCTGAAAGCCGAGGGTCGGGCTCCGAAGCTGATCGCCCTGGAAAACGTCTGCGGCACCCTGACCTCGCACGGCGGCAAGGACTTCGAGGCGATCTGCCGAACCTTCACCCAAGCCGGCTACCGCTGCGGGGCCCTGGTGATCAACGCCGACCTCTTCGTCCCGCAGTCGCGACCGCGCCTGTTTATCATCGGCGTGCGGTCTGATGTGCCGATCGATCCCGCGCTGTTATCGCCCGAGCCTCTGGAGCCTTTCCACACCCGGGCCCTGCGACGCGCGGTCGACGCGCTGCCAGCGGCCGTTCGAGCCAACATGCTGTGGTGGAACGTGCCCACGCCCGGCCACCGGGTCAGGACCCTCGTCGACGAGATCGAAGAGCATCCGACCAGCGTGACCTGGCACACGTCGATCGAGACTGAGCGCCTGTTGGCCAAGATGTCGCCGGTGAACAAGGCCAAGGTGGCCGCCGCTTGCCGGGCCGGGCGCCGGATGGTCGGCGGGGTCTATAATCGCACCCGGCTGGATGAGCGCGGCGTGAAGGTGCAGCGCGCGGAAGTCCGGTTCGACGACGTTTCAGGCTGTCTGCGGACCCCCGCCGGCGGGTCGAGCCGCCAGGTGATCCTGGTCATCGACGGCAAGAAGATCCGCTCGCGCCTGATCTCGGCGCGCGAGACCGCCCGGTTGATGGGCCTCCCGGACGACTACAAACTGCCGAAAAACTACAATGAGGCCTACCACCTGACCGGCGACGGCGTGGTCGTCGACGTCGTGCGCCACCTCGCCCAGCACATCCTCGAACCGCTGCTGGCCGAGGCGATCGAGGCGCGCGAGGTGGCGTGACCGACCTCATCAAACGCGATCCCGACGCCGTCAACTTCCCGCCGTTCGAGACCGAGGACCTGCGTCAGAACCTGACGACGTTCCTCGACACCCCATTCGACGATCCGTCGGGCGCGCGGCCCTTCGTGGGCAATTACCGCTGGGGCGTCTACGCCTTCTTCGACTACGACGGCGAGCCAATCTATGTCGGCCAAACCAATGAGCGGCTGCGGACCCGCATCCGGCGCCACCTGACCAATCAGCGCACCGATGCCGTGGCCATGTCGGTCCTCGACCCGTTCGAGGTATTCGAGATCGAGGTTTGGCCCCTGCCCCAGTTCCAGGACTCCAACCGCGCCGACATGGCTGCGCGCCAACATCTGGACGCGCTCGAGCGGCTGATCACCGACCGGGCCGTGCAAGGCTCGCAATTTAAGGCGATCCTCAACGAGAAGGACCCGCCGCCTGGCGTCCTGGAGGTCGAGGCGCCGCCCTCTTTCCGGGGCCGGATTGTCTCCGAGCGCGTCCATGAGCTGCGTTCGCACCCGGATTTCAGGATCGCGCGCCGCGCCCTGATCATCTCGCGCCTGGCGCAGGTGATCTCCGAACGGAAGGTCCAGGGCGGCCTTCGCCGAGTTCTGCTGACCCAGGCCAAACGCATCGAATGGCTGGCGTCGCGACGCTACCAGGCGCTCGGCGGCGCGGCGTCGGTGGCGGTGGACGACGACGCCGAATGACCTTGCCGCTTCGGCCCCGAAAGCCAGACCCCGGTTACAAGCCGCGCTGGAACGACCCCTGCCCGTGCGGGTCGGGCCGGAACTTCCAGGCCTGCTGCCGGTCGCGCCTGCCTGGCACGGGCAACATCAGTAAGCCCTGGCGGGTCGCGGCGCGGGCGGACGACTGGGAAGAGGCGTTGCTGTTGGTGCGCGCAGATGTCGCCCAGTACGTCATCTGGCATCGCCGGCATACGATCCCCGACCTGAACATCCCCGGCTTCCCTCGGTTAAAGATGTTCTCGATCGACGTCGCGGCGCTGTCCGAGCACGTCGGAAACCTCATGCAGGTGCTTTACCGGCTCGACCGTCTCAACCAGGCGCCGGCTGTCTTGGCGAGGCTCCGGCCAGCGATCGCGGACGAACGCTGGCGCAGGAAGATTGTCTACCATCGAGCCCTCACCACGCTGCTAGCTGGGGACAGGCCAAAGGCGCGGCTAGAGCTGGCCGAGGCGGGCCCGATCACGGCCGCCGAGGAGGACATCGATCTCCTGCAGATCCACATCGACCTGAACGGGTCGCGCTTGGGCTTCACCGAGCGCCAGGCCCTCTACAACCGGGTTGTCGAGATCACGCGCAGCCGGTCTGATCAACTCCAGTACAGCGGCGCCGCCGCCTTCGACGTGCTGCTGTTGGGCGACGAAAAAGGCGGCAAGGATGCGGTCGAGGCGACCGTAGCCCTGGGTCGCTCGCTTGAAGCCGAAAAATCCCTCTCCCCCACCGCGGAATCTTGGTTCTGCCGGTCGCTCGAGACCCTCGCGGTCATCGATCAGGACCGAGCAAAGTTCGACGAGCTGATCGAGCGGCTGACGCGACTGCTGACTACGCAGGAATGGACCGACAAAGGCCGCGCCGATCTGCTCAGGTCCAGAGGCGACGCCCACCGCTATGCCGGGGATTTCAAGGTCGCGATCGGTGACTATCGAGCGTCGTTGCAGCTGGTTGAGGCAGGGGTCGTCCAGGTGTTCCAAGCGGAATGTCTACTGCGCGACGGCGCGGTCGCCGAGGCTCTGGATCTGATCCGAAACGTCGCCGTCGAGCGCCTGAGCAAGGCGGAGGCCGCAGACCATGCCTTCGTCTCCTACTATATCGCGCTGGCCGCGAAGGACGGCGTGGCCTTGCGGGAGGCCGACCAGCGGCTGAGGTCGGCGGTCACGCCGCATCCCTATTTCCAGACGGTTCGGCTTCAGTACATCGTTGACGTCCAGGATGCGCTCGCTGCCCTGGCCGCGCAGAAGGAGCCTGTGAAGTTGGGCCCCGTGATCGGCGCGCTGTCGACGATTTCGCGCTACGTCCAACTCCAGCCGAATGTCGCCGGCTTAGGCATCAACATCAACAACATGATCGACGACATCGTCGAGCGTGCCGAGAAGAAGGCCAGGGGCGACCTTCCCTAGCAAAATGAAGGCTGCAAGGAGCCCGCGCATTGCGCGTGGCGGAACGCGCCGTCGAGTGGCCGGCGGCGCCCCAAAGGCGCCCGCCAGGGGCGGACCCGCAGGAGCCGCGAAGCCGGCGGGACCGAGCACGCCCGCCGGCCACTCTCCGTTTCCGGGGCGTTGCGGGGTGTCCCCGCAGAAGGGGTCGGCCGAGACGTTCGGCTCGGGCGTAGGGGAAAGCTTTCCCCTCCCCGGTCTTGAGATGGCGCTTCGTCAGCGGCTGAACCATATCGCCCTCCTTGCGCGCGAACCTGTCTTTGACGGAGTCGCGGCGGGGGTAGGACCGCCGTAATGTATTATATATGCGCTAATTCACGTTTTTCGTGAAATATGGCTGTCGTAGGTCTTGCTCGGACGTATACGTTGGGTGCATCTTGTATGCCGCAATTCGCATTTTTTGATAATTTATGTCTATGCAGAAAACGACCCGTCTTCCCGCCGGCCGAGCCCAGTTGGTCGAAGTCCTGGCCGCCGCTGGCGATGTCATAAGAGTCGATGATGTCGCCACGACCCTGGACCTGTCGCGCGCGCGCGCTGCGCAGCGCCTGTCGCGCTGGATGGAGCAAGGCTGGGTCACCCGTGTCGGCCGCGGGGCATATGTGCCGGCTTCAATCGACACGATGGGCTCTGACCGCGTCTTGGACGACGCCTGGGTGCTGGTCCCAGCGCTGTTTGCACCCGCCTACATTGGCGGCCGAACTGCGGCCGAACACTGGGACCTTACCGAGCAAATTTTCAAAGACGTCGTGGTGCTCACGACGCAAGCCGTCCGTGAGCGGAGCCAGGATCGCCATGGTGTCCGATTCTTCCTGAAGCACATTCAGGAGCGCAAGCTGTTCGGCGCCAAGCCAGTATGGCGTCACCACACGAAGGTGCCGGTGTCCGACGTCCATCGCACAATCATCGACATCCTCGACGACCCGGCGCTCGGCGGCGGTATTCAGCACGTCGCCGACTGCCTGGCCGCCTATCTACGGCGCGCCGACCGAGACGACATCAAGCTCATCGGCTACGCAGAACGCCTCGGCAACGGCGCGGTGTTCAAGCGCCTTGGCTTCCTGGCAGAGGGGCAAGAAGAGGGCGTCGGCCTTGCGCAGCTCTGCCTAGGCCACCTGTCGGCCGGCCATGCGAAGCTCGACCCGGCCCTCGCCAACCAGCGCCTCAGTTCCAAGTGGCGTCTGCGCGTGCCCCAGACCTGGATGCGGGAGGAGCGCTAAATGATCGACAAGCGCGAAATCCTGGCCCTGGCAGCACAGACATCCCTCACCCCGCACGTGGTGGAGAAGGACTATGTCCTCGGATGGATGCTGGCCGGCATCTACGCCCACGAGGAACTGGCCGGCCTTTGGCTCTTCAAAGGGGGCACCTGCCTCAAGAAGTGCTTCTTTGAGACCTACCGCTTCTCGGAGGACCTCGACTTCACCCTGCGTGACGAGGCCCACATCGACCAGGCCTTCCTGAAGCGGGTGTTCGGCGAGATCGGAGAGTGGATCTACGACCAGACCGGCATCGAGATTCCGGCCGACAAGCAGGAGTTCGAGATCCTGCGTAACCCGCGCGGCAATCTCTCGTGCCAGGGAAAGATCAGCTATCGCGGGCCGGTGTCATCGTCGCATGGCCTGCCGCGCATCAAGCTCGACCTGACCGCTGACGAACGGGTGGTCTTGCCGCCGGTCACCACCGCGATCTTCCATCCCTATTCCGACGCCCCGGATGAAGGCATCGAGGTCCTGGCCTACGACTATGTCGAGGCCTTCGCCGAGAAGTTCCGAGCGCTCGCCGAACGAACCCGTCCACGGGACCTCTACGACGTCGTGAACCTTTACCGGAACACGGACGCGCGCCCGGAGCCCGTGCAGTTCATCGCGGTCCTTCGTGAGAAGTGCGACTTCAAGGGCATCGAACTTCCGCGGCTCGTGGACCTGGAACCCCACCGGGCCGACCTTGAGGCCGGCTGGGTTCATATGCTCGACCACCAGCTGCCGGCGCTGCTTCCGGTCGACGCATTCTGGGATGCGCTACCGGAGATCTTCGACTGGCTACACGGTCAAATCGCGCCCGTCCTGGCGGCGATGCCGATGGGTGGGGGCGACGCGCTCATCCGAGACCGCATCATCAACCTGCCCGCTGGCTCCCTCGGCCAGACCCACATCGATCTCGTCCGCTTCGCCGCAGCGAACCGCCTGCTGGTGGAAATCGACTACCAGGACAAGACGGGCAAGCGATCGACCCGGGCCATCGAGGCTTATTCCCTCCGAATGTCACAAGCGGGCGATGTCCGCCTGATGGCTGTACGCGCGACCGACGGTCAGCCCCGAGCCTATCTGCTCAACAGCATCCTTGGTGTGCGGCCCACCCAGACATCGTTCGCGCCCCGCTACCCGATCGAGCTGACGCCGACCGGGCCACAATCGATCCCGAGGACTCCAAGCTCGTCAGGCGGAATTGTCGCGCGGCGCGCGGCTCCGGCGCCGAAGCGGGCATTCCGAGCCGCGTCGAGCGGTGGGCCGACCTATGTGTTCCTCTGCCCGGTGTGCGGCAAGACCTTCAACCGGAAGACCTACGACGGGGCGCTCAACCCTCATAAGAACAAGTCGGGCTTCGCCTGTTACGGGACCTACGGCGCCCACGTGAAGACGACTTACTGAGGGGTCTCGCAGGCGGTCGCGCCAGCCATGCTCATGCTCCCGCCAACCGGATGCGGTCCGATCGAAAGATCGGAAAGTCCGTCGTCGGCCAGGCCTTGCCGGCGGACCGGGGCGGCCGACAGGCCGGCGTCAGACCCCGACGCAGGTCTCCAATACATAGGCGTCACCCTCGCGGCCAGTCACCCGGCAGACCTCCTGGACCCGCCGTCCGGCCGGCGCGCGGGCGATATGGATCACCAGGTTGATCGCCTGGGTGATGGCCCGGTAGGGGATGCGCTGGGTTACCTCCCCGATCAAATCCTCCAGCCGCGTCAGGCCCTCCATGGCGCTGTTGGCATGAATGGTCGCCAGGCCGCCGGGATGGCCCGTATTCCAGGCCTTCAGCAGGTCCAGCGCCGAGCCGTCGCGCACCTCGCCGATGATGATCCGGTCGGGCCGCAGCCGCAGTGTGTCGCGGACCAGGTCGGTCATGGTGACCTGCGGCTCCGTGCGTTTGGTCAGCATCTGGATCTGGTCCGCGGCGGAGCATTGCAGCTCCGCCGTATCCTCGATCAGCACCACACGATCCTCGGCGAAGGCGGGCTCGGCCAGGATTGCGTTGGCCAGCGTCGTCTTGCCCGATCCGGTGCCGCCGACGATCAGCATGTTCTGCCGCGCGACCGCCGCCGCTCGGATGATCGCCGCCTGGGCCTCAGTCATCATGCCGCCGGCGACATACTGGTCCAGAGTGAACACCACCTCCGGCCGTTTGCGGATCGCGAAGGCCGGGCTGGAGACCACGGGCATGAAAGCGCCCTGGAAGCGCTCCCCGGTCAGCGGCAAGGTCGCGCTGACCCTGGGATGGTCACGGGTGACCACCTCGCCGGCGTGGTCGGCCAGCAAGCGCAGGATGCGGTCGGCGTCAGCCGCGGCAAG
>JBBRPO010000051.1:0-23705 GCA_038227865.1 Caulobacterales bacterium
TATGAACTTCGATACGAATTGAAACCGCTGATCGTCGACCTTTAGCGCGCGCATCTACTTCCCATAGCTTAAACGTGACTATGGAGAGTCTACTCATTCACCATGCCCGGCGCCATCAAAAAATGAGGGGATTCATGAGGGCGTACGCTGGTTCCGCTACGGGCGCTCAGAGGCGGAACTGCGCGTGCACTTTAAGATGCTGCAAAACTTCAAGGGCGAAGATGCCGCCTTCGCTCTCGATCCAATTGACCCGTGCATATCCGCTAATGCGGAAGGACTGTCATCCGTAGATGCTTGACGCAAGCCCGAAACCGGACTTTCCGACGTCGTCAAGGGCGCGTAGTGGACATTCTGCGGCCGTGCCCCGCTGGCTGGACAACCCCTGGCAATATAGGCCACCGTGGGAGCCATGAATAAGTTCAAAAATGCCTACTCCCTGCTCTGCGAGATGCCGAAATATCGATGCCCCTGTTGTCGTTACGCGACGTTGGAAGAGGGGGGCAGATATGAAATCTGTCATGTGTGTTTCTGGGAAGACGACGGTCAGGACGATGACGCGGACGACGTACGTAGAGGTCCAAACGGGTTGCTCTCGCTGACTGATGCTCGCGCCAATTTTGAAATTTATGGCGCGTCCGAGCCGAGACGGATCGATTTTGTGAGGCCCCCTCTCCAAGCGAAGTGGTCAGTAGGCGAACGACACCAGAGCCCTCGGTCTGGATCAACTAGAGGACAACGCCCGCGTCGCTCGCCTGTCGTCAGGCCGGGAAGCGGACCTTCGGAGGTTCGGCTGCGGGTGTTGAGCCGTCCTTGACCCGGCGCCCACAATGCGGCCAAATAGAGAAAGAATAGTTCAGGGGGTCACTGTGTCGCGCCGGGTTTTCGAGTTACGCTCCCGCATGTTCGTTCTGTTGGCCTACGCCGTCGCTCCTGCGGCTTCGATCACCCTACTTTGGCTAGGCCTCTCGATCTACGAAGGCGTGGTCAGTCGGTATACCTTGAGCGATGATTTCGCCGCGTTTCCGCAAATTCTGACTTTCGGCAGCATTGCTGGCCTTCTCGTGGAGCTGTTCCTCGTAACTCCTTTTCTCCTTGCCTTCCGCCGGTATCGCTGGGGTTGGCTCAATACCTGGTGGCTGACCGGATACGGTCTCGCCATCGGCGAGACGGGCTATTTGTTGCTTCGTGTTGGAGACCCGCGCTGGTTCGGATGGGGCGCGGTACTGCAGGGTATCTTGGTCTGCAGCTTTTTCGGGGCGGGCGCCGCATTCATCTTTCAATTCATCGCATTTCGGCGACGCGCCGCAACATCAGTGGGTGACGTATTTTAGTTCGTCATTTCCGCTGCTCTTCCCCGGAGGCCATCGCCGATGAGCAGACGCGCCAAAGGACTGCTCGGGGTCGATTCTCACCGTTGGCTCACGGCATGCAAGTGGACATTCGGAAGCGCCCGGGCCTAAATCCTCACCCGCTCGATTTCGTCGAGGGAGATCTCATCCCGCCGGCGATCATAAAGCTGGGTCGTGCGCGTCGAGGCATGGTTCGCCATCGCCGCCGCGTTCTCCAGCGTGCCGCCGTTTTTGAGGTATGCGGTGATGCCCGTGGCGCGGAAGGTGTGGTTGCCGATTTTGGTTTCGATCCCCGCGGCTGACGCGCGCCGGCCGATCATGGCGTGGGCGTTGGACTGGGGAAGCGGTGTTGTGGTGAGCGCTGATGTCCCGCGTTTGATCGTACGAAACAACGGCCCCTTGGGATCGGCCGCTAGACCGCACCCGTCGATGTAGGCGTGCAGATAGGCCTCTAAGGAATGATGGCAGGGCATTTCGTGGCGCTTGCCGCCCTTCTCGTGCAGGCGGACCCATAGGTGCCGATTTTGCACGTAGACGTCTTCGACCTTCATGCCGATCGCCGCGCCGACCCGGGCGAAGCTGAAAGCCATCAGGCCGATGAGTGCGCGATCGCGCAGGCCGATCGGCGTCGAGACGTCGATTGCATCGAGCAGCTGACGGGCTTCCTCCGGATCGAGCACTGGAGTCTTGCCGCTTCGTGCGCTGTGCGAGGGGCCTCGCACCGAGGCGGCTGGATTGGCCGGGACAACTTGGCCCATCACCAACCAGTCGAACAGGTTGCGGATCGCGGCCAGGTGTTGTTTCGCCGTGGGGGCCGAGCGCTCGCGGCTTAGGATTTCGATGTAGCCGGCGACGTGAAGCGGCTGGACGGCCGAGAGCGTGTGAACCGCCCTGCCCTCGCACCAAGCCAGGAAGCCGCCGACAGCGCGGCCGTAGGCGCGCCGTGTGTTGGCGTTGCGGATCTGGGCGGCGAAGAATTCGAGGAAGCGGATTTGTGCGCGCTCGCCGGCGGCCGCTACGATGGCCGGCAACTGGTTGGGGCGTGCGATCGGGACGAGCTGGTTCATTTCGCTTCCTGATCGTTGCCGGCGATCAGATGCCAGGCGCGTTCAGCCTCGTCGATGGTGGCGGCCTCCACGCTTTTATCGCCGGCCGTGATGCGGACCTTCTGGCCTGCTCGACCCTTGATCCACTCGACGATTATGGGCCGCAGCGCCCGGAAGGTGATGTTTGCGGCCACCACGATTTCCAGCAGCTCCTCGGCCGAGTCAAAAGCCATCTCGCGTTTCGGATACGAGAACGCGACGCCGGCCGCATGAAGGGAGGCGGTGATCGCCTTCAACTCTAGCTGGGACGCCGGGTCATACACCGACGGGCCACCCCGCGCCTTTTTAAAAGAGATCTCGATCTCGCCTGAACCCGACATCCTACAGCCCTCCTATGTCTGATAATGTCCTTTATCACATATAGGAGGGGAAGGGAATCGGGGCCTGAATGAACGGAATGGGGCGGCAGACCAACGTTGAAAGTAGACCCGCCCCAGACATTGCCCGGCCAATAACTATCGGGTAACCGAGTCCTATGTTTGCCTTCGACCATTGGGCTGGTTGGCTTCAAGCGCGCGCTTCGGATCTGGCGCTACAGGGTATCGATTGCGCCTTCAAAGACGGGCGCCTTACCCCTGAGCTTGCTTCAAATCCAAGCTACGTTCTGGAAGTAAAAACCAAGGAACGCATCGGCTACATCGGCTTCTGGAGCAATGGTCTCTGCGACATTGAGGTCTTAGATATCCACACCGACACATGGCCTGAGAGCGCTTCGATGCTTGAAGCTTCCGACACGAGCGTGCCGGCTCTGTTCGAGCGCTTCTCTTCGGCACTGCAACTTGGGCGGTCGCAAGATTAGTTCGAATGGTCGCTTTCCCCTTCAACAGCCGTAGCAAAAGTCGGCACGAAGGGTACGTCGTGCGCCGGGTAACGCCGCCTTGCATGCCGTGATCCCCCGCGAATGTCGGTTGTCAGGCAGGACACCAACGGTGAGAATCGACCCGTTGCAGACTCAAGCGGGTGGCGCAATTCATTGCCGTCGAGCACGGACGAGCACTCAAGAGAGACCCTCGACCTCGCGATCAGCCTTCATCTCGTCTGACCAGATATGTAACCAGAAGCGTGGCGGCGACGCAAAGCGACAGCTAATGACGGCGACCCGCGAGATAGCCATGGCGGCACAGGTCAATAGTTTGGGCGCGTCCCTTCGGGACCGGGCTCTATTCGCTGCGCTCACCAAGCCGCCAAGGGGCGTCTCGGCCCTGCGGGTGACGATCCCTCACGCATCCCTTCGGGACTTCGCCCCTTCGGTCCGATCGAAAGCTTCGCTTGGTCGCGCTCGGTCCCGCCGCTGCGCGGCTCCTACGGGCGCACCCCCGCCCTCTTCGGGGCGGGGCGCTTCGCGCCAAGCGAAACTTGCCGGCGCTTCCCGCCCCCTCTGGGGGGCTCCTTGCAGCCTGCTTTTAGTGCTCGAGGTTGTTTGTGGCTGGTCGCTTGTCGCGGCCAGACAAACCAAAGGCGGCCCTCACGGACCGCCCTGGCATTTAGCTCCCTTGCGGGCAACGGACACCCGATCGCTCAGGGCCGCAGGGGTTATCTAGCGCTGTGCCGGCTATTTTTCAAGATCGAAAGGGCGGGGGAGCCACGCCGCCAGGCGCTTGAGGATCTCGTTGAAATCGCCTTCCGAGATCATCGGGATCTTGCCGCGTACCTGTGACAGGCGGCTGGGCGCGATGGTCGAGGGCTGATTGCAGACCGCCCAGGACGCCTGGCCGTCGATCGACGAGGAGAGCTTGCAGGCCCACGGGTTGCTGTCCTGGGGTTCGGTCGAGGTAGGGATCACCAGGCACGGGCCGTGCAGGGCGTTCTTGTAGGACATCACCACTACCGGTCGGGTCTTCCACATTTCGGGGAGCTGGGCGTCCCGCCAGAAGTCGCACCAGTAGAGCTGACGCAGCTTGGGCGCGGCGATGATGCGAGGCGTGACCCTCGGCGGCCGCTCTTCCGGCAGAGGCCCTTTGGCCGCCGGCTGATCTCCCCCCGGGTTGCGTGTCTTGTCTTTCATGGCGCTGTTTAGCCGATTCCGGCAGCCGGCCGCGAGAGGCGGGGGTTTTCGGTCGGCCTCGGCGGCAGCCGGCCGGCGGCTTGAAGGTGTCGCGGCGGCGGGATCGAGGTTGCTGGGCTGGGCCGGTCTCTTGATCTTCCATCGGTCCCCTCACGTCTTCCTAGGAACGCGCGTGGACCAGGCCCGCGACCGGTCAACCCAGCTCGCTTCGGTCGCCTTCGGCTCCCTGCCAGCTCGCTCCCCGTGGGCGCGCTGCGCGCGGGGTGTGACCGCCCGCTCAATGGCCTGGTCCAGGGGCTCCCCATGAAGCCGCGGAAGGTTCCGCGGCGGACTTAAGGAGAGACCTTCGTGGCCAACCAACAATCCCTTTCCCTGGGCCGCAAACCCACTCACCGACTCTATCGGGTCACCGGCGAGGGCGACGCCGCCAACTGGACGCCCATCGGCGCCGCCTGGCCGAACAAGGACGGCAAGGGCTTCAACATCAGCTGCGACGCGGTTCCCCTGCAAGGTCGTATCGTCCTGCGGCGGATCGAGGCGCGGGCCCAAGCCGAAGGGGGTCAGTCATGACCCCCAACCCTTGCTCATGTGACCGCATCCGCGAGCTCAACGACGCGTTTCGCGGCGAAGGGCCTGGCGCCGGGGGGCGCTGGGTTCTGACCCGAGGGGTTCTTGGCCTCGGCGCCGAACTGGTAGCGTGCGCCGTGCGGGCTGTCCGGGCTTTCAACCGTTTCGATGACGATAACGATCCCCATGGCGAGCATGATTTCGGGTCGCTCACGCTCTGCGGCGACACGCTGTTGTGGAAGATCGACTATTACGACCACGACCTCGAGCACGGTTCCGAGGATCCCGCCGACCCGGCGGTGACCTCACGGGTTCTTACGATCATGCTCGCCGAGGAATATTGAGGCGGGCGCCGGCGGCGAGAGGGCCGCCGCCGGTTACGTCGTGGTCCTTCATTCGCTCCCGACCGCACGCGGCGGGTGAAATCCAGCCGCCCGCTTGGCCTCGCCCTCGATATAGCCCGAGGACCACGACCATGATTCACGGCTTCCACCGGGATACGGGTTGCCACGCCGGGCCGCCCGACCTGCGGCGAAGCCCGCGCGCCAAGCGTCAGGGTCTTGCGACTGGCGGCCTTGGGATTGATCGGTCATGGCGACCCTTTTCAAGCCTCCAGATTACAGCTTCGGCGGAACTGCCGCTAGTCCGCGTAGGGCGAACCGTCATCCTGGGCGCGGCCAGCGATCCACCACGGCGGGGTAGATATGGATCGATAATCTACCAAAATCTACAAAAATGATAAACGTTCCTTAAAGATCGAAAAACTAAGCGTATCTATCGGGTGCGTTCAGAAAAAGGAGACGCGACGTGACCGATAAAGTTCTGGTGGTGCTCACCGGCAAAAGCCGAGAGCGATTGTTGAAGGAGGGGGGAACATCCGAATGGGTGCTCAACCCCGCGGTGGTGCGGGGGTTTACGTACGTCGTGTGCGTGCGCCACGCGCACCCGCCGTACGATCCTGGCCCGGGCGCTCGCCCGGAGCCGCACGGGGCGGCGTTCCTTGTCGGGAAAATCAGCGATTTGGTGCTGATGGGCAACGACAAGGGCCGCGATCGGTATCTCGTCAAATTCGACGAGATCGCCGACGTCCTCGTTCCTGACTTTTGGGACGGGTCCCGCAACCCTGTCCGCTATGTGGACATGGCGGATATTCGAGCCCGAGGCATCGACGTGGACGCCCTGGTGTTTTCGCCGATCCTCGAACCTAAACCCGCAGCTACCGAGACGCTGACGACAGGTGACCTTCCGGCTGTCGCGCCGCTTTCGATCGCCGCCGCCAAAGAGGGCCTCGCGGCCATGTTCGGCGTTCCCGTCGAGTCGATCGAAATCACGATCAAAGGCTAATCGTAGCGGCTACCCTGCCGGCGGGGTGGCTCTTCGACCCACTTTCATTGTTTGCTCTAGACGCTGGGCGCGTCCCTCCGGGACCGGGCTCTATTCTTTGCGCTCACCAAGCCGCCCCAAGAGGCGTCTTGGCCCTGCGGGTGACGATCCCTCACGCATCCCTTCGGGGCCTAAAGCCCCTTCGGTCCGATCGAAAGCTTCGCTTGGTCGCGCTCGGTCCCGCCGCTGCGCGGCTCCCGCTTCGCGCCAAGCGAAACTTGCCGGCGCTTGCCGCCCCCCTGTGGGGGCTCCTTGCAGCCTGTTTTTCTTGGGCGGGTTTCCACCGCCCTCCCCTGCCCCGGTCGCTGACCGCCTCGCCGCCGGCCTTGGGCTCGGCGCGGCTATCCGCGACCTTCTGGCGCGCCAGGGTGGACCAGGCCCGCCGCCCGTCAACCCAGCTTGCCATGCTCGGCCTTCGGCCCGCGCGTGGCTCCGCTCCCTACGGGCGCGCCGCGCGCGGGGTTTGACTGGCGGCTCATGCCCTGGTCCCAGGGCTCTCCATGAAGCCGCGGCGGGATCTTCGGCAACCTTGACAGGCTGGGGCCTCGGGGCGAGCGGAGCGCCGCTTCCCACCCTTTTTCAAGGTGGCCTTCGGCCTTGATTTTGGACCCGCCCGGTGGCGGGCGCGGCGCGATTTGGCCGCTCTTGGCCGCGCCGTCGCTTTAAGATTTTCTTAACGGATTTGAGCGAGGGTCCACACTTGGACGTGTCCACACGTGGGCGGGTCCGCGCGTGGGACTGTCCTCGGGTCCATAGGTGGACAGGTCCGAATCGGATAGCTGTCGGCGTGCAGCGGAGGAGAAGACATGAAGATCGTCGCCATCGTCAGTCAGAAGGGGGGCTCGGGCAAGACCACGATCGCCGTGCACCTGGCGGTCGCCGCCAGCCGCGCCGGCCTCACCGTCGCTATCATCGACCTCGATCCGCAGACCACGGCCGCGACCTGGGGCGACTGGCGCGGCGGGGATAATCCCGCCGTGGTGGCCGCCTCGCACACGCGGCTTGGCGTCACCCTGGAAGAAGCCGCCAGCGCCGGCGTCGACCTCGCCATCATCGACAGCCCGCCCTCGGCCGACATCGCCGCTGTCGCTGCCGCCAAGGCGGCCGAGCTGGTGATCATTCCCACCCGGGCCTCGGCCTTCGACCTGCACGCCATCAAGACCACGGCGGAGCTGGTGCGGATCGCCAACAAGCCGGCCTTCGTGGTTCTCAATGCGGTGCCGCCGCGCGCCCAGGCGCTGATCGAGCAGGCCGGCGAGGTGGTCGCCAGCTTGCAGCTGGCCCTGGCTCCCGTTTGTCTCGTCGATCGCGCGGCGTTTCGTCATGCGGTGATCGACGGCCAGACCGCCGGCGAATTCGAGCCGGCCGGGAAGGCGGCGGCCGAGGTGGCCGCGCTCTACGCGTGGATGTGCGCACAGGTCCACGTGTCCACACGCCCACAGGTCGAAGACGTCCGCAGAAAGGTTGTCGCCTGATGAGCAAGGTTTCCAGTCTCAAGGATCGCCTGGTCACCGCCGCCGGTCCGCAGCCGGCCAAGGCCTTCGCCCAATCCCCGCCGCCGCCAGAGCCAGGGGGTGGGGCGAGCGTGACGCCGATCGCCAAGGCGCGGCAGGGCAAGACCATGATCGCCGGTTATTTCTCGCCGGAGTTCGCCAAGGCGGTGAAGATGTTGGCGGTCGAGCGGGATCTGAGTGTGCAGGCCATTCTCGGCGAGGCCCTCGACGGTCTGCTGCGCCAGCACGGCAAGCATCCGTTCGGCGAGCGCTAAGGCAGGCCGGGGGGAGGGGAGAGCGATCATGACCAAACGACGCGATCCGGCTCCACAGTTCGATTTCTTCATTCCGCTGATCCACGACGTACCGCTGAAGGATCAACGCGAGACGATGGAGCGACCGTTTTTCTCGCTGCAGAAGCGCAAGCGCCTCAAACCGATCGAATACACCAGCCCCGACGGCAAGGCCTGGGTGAAGGTCGAGGCGATCCCCGCCTACGGCATGGCGACGATCTGGGACGCCGATATCCTGATCTGGGCCGCCTCGGTGCTCAACCGGATGAAAGAGCAGGGGGTCAACGATCTTCCCCGCACTCTCAGGACGACCACCTACGACCTGTTGCGGGCGATCAAGCGCACGACCGGGGGCAAGGACTACGCCGAGCTGCAGCAGGCCCTTCAGCGCCTCGAGGCGACGTCGATCCGCACCTCCATCCGCAAGCCGCAGCGGCGTACCGAGGCGCAATTTGGGTGGCTGAACGGCTGGACCTTGGAGATCGACGAGGCCAGCGGTCAGCCCCGCGGTATGACCCTGACGCTCTCCGATTGGGTCTATGACGGCATCGTCAGCGAGAAATCGCTGCTGACCATGCATCAGGACTATTTCCTGCTCACCGGGGGCCTGGAGCGGGCGCTCTATCGCATCGCGCGCAAGCACGCGGGCAACCAGCTGGGCGGCTGGGTGTGCAGGATCGAGCTTTTGCGGGAAAAGACCGGCAGCGACAGCTCGGCCAAGGAATTCACGCGGATGATCAAGAAGATCGTCGAGCGCAACCAGCTGCCCGACTATGACTTGGCGCTGACCAAGACCGGCGATGGGGCCCCGGCGCTGCACATTGTCCCCAGAGGCGCCGCCGAGGCGGTGGAGATGCAAACGCAGCTGGCCGCCCTGGAGAGCGCGCGCCGCCGGCGGGCGGCCGAGGACCGCCGCGCCGCCGAGGTCGACGGACGCATGGAGGGGACCATGCGCCGGCGGTCCTGAATCATCGGGGGATCACACACCGCCTGGGTCCTTTCGAAAACGAAACGAGTTCTGACCGGGAGAGAGGACGGCGATCGTGGCCGGTTCTTGACTCGGATGGCGGCTGGAGTCCCCAAATGTCGCGACTCAAGGGCCGCGTGCGGCGTGGCGGCCCAGCGTCGGGGGATCACACACCGTCAACCCGGCGGGCGCGAGCCCGGCTGCCTGTGGATAACTCAGGGATCTGTGGATAACTCGGGGGCGAAACCATGGGGGATCACACACCGATCGGTCGGGGTATCACACACCGGAGTCTCGGGGTATCACACACCGAATCGCGGGGGATCACACACCGGGCGTTTCGATAACGCGTTGAGTTAATTGAGCTAAAGAGCTCTAAAAAACGGCTTAACCTTCTTAACTCTATTATTAACAGAGTCTCTAACGGGCCCGCGTCCGCGAGCCTAAAGCGCTGGAGATGAGCGGTGTGCGCCATGGGCGCACAAGTCATCCCAAGGAAGGGGGGAGATGATTTGCTCATCTCCCCCCTTGTCGGTCGCTCTCGCTGCCTACCCCCCTCTGGCAAGCTTAGAGCGGCGCGCGGCTAACGCCGCGCCGGTTTTTACGCAGATTGTGCGCCGCGTAGCGGCGCAGGCTCGCCGAGGTGAAGGCCGGCGGAGGGTAGGGGAACAGTCCCGAAATCCGGGGAGGCTTCAAAGGGGCTTTCCGAGGGGAGGGGTGTTATGCTTGACGTAACGCATAAACACGCTATCCGTAGGCATGATAATCGACTTCAAAAACAAGCGAACCCAAGCCTTCGCCGCCGGCGAACGGGTCCGCGAATTTTCGGGGTTCGAGCGTCAGGGTTGGAAGCGGCTGGAAATTCTTGACGCGGCCGCCAGCCTCGAAGACCTGCGGGCCTTGCCGAGCAACCGCCTGGAGGCGCTGCATGGCGACCGCGAAGGGCTTTTCAGCATCCGCATCAATTTGCAGTGGCGGATTTGCTTCGAATGGCCGGACGGCGTGGTTGGGCCGTCGAACGTCGAGATCGTTGATTATCACTAGAGGAGGAACGCCGATGTCCAGACCGCCAATCCACCCCGGCGAAATTCTCGCCGACGAGCTGAAAGAGATCGCCATCAGCGCGAGCGAGCTGGCGCGTCAGATCGACGTGCCGCCGAACAGGATCTCCGAAATCATCCGCGGCCGGCGGACCATCACCGGCGACACGGCATTGCGCCTGGGCCACTGGTTCGGCACCGCGCCGCAATTCTGGGTCAACCTGCAGACGGCCTATGATCTGCGATCGGCCGCCGACCAGGCCGGTCAGGCCATCGAGAAGCTGCCTCGGCGTGCTGACGGTCCGCCGCCGCCCTTGCCCCAGCCGACACTCGATCTTAGCCGTTAGGCTGACCAGCAAAGGGCCGGGAGGTCACAGGCGACGAGGTTGCCGATCGCGTAGCCGATGACGATGCGGACGATCAGACCGAACCGGGGCGCTCGCTTGGAGACACCGCGGGTCGCGGCGCGCGAGCCTTGACGCGTACCTTTCTGGCCAAAATCCGACCGGCTGGCCGATCGGCCGCGTGAACGGCGAGGGAACGAAGAACAAGCCGTTGGGGCCGGCGGCGCCTGGCCCGCTAGATCTTCCGGTTGGCGATTCGTTCTTGTGGGGTCGTGGAGTCCGCGCAAAGCTGCCTGGAGCGGACGTTCGCAACCTCCGAGAAGGGGAGGGGTTTCCTCCCTTTCGTCGTCGTTCCCTTTTGCGGACAGTCGATGGTATTTGGCGATATGGCCGAAGACCTGATCGCTTTCGTCGAGGGGATGGACCGGTGCTGGATGGAGCAGCGGTTCGAAGACCTATCAGCGTACATCGCTCCGGACGTCATCATGGTTTCTCCGGGCGGGAAGCAGCGCATGGAAGGTATCAACGCCGCCGTCGAGAGCTACCGCGAGTTCATGGCCCGCTGCAAAGTTCACCGCTTCCGGACTTATGATCACGTAGTCACCGAGCGCGGAGCGGCGGCGGTTGTCGAGTACGATTGGGAGATGTCCTGGCACGATCAGGGGGCTGACCACGATACGAAGGGTCGCGAGGTGTTGACCCTTTCCCGTCGCGAAAGTGGTTGGCGCGTCGTATGGCGGACCCAACTCGCG
The DNA here is from genome assembly GCA_038227865.1 of Caulobacterales bacterium. Taxonomy (GTDB): domain Bacteria; phylum Pseudomonadota; class Alphaproteobacteria; order Caulobacterales; family Caulobacteraceae; genus Acaudatibacter. Next base: position 11,300 of record JBBRPO010000051.1, read on the forward strand.
GATTGAGTCCGACTTGGCTCGGGCGTCTTTTGACTCCGATCCGGAAAGCAGCTCTTCCACCGTCTATTTGCAAAAAGTTGCGATGCGCTGACCTGTCCCGCCGCCGGCATCAAGGTTCGCTGTCTTCCCTTGGACGTCCGACCTCTGTTTCAAAGGCCCGCTTGCCTCTGCGCCGCCAAAGCTCGATCAGCGCCTCGCCGCCCTCACCCTGGAGCATGTCCGCCAGCGCCATCATGGCGCCCAGCAGGGTGGCGCGATCGTCGCTTGTCAGCTCGACCAGCCCGGCTTTCTGGACGAGGCCGCCCAGCTCGATCAGGTGGCGGGTGCGCTCGCGGCGTTGCATGACCCAGGCCCTGGTGTCGGTTCGCGCGGCGAGGGCTTCAGCGCGCCGGATCGCCGCCGCCGTTCGATGCAGGGCTCGGGTTGTCGTCAGCAGATCGGCCGGGGTTTTTCGGTGAGCGCGCGCGCCGCTGAAAGAAGGCGGCGCCCCTCTGACGCCAAGCCTCCCTCGCCTCGGTGTGTTTCTGGTCGATCGCGGCGAGGAGGACGCCGGCCAGGGTCTCGGCATCGAGGGCGTCGGCGCCGGTCGCGGTCACCAGCTCGCCCAGCTGGGTGACCTTGCGCGCCTTGAGGGTCCTGGCCTTGTCCGCGAGCGCCTTGAGCTCGGCGTCGATATCGCGGGGTTTTCGGGCCATCCAGCGCGCTCCGATCTTGCTTTACACCAACCGAGCATGAGTGAATCACGACCGAACGCCGGAGTCCATCACGAAAAGCCGTAAGGATTTGAGTGCGCGCTTATACGTCGTGCCGACGTGTGCTTGAAGAAAGACGGCCGCTGAGTCATGCTCTTCGCCGATGGCCATCTACCATTTCAGCGCCAAGGTGATCTCCCGCGCCAACGGCTCCAGCGCCGTGGCGTCGGCCGCCTATCGCTCGGCTTCGCGGCTGGAGGATGAGCGTCTGGGGCGGTCGCACGATTTCACCAGCAAGACCGGCGTGGTGCACTCGGAGGTCATGGCGCCGGAGGGCTCGCCCGAACGCTGGGGGGACCGGGAGGTGCTGTGGAACGAGGTCGAGGCCGGGGAGAAACGCAAGGACGCGCAGCTGGCCCGCGAGATCGAGTTCTCGATACCGCGAGAGATGAGTCAGACGCAGGGCGTGGAGCTGGCGCGGGATTTCGTGGGTCGGGAGTTTGTCGATCGGGGGATGGTGGCCGATCTCAATGTGCATTGGGATGTTGGGCCGGACGGGAGCCCCAAGCCGCACGCGCACGTCATGTTGTTGATGCGCGAGGCGGGGTCGGAGGGGTTTGGGAAAAAGGCCCGCGCGTGGAACAGCCGGGAGATGCTGGAGGGCTGGCGCGAGGCGTGGGCGGGGCATGTGAACGAGCGCCTGGCCGCGCTGGATATCGAGACGCGGATCGATCACCGGACGCTGGAGGCGCAGGGGATCGACCTGGAGCCGCAGCACAAGATCGGCCCGGCCGGCGCGCGGCGCCTGGACCGGGGCGAGGACGCCGAGCGGGCCGTCGATCACCGAGACATTGCGCGGCGCAACGGCGAGAAGATCATCGCCGAGCCTGGGGTGGCGCTCGACGCGATCACCCGGCAGCAGAGCACGTTCACCGATCACGACCTGGCGCGGTTCGTTCACCGGCACGCCGACGACGCCGAGCAGTTCACCCAGGCGATGAGCGCGGTGAAGGCCTCGCCCGAGTTGGTCGCCTTGGGCCAGGACGGGCAGGGGCGCGAACGGTTCAGCACGCGCGAGATGCTTAGCGTCGAGCAGCGTCTGGAGCGGTCGGCCGAGCGGCTTGCGGGGAGGGCGGGGCGTGAAGTCTCGCCGGCGGCCGTGGGGGGAGCACTGGCCGCCGGCGAGAGTCGCGGGCTTATCCTTTCGGAGAGCCAGCGCGACGCACTGGCGCATATAAGCGGGCCAGGCGATCTCGCAATCGTGGTGGGCTACGCGGGCACGGGCAAGAGCGCGATGCTGGGCGTCGCCCGCGAGGCGTGGGAGGCGCAGGGTTACCAGGTCCGCGGCGCCGCGTTGTCGGGGATCGCCGCCGAGAGCCTCGAGGGCGGTTCGGGTATCGGCTCGCGGACGATCGCCAGTCTCGAGCACGGGTGGGCGCAGGGCAGGGACGCGCTGACCGCGCGCGACGTGCTGGTGATCGACGAGGCCGGCATGATCGGCTCCCGTCAGATGGAGCGGGTGCTATCGGCGGCCGACCTCGCCGGGGCCAAGGTGGTCCTGGTCGGAGACGCCGAGCAGCTGCAGGCGATCGAGGCCGGCGCCGCGTTCCGGGCGCTTACCGAGCGGCATGGCGCGGCCGAGATCACCGAGATCCGGCGCCAGCGCGAAGGCTGGCAGCGGGAGGCGACGCGGGAGCTGGCGACGGGCCGCACGGCCGCCGCCCTGGACCGCTACGAGGCCGCCGGCATGGTGCGGGGGCACGACACACGGGAAGCGGCCCGCAGCGCCCTCGTGGACGGCTGGGACGCGCTGCGCCAGGGCCGGCCGGAGGCCAGCCAGGTCATGCTCGCCCATACCCGCGCCGACGTGGCGGAGTTGAACCAGCTCGCGCGTGGCCGGATGCGCGACGCCGGCGCGCTCGGCGCCGACCAGGTGGTGCAGACCGAGCGCGGCGAGCGGGCGTTCGCCCCAGGCGACCGCGTGATGTTTCTGCGCAACGAGCGGTCCATTGGGGTGAAGAACGGTTCGCTCGGGACCGTCGAAAAGATCGACGCCGCCAGCCTCGCCGTGCGCCTCGATGGCGCCGATCGGCGCGAGGTCCGGTTCGACCTCAAGGATTACGCCCAGATCGACCACGGCTATGCGTCCACCATCCACAAGAGCCAGGGCGTCACCGTGGACCATGGCCACCTGCTGGCCAGCGACGGCCTGGACCGTCACGCCGCCTATGTCGGGATGAGCCGCCACCGCGAAACGCTGGCCGTCCACTACGGCAAGGGCGATTTCAAGGACCGCGACCAGCTCACCCGCACGCTCAGCCGCGAGCGGGCGAAGGATACGACGCTGGACTATGGCGACGCCTTCGCCGAACGGCGGGGACTCGTTCGGTCGGAGCTCCGGGTCTCGCCGGAAATGGCGAAGCCGGCCGAGCGGGCGCCATCGCGGTTCGCCGGGTTCAAGCCGAAGTCGGCGGCCGACCGGGCCGTGGGGGATCGCGCGCCCTCCCCCGCCCCTGCAGCGGCCCTGCAGCGTCAGGAGCTGGCCGAGGGCGTGCGCGGCTATGCGCGGGCCTTCGCCGATATGGAGCGGATGCGGCAGGGCGGCCTGCCGGTCCTGCCGCACCAGGACATTGCGTTTAAACGGGCTGAGACGGCGCTTTCGGCCGCCAGTCCGGAGGCCGCGCAGGATCTCCGTTCCGCTCTTTCGCGGCAGCGCGGGCTCGCCGGGCGCGTCGATCAGCCGGGGGGGCTGGCGGCGATCGGCAAGGCTATGGCGCACGAGGGCCAGGTGCGGCGAGATCCTCAAGCGAGGGCGGAGCGCTTCGTGGAGAGCTGGACGCGGTTGAAGGCCCAGCACGCCGAATTAGGCGGCTGGCAGAACGCCGACGCGCGGCGGAAGGTTGAAGCCCGGATGAAGGGTCTCGCCGGCGGCCTCGCCCGCGATCCGCAGGTGGAGTCGGTCCTGGCCGGCCGCCGGCGCGAGCTGGGTCTGTCGCCGGGCGCGATGCCAGGCCACAACCTGGTGCAGGACCTCACGCGTTCACTCAGTTTAGGTCGGGGCTTGGGCCGCTGACTTGACCGGGAGGTGGAACGATGGCGCAGGACGAACCCCTTGGGGGCGAGCCCCAGGATGCGGCGGCCGAGGCGTTCGAGGCGCTTAGGGCCGAGATTGCTCAGCTCCGCGCGGCGCTGGAGGGTCAGCCGACTACGGCCCCGGACTACTCCCCCACCCTTGCGGTTATCGCTCGAAGTCTTTCGACCATGGAGGCGCAACCCGCGCTGCGACTGACGCCGGAAGCCCTTTCTTACCAGATTCGCCAGGCGTAGGAGGCCGCGCAGCAGCAGGGTCGACGGGAGCTGGCGAATGCCGTTCAGCGGGTGGATGTGGCTGCTGCGGACTTGGAGCGCCTGGCCGAACGGCAGCGCACAGGGCGGGAGCAGGTCCGCCAGGTCGCGATCATGACCGCCGTGGGCGCCGTCGCCGGCGTCGTCGTTTGGGTGTCTTTCTCGGGGCCGATCGCCCGCGCCCTACCCTCCGGTTGGAGTGTGCCCGAGCGGATGGCCGCAGCAACGCTGAACCTCGATCGCTGGGACGCCGGCGGGCGGCTCATGGAGAGCGACAACCCGCAGGCGTGGGCGCAGGTGGCGGAAGGCGCGAAGTTGGAGCGGGAGAACCGTCCCGCGCTGGAAGATTGTTGGAGGGTGGCGAACCGGTTGGGGAAGGCGCAGCGATGCAACGTCATGGTCAAGACCGGCTCAGGAGACGCCGGCCGCTGAGCGCCGTTTGATCCGTGTCGTGCCGAGGCGCCGGCAGGCCGGGTCCCCTGTCGCGGGTTCAAAACCGTTCGGTTTTGAGCCCATCCAACATGGGAATGTGTCGCCGCCCAGGTTTTAGGATTTGTGGCGGCTCAGGCTTCCCGCCCTAGAGCGGACCATTCCAAGGACGGTTGAGGGCGCTTCATTGCCGTTGCCCAACTACCGAAAAGCGGACTCTGATCAGGTCAGCGCGAGCCGCGGAGCGGCCAACATCCGAAAGCCATTTGGAAGCATGGAGGTTGGATTGGGTGCGGCCATGCTCGCCGCCGCCAAATTTTCTGCTTGACAATAAAAAGACGACCGGTCATCTATTTCGCATGCCCAGGCCAGCCAACCTTGAAACGCGTTCCCGCCTCCTGGAGAAGGGGGGCGACCTCGTCAGCAGCCGCGGCTTCAACGCGACCGGCGTGCAGGAAATTACCGCCGCGGCTGGCGTGCCGAAAGGTTCATTCTACAACTACTTCGACAGTAAGGAATCATTCGCTGTCGGGATTCTGAATGAATATTGGGATTCAGTTGTCGAAATCTACGGACCTATCTTGACGGACAACCATTTTTCCCCGTTGTCGCGCATTCCCCGCTTCTTCGCGGGTCTGGCGGACTTTCACGAGCAGCGCCAATATGCTTTCGGGTGCCTGATCGGAAATATGGCTTTGGAAGTCACGACGTCGAGCGAGGAGGTGCGGGCCAAGTTGGCCGTGATCTATCGGGAATGGTCTACGTCCCTCGCCCATTGCCTGCGCGAGGCGCAGGCGCACAAGGAACTCGCGCCGGGCAGAGACACCAGCCAGCTTGCCGTCGCGCTGATCGATGCCTTCGAAGGCGCGGTCATGCGGGCGAAGGTAGAGCGCAGCAGAGCGCCGTTCGACACCTTCGAGCGGTGGGTGTTGCCATGCCTTCTCGGTTAGCCGCTTGTCTTTTTAATAGACGACCGGTCGTTTATTATATGAGGCCTATCGTGGGGCTTTCCTGGAGAGAAGCCGCAAGGGCCACCGCCATCGCCCGCTGGGGGCCGCACCTGCGAGAGATGTCACTCAACCGCGGCAGATGAAGGAGAAATCCAATGTCCACGATCACGACAACCGACGGCGTAAACATATTCTACAAGGACTGGGGCTCGGGTCAGCCCATCGTTTTCAGCCACGGTTGGCCCCTGACGGCGGACGACTGGGATGCCCAGATGACGTTCTTCCTCCGTCAGGGGTATCGGGTGATCGCCCACGACCGGCGCGGCCACGGCCGTTCCGACCAACCCGGCGCTGGCAACGACATGGACCACTGGGTTGCCGACCTCGCGGCCCTGACTGAACATCTCGACCTGCGAGAAGCGGTCCATATCGGGCACTCGACGGGTGGCGGCGAGGTGGCTCGCTATGTTGCTCGCCACCAGGAGCGCGTCGCGAAGGCGGTGCTGGTCGCTTCTCTGACGCCGAACATGTACCGAAGCGAGGACAACCCTGCCGGTCAACCGCCGGAGTGGTTCGAAGCGATCCGGGCGGGCGTCCTGGGAAACCGGTCGGAGTTCTACCGTTTCGTCCCCGAAAATCCGTTCTACGGCTACAACCTCGATGGGGCCAAGCCTTCGGAAGCAATCATCGCGAACTGGTGGCGCCAGGGCATGGCGGGCGGAGCGCTCGCCCACCACGCGACCGTCGACTCCTGGCTGGAAGACTATACCGAAGACCTCAAGAAGATCACCGTACCGGTGCTGGTGATGCACGGCGAGGCGGATCAAGTTGTCCCGTTCGCAAGTTCGGTGCCGCGTGCGGTTCAGCTGCTCAAGAACGGGTTGCTGAAAACTTACCCCGGCTATGCGTCAGCTTAGCCGCCGGATGCTCTAAAGGTCAGGGCGTGAGCTTGAAAACGACGCCCGCGTTCTCTCTCCCGCCAAAGGTGGTCGTGCCGTACAGGTTGCCCGCTCCGTCGGCGATTAGACTTGAAGGGCTTGCGCCGTCGGCGCCGTTGAAGGACCGGAGCACCCTCTCGGTCCAAGCCGTCTGACCTGCGGCCGGCGGGCTTAATTTGAATACGACGCCCTGGCTCTGCGCTCCACCGTACGGAGTCGTTCCGTACAGATCACCGGAGCCATCCTCCAGCAGGCTGGAGGAGGGGCTTTCGCCATCGGCTCCGTTAAAGGCGTGGAGCACCGTCTCTGTCCAGGCCGACTGGCCGGCCTCCGGCGGGCTCAGTTTGAAGACCACGCCGTATTTATACGGCCCGCCCAAGGCCGTGGTTCCATAGAGATCGCCAGCGCCGTCCAAGATCAGGCCCGCAAATGGAAGTCTCCCGTTGGTTCCGTTGAAAGCATGAACTTCTGTCTCGGTCCATGTCTTTTGGCCCATCTTGGGTGGGCTCAGTTCGAACACCACGCCGACGCCGAGTGCCCCGTGTTTCCCAGGGCCGGCCTTCGCGAGCGCGGACTGCGTAGGGTGAAATAAGTGGTCAGCGACGACCATGCCGGGCTGAGGGAATGTGCGAAATTCTGTGTAAGCCGCGGATGCGGTCAAGTTTCGCCCTCAGCTAGCTGAGGGCGACAACGGTCGCCGAAAAGGACGGCAAATTGGCTCATGGCGGCGGTCCATGCAATGGTCTTCTCCAATGGACGCCAGGGTTCTGGACGGCCAGATAGAGAAGCTTGATGGCCGCCTCGTCGTTTGGAAAACTGCCTCGGGTCTTGGTGATCTTGCGCAGCGACCGGTTGAGGCTTTCGACGGCGTTGGTGGTGTAGATCACTTTCGGATATCAGGCGGGAAGGCGAAAATCGAAACTCTGGTCAAACCAAAGTCTGGCGATACCCAGTGCCGCTTCGAAAAGTGACTCTGCATCCACGCGCTTTCCGACGACGAGCCCCACGCGCCGTCACGTCGCAAGGCGATGGACGGCTTCAAGGACGCTTCGCGCCGCTCTTGCGGCCATCCCTGACCGGCGCCTGCCGTCTTGCGTCACGCAAAGGCAGGTCGGGACTAAGGGAAGGTCTCCTTCAACCGAACAAAGCGATGACACGATCCTCTCAGGCCTTTCCGCCATAGCCCCCTACCCACTCGGATTAAAAAGAGGCTAGGATGCCCCGTCATGTAGGCGTTCGTTTTCAGCGGCGAGGGATCAAACGCGTCGACCGGGCTGGCGCCGGCTTCGATCGTCAAGGCCGCCAGGGCGGCGCGAGTCATCGCTGTACGATGCATTTAGGGAACGATGGTGATCGGCGGATCTGATAGAAGCGTTCCAGAAAGGCAGCGGCTCGGCAGCACGGTCCACGCGCCATTCGCATCGACCGTAAAGAAGATCGACCCGCCGGAGCACGTAGTTTCCGATCCGTTTGACCATCCACCCGCGGCCACTTGAGCGGTGTTAGAGTCAAGAGCAGCGGTTGGCCACGGGAGAGTGCCATCAAATCTGACCGTCGGTGGACAGCCACCAGACGCTAGATTCAATCTGTACATAATGACGCGCGAAATGTTCGGGGATTGACGCACGTGTAGATGAAAATCTACTCTACACTTGAATTCCTTTTTACCATCGCCGTTGAGAAATTGGAGCACTCCCGTGAGGTGAGAGCCCGTGTTAGGCGGCGAAAACTGGTACGCCGCCGTGGGCCCCGCCAAGCAAGTGCCGATGAGCGCCAACAGCGTCAGTCGCAAACATATAAACATGTCAAATTCCTCGTTTAATCTGATTCAGGGACCGACGTAGACATTGGGCGTGATCGTTGAGGGCGTGTAGGTCACGGCCCCGAATTTGGCCGGCAATGCCCCAGTGGTTCCATATGACCAAGCGGTCGTCAGACTGGTGTTGGCCAGTGTGACGAAATCACCTGCCCCGACGAGCGGGGCGGTCAGCGGGCTGGCCGAGGTCGTACCTTCGACCACGATCGCCGTATTGCAGCCGACGGTAAGGAAATAGAGCGTGTTGGCGGCCAGAGTGAAATTCAGGCCGAAGTTCTTCTTCATCCCGACGGCCACGGCAGTTATGTGGCCGCTGTCCAGGAGCAAACTTCCGGGCACACCGCCTTGAGAGTTATAGACGCCAAGTTCGCAGAGCGCCGAGGTGCCGGGTGTGGTCACCTGCACGCCGATCTGGGTTGCGACGCCGCCGACCGGTGTCGAGAACGGGATGGCATATAGGCTACCGCTCGCAATCGGTGCCGACGTCGTATAGGCCTGTGTCGGCTGGGTATACCAGCGGTTGGTCGCGAACCCGTTCCCGATTGCGCAAGCCGACATCAAGGCGTTGGAATTGTTGCACAGACTGACGCTGGGGTCGATCGAGCCGTCGAGGTGGATGAGTTGCGACGGCGGAATCGTGCAGGTGCTGGCGGACGCCGTGCCGCTGACGGTGGTGTTTGTGGCGCCAGTGGAAAGCTCCACGCCATAATAGGTCGGCCAGACGGAGGCGAGGGAACCGCACTTCACCTGCGTGTCGGTGATCTGGGCGGGGTTGGCCACGGCACCGGCGCTGTTCACGGCCAGTCGGATACATGCGTTGTTGGAGATGTCACATTGCGTCTGGGCGATGCTTGTGTTGCCGATCGTGTAGAACCCGTAGTTCGCGACGCCGGCGAGGATCGTTCCGGTTGGCCAGGTGACAGATTGCAGAGCCGATGGGGAGTTGGCCGCGTCGGAATTCAGATGTATCTGACTGAACAGATTGCCATTGTATTGCAATATGTCCGCCGTGGTACCATCGTAGACGCTGAGCGCCCGGTAGATCGAGTCGTGACAGCTGTTGCCGATGCGTAAGCCAAAATCCGGATTGGTCGCGCCCGCGATCTGCGAGGTGCCGTCGAATCGCGAATCGGCGACAATGATGTTGCCCACGTGGGCGGAATTGAGCACGTTGGTGGGATCGGATTCGTCGACGCCGCAGTGAACGATCGAATTGCCCGGCCCGATGCCGCCATCGGTCACGTGCAGGTTCTCAAGGCGCATATACTTTCCGCCGTCAACTTCAATCAGATCGCCGGCGCTCGGTACATTGTAGGTCGCATCACCATGTGTCGGACCAATATAGCCATTTGGATCCATATACCCAGGGTCGGCGAGCCCATAGTATCCATAGCCTTCGGGAATACCTAGGCCCTCGACAAGCATGTTGCGCACGCCGCCGCCCGAGGTATTAGCGAACCCATTGTAAATCATTCGATTCAGTACTGGAGAATCGCCGCTCGACTCGGTTCGATGGGCCAACGGTTGTGCAAACGCGTAGAGGCCCGTCGACTGCAGGTTCGTCCCAACGAGCGCCGGACTCACATAGTTCGGCGTCGCGTCCTGCGGAAGCACGACCGGGACGGTCGTGCCGCATCCGGCCGGCAGGGTGATCGCCGATGCGTCGCCGGCGGCCGTCGTTCCAGGCTGTTCGTAGCCAAGGGCCTTGTTGATCGCGTCGCCGTCGTCGTGGCCATAGTAGACATATTGAATCTTCAAATTGGCCGGAAACGGCGCCGCGTCTGTCAGAACGATGTCGAGCTTCGACGTATCAGAGTCTGTTACGACCGTTTTGATCGTCGTCGCGAACGGCCCCCGGGTCCAGGCCACCGGGCTGATGGCGAAGGTCGCGGTGCCGCCTGCCGCATCCGTCAGGGTCGTCGTGTCCGTCGGAAGCGTGGAGAACGATCCATAGTCCAGCCAGTCGTAGGCCACTACACCGTTGCTACCGTTAACGCTTTCAACAACGAGTTTGGGCGAATGGCCTTGATTGACCACGCCTCCCGCGCCGCTCAAGGTAATGACGGAACCGACTGAGTACGTCGTGCCGGCGGTGCTGATGTTCTGGCTGTTCAGTAGAGACCAGCCCGACCAGTGGGGCGTGAAGGTCGCCCCAGTTCCACTCGTCACGCTGTGGGAAATGTCTTGAAGCATCGGCGACGACGGCAAGTGAGCGGGGTCGTAGAGTCCGCCCCAGAGATAGTGCCACTGGGCGATCACGCCGGTGGTTGCGCCGTTGGTCGTCGTCGAGTCAACGATTACCGCGATCTGTTGCGAAAACGAACCGCTTGTCGATCCGCTAAAGGAGACGAGATCGCCCGCCTTGTATCCAGATGTCGAAGTGGTATCGAGGACAGAGAATCGGGTTGCCCACACCGCTGGCGCGGCCGTGCCCGACGTCCGGACCCACAGGGTCGGCCCGCCGATCTGGGAGGCGGCGATGAACTCGTTGGGCTGCGGGTACTGCGGAGTTCCTACGGCGGGCAAAGCACTGTTGTCGACCACGATCGAGCCGCCGTGAATGCCGGGTTTCCAGTTGACCGACCCGGGATTCTGGATCGCGAAGACATCGCAATGTGCGCCCCACTGTCGTACATTGTCGGCCGACCCAGACCGGTTAAAGCACGTGCCAATATGGTCGTTGAAGTTGGTACCGCCGTTGGCCGTGCAACCGGAAGCGCTTTTGACGAGCGTACCGCCGCCACCATCGCCCATATAGTAGTAACCGCCAAGGACGACGTAGGCGGAACTGCTGTAGTCATTCCCGCTCAGAGTCGAAACGTCTGGCACATATGTCTGGGCCGATGCACACCATGGCATTGTCGCCGACAAGAGCGCCGCAGCGCTGGCTTTTATCCACCCGCGCTTGTTGTTACCAACGACGCGCGAAATCGCACGTCCCTCACCGGCTAGCGGCCTTTTTACATCACTTACGATTTCGCGCATGTACGCCATCGACGCTGGCCCACCCCAAAGCGATTTCCCACACCCACCTCAACCTGACTCTGCATCAACTTGGCGTCAAGCGTTTCAGCGGTTCTCAATGCGGGTGAGTCGCAGTCGCTTGATTGCCGCCGGGGCGTGAGTCTGAACGGCCACAGTCGAACGTCGGATGATCTGAGCGTCCCGCGACTTATGGAAAATCGGTTTTCGCCCAGCGGGGGTTCTGGTTCACTGTTGAGGTGCGCTTGCTCGAAGACCTGATTGGTGGATTGAAAGACGTTTGCGCGACCTTTCCGGACAAGCTCAAGGAAGTGGCCCTTACCCAGATCGAACTGATCGTTCAGCGCACCCGGGCGTCAGCCGTGTTGATCCGGACACGAGCCCTTACCATGATTTCGGAATCTCAGGCGATAACGCCTTTGAAGTGCTTAAGCCGTTGCCAAGCGCTTCAAAATCTCATTCACTGGATTTCAGGTTGACCGCTTTTTCGGCCAAGAGGTCGAAGCGTTAGGTGAAAACTTCATGAGGTTACTAGGCCGTGTCCCGAGACGGGAGCGTCTGACACTACAGCATCTTGCTTATGTGGCTGACCGGGGCACTTGGTTCGATCCGGAGCCGACGTCCGAGTAGGTGGAAATTGGACGTGCCTCGCTTAGCTTTTTCGCGACTGGAGACCACAGTTGACTGTCTGCCGCACTCTTTCACCCGCCGCCCGCGCCATAGCCGCCGCGAGGTCATCGCTCGAATCCGGTGGAAATTACCTTTGATTTTGCCCTTGAGCAGGCCAATTCTCTAGAGCAGTTAGGCATATGGCAGAGTAACGAAGGATAAAAAGCTTCTCGTGTGGCTGACCGACCGGCGGTGGTCTGTTGCCAAAGAAAGCGATAATACATTCATAGTCAATATTTGGTTCGCCGTTTGCCCAGCAGTGAACTATCACACCGAATTACGCCATCGGCTGCGCGCCGTTCAGGAGCGAGTCAAGCCTGACCTTGGTGCCCGGCGCTAGGAAGCGATTAGCCCGTTTCACGTTTTCCACACTCAATCCCCTCAACGTGGTCGCGCCAGCCGGCAAACTACCATCACATTATCCACCGCAGACCGGGCGTACGCCTCAGCCATCCCCTCATTTTTCACGTGATTGAAAAGGTCTGAGCGAAGGTAGGAAAGTCGAGAATAAATTCGGCGAAGCGCTGGATGAGAGGCTGGAGTTGAGTCTCGCGCATGTTTGGAATGAGGCCGTACAGCATGCAA
>JBBRPO010000052.1:0-23422 GCA_038227865.1 Caulobacterales bacterium
CCACCCAATCATTGATTCAGAAGTCTCGACCCAGCACCACGAAATTCCGACCAAACCGAAAACCACAGCGCCGCCTATGGCAAATCGGACTCACCCCAAGACCGACAATGACCCACACCTCAGGGGTGCTTGGGAGTTACAAAAAATCATGACTTTGAAACCCGACTCCTTCCTCAAGATTCGGGGCCTTCCAAGATAAAGCGGAAATCGTGGGCCGGCGCTTCAAGCCGGCCCACGATACGGATCTCCAAGGCGGATAGCCGACCAGCTCAGGGCATCAGGACAGTGTCGACCACGTGGATAACACCATTGGATTGCATGACATTGCCTATGGTGACCGTGGAGGTCCCACCCTTGGCGTCCGTCAGAACAATCTTACCGCCATAGAGGCTGGCCTTCAGAGGTTCTCCCTGAACGGTAGTCAGGGTTGCGGCGCCGCCACCGGCCTTGATCGCAGACATGATCCTGGCCGCCGTCATCTTGCCGGCGACAACATGATAGGTGAGGATTTTGACCAAGGTCGCCTTGTTCTCCGGCTTTACCAGCGTATCAACCGTCCCGGCGGGCAGTTTTGCGAAGGCCTCGTCCGTCGGGGCGAAGACGGTGAACGGACCCGGTCCCTCAAGCGTTTCCGCCAGGCCCGCGGCCTTGACCGCCGCCACCAGGGTCGTGTGGTCTTTCGAATTCACCGCGTTCTCGATGATGTTTTTCGACGGATACATGGCCGCGCCGCCCACCATGGGATTGGCGCCCATGTGCGCCTGCGCGACAAAGGGTAAACTGGCGGCCGTGACCAGGGACGCGATCGCGGCCAGCCAAACTGATTTCCCAACAGACATCGGTTACTCCAAACTGAGCTATCGCCGGCAATGGCGATCTCCCCCTAAACGATGGATTATCGCATTTGGTTCACTAAACTCCTGGGCTCGCGCCGCTTGCGCCTTTGACGACGCGCCTCTAAACGCGCCGCTTAGCCTACAACACAGACCGATGTCGGACGCGTCTCGCTCGCGGCCGTCCGCGCGCACGAGAAAAAATGCCCAGACGCACCGATATCACCAGCATCCTGATCATCGGCGCCGGCCCGATCGTCATCGGCCAGGCGTGCGAGTTCGACTATTCGGGTGTGCAGGCGTGCAAGGCCCTGAGGGCAGAGGGCTATCGGATCATCCTGGTCAATTCCAACCCGGCCACCATCATGACCGATCCCAATGTCGCCGACGTGACCTACATCGAGCCGATCACGGCCGACACCGTCGAACGGATCATCGCCAAGGAGCGGCCGGACGCGCTGCTGCCGACGATGGGCGGCCAGACGGCGCTGAATACCGCTCTGGCGCTCGAGGCTTCGGGCGCGCTTGCCCGCTACGGCGTCGAGATGATTGGCGCGCGGGCCGAGGTTATCGACAAGGCCGAGGATCGTCAGAAGTTCCGTAACGCGATGGACGCGATCGGGCTGGAGAGCCCGAAGTCCAAGGCCGCCCATTCGATGGATGAGGCCCTCGAAGCGCAGATCCTAGTGGGCTTGCCGGCGATCATCCGCCCGTCCTTCACCCTGGCAGGCACTGGCGGCGGCATCGCCTACAACATGGAAGAGTTCCGCGAGATCGTCGATCGTGGCCTCGACATGTCCCCGACCCACGAGGTTCTGATCGAGGAGAGCGTCCTGGGTTGGAAGGAGTTCGAGATGGAGGTGGTCCGAGACAAGGCGGACAATTGCATCATCGTCTGCTCGATCGAAAACATCGATCCCATGGGCGTCCATACCGGCGATTCGATCACTGTCGCGCCGGCGCTGACCCTGACCGACAAGGAATACCAATGGATGCGCGCCGCCTCGATCGCGGTGTTGCGAGAGATCGGCGTCGAGACCGGCGGCTCCAACGTGCAATTCGCCGTCAACCCCGCCGACGGACGGATGCTGGTGATCGAGATGAACCCGCGAGTGTCGCGTTCTTCGGCCCTGGCGTCCAAGGCCACTGGCTTTCCCATCGCCAAGGTCGCGGCCCGCCTAGCCGTGGGCTATACGCTGGACGAACTGCTCAACGACATCACAGGCGCCACACCCGCTTCGTTTGAACCCTCGATCGACTATGTGGTCACCAAGATTCCCCGTTTCGCCTTCGAGAAATTCCCGGGATCCGAACCGCATCTGACCACCCAGATGAAGTCGGTGGGTGAGGTGATGGCGATCGGCCGCACCTTCGCCGAAAGCCTGCAGAAAGCGTTGCGCGGCCTGGAAACCGGCCTGGCCGGCCTGGACGAGATCGACATCCCCGGCGCGAGCGATCCGGCCGGCGGCCGCGCCGCCATCGTCCGGGCGCTGGGCGATCCGACCCCCGACCGGCTGCGGGTGATCGCCCAGGCCTTTCGCCACGGTCTCGACGTTGAAGCGGTTAACGCCGCCTGTTCCTATGAGCCCTGGTTCCTGCGCCAGATCGAAACCCTGGTGAAGACCGAGGCGCAGGTCCGCGCGGAAGGCCTGCCGGCCGAAGCCTCCGCCATGCGCCGCCTGAAGGCGCTGGGTTTCGCCGACGCACGTCTCGCCAGCCTGACCGGCGCCGCCGAAGCGGACGTGCGCGCGACCCGCCACGCCCTGAGCGTACGCCCGGTCTACAAGCGCATCGACAGTTGTGCCGCCGAGTTCGCCGCGGCCACGCCCTATATGTATTCGACCTATGAAACCGGCGTGCTGGGGCAGGCCGCGCAGTGCGAGTCCGAGCCGACGGGAGCCCGCAAGGCGATCATCCTCGGCGGCGGGCCCAACCGCATCGGCCAGGGCATCGAGTTCGACTACTGCTGCTGCCACGCCGCTTTCGCCATGGCCGAGATCGGCGTCGAATCGATCATGGTCAACTGCAATCCCGAGACGGTCTCCACCGATCCCGACACCTCCGATCGGCTGTATTTCGAGCCGCTGACCGCCGAGGACGTGCTGGAGCTGATCGCGGTCGAGGCGTCGAAGGGAGAATTGTTGGGGGTGATCGTACAGTTCGGCGGTCAGACGCCATTGAAGCTGGCCCATCCGCTGGAGGCGGCGGGGATCCCCATTCTGGGCACTACGCCGGACGCCATCGACCTGGCCGAGGATCGCGAGCGGTTCCAGCAACTGTTGCACCGCCTGGATATCAAACAGCCGGTGAACGCCATCGCCCGCGGCGCCGAGGAAGCCCTGGCCGGCGCGCTGCGGGTCGGGTTTCCGGTGGTGATCCGCCCATCGAACGTGCTGGGCGGCAGGGCGATGGAGATCGTCAGGGACGAAGAACAGCTGGGCCGCTACATCCAGACCGCCCTGAAAGTCTCCGGCGACGGACCCGTGCTGATCGACGCCTATCTGTCGCGCGCCACCGAGGTCGATGTCGATGCGCTATGCGACGGCGAGACCGTTTTCGTGGCGGGCGTGCTCGAACATATCGAGGAGGCCGGAGTGCATTCGGGCGATAGCGCCTGTTCTCTGCCCCCCTTTTCGTTGCGTGCGGAGACCATCGCCGAATTGAAGCGCCAGACCGAGGCCATGGCCCGGGCGCTCGACGTACGGGGATTGATGAATGTGCAGTTCGCCATTGAGGAGCCGCTATCGGCCGCCCCGCGCATCTTCGTGCTGGAGGTAAACCCCCGCGCCAGCCGCACCATACCTTTCGTCGCAAAGACCATCGGCAAGCCGATCGCCGCGATCGCCGCCAAGGTCATGGCGGGCGCGAGCCTGGCCAGCTTCGACCTTAGGGACACGCCCTACGACCACGTGGCGGTTAAGGAGGCGGTGTTTCCGTTCGCCCGGTTCGCCGGTGTCGATACGATACTTGGCCCGGAGATGCGCTCGACCGGCGAAGTGATGGGTCTGGACTGGCGCCGACCCGGCGAAAACACCTCTCAGCCGGCCTTCGCGCGCGCCTTCGCCAAAAGCCAATTGGCCGGCGGCACGCAACTCCCGTCGGCGGGTACGGTGTTCGTGTCGGTCAAGGACGCGGATAAGCCATGGATCGAGGAGCCGGTGAGGTTGCTGTTGGACCTGGGCTTCCGCATACTCGCCACCGATGGCACCCACGCGCATCTGGCGGCGCTGGGCCAAAAGGTGCACCTGGTGCGCAAGGTGCTGGAGGGCCGCCCCCATATCCTGGATGCGATGAAAAACCGCGAGATCCATCTGGTGTTCAATACCACCGAAGGGCGCCAGTCGCTTGAGGACAGCTTCTCCCTGCGCCGGGCCGCGCTGATGATGAAAATCCCCTACTACACCACCGCCGCCGGCGCCCTGGCCGCGGCCCAGGGGATCGCGGCCCAGGCAGAGGGTGCGATGGAGGTGCGGTCGTTGCAGAGCTACGGGGCGGGATGAGACGTCGCGGGCGGGGCTCGCGGGCGACTCAAATGCGTGGTTGAGGAAAACGAAAGATGAAAGCAGTCTTGGCGGGCGTCTTGGCGGCCGGTCTGGCGGCGACAACCGGAGCCGCCCACGCTCAGGTTCACGAAGCGTCATTCGTCGCGGCGAACGGACAGCGCACCCTCTCGCAATGGATCGATATCGACGGTGCGCCTGCCTGTGTCTGGAAGCAGTTCACTGACGAAGCAACGATCAGGGCATCCGGCGTCGCCATGGCGCGCGTCGACCTGAGCAACGGCGGCGTGCTGGAAGAGGGTTTCAGCGCCCATCCAGCGCCCGGCGAAACCATCCGCCAGCAGATCATCACCTATCTGCCCGAGCGTCTGCTGGTTCTTCGCAATCAGGCGACCCCGACCGGGTTGCCGGGCGGGGAACTGTATCCCAACATCGTGCAGATTATAGCTCTGGAGCCCCGCGAAGGCGGTGGGACCCGACTGACCCTGGCCCATACCGGCTATGCAAACGGCGCCGGCTACGACCAGCTCTACACCTTCTTCCACGACCACAATCCGGGCTTTCTGATCGGGGCCCAAAAGGCCTGCGAGAGCGGCCGATAGACATTGGCGTTCGAAGACCGGCGCCATGTTTTGCGCCACTTCCTGTTCGACCCCTTCAAATCCTACCCAACACTGAGATCCAATATGTATCTTATATAGTTGAAACCACAGAGGTTTTCCCGTTTTGAACGGGTGGCTCGCGCTTACTGATTTCCACGGGTCTTGAATCCGAGCGCGCGGGCTCCTACTCTGCTAAGCCCCCTTGGACGCCCAAGTCCACGGTCGGCCATTTCAATATCAAAAGGGCGAGCTGAGCTTAAACCTGCGATGGAAAAAGTACCCATGACCGGCGAGGGCTTCCACGCCCTCGACGAGGAACTGAGGCGCCTGAAACTCAAGGAGCGGCCGGCTGTCACTGCCGCCATCGGCGAAGCGCGCCAGCACGGCGACCTTTCGGAGAACGCGGAATACCATGCCGCCAAGGAGCGTCAGGGTTGGATCGAGACCCGCATAGCGGAGATCGAGGACCGAATGGCGCGCGCCCAGATCATCGACGTATCGAAATTGTCCGGCGCCCAGGTGAAGTTCGGGGCCACGGTCAGCGTGCTTGACGAGGACACCGAGGAACAGGCTCGCTATCAGATCGTCGGCGAGCATGAGGCGGATGTGCGTTCGGGCAAGATTTCCATCGCCTCGCCCATCGCCCGCGCGATGATCGGCAAGGAGACCGGCGACGTGGTCGAGGTCAACACGCCCGGCGGCGTGAAGGCCTATGAGATCATGAAGGTTGAGTGGGTCTAACAACCTTCTCCGGCTGTTCGATAGACCGCGCCAAACGAAATACCCGCAACGGTTAGGAAGGATCTTCCCATGGCAGAGCCCCGTACTGTCCGTTGCCTGATCGTGGGCGCGGGGCCGGCCGGATACACCGCGGCGATCTACGCCGCGCGGGCTTTGCTGCATCCGGTGATGATCCGGGGCCTGACGCCCGGCGGGCAACTAACCATCACCGCCGACGTCGAGAACTATCCGGGCTTCTCCGAAGTGATTCAGGGGCCGTGGTTGATGGACCAGATGCGGGACCAGGCCGAGCACGTCGGGACTGAATTGATCGACGATATCGTCGCCAGCGCGGACCTGTCATCCCGCCCCTTCCGGCTGGTCTGCGACTCCGGGCAGGTGTGGCTGGCAGAGACCCTGATCATCGCCACCGGCGCCGAGGCCAAATGGCTGGGGCTCGTCAGCGAGAGGGCCTACCAGGGCTTCGGCGTCTCGGCCTGCGCCACCTGCGACGGCTTCTTCTATCGCGGTAAGGATGTGGTGGTGGTGGGCGGCGGCAACACCGCCGTCGAGGAAGCGCTGTTCCTGACCAAATTCGCCGCTTCGGTGGTGGTGGTGCATCGCCGGGATGAATTTCGCGCCGAGCGGATTCTCCAGGAGCGCCTGTTCGCCCATCCGAAGATCAAGGTGGTCTGGAACCACGCCGTTCAGGAAATCCTCGGCACGACGGACCCCATGGGCGTGACCGGCGTAAAGCTGGTCGATGTCCGCGACGGTTTCGTCAGCGAGATGGCCTGTGACGGCGTGTTCGTCGCCATCGGGCACGCCCCAGCTTCCGAACTGTTCGCGAGCCAATTGAAGACCAAGACCGGCGGCTATCTGGACGTGAAGCCCGGAACGGTCTCAACGGAAATCACCGGGGTCTTCGCCGCCGGAGATGTCACTGATGACATCTACCGGCAGGCGGTCACGGCCGCGGGAATGGGCTGCATGGCGGCTCTCGAGGTCGCCCGCTTGCTGGCCGAGGAAGATCATGAGCGGGCGCACCACCCAATCAGCCACACCGAGGCCCAGAAGATCGGCGTCTGGTGAACCGATCGGACGCCGATCACAATTTGTACAGAATTGTGAATCTACCCTTTCCCTCGGCCTGACCTGGGCCTATATCGGATACGGGGCTTTTGCTCAACGTTAGCATAAGCCCCGTATCCGACGGTTCGAATTGACGCCCCGTCGGTCTTTTTAGGGGCGGGAAATGCTCACTTTGAGCATAAGGGGTCGATGATGGCTGATGGTTCCACCGAGTTTGCCTTCACGCCGGCGGTCGAGACCGCCACCGCGTTGATATGGAACAAGGTTCGCGCCCAGATCACCCCCCTTGAGTGGCGTCTCCAGGCCCCTTTGATCGCCGAGATCAACAGGCTGAAACGCGAGCGAAATGCCGTAATTCTCGCCCATAACTACATGACGCCGGAGATTTTCCACGGCGTGGGAGACTTCATTGGCGACAGCCTGGGCCTCGCCCGCGAGGCGGCCCGCTGCGAAGCCAGCGTCATAGTTCAGGCCGGTGTGCATTTCATGGCCGAGACATCCAAGGTCCTATGCCCCGACAAGCGGGTCCTGATACCAGATATGCTCGCAGGCTGCTCCCTGGCCGCCTCCATCACCGCCGACGACGTCCGCCTTATCAAGCAACGCTATCCGGGTCTGCCGGTGGTGACCTATGTCAACACCACAGCGGCGGTGAAGGCGGAGACCGACATCTGCTGCACCAGCGCCAACGCCGTTCAGGTCGTCGAGGCGGTGGCGCGCGAGTGGGGCGTCGATCGGGTCATTCTGCTGCCCGACGAGTTCCTGGCCCGCAATGTCGCCCGGCAGACCGATGTCGGCATCATCGCCTGGCAGGGTCGTTGCGAGGTCCACGAGCGGTTCACCGCCGCCGACATCGCCGAGTTGCGCGAAGCCTGGCCGAACGCCAAGATCCTGGCCCACCCGGAATGTCCGACCGAAGTGCTCGAGGCCGCGGATTTCGCAGGATCAACGGCGGCGATGAGCGACTATGTGACTCAGCGCAAGCCTCGCCAGGTGGTGCTGATCACCGAATGCTCGATGGCCGACAACGTGGCCTGCGACGCGCCGGACACCGAGTTCGTCCGGCCCTGCAACCTCTGCCCCCACATGAAGCGCATCACACTGGAAAACATCCACGAGGCGCTGCTCCACGACCGCTACGAGGTGACGGTCGACGCCGCCATCGCCGGCCGCGCCCGCGCCGCCGTCCAGCGCATGATCGACTTGCCGCCACCGGCCGTTCCGGCCCGCTACGACCTGGTCCGGGCCCGC
The DNA here is from genome assembly GCA_038227865.1 of Caulobacterales bacterium. Taxonomy (GTDB): domain Bacteria; phylum Pseudomonadota; class Alphaproteobacteria; order Caulobacterales; family Caulobacteraceae; genus Acaudatibacter. The sequence goes on from JBBRPO010000052.1 coordinate 7,999, forward strand.
CATCACGTCGATGTCGAACTGATCTGAAGTCGGCCGCCGAAAAGAGATCCCGAGCATGACGGCGACATATCGCATGGCTTTCGACGGCGTCCTGGTCATCGGCGCCGGCCTCGCCGGGCTCAGCGCCGCCCTGGCCGCCGCGCCGCGCCGGGTTCTGGTGCTCGGCGCCGCGCCCCTGGGCGAGGGCTGCGCCTCGGCCTGGGCCCAGGGCGGCGTCGCCGTGGCCCTGGGCGTCGATGACGACCCGGCCCTGCACGCGGCCGACACCTTGGCCGCGGGCGCGGGGCTTTGCGATGCGGAGGCTGTCGCGATCCTTACCAGCGAAGGACCCGATGCGGTCAGGCGCCTTGCCAACCTCGGGGCGCCTTTCGATCGCGACGCCGCCGGCGGTTTGGTCCAGAGTCTCGAGGCGGCGCATTCCCGGCCGCGGGTGGCGCGGGTGGGCGGCGACGGCGCGGGCCGGGCGATCATGCGCGCTGTATTCGACGCCGTCGAAACCGCTGGGCACATCGAGGTTCGCGAGAACGCCCAGGCCGTCGCGTTGCTTTCGGACGGTGAAGGCCGCGTGCGGGGGGCTCTGGTCAAGACCTCTCAAGGCCTGGTGGAAATCGTCGCCCCAGCGACCCTGCTGGCGACGGGAGGCCTCGGCGGCCTTTATGCGGTGACCACCGATCCGGCGGCGGTGCGCGGCGAGGGCCTGGCGATCGCGGCCCTGGCCGGTGCGCGCGTTCTGGACCCCGAATTCGTCCAGTTCCATCCGACCGCGATCGATATCGGCGCCGACCCGGCGCCCCTCGCCACGGAAGCCCTGCGCGGCGAAGGCGCGAAGCTGATCAACGCCGACGGATCCGCCTTCATGGCCCGGTATGACCCGGCGGCCGAACTGGCGCCACGCGATATCGTGGCCCGGGCTATCGCCATCGAACGCAAGGCGGGTCGCGGGGCCTTTCTAGATGCGCGGGACGCCGTCGGAGCCGCCTTTCCGGACGAGTTCCCCCTGGTGTTCCGCGCCTGCCAGTCCGCCGACATCGACCCCCGTGTCGAGGCGATCCCCGTCTTGCCGGCGGCGCATTATCACATGGGCGGCGTGGCCACCGATTCGTGGGGCTCGGCATCGCTGGCGGGCCTGTTCGCGGCTGGTGAATGCGCTGGGACCGGCGCGCATGGAGCGAACCGCCTCGCTTCCAATTCCCTGCTCGAAGCGGCCGTATTCGGGCGGCGAGCCGGCCTCGCGGCCGCGAATCTGGCAGGCCCGCGGACGAGCCCGAGCCGCGCGGAGCCGCCGGCGGAATTGCCAGCGACCGAACTGCAAGTGTTGAGGAGCGCCATGTCGAACGGCGCCGGCGTGGCGCGGGACGCGGCGGGACTCGGCCGGTTGTTGGACCGGATCTCCGCCATGGACGCCAGGCATGGGCGCGCCCTGCCGCTCGTCACGGCCCGGCTGGTGTGCGAAGCCGCGCTGGATCGACGCGAGAGCCGGGGCGCTCACTTCCGGACCGACTTTCCGGCATCGGCGTCCACGGCCGTCCACACTTCGCGGACCTTGGATCTCGGCTCTGCGCGCCGTCAAAGAGCGGCATGATGCCCATCGCGGATCGCGCGGCCCCGACACCGCTACCCGACCTTATTGTAGACCCGATCGTCCGGGCCGCCCTTGCGGAAGACCTGGGGCGAGCGGGCGATATCACCGCCCAGGCCTGCATCCCAACAGACGCCCGATTCAGGGCGGCTTTCGTGGCCCGCAAATCCGGCGTGGTAGCCGGGCTTGGCTGCGCGCGCCTCGCCATCATGGCTCTCGACCCGGCGGCGCGGTTTGACGCCGAGGTATCGGATGGGGCCAGGGTTGATCCGGGCGCCGTACTGGCGACGATCGAGGCCAACGCCCAGGCGGCCCTGTCGTCCGAGCGGGTGGCGCTCAATCTGCTGTGCCGCCTGTCGGGCGTCGCGACCCTGACCGCCGCCTATGTGGCGCGGGTGGCGGGAACCAACGCCCGCATCATCGATACCCGGAAAACCACGCCGCTGTTGCGCGCCCTGGAGAAATACGCGGTGCGCTGCGGTGGCGGGTCGAACCATCGCTTCGGTCTGGACGACGCCATATTGATCAAGGACAACCACGTGGCTGCCTGCGGTGGGGTGGGCGCGGCGCTGAACCGGGTGCGCGCCCATGCCGGCCACATGGTCAAGATCGAGATCGAGGTCGACAGTCTGGACCAGCTCCGCGAGGTGCTGGAACACAGGCCCGACGTGATCATGCTCGACAACTTCACCCTCGCGGATCTGCGGTCGGCGGTGCGCCTGGCGGCGGGCCGGACCGTGCTCGAAGCCTCGGGTGGCGTCGACCTGACCACTGTCGGCGATATCGCCCATACCGGCGTCGACTTCATCAGCGTTGGCGCCCTGACCCACTCCGCGCCGGTTTTCGACATCGGCCTCGACGCCTTCTAGCGAAGCAATCCGCGCCGGAGATCTTTCAGAATTTCGCGCGCGGCGTTGTGTCCGGGCGCGCCGGTCACGCCGCCGCCCGGATGGGTCCCGGCGCCGCACATATAGAGACCAGCCAGAGGGCCGCGATAAGCGCCATGACCAAGCACCGGACGGGCCGAGAACAGCTGGTCCAGTTCGAGCTTGCCGTGGAAGATGTCGCCCCCCACCAGGCCGAAAGTCCGCTCAAGGTCGAGAGGCGAGTTGATCTGCCGCCCCAGAACGGAGGCCTTGAAGCCGGGCGCGTGGGCGTCGACCGTGGCGATCATCAGATCGGCGACCTCTTCGCGATGGTCGTCCCATGATCGTCCGCCAGAGAGTGTCGGCGCCACGTGTTGGCAGAACAGACTGGCGACGTGCCGGCCGGCCGGCGCCAGACTGTCATCCAGGGTCGAAGGAATCAGCATCTCGACGATCGGAGCCTTTGACCAGCCGCAGGTTCGGGCATCCATGAAGGCTCGGTCCATATAGGCCAGCGACGGCGCCATGATGATGCCGGCGGTCATGTGGTCGCCCGCTTCGGGCAGGCATGTGAAACGCGGCAATTCCGACAGCGCCAGGTTCATCCGGAACGTACCCGACCCACTGCGATAGCAATCGATTCGTTCCTTGAAGTCGGTGGGCAGGACCGCGGGATCGACCATGGTCTTGAACAACAGCTTCGGGTGCAGATTGGAAACCACGACCCGCGCCCGGATGGCGTGGCCGGCCGAGGTGACCGCCCCGACGGCGCGTCCCCTTTCGGTCAGAACCTCGGCCACGGGCGTGTCGGTCATGATCTCCACGCCCTGGGCCAGACAGGCGTGGGCCATGGCCTGAGTGATCGCCCCCATGCCGCCGATCGCGTGGCCCCAGACGCCCTTCTTACCGTTCACCTCGCCGAAAACATGGTGCAGCAGCACATAGGCCGACCCTGGCGTGTATGGACTGGCGTAGTTGCCGACCACCCCGTCGAACCCGAAACAGGCCTTGATCGGCTCGCTATCGAACCAGCCGTCCAGATAGTCGCCGGCCGACTGGGAAAACAGCGCCAGGAGGTCGCGCCGGCCGGTCATGTCCAAAGCGGCCAGGCGGCGGCCAAGCCCCGCGCTTTTCAGAAGTTCAGGCAGCGCGGAGCCCCAGCCACCCTGAGTGACATTCGGCGGTGCCTCAAGCATCAAGCCACGAAGCACGTCGGCGATGGCGTCCAGGCGGCTGCCATAGGCGCCCAACCGCTCGGCGTCCCGGGTTGAAAAGCGCGCAACCTCGCTCGCGGTGCGCCCTTCGCCGGTCAGCAGATACTCCCGATCCGACAGGGGCAGGAAGTTGGCGACCTTGCGTTCCACGATCCGCAGGCCGTGGACCGCCAGGTCCATGTCGCCGGCGACCTTGGGGTTGAGCAGGCTCACCGTGTAGCTGGCCACGGAGTTGCGGAACCCGGGGTGGAATTCCTCGGTCACCGCCGCCCCCCCGACCACCGACCGGCGTTCAAGAATTTTCACCTTCAATCCGGCGCGAGCCAGATAGAAGGCGCAGACAAGGCCGTTGTGCCCCCCGCCTATGATAAGAACATCGGTATCCGTGGCGCGATTGGGCATCGCGCGGTGATAGTTAGTCCGGGTTCAGGCGTCCAGGAGCTGGAACCTCAGCTCCATATTGGCCTCGGTCATCACTTTACGGGCAGCCGCGTAGAAATGGTTCGCCGCGTCGGTCAACGGACAGCGTGCGACGACCTCCACACGCACGGGGCGCCCATCGTATTTTGGCCAGACCGACCTGATCTGGCCGGTTTCGATGAAGGTGATCTGGGCGTTGAGCTTATCGCGCAGCATATCCAGGTGACGCTGGTCCTCGGGAGGTCGCCATGTGAGCGGGTCGGACACCACCAACACGGGGGTCTCGTCTGGATCGTCGAGGTAGATGTAGTCGATGAGGTCGGTTTCGAGCACTGACACGGGTTGGCCTCCTTTGCTGAACACGACTCGCAGGCTAGCGCGACTTTTTCGGATCACCTCGCTGGCAAGCCGGGTCGGTGGCTGCCAGCGACCGGGAATAGCGCGTCAGCGGGTCCACAGCCCGTTTCCCGGGCGCCGCATCGGGATCAACGCCTCCAGAAAGATCACTTTTCGTTTGAAACCACCGGCGCGGCGTCCACCCGGATCGTCGTGACCATCCGAGCCGAGCGGGCGGGGTGCAAGTCACCCTCGATCACCAGCCGGAAAGGACCCTCCGATGGTGGCAAAGCCGCGCCGTCGGCGCCATCGGCCAGCAGAACCCTTCGCGCGCCGAGGCTGGGGTCCGTTTCGGCCAAGGCAAGAACGACGCGATAGCCATCTGCGGCGCTGATGAGAACGAAGTCAGCCAGAGCCGGGCCACGCAGATCGTTGCCGAAGGGAGCGCCCACGCTCTGGAGCAGCAGGGTCAGGGGGACGCCTTGATAGTGTTTTGCCGGTCCGTGTTCGACGGCCAGGGTCGCTGTGTCGTGCGGCATTGAGGCGAGGTCGGAAAGCGACACCAGCCGGGTCTGGCCGCCCGGCCCACGAATCTCGACCGACTGCGCCAGGGCGCACCCGGCCGCGGCCCATATAGCGGTCGCGATGAGCGCGAAGACGAGCCTCATGGGGAAATTCCTGTCGTTTGCCACTGGAGGTGGTTGGTCATTCCACGATATGGTCTCAAACCGCATAACGCTAGTCCCGGAGGTATTGATGACGCCTGTTCGATCGTGGTCCCGACGCGCCGCCCTGGCGATTTGCGCACTGGCCGTCACAGTCTTCGGTGTGCCCGCCACCGCTCAGACCGCAAGCGCGCCGGTGACCGTATTCGCCGCGGCTTCCCTGAAGAACGCCATGGACGATGTGATCAAGGCGTTTGCCGCCAATACGACGCTTTCCGCTAAGGCTTCCTATGGGGCATCTTCAGCCCTGGCCCGCCAGATCGAGCAAGGAGCGCCCGCCGATGTCTATGTTTCGGCCGACCCCGATTGGATGGACTATCTGGCCAAGAAGACCCTGATCGTGGCCGAAAGCCGAGGAAACCTCCTGACCAATCACCTTGCCCTGATCGCACCCGCGGACTCGAAAGTCTCGCTGCGGATTGCCAAAGGGATGCCGCTCGCCGCCGCGCTGGGCGCAGATCGGCTGGCCATGGCCGGTCCGGAGGTTCCAGCGGGCAAATATGGCGAGGCGGCCCTGACCAACCTCGGCGTCTGGTCCAGCGTTCAAGATAAACTCGCGCGCGCGGAGAATGTGCGGGCGGCGATGGCGTTCGTCGCCCGTGGCGAGACACCTCTGGGAATTGTCTATGATACGGACGCCAAGGTAGAGCCCAAGGTGCGCGTGGTCGGTCTGTTCCCGGACTCCAGCCACCCCGCCATTCTCTATCCGGCCGCCCTGGTGGCGGCCTCGAAAAACCCCGAAGGAGCGACCTTTCTCAAATTCCTCAGGGGGCCGGCCGCGGCGGCGATCTTCAGGTCCTACGGGTTCAGAACGCTGTCCGGCCGGTGATCTCGGTCCGGTGAGGTTGCCATTCCCCGACCTGACCGTCTAACCCAAGTCAATATAGACCATTTGGGGCGGCGAAATGCGACTTTTGGAGACCGCGGCTTTTTGTATCGTGTGTCTTGGCGCGGGTGGAGCCTGGGCTGAAACGCCCATCGCTCCCGAAAATCTGGAGGTCACCGCCACGCGGATCCCGGAACCCGCCGACCGCGTGCCCGTCTATATCAGCATCATCAGCGGCGATGATTTGCGCGCGCGTCATGTTACCGACCTGAGAGGTGTCATGGCGACCGTCGCGGGAGCCGAGGCTCCGGCCGGGGGCGACGCGGGGCCGTCCAGCGCCGTCCCGTCATTCTGGGGCCTGCACGAATTCGACGCCTTTTTGCTGGTGGTGGACGGCGTTCCCCTGGGTGGCGCTTTCAACCCAGCGATCCCGGACCTTGACCTGACCAACGTTGAGCGCGTCGAGGTGCTTAAAGGCGCCGCGCCAGTGCTGTTCGGCGCCACCGCCTTCGTCGGAGTGATCCAGGTCATCCACTATCCTGCTGGAGCGGCGTCAAACACGTTTTCGGCCGGCTATGGCAGCCAGGGGTCCTGGCGGGTCGCCGGCGCGATCACACTGCCGTCGATCGCCGGCGTCAACCAGTCCCTGGCTCTCGATGTCAAGCGCGACGGCTATGAGGACCCTCGCGAGCATATCCGAAAGTTCCAAGGGCTCTATCGGGCCGCCGGGGATGTCGCTGGCGGAACGCTGCGCCTGGACCTTGACGCCACGGTGGTGCGCTCCGTTCCGCCAAGCCCAACGCCGCGCGTCGGCGGCGCACTGACCGATCTCGTTCCGATCAACGCCAACTATAACCCCACGGACGCCCGCATCGACGAGGATCGCACTCACGGCACGCTATCTTATTCGCACCCCACGACGCTTGGAGAATGGACCTCCACCCTGTCCCTCGCCTACGCGCATATCAACGACGCGCGGGGCTTTCTCCGGTCAGATCTGGTGAACGCCGACAGCCAGATTCAGGGACGCGACATCGACGACGACTATGCCGACACCCACGTCAGCAGCGAAATCGCCCATACCCTGAATGTGACCTGGGGCGCCGACCTGCTCTATGGACGCGCGACGCAAGCCAGCCGCAACGGCGGCTATTTTCCGGCCCTGGATGGCTCCACTCCCCTGCCCCGCGCCACGGATCTGCATGTCGACGAAATCAACGGTGTTTACGACCGCCGCGTTTTCGCGGGTCAATATATCCAGCTCGACTGGAAGGCGGGATCGCGCTGGGACTTCAATGGCGGGCTTCGGCTGAACGAGACCTATGAGAGCAAGCGCTCGACCCATATCGACGGATTCGATTCCAGCGCCGACACCTTCGACGATCGCAAGCGCAGCGTCACGCGGCTGTCTGGCATGGTCGGCGTCAGCTACCTCGCCTGGACCGCCGGTCACGACGAGCTTGTGGTCTACGCCAACTATCGCGACACCTTCAAACCCGCGGCGGTGGACTTCGGGCCAGACAATAGGCCGGACATCCTCAGGCCCGAGACCGCGCGCAGTTACGAAGCGGGTATCAAGGGCCGGCTGGCCGACGGGCATCTCGACTATGAGGCCGGTTTTTTCCTTCTGGACTTCAAAAATCTGGTGGTGGCGACGACTGACGCAAATGGCGCGGCGATCCTTGAGAACGCCGGAGCGGAACGCCTCAAGGGTGTCGAGATCGAGGGCCGGTGGCGAGTGGCCCCAGGCTTGAGCCTCAATGCCACCGGGAGTTGGCACGACGCGGTGTTCACCCACTATGCGAGCGACGAAGGCGATGTTTCCGGCAATCAGCTGACGCTGTCGCCGCATTGGCTGGGATCGCTGGGCCTGATCTACGCGCCACCGTCAGGCGTATTCGGCTCGGTCGAAGTGACTTATGTCGGCAGCCGATTCCTGGACGTGGAAAACACCGCGCTCGCCAGGCACTACGCCACGTTTGACGCCACGGTTGGCTATCGCTGGCGGCGCTACAGCCTGTCGGTAAACGGCTCGAACCTCTCCGACCGGCGACCACCGGTCACCGCCAGCGAATTTGGCGACCAGTCCTACTATCGCCTGGTGGGGCGAAAGGTGTTCGTCGACCTCACGGCCCAATTTTGAGGCCCGGTCACCTCTATGGCCAGAACCGTTCCAAAATTCGCGGTGTTCCGTAACCTTGTCGGGCGACCTCGCGAAACGATCGGTGTCGCGGGCTATCAAGCGTTGGAGCGGCTTGGCGTTTGCCAACGTCTATGCGCACTATCGACAGGCCGCCGACAGGAGCACCTATGAGCCTTGAACTTAGCCCTCCGGAAAGCGCGGACACGGATTTGGTGGCCGGATCAAAAACGGCGCCGCCATCCCCGCGGCGCGAGGTGATCTATCGCCACACGTTCCTGGTCCGCCTCACGCACTGGCTCAACGCCCTGGCGATCGTCGTCATGATTGGTAGCGGGTTGAACATCTTCAACGCCCACCCCCACCTTTATTGGGGACAGAAGGGCAGCGAACTCGACCAGCCATTCCTGTCTATCGGCCACGTCCCCGCCGCCACCGGCGAGCGAGGCGTCACCACCATCGGGAGCCTGAGATTCGACACCACCGGATTTCTCGGTGTGTCGAAATTCAACGGTCAGGAACTCCACAAGGCATGGCCGTCGTGGTTGACGATCCCGAGTTCCCAGGATCTGGCGGACGCGCGGCATTGGCATTTCCTGTTTGCATGGGTGCTGGCCGCCAATGGCCTCGTCTACCTGGTCTGGAGCCTGTTGAGCCGCCATGCGCGGCGGGACCTCGTGCCCACTGTCGGTGATCTCAAAAGCATTCCCCGCTCGGTCATTGACCACATCCAGCTGAAACACCCGACCGGAGAGGCCGCCAAACGGTACAATGTACTACAGCGGTTGGCCTATCTGGGCGTGATCACGCTGATCAGCCTGATGGTCCTGACCGGCCTGACCATGTCGCCAGGGTTTAACGCCTTCGCGCCCTGGCTTCTGGACCTGTTCGGCGGTCGCCAATCGGCCCGGTCACTGCACTTCATCTGCGCCTCGGGCGTGGTGGCCTTCATCGTCGTGCACCTGATTGAAGTGGTGCTGGCCGGACCTATCAATGAGGTCAGATCGATGATCACCGGACGCTATGTCGTCCCCCAAGACCACAAATAGGCCGAGCGCGAGTTCATGACCCTCATCACCCGTCGAAACGCCCTGATCGCCGGACTCGGCGGGTCCGGCTTCGCCCTCTCCGGCTGCGCCAAAGTCACATTCGGCGACACCCTCAACGACAGCGCGGGATTCCAACACGTCCTGGCCCAGGCCGAGAGCTGGACCCTCGCCAGCCAGCGCTTCCTGCTCTCCGGCGGCGCCATGGCGAGGGAATATGCCGTCTCGGATATTTCACCACGGTTCAAGGCCAACGGCACGCTCTACCCGACGGGCCAGGACTACGAAGACACGGTGAACGAAGACTTCGTCAACTGGCGCTTGACCGTTGACGGGATGGTAAAACGGCCAGTCTCCCTGTCGGTCGCCGAGGTACGCAAGCTGCCCTCGCGAACCCAGATCACTCGGCACGACTGCGTGGAAGGCTGGAGCGCCATCGCCCAATGGACCGGCGTACCGGTGGGTCTGCTCCTGAAGACCGCCGGGGTGCTGCCCCAGGCGAAATATGTGGTCTTCCATTGCGCCGACAATCTGGAAGGGGAACCGGAAAAGGCGGCGCGCAGGCGCCAGGCCAGTATTATGAAAGCCTCGCCCTGGTGGACGCGATTCACCCCCAGACCCTCATCGCCTTCGCCCAGAACGGAAAGCCCCTGGACGTGGCCCATGGCGCACCGCTTCGGCTCCGGGTCGAGCGCCAGCTCGGCTACAAGCAAGCGAAATACGTCCAGCGTATCGAGCTCACGGACCGGCTATCGGGCTTCTATGGCGGCAAGGGCGGCTATTGGGAAGACCGCGGCTATGAGTGGTATGCGGGGATATGACGGCGGTCAGGCCTTAAGCCGCGACAAACGCTCCGCCGCAGCCATGGTCGATCGATAGCCGGCCGCCACGGCCGGCTCGTAGGCGTCCCAATCCTGGAGTTCGACACCCTCCACGTCGGGGATGATGTCCTCGATCATCGGATGGCGAGCGCCGGCCATGGCGGTGGCGCTGGGCAAGGTCGCCGAGCGGATCAAGACGGATACAATCGGCGGTCCCTTTCGCCAAGCGCCCGAGGTCAGCCAGCGCCACCCCGAGGGCCGTAGTAGAAGATCATCCGGCTTCAGGCCTTCGGAAACCGCCACATCCACGGCGATCGTGACGCCGTCATGCTGTTCGCGGACCACATCCGTGGGAAGATTGCGCACCAGGGCGCCGTCAACCAGCACGTGACCGTCTTCAACGACGGGCGGCAACACGCCCGGCAGGGACAATGAGGCGCGTATGGCCCGGCGCAGCAGGCCTTGCCGGTGGAAATGCGGTCCGCCGCTGGTCAGGTCGGTGGAGACGCAGGTGAACGGCCGCCATAGATCGCTGATCTGCATATCCCCGAAATGAATCTCCAGACGGCGGTCCACCCTCCGCCCTCGCGTCATGGCGAGCAGAGGAAAGGCGATATCGGATAGCGGGCTGGAGGTCACGAAGGCTTCGCGGATTCTCCGGTCCAACTCCTCGTGGCCCCAGCCCATGGCCACGCCCGCGGCGATTACCGCCCCCATTGATGTTCCAGCGACGAAATCGATGGGTACGCCCAGTTCGGCCAGGGCGCGGGCGACACCCACATGGGCGTAAGCCCTGGCGCCGCCACCGGAAAGCGCCAGGCCGACCGATCGGCCGGCGTAGATTCTTGCCAGCCGGGCCACGTCGGCGGCATCGTCCTGGCGAATCTGGAACAGCCGTGAGGCGGGCGCGGCGGATAGCCATCGATCGGACTCTTCGGGCCAACGGGCGTCGCTGGGCTGCACCAGAATGAAGTCCAGCAGGCGATGGCGCTGAATAGCGGTCGCCGCGAACATGAACGGTCCGTCCGGCAGGGGCGTCGCCGCCCCGCCCACCAGGATCAGCCTGTCGATCTGACGTCCGCAAAACGCCGTGAACTGACGGTCTCGCCGCTCGGCGGCCATCAACACATAGTCATTGTCCTCCTCCAGGGCGGAAAGGCCGGCGGGCGAAGTCCCGTCGTGTTCCGCGCCCAGAACGGCTACCTTGAAACCCAAGACCCGAATGGCCGACGCCAATTGCTCCGCGAGGGTCCGCATGGCGACGCTGTCGCAAACCGCCACAAAACCCAGAATCGAGCTCTTGCGACGATCGGCGGGCTCGGCCGCCCCCAGCGGCGTCAGCGCCGCGTGGGCCACTTCGGCCAGGATAGCCGGATTGTCGCGCATCAGGGCGACGGCTCGCCCGGCGGGAATGGCCACAAGCTCGGAGTCGCGCAAGGCGCTGAGGGTCGTGGCATAGACCGCGTCGGTGAGCATCTGAGCGCCACCGATCAATGCGCCCGGCCGGTGAATCGCCACCAGGCGCCCGCCGCCGACCTCCATGGGCTCGACCTCAGCGATTCGCCCCGCGACCAATCGATAAATAGCGTCAGGGCGCTCTCCCGCCTTGACCAGGGTGACGCCGCCAGCCAGCGCCAACACCGCCCCATCGACCTCAAAGGCTTCAGTCAAGGCGCTCGATGGCATGATATTTCCAGAAATCTAGAAGAAGCGCGGAAGGCGACCTTCGTCATTCCATCAATACGCCGGCTACACCACCATGCCGACGGCGCGAGACCAGAATTGCCCTAAACGCGGGCGGCGGCGAGGATGGCGCCGCCGGGACCGGCCTGAACCAGGATGGCTGATTTAAGACCCGAGGCGTCAATCGTTGGCAGAACATAGCCCTTCGTGGCGCCAGACCAAGCTCCGAGTCGGGTCAATGACCGCACGACATTCTTGTGCGGCAAGGTTCGGCCGCCGTTCTCGCCGCGGCGGATCGGCACCTGGACGACGTTCGGATCATAGCGGACCAGCCAGACCTCGGCCGGCCTGGCCGGCGCCGGCCCCTCGATAGTGACGCGGCCGCCGGCGATATCGATTCGGGGTCCGGCGGCGCCACGATCGGCGCGGGCGACCGCACCTTCGATCTCGCCAGGCCTGACCCCCACAACGTCGGCCCGGCCGTTGATCACAACTTGCGGGGTCCAGACATTGTCGTGCCGCAGAGCGCGGGCGTAGTCCCACTGTCGGGCCGTATATTGCGGCGAGGCGAAGGTGTCTTTCCAGCCCAGCTCGTCCCAATAGGTGACCTGGAAGCTGAGAGCCAAAATATCCGGCCGGCCGCTCAGGGCCATCACATTGGCGTTGGCCGGTGGGCAGGACGAGCAGCCCTGGCTCTGGAACAACTCCACCACGGTCGGATGCGCTGCGTCGGCGGCGAAGGTCGGCGCGGCCACGCCGACGAGGACACTGGCGAGGACAATCGAGCGGATCATGGGTGGACTCCGTTGGCGAGGCGAGCTTGATGACAGACTATCCGCGTCGCCGCGTCTAAAGGTTACACGAGACGGGTCTTGGCCCTAGCCTTTGACGCCGCCCTCCCCTACCTTGATGTTCATGCCTCGTTCCGCTTCACCCTCCGGCGTCTCCGACATTTCCGCCGCGTTCGTCCACGACACCGGCGCCATGCCGATGCTTTGGACGCCGCACCGACCGACGCGGCCGGAAAAGAGTGAGGGCGGGCGGCGGTTCGAGGTGGTCAGCGACTATGAGCCGGCCGGCGATCAACCCGCCGCCATCGCCGAGCTCGTCGCCGGCATCGAGAGCCGCGAACGCGACCAGGTGCTGCTGGGTGTCACCGGCTCGGGCAAGACCTTCACCATGGCCAAGGTCATCGAAGCCACCCAGCGCCCGGCCTTGATCCTGGCCCACAACAAGACCCTGGCGGCGCAGCTCTACAGCGAATTCAAGAGTTTCTTTCCCAACAACGCGGTCGAGTATTTCGTCTCCTACTATGACTACTACCAGCCTGAAGCCTATGTCGCCCGGACCGACACCTATATCGAGAAGGACTCGTCGCGGAACGAACAGATCGACCGCATGCGCCATTCCGCCACCCGGGCGATCCTGGAGCGCGACGATGTGATCGTGGTCGCTTCGGTCTCCTGCATCTACGGTATCGGCTCGGTTGAGACCTATACGGCCATGACCTTCACGGTCAGCGTCGGTGACACCATCGACGAGAAGCGGCTGATGAGCGATCTCGTCGCCCAGCAATACAAGCGCAACGACTCGTCCTTCGAGCGCGGAACCTTCCGCCGGCGCGGCGACACCCTGGAAATCTTTCCCGCCCACTATGAGGACCGGGCCTGGCGGATCATGATGTTCGGCGACCGGGTCGAGGCGATCGCCGAGTTCGACCCTCTGACCGGCCGCAAGACCGCCGACCTGCCGACGGTCAAAATCTACGCCAACAGCCACTATGTGACGCCTCGCCCGACCCTTCGCCAAGCGGTCAATTCGATCAAGGATGAGCTGAAGATCCGCCTCGACTGGATGGTCGCCAACGGCAAGCTGCTGGAGGCCCAGCGGCTGGAACAGCGAACGACCTTTGACATCGAGATGATCGAGGCCACCGGCAGCTGCGCCGGCATCGAGAACTATTCCCGCTATCTGACCGGGCGGCGCCCGGGCGAGCCGCCGCCGACCTTCTTCGAATACATTCCCGACAACGCCTTGCTGTTCGTCGACGAAAGCCACCAGACGGTGCCGCAGATCGGGGCGATGTATAAAGGCGACTTCAGCCGTAAGTTCAATCTGGCCGAATACGGCTTCCGCCTGCCCTCCTGCCTCGACAACCGACCGCTGAAGTTCGAGGAATGGGAGGCGATGCGGCCCGACAGCCTGTTCGTTTCCGCCACGCCGGCCAAGTGGGAACTAGAAAAGACCGGCGGCGTGTTCGTCGAGCAGGTGATCCGCCCCACCGGCCTGATCGATCCCCCCGTGGAGGTGCGACCCGTCTCGAAGGACGGCTTCTCCCAGGTGGACGACACCATCGCCGAGTGCCGGGACTTCGCCAAGAAAGGCTATCGCAGCCTGGTCACGGTGCTGACCAAGAAGATGGCCGAGGACCTGAGCGAATATATGCATGAGCAGGGCCTGCGGGTCCGCTACATGCACAGCGACATCGACACCCTTGAACGTATCGAGATCATCCGCGATCTGCGCCTGGGCGCGTTCGACGTGCTTGTGGGGATCAACCTGCTGCGCGAGGGGCTCGACATCCCCGAATGCGGCCTGGTGGCGATTCTCGACGCGGACAAGGAGGGCTTCCTTCGCTCGGAGACCTCGCTTATCCAGACCATCGGCCGAGCGGCGCGCAACGTCGACGGCAAGGTGATCCTCTACGCCGACACCATCACCGGCTCGATGGAGCGGGCGATGAGCGAGACCAGCCGCCGGCGCGAGAAACAAACCGCCTTCAACCTCGAGAACGGTATCACGCCGGAGAGCATCAAGAGTCAGATCAAGGACATCCTGGCCAGCCCCTACGAGCGCGCCGACCGGGTCAACGTGGACGTCGGCGTGGCCGAGGACTCCAAGCCGTTCCTGGGCTCCAACTTCCAGGCCACGCTGCGCGACCTGGAAGCCAAGATGCGCGCCGCCGCCGGCAATCTGGAGTTCGAGGAAGCCGCGCGGGTGCGCGACGAGATCAAGCGCCTGAAACTGCTCGATCTCGAATTCGCCAACGACGCCCTGACCCCGGCCGGCGAAGCGGTGGACAAGAGCGCGGTGACCAAGGCCAAGGCCGATGCACGAGCTGAGGCGGCGTCGCGGTTCAAGAAGACTGGCCGGGGCCGCCGCTGACGATCGCGCGGGCAGGTCCGTGGCAGGTTCCCCGCAGGGTTTTGGCAGGCTTTTGGCAGGTTTTGGCGAATTTTGGCAGGTTCCAGGCAGACGTTGGGCAGGTCCGAGGCGCCTGCCGGGGGCCATCAGGCGCCTTTGGGCGGGAAGCGGGCGTCCCAATCTATCTGATCGCGTTCAACTTTTCGCCTTTCGGCGATCTCGCCATGCAGGCAATGCGCCACCAGCATCAATTCGCGGGCCTCCTTGAATCCGGCCGGGGTGGCCAGGGCCTCGGCGGCCTTGGCCAGGCGCATAAGCGAGGTGGCGATGTCGGCGGCGTTGATCGTATTCAGCTCGGCGCCGGCCGCGCGCAATTCGGCAATCCGCTCGGCGACCTCCGGCCGCGACGCGAGGCGGCTGGCGTGGCCCTTTCCGGGCGCGAACCCGGCGTCCTCATAGGCGTCATCCAGCCGCGCGCCCTTGGCGCGGGTTTTGGCGAAGGTCTCATGGCGGGGATTGTCCAGTAGGGGCATGAGTGCTCGAGGCTCGGAATGGGCGGATGCGCCGTGTTAATTGCAATATGATATATTTATAGCCGTATGTCAACAAAATATAGGCAAATCG
>JBBRPO010000053.1:0-22609 GCA_038227865.1 Caulobacterales bacterium
CTGGCAGCGGGATCTGTCTGTTTCCCAAGACCGGATCGGCGACGTTCTACGAAGCCAGGGCAACCTTCCGGCCGCTCTGGACGCCTTCAGAGCCTCCCTTGATATCAGAGAGCGCCTGGCCAAATCCGACCCCGGCAATGCCGGCTGGCAGCGGGATCTGTCTGTTTCCCAAGACCGGATCGGCGACGTTCTACGAAGCCAGGGCAACCTTCCGGCCGCTCTGGACGCCTTCAGAGCCTCCCTCGACATCGCCGAGCGCCTGGCCAAATCCGACCCCGGCAATGCCGGCTGGCAGCGGGATCTTGCGACGAGTTTCGAACGGCTGGGCGGACTCTCTCTGAGGCGGGACGAACCAGCTGAGGCGAGGGAGGCATACAAAGCCGCCCTGGAAATCTACGAGGCATTGACGATCAGAAACCCAGGCGATGCGCCGTCGCGGCTGAATTCGGTCGTGCCACATTGGCGCCTGGCGGATATCGACCCTGAAGGGTCTCGCGGTCATCTTGAAGCGGCTTTGGTGGTGCTGCGACCCCTTGCCGCCGCCGGCCATCTCGATGCGATGAGGTTGGGTTGGTTGTCCCAGATCGAAGAGGCGTGGCGGCGTCTTCCTGGGGCAGGACAAGGGGTTGACGGGCAACCCAAGAATATTGCATAATGCAATTTCAATTTATAGGCCGACGTGTTTCGGGACAATTGACATCCGGCGATCTCATCGGAACCCATCCTACTCTGGCCCAGAATTTCGAAGAAAGCTCGTTTTGGCCAAGAATGATGATAAATTTCAATATCTTGATAAATGGACCCGCTGCCTTTTCGCGGCCATCCCGCGGCCCACCGGCTGCCAGGAAGAAGCCGGTCCGCTGCCCGAACGCGGCCGAGAGGTTGCCAAGGCGCGGCCCGTCCGCTGCCTGGATGTTGCCAAAATGTTGCCAAAAGCGGCCATCGGATGAAGGAACACCCAGGCCATGAAAGAAGTTACCAAGCGCGTCGTCCTAACCGGCGCGGGGGCCATGATCGGTGTCTCGGCCCTGGCCCAGACGCCGGGAGTCGATCCGCGCGTGCTGCTGAAAACCGCGCTGGGCGACATCACCCTCGAACTCGCGGCGGACAAGGCGCCGGTCACCTGCGCCAATTTCATGCGCTATGTGACGGCCAGGCGTTTCGACGGGGCGGTGTTCTATCGGGCGATGAAACTGGTCCCCGATCCGTTGATCGGCCTCGTGCAGGGCGGCGTGAAGAACGATCCGGCCAGGTCCTATCCGCCGATCGCCCATGAAAGCACCAAGATGACCGGGCTCAGTCACAAGGATGGAACCATCTCCATGGCCCGCTACGCACCGGGCACGGCGACTTCGGAATTCTTCATCTGTATCGGCGATATCGTTTCCCTCGACGCCGATCCTTCTCAGAGCGGCGACAACGCCGGTTTCGCCGCCTTCGGGCGGGTAGTGGAGGGAATGGATGTCGCCCGGTCCATCCTTACCGCCCCTGTGTCGCCGACGGCCGGCGACGGCGTGATGAAGGGCCAGATGCTGGAACCGGAGGTGACGATCCTCAAGGCCGACAGTATCGCCGCGTGACCGGCTCCGTTCTGGTCACCGGCGGGGCGGGCTATATCGGCTCCCACACCGCCAAGGCCCTGGCGGAGAGCGGCTGGCGACCGGTGGTGTTCGACAATTTGAGTTCCGGCCATCGTCAGGCGGTCCGTTGGGGTGAGTTCATTCACGGCGATATTCGCGACGGCCGGGCGCTTCGCGATGCGATGACCGCGCACCGGATCGAAGGCGTGATCCACTTCGCCGGCCTGATCGAAGTGGGTCGATCGATGGTTCGCCCCGATCTGTTCCACGATCACAATGTCGGAGGCGTGACGAACCTGCTGGCGGCGATGAAGGACTGCCGGGTCTCCCGCCTGGTCTTCTCTTCCAGCGCCGCGGTCTACGGTGACGGGGCGCCGGGTCTCGGTCCTATCCCCGAGGACGCCCTCAAATCTCCGTCGAGCGTCTATGGCGAGACCAAGCTGATCGGCGAATGGATGATCGCCGCCCATTGTCGCGCCTTTGGCCTCGCCGCCGTCGCTCTGCGCTATTTCAACGCCGCCGGCGCCGACCCCGCAGGCTTGATCGGCGAGGCGCATGATCCGGAAACCCACCTGATCCCCCTGGCGATCAACGCCGGGCTGGGGCGGGGCAAGCCGCTCACCGTGTTCGGCCAGGACTTTCCCACGCCCGACGGCTCCTGCCTGCGCGACTATGTGCATGTGACCGACCTGGCCAGCGCCCATGTCGCCGCCCTGGCGGCCACCACCGAGCCTGGTCGGTTCGAGGCCCTGAACGTCGGCACGGGCAAGGGCCTGTCGGTTCTCGACATCATCGGCGCGATTGACCGGATCATCGGCCTCCCGACGCCCCACACCATCGGCGCCCGCCGCGCCGGAGACCCGCCCTCCCTCGTGGCCGATACCAGGGCTATCCGCCAGCGACTCGGCTGGACGCCGGAACAGTCGTCGGCCGACCACATCGTTCAGACCGCCGTGTCGTGGGCGCGAAACCCGAAGTTCGGGCCGGGCCGGGCCGTCTAATCCATGATCGACGAGTAGACGATGCTCTTGAGCTGACCGCGGAAGTTGAAGGCGCCGGAGGGCGTCAGCTGAGTCATGAACACCACCACCAGATCCTCGGCTGGATCGACCCAGAAGATCGTCGATGCCGCCCCGCCCCAATAATAGTCCCCCTCGCCCAGGGCGCCGTTCTTCACGCCATCCAGCGTCATGGCGAAGCCCAGGCCGAAGCCCACGCCCTCGTTGGCGGTTTCGGAAAAGCCGCCGATGGCCATCTGGGTCAGGTCCTGGCCGTCCTTCAGATGGTTGCGGTGCATCATCGCCAGGGTGCGGGGGCCGAGAACGCGGGCGCCGTCCAGTTCGCCGCCCCGGCGTAGCATTTCGCAGAAGCGCAGATAGTCCTCGGTCGTGGATGTCAGGCCACCGCCGCCGGAATGGAAGCTCGGCTCCCTGAGATATTCGCTGGTCCCCGGCGCATCGAGCAGCTTCAGGCTCTTGTCGGCCGCCCGGCGATAGTTGGCGCAGAGCCGGTTCGCCTTGTCCGGGGCCACGGCGAAGGCGGTGTCGGCCATGCCCAGCGGATCGAAGATCGTCTCTTTCAGGTAATGGTCGAACCTCTGGCCGCTGATCCGCTCCACCAGGGCGCCGCAGACGTCGGTGGACAGGGAATACATCCATCGCTCGCCCGGCTGATAGCGCAGCGGAACCTGGCCCAGCTTGTCCATGAACTCCATCAAGGTTTCGCCCGCGCCGCGCCGCACGCCGACCTCGGCGTAGATCTTGTCCACCGGGTGGCCGGCGTCCGGCGCGTCCAGCGCCACCAGGGCCGAGCCATAGGTGATGCCGCCGGTATGACAGAGCATGTCGCGCATCGAAGCGGGACGGGTCGTCGGCTCGGTGACCATGTCCGAGCCCTCGCCCGACACCCAGACCCGGTGGTTCTTCCAAGAGGGGAAGAAGCGGCTGACCGGATCGTTGAGTTGGAAATAGCCGCGCTCGTAAAGGCTCATCAGCGCCACCGAGGTGATCGGCTTGGTCATCGAATAGATGCGGAAGATGGCGTCGTCGGCCATGGCCTTGCCAGCCTCCCGGTCCATGTGGCCGAGGGAGCGGAAATAGGCCAGGTGGCCGTGACGGGCGACCGCCACCTGGCAACCGGCGATCTTGCCGGCTCCGATATAGTTCCGCTCCAGATGTTCGGTGATACGCTCCAGGCGCGCGGTGGATAGTCCGGTTTTCTTGGGGGCCAGTTCCATGGTCGTTTCCTAGTCTTGACTATTGCGTTTCTTGGAGATTACTTCTTTGGGGATCGGCGTCACTTCAGGGGGCCGTAGCGGCGCCCGGCGTGTTGATGTCCCAGACCGCCCTCCAGACGCCATCGACGCCCGGTTTGTAGACAGTGACATAGCTGCCCGCCGCGGTGACGGCCGCGCCGGTCCTCGGGTCGGTCGTCGTCTCCTTGTAGGCGCCGTGAGCGGCCGCCAGATCGCCCGAGGCGGCGACGTCAACCCGGTCGCTGGAAAAACTCAGGCCATATTTCGGGTCGGAGAACGCCTGCTCGTTCGCCGCCTTGATGGCCGCCGTTCCTACGGTCGCCGCATGACCGGGGGACATGACCACCGCATCCGGCGCGTAGTGCGCGGCGACCTTCGCGGCGTCGCCGGATTTGTAATCGGCGTTCCAATGCACCTCGTCGCTCTTTATCGAGTCGACGATCTTGGCCGTACCGACCGACGTCTTCACTTCAGCGCGCGGCGCGCAGCCCGCGATCATCGCCGCGCCCAGTATAAAAGGAATGAGGCAGGCTTGCATCGTGGCGCGAGCGGACATCGGCGGACTTCCTGAGAACGGGACGGACCCGGCCGTCAGCATCACTGCCCAAGGGCGCCAAGGTCAAGGCTTGGGGGCATGCGCGGAGGTCATTCATCGAAACGTGTTTTGACCGGCGAACGGGCGACCGCCACGATTTGGCCACGCGCGCTGGTCGTGGCTGTCGACAGTCCGGTCGCTGTCGATTAGACGCCTGCGGCGGTCTGGTGTTGCGCCACGACGCCGCCGATTACGTTGATGAGGGAAAGATTTGTCGCACCAACCGCCGCCGCAGGGACTTTATGACCCTCGCCATGAGCATGACTCATGCGGTGTCGGTTTCGTGGCTAATATCAAAGGCAAGAAATCGCATGAGGTCGTCGCTCGCGGCCTCGAGATTCTGATCAATCTCGACCACCGCGGCGCCGTGGGCGCCGACCCCGAGGTGGGCGATGGGGCCGGCATCCTGATTCAGATTCCGGATAGCCTGCTACGTGTCTGGGCGGCGGGCGAGGGTGTCGATCTGCCGGCGCCGGGCGACTATGCAGTGGCCATGTGTTTCCTGCCCCGGGACGAGGCGACCCGGGACGCCGCCATCGGCCAATTCGAACATTTCATCCGCGTCGAGGGCCAGATGCTGATCGGATGGCGCGACGTGCCGGTTAATATCGAGGCCCTCGGCGCCGCTGTGCTGGCCGAGATGCCGGTGATCCGCCAAGCGATCGTGGCTCGCGGTTCGGGCACGGCCGATCAGGATGCTTTCGAACGCAAGATCCTGACCATCCGCAAACAGACCCAGAACCCGCTTGAGGACCTGGCCAGGAAGTTTGGCATGCCTGGCCTGACCGACTTCTACATGCCGTCGTTCTCAAGCCGCACGGTGGTCTACAAGGGCCTGTTGCTGGCGCCGCAGGTGGGGCCGTTCTATCGCGACCTGACCGACCCGCTGACGGAATCCGCGCTGGCCATGGTCCATCAGCGGTTCGCGACCAACACCTTCCCGTCCTGGCGGCTGGCGCACCCGTATCGCTACATTGCCCACAACGGCGAGATCAACACCAAGCGCGGCAACGTCAACTGGATGAACGCCCGCCGCCGCACCCTGGAATCCGAGCTGCTCGGACCTGACCTGGACAAGATGTGGCCGATCATCCCGCATGGCCAATCCGACACCGCCTGTCTGGACAACGCCCTGGAGCTGCTGGTCGCGGGCGGCTATCCCCTGGCTCACGCGGTGATGATGCTGATCCCCGAGGCTTGGTCGGGCAACCCGCTGATGAGCCCGGCCCGCAAGGCTTTCTACGAATATCATGCCGCCCTGATGGAGCCTTGGGACGGCCCGGCCGCCATCGCTTTCACCGACGGTCGCCAGATCGGCGCCACCCTCGATCGCAACGGTCTGCGGCCGGCGCGGATCGTGATCACCGACCAGGACCATGTGATCCTGGCTTCGGAGGTCGGGGTGCTGACCATCCCCGAGGAACGTATCGTCCGCAAATGGCGCCTGCAGCCGGGCAAGATGCTGCTGATCGACATGGAGCAGGGCCGCATCGTCGAGGACGAGGAGACCAAGCAGACCCTCGCAGATGCCCAGCCCTATGCCGAATGGCTGGCGCGCACCCAGTTCAAGCTGGAGGAACTGGCCGACCCGCCGGCGTGGGAGCCGACCTCGGCGCATGACGCCGCCGATCTGCTCGATCGCCAGCAGGCGTTCGGCTATACCCAGGAAGACATCAGTTTCTTCCTCGATCCGATGGGGCGCACGGGGGAAGACCCGATTGGCTCAATGGGGTCGGACACGCCCATCGCCGTGCTCTCCAAGCGGCCCAAACTGCTCTACGACTATTTCAAACAGAACTTCGCCCAGGTGACCAACCCGCCGATCGACCCGATCCGTGAGGAACTGGTGATGAGCCTGGTGTCGATGATCGGGCCCCGGCCGAATCTGCTGGGTCGCCAGGCGGGTAACCACAAGCGGCTCGAGGTCGCCCAGCCGGTGCTGACCAACAGCGATCTGGAGAAGATCCGCTCGATCGCCGACCTGCTCGATGGCGCCTTCCGCACCACGACCCTCGACGCCACCTGGAAGGCGACCGAGGGAGAGGGCGGCCTGGCGCGGGCGCTCGACACCCTTTGCGCGGCGGCCACCGACGCGGTGCTGGCGGACGCCAATATCCTGGTCCTGTCCGACCGCGCGGCGGGTCCGGACCGCATTCCGATTCCCGCCGCCCTGGCCACCGCCGCCGTCCATCATCGGCTGATCCGCCAGGGTTTGCGCATGCAGACCGGCCTGGTGATCGAGACCGGCGAGGCGCGGGAAGTACATCATTTTTGCGTGCTGGCCGGCTATGGCGCCGAGGCGGTCAATCCCTACCTGGCCTTCGAGACGCTGGAGGCGCTACGCGTCGCCAACGCCAGCGCGCTCTCCCCGGAGGCGGTCGCCAAAAACTACGTCAAGGCCGTGGGCAAGGGCGTTTTGAAGGTGATGTCCAAGATGGGTATCTCCACCTATCAGTCTTATTGCGGGGCGCAGATCTTCGACGCGGTGGGCCTGTCCACCGACTTCGTCGAGCGGTTCTTCACCGGTACGGCCAGTGTGATCGAGGGCGTGGGCCTCGAGCAGATCGCCCGTGAATCCGTGCGCCGGCACGGCGACGCCTATGGCGACGCGCCGATCTATCGCGACATGCTGGATGTGGGCGGCGCCTATGCCTTTCGCCTGCGCGGCGAGGATCACGCCTGGACGCCGCAATCGGTCTCAAGTCTGCAGCACGCGGTGCGCGGCAATATCCCGGCCGAATACGACGCCTTCGCCGCCGCCATCAACCAGCAGAACGAACGGCTTCTGACCCTGCGCGGGCTGATGAAGTTCCGGATGGCCGACCAGCCGATCTCGCTGGAAGAGGTCGAACCAGCCTCGGAGATCGTCAAGCGCTTTTCCACCGGCGCAATGAGCTTCGGCTCGATCAGCCGCGAGGCGCACACGACCCTGGCCATCGCCATGAACCGCATCGGCGGGCGCTCGAACACCGGCGAGGGGGGCGAGGAATCCGACCGCTATGTGCGTCTCGCCAACGGCGATTCGATGCGCTCGGCCATCAAGCAGGTGGCTTCGGGGCGGTTTGGCGTGACGGCCGAATATCTGGTCAACGCCGACGACATCCAGATCAAGATGGCCCAAGGGGCGAAGCCCGGCGAAGGCGGTCAGTTGCCCGGCCACAAAGTCGACAAGGCGATCGCGGCGGTGCGCCATTCCACGCCGGGCGTGGGCCTGATCTCGCCGCCGCCGCACCACGACATCTATTCGATCGAGGATCTGAAACAGCTGATCCACGATCTGAAGAACGTCAATCCGGCCGCTCGGATCTCGGTGAAACTGGTGTCGGAAGTGGGGGTCGGCACGGTGGCGGCGGGCGTCGCCAAGTGCCGCGCCGACCATCTGACCATCAGCGGCTTCGAGGGGGGGACGGGCGCCAGCCCGCTCACCAGCCTGACCCACGCCGGCTCGCCGTGGGAAATCGGCCTGGCCGAGACCCAACAGACCCTGCTGCTCAACGGCCTGCGGTCCCGGGTCGCGGTGCAGGTGGACGGGGGCATTCGCACCGGCCGTGACGTGGCGATCGGCGCTTTGCTGGGGGCCGATGAGTTCGGTTTCGCCACCGCGCCGCTGATCGCGGCCGGCTGCATCATGATGCGCAAGTGCCACCTGAACACCTGCCCCGTCGGGATTGCGACCCAGGATCCGGTGTTGCGGGCGCGTTTCACCGGCCAGCCCGAACACGTCATAAGCTATTTCTTCTTCGTGGCCGAGGAACTGCGGGCGATCATGGCCCAGCTTGGCTATCGGACTGTCCAGGAGATGATCGGCCAGGTCGCCCGCCTGGATATGCGCGACGCCGTCGAACATTGGAAAGCCCATGATGTCGATCTGGGCCGCATCCTCTATACGGTTCCGGGTGGCGAGGGCGATAACCTCCGGCACAGCGAAAACCAGGACCATGGCCTGGAGACCGCCCTTGATCACCAGCTGATCGCCCAGGCCGCCCTGGCCTTGGAGGGCGGCGCGCCGGTCAGGATCGAAGCGCCGATCCGCAACCTCAACCGCACCGTCGGCGCCATGCTTTCTGGCGATATCGCCCGGCGCTGGGGCCACGCGGGCCTGCCGGACGGCGCCATCACCGCGCGCCTGACCGGCACGGCCGGACAGAGCTTTGGGGCGTTCCTCGCTCGGGGCGTAACGCTCGAGTTGGTGGGCGACGCCAACGACTATGTGGGCAAGGGCCTTTCCGGGGGGCGGATCATCGTGCGCCAGCCGCCCGAGGCGACGCGCGATCCCACCGAAAACATCATCGTCGGCAATACCGTGCTCTATGGCGCCATCGCCGGTGAGGCCTATTTCCAGGGCGTGGCGGGTGAACGCTTCGCGGTCCGCAACTCCGGCGCCGTGGCGGTGGTCGAGGGTCTGGGTGACCACGGCTGCGAATATATGACTGGTGGGGTGGTTGTGGTGCTGGGCGAAACCGGCCGCAACTTCGCCGCCGGCATGTCGGGCGGGATCGCCTACGTCCACGACCCGCAAAAACGCTTCGGCGCTTTGTGCAACCGCGCCATGGTGGCGCTGTCCTCGGTTCTGGAAGAGCCGCTGTCCGAATCGGACGACGGCGCCCCGCGTGCGCGTTCGGCGAATGTCGCCGACAGCGGCATGGGTGATCCTCTGCGCTTCGACGCCGCGCGTCTGCGCATTCTTATTGAACGCCATCATCGCCATACCGGCAGCGCCCGGGCGGCCGCCATGCTGAACAATTGGGAGAGCGCACTGGCCGACTTCGTCAAGGTGACCCCGAACGACTACCGCAGGGCCCTGACCGATCTCGCCGCCGAACGCGCAGTCACGCGCGCCGTGGCCGCCGAGTAGGGATCATGGGCAAGACCACCGGATTCCTAGAGATCGAACGCCGCGACCGGAGCTATCAGCCGCCGACCGCGCGCCTGAAGACCTGGCGTGAATTCACGCGCCCCTTGCCGCCGATGGAGGTCTCCCAACAGGCCGCCCGATGCATGAACTGTGGCATTCCCTACTGCCACAACGGCTGTCCGGTGAACAACCTGATCCCGGACTGGAACGATCTGGTCTACCAGGGCCAGTGGAAGACGGCGTTGGATACGCTGCATTCGACCAACAACTTTCCGGAATTCACCGGGCGGATCTGCCCGGCGCCGTGCGAAGCGGCCTGTACCCTCAATATCAACGACAATTCGGTGACCATCAAAACCATCGAATGCCAGATCGTCGATCGTGGTTGGGACGAAGGGTGGATCGTCCCTGAACCGCCCGCCGTCCGAACCGGCAAGAGCGTGGCCGTGGTCGGATCGGGTCCGGCGGGCTTGGCCTGCGCCCAGCAGCTGGCCAGGGCCGGGCATGCCGTGACGGTGTTCGAAAAGAGCGACCGGATTGGCGGCCTGCTTCGCTATGGTATCCCCGACTTCAAGATGGAGAAGAGCCTGATCGACCGGCGCATCGCCCAGATGGAGGCCGAGGGGGTGGTGTTCCGCTCCAAGGTGCAGGTGGGGGGCGTTCACGCGGGCGGTGTGCTGTCGGTGGATCAGCTTCGCGCCGCCCACGATGTGGTGGTGCTGGCCGGCGGCGCCGAATGGCCGCGCGATCTGGACCTGCCGCCGCATAATTTCTCCGGCGTCCATTTCGCCATGGAATTCCTCACCCAGCAAAACAAGCGGGTGGCCGGCGACAGCGAGGACTTGGCCGCGCCGATGGGGGCCATCAGCGCCGAAGGCAAGCATGTGGTGGTGATCGGCGGGGGGGACACGGGCTCCGACTGCATCGGCACCTCCAATCGCCAGGGCGCCGCTTCCGTGACCCAACTGGAAATCATGCCTGAGCCTCCCGCGCGGGAGAACAAGGCCCTGACCTGGCCGGACTGGCCGCTGAAGCTGCGCACTTCGTCCTCTCAGGAGGAGGGTTGCGAGCGCGACTTCGCCGTCGCCACCAAACGGGCCCTGGGTTCCGACGGCCGTCTTGAGGGGCTGGAATGCGTGCGCCTGGAATGGACCGCTGGAGCGGACGGCCGGATGCGAATGACCGAGGTGGCGGGCAGTGAGTTCACTCTGAAGGCTGACCTGGTGTTGTTGGCCATGGGTTTCCTTGGGCCGCATCGCGACGGCTTGCTGGAACAGGCGGCGGTTGACCTCGACCCGCGCGGCAATGTCGCGGCCAAGGTCACCGACTACAAAACCTCTGTCGACACGGTCCACGCCTGCGGCGACATGCGCCGGGGCCAGTCCCTGGTGGTCTGGGCTATCCGAGAGGGCCGTCAATGCGCCAGCGCCGTCGATGAAGCCCTGATGGGTGTGACCGACCTGCCGAGGTAATTGGTGGTTTCCAGGCCGCGATCCGCCTTGCCCGAAGGGGCGCTCCGCCTGTAGAATCTTGCTACGCCGTGGGTATGGACGCGCGGATGGGGAGGACTTCAGCGTGATTATGACAAATAGGGCGATTGTCCCGCGGCGCCGCAATGGCCCTCGCGCGCTGTTCGGCGCCCTGGCGCTCGCGGCGACGATCCTCGGCTCTGGCATGGCCGCTGCGCCGGTCCGGGCCGCCGGCTATGTCGGCGCCGAACTGGGCGACGTGAAGCCCGAGGACAAGGCGGTTGTCGCTCAACCCCGGCCGGTCCAACTCCTGTTCCAGTTCTGCACGAAGGGCGCCCCGAACGGCCGGGCGACCAAGTTCCTGAAGTCCAAGGTGCTCGACGCCGTGAAGGCGAGCGGCCTATTTTCGGATGTCAGCGAGGACACGGTCGCTGACGGCGCGATCCTCAACGTGGTGATCGACAACGTCATCCCGCCCAAGGCGATGCAGAACGCCGAGGTCAGCGGGGCGGCGACCGGCGCGACCATGTTCATCGCTGGGAGCAACATTTGGGACCACTACACTTCGCAACTCGACTATGTGGCCGGACCCGACGCGCCGAAGATCACCCGGACGGCCGCCCACTCGGTGGTCATGCAGATGGGCCTGATCAACAAGGCGCCGGCCGACGCGGTGAAAGTCGAAGGCGGTATCAACGGCGCGGTTTTCACCATGACCCGTCAGATCGTCGAGAATCCGCTTAACGCGCTGGCCAAGGACACTGCCTTCCTGCCGTCGGCCAACGTGACTCCTTCCGCCGCTCCGGCGATTCCGGCCGCGGCCGAAGCCGCCGCGGCTCCGGTCGCCACGCCGCAATGAGGCTGGGTGCGCGCCTTATCTTCGCGCTGGCCGCGACCGGCGTGTCCGGTTGCGCGATGGGGCCGCTTCCCCCGGCGCAAGCCACCTTGGAGGGCATCCAATCGATCCGCGCCGCCCATGTGGCCCCCATGCGGGTCGGCGCGTTCACGCCGGCCCCGGGCGAGGCCACCCAGATGGACAGATCGGTTTCCGTCCGCGCCGGGGTTCAATCCGCCCCCGGCGGCTCGTTCGCCAAGTATCTCGGCGACCTGCTCGAAGCCGACCTGAAGAACGCCGGCCGGTTCGATCCCACATCCGATCTCGTGGTCTCGGGCATTGTCACCCATACGCATGTGGACAGCGGTCTGCCGAATGGCCACGCGGCCCTCGGCGCGACATTCCATGTCACTCGCGGCGGTGCGACGGTGCTCGACAAAGCCCTCTCCACCAACGCCACATGGGACTCCGACTTCGTTGGCGCCGCCGCGATTCCCGACGCCTTCAACCACTATCTCGGGCTATTCGAGCAGATGGTGCGGGACCTTGCCGCCGATCCCGACTTCCGGGCCGCGGCTCACCAACCCTGAGTAAAGTGGGATCGGCCGTCATGACAGATCCGTCGGCAGGAGCGACCCTTAAAGGCGAAACGATCGTCGATTTCGATTGGTCCGACGAGGATCTCAGCGAGGCGGTGTTTGTCGACTGTGTGATCGATGGCGCGCAGTTCGGCGCCGTGGTCCTTGAGGGCGCGCGCTTCCTGCGATGCCGGATCCTTCGTAGCCGCTTCGCGCGCGCCGACCTGCGCGAGGCGGTGTTCGAGGATTGCGTATTCACCGGCGCGGCCGATCACATCGGTCTGGCGGTGGCCTTCAGCCGGCTGGATCTGGCCCGGTTTGTCCGATGCGACCTCAGTTTCGCGACCTTCGACGCCTCGGAGTTGTATGGCGTCACCTTGGAAGACTGCAATCTGCGCGGCGCGCGGTTCCGGCGCGTCGATTTCACTCGAAGCCTCGGCCGCCGGCGTTCCATCGCCGCCGCTACCTTCCGGCGGTGTAATTTCCACCTGGCCGATCTGGCGGAAGCAAACCTGCCCGGCTGCGATCTGGCCGGATCGAGGTTCCGCGAGGCCGACCTGTCGGGCGCCGATCTCGAAAGCGCCGACCTGCGGGATTGCGATCTCTTCGGTGCTCTCACCGCCCAGACCAAGCTGGCCGGCGCCGACCTGCGCGGCGGCGAGGTCAGCGGCCTGGACATCCTGGCCCTGGCCAGCCGGTCGGGAATGAAGGTGACGCTCGATCAGCAGTATGCATTGCTGACCGCGATGGAGATCGATGTAACGGTGGATTGAACGAGGTGGAGGCAAAAATGCCGATTCGATCAACGCTTGCGCTGTCGATCTCCATCGGGCTGGCCGTGGCGCTCGCGGGTTGCGCGGGCCAGATACCGTTCTCGTCGGCCGTCAATCAATACAACACCGATACCGAGAAGGCTCAGGATAGCGCCATCCTGTTGAACGTCATCCGCGCCAGCAAGCGCCGGCCCCTGGTGTTCTTCGACGTCACCACGGTGACGGGTTCGAGTCCGGCCACCGGGTCTCTGGGTTTCAGCCTCCCGCTCAGCAATCTGAGTTCGACGGCGGCGACAGCCGCGCCGACCTTGAATTTCTCCGGCGGACCCTCGGTAAGCGCCGGGCCGGTGGTCACCCAGGATTTCTACAAGGGCGTGCTGGCGCCGGTTTCCGCGGCCACCATCGACCTGTTCGTCCAGCGCGGCGTCAACCGCGACCTGCTGTTCAACCTGATCTTCGAGAAAATCGAATTTGCGACGATGGAAGATGTGGACACCCACACGTTCAAGACAGCCGTGGTCAACTATCCATCTGACGACACCAAACACATGGCTTTTCAGAGGGTAGTCGAGGCGCTGGTGGACGCGGGTCTGACCACCCTCAAATCCGATGGGGATTCCAAGGCCTACGGCCCCGCCTATCTTCCCGACGACTTGGTGGGACACGATCACGATCTGGTGGCCAGGGCGGCGGCGGCGGGCCTCGGCGTGAACGTGGTCAACTGGTGCGACGCTCAACTCGCCACCCAGCTTGAGATCAAAGAACGCGCCCGGGCGAAGGGGCTGAAGCCGATCGACATTCGGGCGGCGACGTCGGCTTGCGATGACTATCAAGGCAAGATCAAGAGGCTATCCAAGGACCTGCGGGACCATCCAGACTGGAGCGAGTCCCAGCGAAAGCCGGATGAGGCCGACAAGGTCAAGGCCAATCTGGACTGGATCGCCCAAATGGCGATCGATGGGGCGCCACCCTATTTCTATAGGTTGGAAAAGGCCGCCGACGGCTCTGATTTTAATTTTGGGATCGACCCGGCCCTGGCCGCGCATCCGATTTCCCCCCCGCCTAAGACGATCCACCGCGCCAAGTCCGCGACCACGAACTTGGGGCTGGTGCTGGGGAGTGATACCGAAAAATCCCCCCAAAAATTCAATGAGTTTTGCGATCTGATCTTCGGGAGTAAGGACGACAAGAATAAAAATAACGCGTCGATTGATGACTGTAAGCAATCCAAACCAACGGACATCGAGATAAAATTTGTTCCGAGATCGACCTATTCGATCATCTACTATCTTGGTGAGATTGTGCGGCGCGACTTATATCCGGACGTGGGTAAATCCGGACATATCACCAGTTTCCGCAAGACGCCGCTCAATGGCGAGGAGCCGCCACCCGCCGGCTGCTGGGCGGTGACCTCCGGGCCGGGCTGCGCGCCGATCTTCCTCGTGGCGGCGGGGGCGGGACCGGCCTTCCTCAGCGTTCGGTATGACGGCGGGGTCTACATCGTCCCTAGCACCTCGGACCCCTCGTCGGCGATGGTCACGGACAGGACCTATGAGGTTATGGACATATTGACCGAACTGATCGCGCTCAATCGCTCATCCAAGGACGTGCCGACCAGCAATGTCTTCACACTGCGAGGATTGCCGTGATCCTTTCCCTCCGCCCCGTTCGTGCTAAGCAGCCTTGTGTGGCGAACGCCACGATTGATTTTGTTTTTTTATGCAAAATCAATGCTGCTAGTGAGTGTTTGATGTAAGCAAACCTCGCGAGGTTTGCTTAGGGCTGGGCCTCCGTCGCGAGGGGTCCATGACCGTCAGCGTATTCGATCTCTTCAAGCTGGGAGTGGGACCATCCAGTTCCCACACCATGGGGCCGATGACCGCCGCGGCGCGGTTCGTTGGCCTTCTGGTTCGGCGAGGCCTGATCGGGCGGATGGCGCGGCTCGAAACCACGCTCTACGGCTCGCTGGCCCTCACCGGCCGCGGCCACGCCACCGACCGGGCCGTGATGCTCGGCCTGGCCGGCTTCGCGCCGGCCTCCCTTGATCCCGACGCCGGCGAAGCCGCGCTGGAGCGGATCCGCTCGGAGGCCTGGCTCAATCTGGGCGCGGACGGTCCTGGAATCGCTTTCGACGAACGCCGTGACATTGTTTGGGCCGGCGCCGTCAGGCGGCCGCAACACCCCAACGCCCTGACGTTCACGGCCCTCGACGGCGCCGGGCTCGTGATCCTGGAGCGCACCTATTTTTCGGTCGGTGGCGGCTTCGTTCGCGATGAGGACGAGATCGGCCGCAACGCGCCTAACGATGAAGGACTGGCGGCCCCGTTTCCGTTCATCTCCGGCCAGGACCTGCTGGCCCGAGCCGAGGGGGCGAACCTGACCATCGCCCAGCTGATGTTAGTCAACGAAACCGCTCTTCGCCCCGAACCTATAGTGATCGAAGGGCTTGAGGCAATCCACGCCGCGATGGAGGCCTGTATCGAACGCGGCATGCGCCAAGAGGGCCGGCTGCCGGGCGGGCTGAACGTCAAGCGTCGCGCCCGACAGCTCCATGCCTCGATCATGGCCAAGATGGAGCGCAAGATCATCGACCCGCTGGCGGCCATGGACTGGGTGAATCTCTGGGCTCTGGCGGTGAACGAGGAGAACGCCTCGGGCGCGCGGGTGGTCACCGCCCCCACCAACGGCGCGGCCGGCGTGGTCCCGGCGGTGCTGCGCTATCACGACCGCTTCCACGCCGGCACGGCCGAAACCCGCCACGCGTTCCTGCTCACGGCCGGCGCTATCGGCGCGCTCTATAAGCGCAACGCCTCGATCAGCGGCGCCGAGGTGGGCTGCCAGGGCGAGGTGGGGGTCGCCTGTTCGATGGCCGCCGCCGGCCTCGCCGCGGCGCTTGGCGGGACCAACGCCCAGATCGAGAACGCCGCCGAGATTGGCATGGAGCACAACCTGGGCCTGACCTGCGATCCGATCGGCGGTCTGGTGCAGATTCCCTGTATCGAACGCAACGCCATGGGCGCCATCAAGGCCATAGACGCGGCCCGCCTGGCGATGCTGGGCGACGGCGAACACTCGGTCTCGCTGGACAAGGTCATCGCCACCATGAAGCGCACCGGCGCCGACATGAACGCGATCTACAAGGAGACCTCGCTGGGCGGCCTGGCGGTGAATGTCGTGGAGTGTTGAGAGGGTGGCGGGCGTCGATATGAGTGGGCAAGTTTTCAAATCGTTCTTGGTCGCGACTCTTTTGAGCTTGGTCGCGACGCCGCCCGTTCAAGCCGGCGACCTTCCGGTCAGCTATGTGGTCCTGGGCGAGGACGGCCACGCCGGCGCCCGCCTCGTCACCGCCGACCACGTTTGTCCGCCCATCGTCATCGATGGCCGCGCCCTGTCGATGGCGGTCCGCGCGCCCGCTGAAACCCTGCCCCAGCGGCCGACACAGTCGAGCCCGGCACTCTCCAAGCCCTCCGCCTTCCCGGTCACTATCTGCGAAGCCTCCATTCCACCGCGAACAAAACACGCGTCGGTGCTCGGCCGCGCGCTGCCGCTCGCCCACCGCCGCATCGATCGTATCGTGGTGATCGGAGACACCGGCTGCCGGCTGAAGGCGGCGGACAACGCCTATCAGGCCTGCCGGGACCCAGCGGCCTTTGCCTTCGCCAAGGTCGCGGCCCAGGCCGCGGCCTGGAAGCCGGATATGGTGATCCACGTCGGTGACTATCACTATCGCGAGAACCCTTGTCCCGCTGACAGGCAGGCGCTGTGCGGCGGCTCGCCCTGGGGCTACGGCTGGGACGCCTGGAACGCCGATTTCTTTGGACCGGGCGCGCCGCTGCTGGCCGCCGCCCCTTTGTTGCTGGCGCGCGGCAATCACGAAAACTGCAATCGCGCCGGCCAGGGATGGTTCCGTTTGCTTGACGCCCGGCCCCTGACGCCAGGCCACGACTGCAACGACCCGACCAGGGATTTCGAAGGCGACTACAGCGCGCCCTATGCCGTGCCCCTGGGCGGTGGGGTCCAGGTCGTGGTGATGGATCTGGCCATCGCCGGCGGAGCCGCCCTGGCGCCAGGCGACCCGCGCGCGGTTCAGTTCCGGTCGGCCTACGGCGAACTGCTGCGCCTGTCGAAACAGGCTCCGTCGACCATCATGATCACCCACAAGCCGATCCTGGGCTTCGGCGCCCTTTCAGCCAACGGCAAGGTCACCCTGACGCCGGGCAATCAAGCCATCCAATCAGTATTCGCCACCGAGACTCCACGGATGTTCCCGTCGGGCGTCGACCTGCTGTTGGCGGGCCATATCCACCTCTGGGAACAGGTCAGCTTCGCCAGCGATCACCCCAGCCAGTTCATCACCGGTTTTTCCGGAACCCTGGAAGACATCGTACCGATGCCACCTTCCGTCCCCACCGGCGCCAGCCCAGCGCCCGGCGCCGTCGTCGATCATTTCAGTTCCTGGATCGACGGCTTCGGCTTCATGACCCTGGAGCGCGCCGGGCCGCGACGGTGGACCGCCAAGGTGTGGAATCTGGCCGGCCAAGTGGTCAACCTCTGCCGGATCGATGGACCCCACTCATCATGCGACCGCGCGCAGGTTCACTGACAGCGGATTTTGCTCTGACATCCCCCCTTGGGCGCGCTCGCGGATCGTCGTGTCCGCGAGCGCCGAGCAGGTATCAGTGGTTGAGCGCCTCGACGACGACATGGTTTGCGACCGGTTTGCCAGCGTTGAGCGCCGAGACGAGGGGGTGGCCCAGATTTGCGACGGCGCGGTCGGCGACCCCACGGACGCAGGCGCGATATATCATCAGCTCGTCCAGATGGCCGGCCGGCCGGGGTCCGCAAATCGATTCGGCGGCCTGATCGACGCAGCGAAGCAGGGCTTCGGCGCCGGCGCGGCTATCGAGATTGAGGTCGGCATAGGAGACCTTGATCGACACCTGATCGGAGTCCGGGGACGCGGCGCGAGCCAGGGCCGGCTGGCCCGCGGCCACGCAACCCAGAAGGGCCGCGACCGCCAGGGCCGGGAAGTTGAAACGATTGCTCATGGGTAGTTCCTCTTGGTCGGCTTTCCAGGCTCCGGCGTCATTGCCCCGCCCGTTCGATGGCGGGATCAATGCCTGGGAGACCGTCATGCGAAGCGCTGGTCGACGGTCAATGAAACGTCAAAAACATGTCAAATTTTATCGATCGCGCCTTGACGCGCTGGACCGCTGAAATCCGATGTGATTGCATGCTGTCGCGGGGTTGCCCTTTTTCGGGTAATTTCTTCGTGTCGTTTCCAAGACACCGAACCAGGACGTGGAGATTCTGAATGTCAGGTATCATCGGTTCGAACGACGCCTTCGTCGTCAAGGAGGGCGAAACGTACTACGTTGTGGAGTCGATTAGACGATATGACCCTGGGTCTACAGCTACCGGCCTGGCGAGTTCTCAGGGTTATCATGATATCAACGAGATTTTCGAAAAAGGAAACAAGATCAAAGCGGTGCGTATAAAGTTTGAAGTCGTTTCCCAATTCAGCGCTCACGGCGGCGGGCGGTAGCCCTGAGATCCTCCGGCTTAAGCGCCCAAACGACCGGATCTCGCGAAAACCTCTCCTCGATCCTGATCTCGTGAAGGCGCTTGCGTGCGCCGAGACCGCTGGGATCACCCGCCTGGCCGACCTGAGTGGGCTCGACTGTCTTGGTGTGCACGTGTTTCAGGCGGTGCGTCCGTGGGGACGCAGCCTGTCGGTCCATCAGGGCAAGGGCCTCACCGAGACCGCGGCGATGATCGGCGCCCTGATGGAGGCGATCGAGTCCGATCGAGCGGAGGCCTACCAGGGTGACCAGCGTGTGTGCGCCTTCGAGGACCTCGACCCGGCCGAGCGGGCGCCGATGCTGTCGGACTTCGCTCACCATCGCGCCTCGGCGGATGAGGCCGCGGCGCTGGCCTGGGTCGCGGCGCGCCGGCCGGGCGGCGGACAGCCGCTATGGGCGCCGTTCGACGCGGTGTCCGCCGACTACAGCCGCCCCGCCGAAGCCTGGGTCGACCGGTCCAGTAACGGCCTGGGCGCGCGCTTCGACGACGAGGGCGCCGGGATCAAGGCGATCGTTGAGGTCGTTGAACGTGACGCGGAACATGGTTGGCGTGGCGCGTCCCTGCGGACCCGGGCGCTTACCCAGGTGGACGAGACCTCGATCCCCACCGACTGGTTCCGGGATTTTCTAGATGTGGCGCGGTCGCGCGGTGTGTTCGTCTCAATCCACCGTATCCCGGCCGTCATCCCATTGATGGTTTTCGTCTGCGAACTGTTCGAACCTGGAAGCGGCCCTGTCGCGCGGCGCAGGGCGAGCGGAACGGGTTGCGGCTTCACCTCCGAGGCGGCCTTCGCGGCCGCTGTATTGGAGGCCTCGCAGTCCCGGCTGACCGCCATATCGGGGGCGCGCGACGATCTGCCCACTTTCGATCCCGCCTCGCCGGTCGGACTCGGCCTGGGACTTCCGCCTTCCGCCGGATCTCTGCTCGAACGATGGGAAGCGATCCAGGTCTCCGCGTCGGAGCCGCCGCCAGAATCCGTGGCCGGCCTCGCGGACGCCTTGGCCGCGGCGGGCTATTCCGATATCGGCTTGGTGGACCTCGCCCCGCCGGGCCACGAGGCGCGGGTGATCAAGGCCTTCGTTCCCGGCCTGGGCGGTCTGTCCCGCGCCCGGCGCCCGCCGATCTTCGGACGATCCTGATGGCTTCGGAGGCGCCGATCGTGGTGTTTGCCGGACCCTCCCTGCCGCCGGCGAGCCGTCCCGCAGACGAGATCTTCGCCTGGCGCCCGCCGGCCGTCGCCGGAGACGCGTTCCGGCTCGGCTCTCGGCCGCCCCCGATTATGGTGATCATCGACGGCCTTTTCGACGAACAGCCGGCGATCCGCCACAAGGAGCTCCTTGAAGCTATCGCCGATGGGGTGGTGGTCATCGGCGGCGCGAGCATGGGCGCGCTCCGCGCCGCCGAATTGCGGTCGTTCGGCATGATCGGCGTAGGCCGGATTTTCGAAGCCTTCGCGGCGGGCCGTTTGGTGGGAGACGACGAGGTCGCCCTTTTGCACGGGCCCGAAGAGTGGGGGTGGCGCGCCCTGACCGAACCTATGGTCAATGTGCGCGCGACGTTGCAGCGCGCCGTTCGCAATCGTGTGATCGATATCGCCCTGGCGCGCCGGCTCCGAGACAGGGCGCGGCGCCTGTTCTACAAAGAGCGCACTTGGCCCGCGATCTTGGGACCTTCGATTCTGGAGGGCGCCGGAGCCGAGACGTTTGCCGACTGGCTCGGATCGGGCGGCGTGGATCTCAAACGATGTGACGCCCTGGCGTGTCTCGAGTGCGCCCGGGCCATGGTCGGCTCCCGGCCCGACCCGCGTCCCCGACCACCCAGGACCATCTTCACCGAGCGCCTGATCGCCGGCGTCGCGGGTGGTCTATAGGGCCTCGAAGGTCTCGGCCGCCGCGGCGAGAAAGCGCCCTTCCGTCTCGGCTGACCGGAACGGATGATGTCGTGAAATATACTCGACCATCGCCTCGCGGTTCAGGGGAAGGGTCGGCGGCCAGACCGCGCGCACTCTGGCGACCGCCTCGTCGACCAGAGCGGCCGACGGTCGGTCCGCCATCCGGGCGTTGATCGCCCGATAGATCGGGCACCAGACCTGGGGATTGGTCGGCACTTCCAGATAGCTCGCGGCCAGCTCATGATCGCCGCAGATCAGGGACAACAGCCCCAGGTCGGTGAAATAATCGTCGTGCGACGCGGGGTTCAGGAACAAGCAGCGGTCGAGAAGCCGCCGCGCCTGGTCGAAATCGCCCAGGAAGATCAGGGCGAAGCCGACCTCCATAAGGCGGCGGACATGAAAGGGGTTCAGTGAGAGGGCAGTGTCGAAGTGCCGCCTGGCCATATCCCACTGCCGCCCCCGCAGATGGCACCAACCCAGGGCGGTATGGG
This sequence comes from Caulobacterales bacterium, assembly GCA_038227865.1. GTDB lineage: Bacteria > Pseudomonadota > Alphaproteobacteria > Caulobacterales > Caulobacteraceae > Acaudatibacter. The sequence goes on from JBBRPO010000053.1 coordinate 20,905, forward strand.
CGTGGTCGTTGCGGCGATCCAGCGCCACGGCCATCTTGGCCAGGTCAAGGGCGCGTGACCACTCCGCCGGGCCACTGCCCCCGGCGCGGGTCTGGCCGAAGTCGGTATTGTAGAGATAGACCAGGGTAAGAAGCGGCTCGGGGGAGTTCGGCGCGGCGGCTATCATCGCCTCGAGCGCATGCGCCGCCGCCCGGGCCTCTTCGAAGGTCTTCGGACTGGCGTCGATGCCCAGCGCCAACATCGTTTCGGCGGCGGAGGTTCGACCCCGGGGAATCAACGAGCGGCGGGCGCGATCGGTCAGGATGATCGGCAGTACCGCGGCGGCCACCCGGGCGATGACCTCGTCCGCGCCGGCGTCGGAATCAGACAGCGACAGCGCGAACCGTTCCGACCAGACCATGCGCCGCTCGCCGCTCGTTAGCAGCCGTGTCGCGAGCGACTGCCCGCCGGCCGCGCCGCGCAGATTGGCCGACAGCACATACGCCCCCGCGCGCTCGGCGGGCGGGTCGTCCAGCACCAAGTCGAGGTGTCGCGGATCGGTGATTACGTGCAAGTCGGTGAATCGGGCAAGACCGGCCAGCACCTCATCGCGCAGGTCGGCCGCCAACAGGCCGCCGGAACCGGCCGGATCGGCGGCGTCAAACATCGCGACCACCACCGTCGGGATGGTCGGAGCGGAAAGGTCGGGCTCGCCGTCCGCGCGCAACGATGGTCGGTTCGGACTGCCGCCGACTATCGCCGACGCCGACGCAAGCGCCAAGGCCTCCCGCGCCATTAGGCCGGGGGAAACACCGAACTCCTTGGCCAGGGCCGCCTGCAGGGTCTGAAAGCGGCGATAGGCGGTCGCGGTGGCGCCCAAGGCGATGTCCGAACGCATCGCGGCGGCCACGATGGCTTCGTCCAGGGCATCGCGGTGGAGATAGGCCTCCGCCAGCGCGCCGACGCCCCGCCAGTCGCGTTCGGCCTCCAGGCGTTCGATCCGGCGAGACACCGCCTGGGCCAAGGTGCGGTCCAGTTGGCCGCGGGTCTGGTCGAGCCAGTCGTTGAACAGCCCGGGTATCTCAAGGTCCCGCAGTAGCCTCTCGGCGCCCAACGAGGACAGCGCCGCCGCGAACGCCAGGGGCGAGGCCGAGTCGACAGCGCTCTTTAGGTCATCGACGTCGCACTCGAACTCATCGGCCCTGAGGCCCACTTCGTCCCGCCGCCGATCGATGAAGTCCAGGCCGGCCGACGACATCACATCGCCAAGCTCCAGCAGACATTGCCTCAGGCTCGCCCGCGCCTGGGCTTCGCCACGGTCGCTCCACAACAGGCCGCTCAGACGCTCGCGGCTGGCGGTGTGTTCGGGGGTGAGGGCGAGATAGGCCAGCAGTCCCCGCGCCCGCCGGTTGGTGATCGCCACCGTCTCGCCACGAGCGCCGACCAGGCGAAAGTCGCCCATCAGCCGCAATTTCGCTCGATCCGCCGAAGCGTTCGAGTTCGTCATGCCCCGATTACCTCGATGAAAAATCTGGAGACCAGACTAGCGGGACTCGCCAACCTAAGCCAGTTCATCCCCGGCCTTTTGTGGTTAGCTCGTGATGTGTCCGGAGTTCGTAGCTCGTGAAGTGACCGGTCCTATGTCGCCTGGGAACAGGAGAGGCGGATGGACCGGGCACGGATCAACGAGGGCGTACGACGGATGCGATTTGAGGATTTACTGGGC
>JBBRPO010000054.1:0-21935 GCA_038227865.1 Caulobacterales bacterium
GCGCCGACCGCAACAGCCGCAGCGCCCGCCGAAGATTTCCACCCGCGTCACCACCGGACGGATCGGCGGCAGGTCGATATGGTCGTAGGCGTGGCGCAGCTTCTGCACCGCCGACGACAGGTCATGGCCACAATGGCGGCACTGGGTAGCCATGCAGCGTTCGGTCTTGTCCGGCGTCGGCGTCAGGGGGCGAGACTTGCCCTCGCGTGGCGGACGTTTGCGCCCTGGCCGCTTGGGCTTCTTACCCTGACCAAAGCCGTCCTTCGAAGGCGGGATCGACGAGTTCTTCGAGGTCTTGCGCGGCTTGCCAACCAGCGCCTCGAGCTCGGCGATCCTCGCCGCCATGCGCTCGATCATCTCGCCCTGTTCCACGATCAGGGCGGCCATCTGGGCCTCGCTCAGGCCAAATCTCGGTGGCGGAGTCATCCATAGGGTGAATCAAATTCCCGATTCCATGGCAACCCCCGTCAGCCACCCCCCTGAGCAATTACACAGAAACGGTTGCCGTCGGGCTGTTCGGCTCGGCATTGGCCGCAGATCATCGGGCCGGGTTCTCTGGTTCCGTGAAGACTAACACTCACGCGAGGGAGCAGAGACATGGCGGGCCTTGACCGTCAACCTCGGCGATCGCCGACGGAATTTTCATTAAAATTTGAGGCGGATCAAGCGTTGTGGCGTCTAATTTCTTGGGATGGGGCAATCCCCAAAACTATTTGAAGATTTAGCGCCCTTTTGACGCTAGACTTTCATGCAATATCGATAATTTTGACTACTTAAAAAGGTCAAAATCATATCTGGCGGGAATTACTACTATATTAACAGGTTCGTAAAATCAAAAATGAGACAATTTAGAACATGTAATCAAATACAATGAATAATACAAAATACAAAAAATTTAAGAATCCGGGAAATTTTGTCATACGATTTATTCCATGGTTTATTTTCCAGATTTATTATTATATTTGTTATGATGTATACTATGAAACTAAACTATTTTTTGAGACAAATCGATGAACATGGGGAATATGGCCGATGAAATCGAAACATTTTACGACCGTATTGGGCATTCTGCTCCTTTGGCTTTTGGGGGTCGGCGCGAATGGCGCCACGCGCGTGCCCGCAAACCGTCTCGCCCTACTGAGCCACGGCATGAATGCCGACAATATAGTCAATAATAGTTATGTTGCCAACTATACGCCGGACGACATGGCGCAACTGAAGGCGATGGGGATAACATATATAAGAATACCCATCGATCCAAGCTGGATCATCGTGAACGCCCCGGTGGAAAACCGGAGGGCATTGTCCGACGCCGCGCGCGCCGCCATCGGCGTTGCCAGGCTCGACGCCGCCGTGTCGCAGTTCGTTCAGTCCGGCTTCGCCGTCATGCTGGTGATCCAGCCTCAGCCGAAATTGCGGGACAAAAGGGCCTACCAGCAGGAAAGGGTCATAACCCGCGCCGTTTCGCTGATCGCCAAGCGGTATGCGCCGCTTTACACACCCGATCAGCTGTTCTTCGAGACGCTCAACGAACCGAGATTAGATCCGGCGGTCTGGAATACCTACGCCCCCCAACTGGTTGCTCTGATCCGGCAGGCGGCGCCGGCGCACACCATCATCGTACCGCCGGCGCTGGCCGACAATCCGGAACTCTTCCCAAACCTCACCCCACTCGCTGACCAGAACATCGTCTACACCATGCATATCTACCAGCCATGGGGCATCACCAGCCAGGGCGCGGGCGTCATGCCGCAACCCAACTATCGCTTCCCCCGACCGCCCGCTTCGCCCGACCCGCTGGAATGGACAACTGGTCGACTGAGCGCCTTCATGCACAAGGGCATCGACTGGGCGGCAGCCAACAATGTGCCGCTGATCATGAACGAGTTCGGCGCCACAAGTGTCGCCGACCCCGCCAGCCGCATGAACTGGGTCAACTTCGTCCGCCAGACCGCCGAAGCCAACCACATCGGCTGGGCTTGGTGGTCGCAAACCGGGCGGCTGTACGGCCTGCGTCCGCGCGGCGGGGCCTGGGACGCAGCCCTCGTGCAGGCCCTGGGCAATACGCCGACCGGGCGTTGACGAGAACACCAGGACTACTGTGGAATTGAGAACAGGCGTCGCCAGTCGATTGTCATAATGGCAGGCGCGGAGAGGTAGCCGGGCACTCTCATCGCCATCTCAAGCTCCGTCTATCGCGGGATCGCGCCCGTCACTGGCCGTGGTGATGAGGGAATAGCTCGTGCTCCGGCCGCCTGCCGCGTCCCTGGCGAGTATGCGGCGTTTGACCAGATCGTCGATGTCGCGTGACGCGGTGTCCTGAGACGACTTGGTAATAGCCGCCCATTTTGAGGAGGTGAGCTTGCCCCCGAACCCATCCAGGAGGTGGTTGAGCATGGCGCGCTGACGGTCGTTGAATTTGTCGGCGGCGTGTCGTTCCCAGAACCGAGCTTTGCGCAGAACCGATGAGAGAATGTCGTTAGCTCCGGCGAAGGCGCGGTCGAGACAACGCAGGTACAATTCGAGCCAGGCGGTGACATCGAGATCGCCCTTCTGCGTCGCCTCCAGGATGGCGTAGTAGCCCTTTCGCTCCACGCGGATTTGCGCCGACATGCTGTAGAAGCGCCGCGGGCTTTTCTCCGACCTGGCCAGCGCCATGTCGGCGATAGCGCGGGCGATACGTCCATTGCCATCTTCGAACGGATGGATGGTGACAAACCACAAGTGAGCGACCGCCGCTTTCAAGACCCGATCGATCGTCTCGGCGCCATTGAACCATTTGAAGAAGGAGGCCATTTCGCGATCAACGCGTTCCGCGGCTGGCGCTTCATAGTGGACACGCTCGCGGCCGATTGGTCTCGACACAAGTTGCATCGGCCCGGTCCTATCGGTGCGCCAAGCGCCGACAGTTATCTTGCTGATGCCAGTGCGGCCGGTCGGAAACAGAGCGGCGTGCCAATCGAAGAGCCGCTTCTTCGTGAGCGGCCCATCGAAGTTCTGCGTGGCGTCCAACATCATGTCGACGACGCCTTCAACATCACGGTCGATAGGCGCCAGCGCGCCTATATCGATCCCAAGGCGACGGGCGATTGACGAGCGAACCTGGTCCCTGTCGAGAACTTCGCCTTCGATCTCGCTGGATTTGATGACCTCTTCGGTCAGACTCTGGAGGACGGCCTCGGCGCGAAGCTGAAAGCCGAGGGCTTCCATTTTTCCTATGAGACGGCCCTGGTTATGGCGCACGGTCCCAAGCTGCGTCGCCAGCTTTTCGTGGCTCCAACTGAATGCCGGCCAGTCTTTGAGTTCGTGGATATAGCTCGCCATTCACCGCACCTATTGCGGAGATTAAGCCAGTTAATCTCCGCAAAGGCAATCATTTTGTCCGCAGATTATGCGGAGAATAAAGACTCTAGTCTCCGCAAGGGATTGGGCGAATCGTTCGCTAACTGAGGCGCCGGATAATTTGCTCGGCGGGTTTGGAGAGATTGGTGCGGGCGGCCGGAATCGAACCGGCACGGGGTTTCCCCCAACGGATTTTCTTACCGCCTACGGTTTTCACCGCCGCCCCCTGCGGGGCGTTTGTGGTCTGGACTATACCTTCACCGTAGCGCCTTCGCGCCTTAGGTGCGACCCGTCTAGTCTCTACACCTTCCACGTGGCGCCTAAACGCCCCATGGCTTGGCTCGGGATTGCCATTTGAAAGGTTTCCCCGAATTTGGGCCGTTCTACGTCCTGGATTTCCCCAGGCGCACTCAAATTTGTCGTTCAAGTCCGTTGCGTCTACCGATTCCGCCACGCCCGCTTGAACGCCCTTGATAGCCTGGATCGCCAGGACTTTTAAGTGCGCTGGTGTCACGCGCCGGCGCCCTGGTCGGGGCCTGGGATTGTGGCGATAATGGCTGGCATGACGATCGATCTTTCGCGACTTCCGTTGAAGGCCGGCGCCTTTTCCACGCGCCCCATGACCTTGTGCGACCCTGGCTTTGTCAACGCGCTGGCCCCCTTTGTCGATGTCGTCGCCCTCGAGACCGCCCCCCGGGTCCTGCGCGAACAGTGGCAGGCGCGGCAGCTTGCCAATCTATTGGGGCACGCGGCCGCGCGGTCGGCCTTCTGGCGCAAGAGGATCGGCGGCCGTTCGCCCGCGGCGATCAAGCTGGCCACCCTGCCGATTCTGTCCCGCGCCGATCTGAAGGGGCAGGTCGAGCGTGAAGGCGCCCTGCTCGGTCCCGCCGACAAACTGCGTGTCCAGCGCCACTCGACCTCCGGCTCCTCGGGCATGCCGGTCAGATTCTTCATCACCGAGGCGACCTCCCGCTACACCGAGATCCGCTCCTTCGCCCAGTACCTCCTAGAGGGCCGGGACCTGACTTTGAACAAGACCCATCTGCGCACCGCGGTGAGCGCCGGTCCGGGCGGCTTCGACACCACACGCGAAGCGTCGTGGCTGGGAAGCCTCTCGCCCTATCTGAAGGGTGGCTCGCTGCGGAAAACCACCTACGTCCTCCCGGACGTCGAACGGCTGTGCAAGGTGCTGGAGCGCGAGCCGCTCGGCTATCTGGTGGCCGGACCCACGGCCATGGAGATGCTCCTGCAGGCGCGGACGCCGGCTGACCTCAAACGGGCGGGGCTGGCGATGTTCATCCCGATCGGCGAGGCAACCACCCCCGAGATGCGCGAGGCCTTTCGCGAGCAGGACGTTCCGGTCCGGGCCTACTACTCGGCCGAGGAAGTCGGCACGATCGGCGTGGAATGCGCCCAGGTTCCAGACGCCTATCACGTCTGCGAAAGCGGCCTGATCGTCGAGGTCAGCGAGGCGGACGCGGTGATGGTGGACGGTCAGCGCCTTGGCCGAGTCCTGATCACCGCCCTGCATTCCTACGCCACGGTGTTCATCCGCTACGACGTCGGCGATCTGGCCAGCCTGGCGCCGCGCTGCGCCTGCGGCCATGACGGGCCGACCCTGTCGAACGTGCGGGGCCGCTCCAAAGCCTACATCACCCACGCCAACGGCGCCGTCAGCCCGTTTCACCTGCGATCCGAAGTACTGCGGGCGGTCTGCGCCTTCGATGAATTCCGTATCCGCCAGACCGCTCAGGAACAGATCATCGCCGAGATCGGCCGCAATCAGCCACTGAGCGAGGCCGAGATCCAGGGATTCCGCGACGCCATAGCGGCCCAGACGGGGCCGAAGTTCAACATCGAGGTCCGATGGGCGAACCAGATCGACTGGGGCGGCGCGGCCAAGCGTTTGGGATTCCGCAACGAACTGGCTTGAGGCGGCGGCGTGCTACGCCTCGACTCGCGTGATCGACTTGGCTCCCACGTCGGCCAGCACCCCGATCAGTTCCTCCACCGTGGCCAGAACCTCGCCCTCGTCGCGGCCGCGGACCACCAGGTTGGAGCCGAAGCCCTCGGGGCCGAAGAACGGATAGCTGCCCAGCGACAGGGCCGGGTGGGCCTTGGCCACCGCCTCGAGCGGTTCGGCCATCATGCTTTCGCCGGCCCCCTCGACCCTGACCGTGCGGGCGATCACCACGGCGCCGGGGCGCATGCGGGGTCCGACGTCTTCCATCATGCCGCGCATGATCATCGGCACCCCGGCCAGCACGAACACATTGCCGATCTGGAACCCCGGCGGACCCTGCACCGGGTTCCTCACCAGGCTCCCGCCAACGGGCACCCTGGCCATGCGGCGGCGGGCGGGATTCAGTTCGCCGGCCCAGCGCGCGGCCATCATGGCGATGATGTCGGGGTGCTCATAGAGCGCCACGCCGAAGGCCTCGGCCACGCAGTCGGCGGTGATGTCGTCGTGCGTGGGGCCAATGCCGCCGGTGGTGATCACATAGTCATAGCGGGCGCGGAGGTGGTTGAGCGCGGCGATAATCTCGTCCTTCAGGTCGCCCACCACCCGCGCCTCGGCCAGGTCGATGCCGAAGGTGCCCAGGTATTTGGCGATGAAGTTGAGGTTGGTGTCCTGGGTGCGTCCCGACAGGATCTCATCGCCGATAATCAATACGGCCACCGCGACGCGCTCTGTTTCCGCCATGACCGCCGCTCCGCTGGTTGGGTTCGCCTTCAGCGCCCGGGCATAGGACGCCGCCGCCCAGGCCGCAACCATGGAGGCGGCCGGCGCAATTGACTTCCACTAAAAATATTGCAAATTCGACTACGCAGTTATCGGGGAATCCGCCAGTGGCCCCCCGCACGAGATTGACGAATGCTTCTGAATCAACCCCTCGCCCACGGCGTGCTCGTCAGCCGTTACAAACGCTTTTTCGCGGATGTCGCGCTCGATGACGGCCAACACATCACCGCCCATTGCCCAAACCCCGGCGCGATGCTGGGCCTCAATATCCCTGGCCTCGGCGTCTGGGTCTCGCCCGCCGAGGGCGCCAAACGCAAGCTGGCCTGGACTCTGGAGCTGGTGGAGGCGGACAGCGGCCTGGTGGGGATCAACACCATGCACCCCAATCGGCTGGTGGCGGAGGCTCTCGCCGCCGACGCCATTGCGGAACTGATCGGCTATGATCTGCATCGCCGCGAAGTGAAGATGGGCGCTGCCAGCCGGGTGGATTTCGTGCTTGAGAGTCCGAGGCGGGTCCGGTGCTGGCTTGAAGTGAAGAACTGCCACCTGCGGCGCGCGGCGACCCTGGCCGAATTCCCCGATTGTGTGGCCGCGCGGTCGTCACGGCACCTGCGGGAGCTCACCGACCGGGTCGCCGAGGGCTACCGGGCCGTGCAGTTGTTCGTGATCCAGCGCACCGATTGCGATGGTTTCGCCGCTTGCGCCGATCTCGACAGGATTTATGCGGCTGAACTGACCCTCGCGGCGGCGGCGGGCGTTGAAGTCTTGTGCTATGATTGCGACATTAGCCCCCAAGCCATCCGCCTGAACCATCGCCTGCCGTGGATCCACGCTCCGGGCGACCGCTGAAGAAAGACCATCCGCATGTCGCTCGCCGAGGACTTTCTGGCGCCGGACACCCGCACCGGACAGATCAAACTGCATGGTCCCGAGGGTTTCGAGGGCATGCGCATAGCTGGGCGTCTCGCGGCGGAATGCCTGGATATGCTGACACCCTATGTCAAGCCGGGCGTGGTCACAGGCGAGCTTGACCGGCTGGCGCGGGAATTCACCCTCGACCATGGCGCCCTTCCCGCCTGCCTGTTCTATCGAGGCTATTCGAACACCCTGTGCATCTCGCCCAACCATGTGGTCTGTCACGGCATTCCCGGCGATCGCACCCTGCGCGAAGGCGACATCGCCAATATCGACGTGACCGTGATCGTCGACGGCTGGCATGGCGACCATTCGCGCATGTATGCGATCGGCGAGGTGGCGCCCCGGGCGCGGCGGCTGATCGACGTCACCTATGAGGGTCTCGAGCGCGGGCTGGCGGCCGTCAAACCCGGCGCGCGGCTCGGCGACATCGGCTATGCGATCCAGTCCTATGTCGAGGCCCAGCGCTGCGGCGTGGTGCGCGATTTCTGCGGCCATGGTTTGGGCCGGGTGTTCCACGACGCGCCGAACATTCTGCACTTCGGCCGTCCGGGCACGGGTCCCGAGCTGCGCCCCGGCATGTTCTTCACCATCGAGCCGATGGTTAATCTGGGCAAGCCCCAGGTGAAGCTGCTCGCCGACGGCTGGACGGCGGTGACGCGCGACAAATCGCTGTCGGCCCAGTGCGAGCATTCGATCGGGGTGACCGCGACCGGCTACGAAGTCTTCACCCTGTCGCCGGCCGGCCTTTTCCGCCCCAACTGACGGGGTCGCGTCGTGTCTTTGCAAAAACGCTGGATCGCGATTTGAAAACCCTCTAGTCTGCAAAGGCGTCGATCCGGCGCGCGGGAGCGGACCGGTGCCACGCGAGCAGGGCGCATTCTTCTTCACGGCCGAGCCGACCGAGGCGGTCGAATCGTTTCGCCGGGCGTCGGCGAAATCGGAGCCGTCGACGGTGGCGCACTATGTTGGCCATCGCCAGCGCCTGCGCACGCGAGCCGCGATCAGCTTTGCCGCCCTGCCTGACTACGAGTTGCTTGAACTGCTGCTGGCCCGCAGCCTGCCCAGAGGCGACATCAAGCCGATCGCCAAGGCGCTGCTGACGCGGTTCGGCGGCCTGGCGGGTGTGCTTGGCGGCGGCCTAGAGGAACTCAAGACCGTGGCCGGAGTCGGCCAGGCGGTGGCGCTCGACCTGAAGCTGCTGCACGAGGCCACCGTGAGAATGGGACGGGCCGAGGTTCGCAAGCGCACCGTGATCTCTTCCTGGACCGCGCTGCTGGCCTACGCGAAAGTCGCAATGGCGGGGGCTTCGCGCGAACAGTTCCGGGTGCTGTTCCTCGACAAGAAAAACCAGCTGATCGCCGATGAGGTGATGAACGAGGGCACGGTCGACCACGCGCCGGTCTATCCGCGCGAGGTGATGCGTCGGGCGCTCGAGTTGTCGGCCAGTGCGGTGATCCTGGCTCATAACCATCCTTCGGGCGATCCGACTCCCTCCACGAGCGACGTGGAAATGACCCGTCAGGTCATCGACGCCGGCCGGCCGCTGCGGATCACCGTGCACGACCACATCGTCGTGGGCCGCGAGGGCGTGGCGAGCCTGAAGGCGCTTGGGCTGATTTAACGGCCCGCCTACGTAGCGTCTTTCCTACAGCGCGCCGCTCAGCACGCGCTCGTCGGTAAGGGCCTCATGCTCCCAGGCCAGATACTCAGGTGTCTCCAGGAGGCGGACGGCGTAGGCGCCGGCCGATCCGTCGTCGCCGTAGTCGGTCAAGTGGACGCCATAGGATCGAAATCGCGTCGCCACCGGGGTGAAGAAGGCGTCGGCGATCGACCATTCGGCGCCCAGCAGGAACGGCCCGCCGAACCGACGCAGCAATTCCCGCCAAAGGCCGATGATGCGGCGCACATTCTCCTGGGTGGCGGGGGCCAAGGCGGCGGGGATAAGGGTGGCGGGTTCATGACGCCTCAGGTCCATCGGGCATTCGCCGCGCAGAGACGTAAAGCCCGAGTGCATCTCGGTCGCCGCGGCCCGACCCAGCGCCCGCGCCACCGGATCGGTCGGCCACAGCCGGGCGGCGGGGAATTTCTCGGCCAGATATTCGCTGATCGCCAGACTGTCCCAGATCGTCACCGCCCCGTCCCTTAGCACCGGCGCCAGCCCGCTGGGCGAGCCGGCGGCGATCAGCGCGTCGCGCACCTCTTCGCTGTTTTCCCGTCGAAGACGCACCAGGGTCTCGGTGAACGGCGAGCCGGTATGCTTCAGAACGAGCCATGGGCGCATCGACCAGGTGGACCAGACCTTGTCCCCGATGATCATTTCCATGATGGTCTCCGTTAAAGTGTTGCAGGGGAAGCGTACCTTAAATGACGGACTCAACCGTGGCGGGGTCGCCGCCGGCGGACGCCAAACCGCTGTTCTCGAATGGTTATCGGGCTCTGGTGCTCGGTTTTCTGCTGGCGGCCTACACCTTCAACTTCATCGACCGGACGATCATCGCCACCATCGGCCAGGCGATCAAGGTCGATCTGAAGATCACCGACACCCAACTCGGCCTGCTGGGCGGCCTGTCGTTCGCGGTGCTCTACACCCTGCTCGGCATACCGATCGCCCGCCTGGCCGAGCGTTGGAACCGGGTCTCGATCATCTCGATAGCGCTGGTGGTATGGTCGGGATTCACCATCGCCTGCGGCTTCGCCGGCAACTTCGTCTCCCTGCTGATCATGCGCGTTGGCGTCGGCGTCGGCGAGGCGGGCTGTTCACCGCCATCGCATTCGTTGATCTCCGACTATTTCGAGCCCAAGCGCCGGGCCACGGCGCTGTCGATCTACGCTTTCGGCATTCCACTCGGCGGCATGATCGGCGCGGTGGCCGGTGGCTGGCTGGCCAAGTCGTTCGGCTGGCGCGTCGCCTTCATGGTAGTCGGAGCGCCCGGGGTCATTCTCGCCCTGCTGGTCAAGCTGCTGATCAAGGAGCCACCCAGGGGGCACTCCGACCCCGTCCAGCGTGTCGCCTCGACAAGCGAGAGGGTGAGTGAGACGGCCGGCAAGACAGCACCGGCCGCGCCGTCCGACCACTGGATGATTCATGAGATCAAAGAGCTGGCGACGGTGACCGGCAATCTGTTCAGCCACTGGCCGGTGGCGAACATGATTCTCGGACTGACCATGACCTCCTTCGCCGGCTACGGCATCGGCCAGTTCTCGGCTCCCTATTTCATCCGCGCGTTCAACCTCGACTACGCAACCGTGGGCCTGGTGTTCGGCCTGATCGGCGGGTTTTCGGCGGGTCTGGGCACATTGGCCGGAGGCCTGGTCAGCGACTGGGCCGGCAAACACAATCCGCGGTGGTACGCCCTCACCCCGGCCATCGGCCTGACCATCGCCGTTCCGATCTACATCCTGGCCTATCGGGCCCCCGAGTGGCGTATCGCCGCGATGATCCTGCTGATCCCCGGGTTGTTCCACTACACCTATCTGGGACCGACCTTCGCCGTCGTGCAGAACGTGGTGGAGACCCGTCGCCGCGCCACCGCCTCGGCGGTGATGCTGCTTTGCGCCAACCTCATCGCCCTGGGCGGCGGGCCTCTGTTCACCGGTTGGATCATCGACATGTTCGCGCAGTTCAACTTCACCCACGCCGGCGAGCATCACGTCCTGCCGGCCATTCAGGGCATGTTCGACCATGCTCCAGCCGACCAGCATTTCGCGACCCAGTGTCCGGGCGGGGCCGCGCCCAAGGGCGCCCCGGCCCCGCTGGTGATGCTGTGCCACGCCTCCTTGGTGACCGCGACCCGCCAGGGGATCCTGGTCACCGCCGGCTTCTACGTCTGGGGCGCCCTCCACTATCTGCTGGCGTGCTTCGGCCTGGCCAAGCGGCTGGCGGCGGTGGCGGCGGAACGCAAAGCGGCGGAAGCCTGAAAGCTTTCCCCATTGATCCTGGCGGTCTAAAGCCTCGCGCATGATCCCACGCTACAGCCGCCCCGAAGCCGCCGCCATCTGGTCCCCGCAAACCCGGTTTCGCATCATGTTCGAGATCGAAGCCCACGCCGCCGACGCCATGGCGGCGCTGGGCGTCATTCCCGCCGCGGCCGCCCGGGCGATCTGGGAGCGGGGCGGAAATGTCGTGTTCGACGTCGACCGGATCGACGATATCGAGCGCGAGACCAAGCATGACGTGATCGCCTTCCTGACCCACGTCACCGAGATCGTCGGGCCCGAGGCCCGGTTCCTGCACCAGGGCATGACATCATCGGACGTCAACGACACGGCCCTGGCGGTGCAGCTCAGCCGCGCCACCGACCTTCTGATGGAGGGCGTCGAGCTGGTTCTGGCGGCGCTGAAGCGTCGCGCCCTTGAGCATCGCCTGACCCCCTGTGTTGGCCGCAGCCACGGCATCCACGCTGAACCCACCACCTTCGGCCTCAAACTCGCCGGTCACTATGCCGAATTCAGCCGCGCCCGTGATCGATTGGCCATGGCCCGGTTCGAAATCGCCACCTGCGCCATCTCTGGTCCGGTCGGCACCTTCGCCAGCGTCGACCCCCGGGTCGAGGCCCATGTGGCGGAGAAACTCGGCCTGGTCCCCGAACCGATCTCCACCCAGGTGATTCCGCGAGACCGGCACGCCGCCTATTTCGCGGCCCTGGCCGTGGTGGCCAGCTCCATCGAACGCCTGGCCGTGGAGATTCGGCATTTGCAGCGCACCGAGGTGCTGGAAGCCGAGGAACCGTTCGACGTCGGCCAGAAGGGTTCCTCGGCCATGCCGCATAAGCGCAACCCGATCCTGACCGAGAACCTGACCGGCCTCGCCCGTCTGGTCCGATCGGCGGTGACCCCCGCCATGGAAAACGTCGCGCTCTGGCACGAGCGCGATATCAGCCATTCCTCGGTAGAGCGGGGCATCGCTCCGGATGCGACCGTGCACCTGGATTTCGCCTTGCGCCGGCTGGCGGCGCTGATGGAGCGATTGGTGGTTTATCCGGAGACCATGCAAAACAATCTCGACCGCATGGGCGGCCTGGTGCATTCGCAACAGGTGCTGCTGGCCCTCACCCAGAAGGGTATGGCCCGGGAAGGCGCCTATTCGGCGGTGCAGCGCAACGCCATGCAGGTCTGGCGCGGCGAGGGGAAATTCCTGGATCTACTGCGGGCCGATCCGGATGTCCGAAGCCAGTTGAACGACAAGGAGTTATCGGACCTGTTCAACCTCGCCTGGCACTTCAAGCACGTCGATACGATTTTCCGCAGGGTGTTCGGCGACGCCGTGGTTTAGCGGCGGCCGGTTCTAATCTCCGGCGCTGATCTGGCCTCGGGCGATCGCCAGAAACTCGTCCATCTTCGAGCGAACTTCGCTCAGTGGCACCGACAGCCCCGAGCCCATGAGATCCTGGCTGACCTTGCGCAAAACATCCTCGTCGCCAGGTTGCTCGATATCGGACTTGACCACGGCTTTGGCGTAGTCGTCGACGTTTTCTAGCCCCATCAGCCGGGCGGCCCACTCGCCGAGCATCCGATTGCGACGGGCGGCGGCGCGAAATTCCTGCGCCGCATCGTTGGCGAACTTGCCTTCGAAACCCCGCTCACGATCGTTGAAACTACTCATGCGCAACCTAACTCCGAACACCGGCGGGGGTCATAACCCGGCGCAACCATGGCCGCAATCTCCCCAGCGGACTGTGGCTTTCCACACAATGTCATGAAATCGCCGGAAATCGATAGCCCCACCGTCGTCGGGTGGCGACGTCTTGGTTGCCAGGCCAAAAACCAGGCGGTTTTCGTGGCCGGTTCGCGGCTCGGGGAGCAATGCGGCGTTTGCGCGAAGGGCCGCGTTCCGATAGATTGTTCGTGGCCCTGATGATGTCAGACGCGATCCAGGACAGATGCGCGCGCGGCGCTGTAGCCCGCGCGCATTTTCATTTGGCGACCGCCGCTGGCCAAAGGAAGGCTTAACGATCATGACCCGCCGCAAGAAGATATACGAGGGGAAGGCTAAAATCCTATATGAGGGTCCCGAGCCCGGAACGCTGATCCAGTATTTCAAGGACGACACCACCGCCTTTGACGGCACGAAGAAAGCCGTGCTTGAGGGCAAAGGCGTCATCAACAATCGAATCAGCGAATATGTGATGACGCGGTTGAACACCATCGGCGTGCAGAATCACTTCATCCGCCGCCTCAACCTGCGCGAGCAGTTGATCAAGGAAGTGGAGATCATCCCGCTGGAGGTGGTCTGCCGCAACATCGCCGCCGGCTCGCTGTCGCGCCGCTTTGGCCTGCCGGAAGGCCAGGCCCTGCCGCGTTCGATCATCGAATTCTACCTCAAGGACGACAAGCTTAGCGACCCGATGGTCGCCGAAGAGCACATCACCGCCTTCAACTGGGCCGCAACCCAGGAGATCGACGACATGATGGCCACTACGCTTAGGGTAAACGACTTTCTGAGCGGCCTGTTCGGCGCGGTCGGCATCACTCTGGTGGACTTCAAGATCGAATACGGCCGGGTCTGGGAAAACGACTTTTCCCGAATCATCCTCGCCGACGAGATCAGTCCCGACAGTTGCCGGCTGTGGGACTCGACGACCAACGAGAAGCTCGACAAGGACCGCTTTCGCCGCGACATGGGCAATGTCATCGAAAGCTACACCGAGGTCGCCCGGCGCCTGGGCGTGATGAAGGAAATGCCCACCGTCATCCAGGGCGGGATCCAATGAGGACCTGATGAAAGCCGTCGTCCACGTCTATTTGAAAACTGGCGTGCTCGATGTCCAGGGCAAGGCGGTTCAGACCGCCCTGCATGGCCTGGGTTGGGCCGACGTAGAGGATGTAAGAGTCGGGCGCGTGATTGAATTCGCCTTGTCCGGAGACGACCAGGCCGAGGCGAGATCGCGGGTCGAGGCCATGTGCGCGCGTTTGCTGGCAAACCCTGTCATCGAGGGCTATCGCGTGGAGATCGCCGCTTGAAGGCGGCCGTCGTCATCTTCCCGGGATCCAATTGCGACCGCGATTGCAAGGTGGCCATCGAACGATCCACCGGCGCCCAGGTGACCATGGTCTGGCACCAGGAGACGGCCCTCCCGGTCGGCCTCGACCTGATCGTTCTGCCCGGCGGGTTTTCCTATGGCGACTATCTGAGATGCGGGGCGATGGCCGCGCTGTCTCCGGTGATGACCGAGGTCAAGGCTGCCGCCGGCCGAGGGGTGGCGGTCGCCGGCATCTGTAATGGTTTCCAGATTCTGTGTGAGGCCGGGATGCTGCCCGGCGCCCTGCTGCGCAACGCGGCGCTGAAATACGTCTGCAAGCCGGTCGACCTCGATATCGTCAACGGCCAGACCCGATTCACCGCCGCCTTCGGCGCGCGTCGCGAGGCAACCCTGACGGTGGGCAATGGCGAGGGTAACTTCTTCGCCGACGACGCCTCTCTCGACCGTCTGGAGGGCGAGGGTCAGGTGGTGTTCCGCTATCGGAACAACCCCAACGGGTCGTCGAGGGGGATCGCCGGCATTGTCAACGCGGGCGGCAATGTGTTGGGGCTGATGCCCCATCCGGACCGGGCCTTTGAGCCGGCGCTGGGCTCAGGCGACGGCGCGCTGGTGTTTCAAAGCGCAATGGCCAGCGCATGAACTAAGGAGCCCCGCCAATCTGGCGAGGCTCCCTCTTCAAGGCTGGTTTTAGAGCATGATGATTTTAGTCGGAACAGACTAAAATCTGAATCATGCTCTAAATTCAAAAGTGTAGAGCCTGACTCCGCCTTTAGATCTGTTCCGTCTAAAGGCGTCAGGCACTAGCGCGACGCGGTGCCGATCGGCTTGGGCGCGGCGGCGGCCAGGTTGCATTTGGCCAGACCTTTTTCGTCCAGCGCCTTGTACTGCTTGTAGGCGGTGATCCGGCCGACCTGCTTGGCGACGTCCTTGCAGGCGTAGGCGTCACTGGCGTCGTCGGGCGCGATCGCGGCGATGCAGGTGGAACCTTCACAATTGAACACCGCGTGGGCGGCGATGAACTTGAGGTGGCCGCTGACCGGGTTTTCCAGGGTGGCGGTGACCGCGCCATCGGCGAAGGCGGAACCGGCCATGCCGAGCGCCATGACGGCGCAGGCCGTCGCGAGGTTGAGTTTCATTGGAGTAGCCTTCCATTCAAGGGTGGAAACAGATCGGCCCTGATCGTTCAGACCAGAACTTGACACTGATTAGATATCGCCGATAAGTTATGTGCAAGCGCTTTTTGTCGCGTTGCGGCATTTTCTTGAGATTGTGCCGCGGCGCACAATTTACGGGCCGATGACCCATGTCCGCGCCTCTGGGAGTGGCGTCATGGGCGCCGGAACGCTAGAACCCGCTGATGACCCAGCCCAGCACGGCCGGAGCCGAAGCCGCCCGCCTAAGCGGCCTTGCAGCCGATGAATACGCCCTGATCCTCAAGCGCCTGAACCGCGAGCCCAACGTCGTGGAGTTGGGGATTTTTTCGGTGATGTGGAGCGAGCATTGCTCGTACAAATCCTCGCGCCGTCACCTGGCCAAGTTCCCCACCAGCGGCCCCAGGGTCATTCAGGGTCCGGGCGAAAACGCCGGCGTGGTGGATATCGGCGATGGGCAGGCCGTGGTCTTCAAGATGGAATCCCACAACCATCCCTCGTTCATCGAACCCTATCAGGGCGCGGCCACGGGCGTCGGCGGCATCATGCGGGATGTGTTCACTATGGGCGCCCGCCCGGTCGCCCTGCTCAACGCGCTGAGATTCGGCGATACCGCCCATCCGGGAACCCGGCGGCTGGTGGCGGGAGTGGTCGCGGGTATTGGCGGCTATGGCAATTGCGTCGGCGTGCCCACCGTGGCCGGCGAGACCAACTTTCACAGCGGCTACGACGGCAACATTCTGGTCAACGCGATGTGCGTGGGTCTCGCCGACAGCGACAAGATCTTCTATTCGGCCGCCCCCGCCGCCGGCCTGCCGGTGGTCTATTTCGGCTCGAAGACCGGCCGCGACGGCATCCACGGCGCGACCATGGCCTCGGCCGAGTTCGACGCCGATTCGGACGCCAAGCGTCCCACGGTCCAGGTCGGCGATCCCTTCGCCGAAAAACTGCTGATCGAAGCCACCTTGGAACTGATGGCCTCGGGCGCCGTGGCGGCGATCCAGGACATGGGGGCCGCGGGCCTGACCTCGTCCTGCGTGGAAATGGCCGGCAAGGGCGCGGTTGGCGTCGAACTGGATCTCGATATGGTCCCGCAGCGGGAAATGGGCATGACCGCCTATGAGATGATGCTGTCGGAAAGCCAGGAGCGGATGCTGGCCATCCTCAAGCCGGGACGGGAGGCTGACGGGCGGCGGATCTTCGAGAAATGGGGGCTGGACGCCGCCACCATCGGCTGGACCACCGATACTGGCCACATCGTGCTTCGTCACCACGGCGAGGTGGTCTGCGACCTTCCCCTGGCGCCCCTGACCGAGGACGCGCCGAACTATGATCGCCCGTGGAGCGACCCGCCTCGCCAACACCACTTGGACCCGGCCCATATTCCCGCGCCGGCCGACTGGGAACAGGCCGTGCTGACGGTGATGGCCTGCCCGGATGTCGCCTCCAAACGCTGGATCTGGGAGCAATACGATCGGCACGTGATGGCCGACACCCTTGAGGACTCCGCCACCGGCGCCGACGCGGGGATCGTGCGCGTGCACGGTTCGGCTAAGGCGCTCGCGATGACCAGCGATTGCACCCCGCGCTATGTTTCGGCCGACCCCTATGAAGGCGGCAAGCAGGCCGTCGCCGAAGCCTGGCGGAACCTGACGGCCGTGGGCGCCCTGCCTATCGCCGTCACCGACAATCTGAACTTCGGCAATCCGGAAAAGCCGGAAATCATGGGCCAGATCGTGCGGGCCATCGAGGGCATGGCCGAGGCGTGCCGGACCCTCGACTTCCCGGTCGTGAGCGGCAACGTCAGCCTGTATAATGAGACCAACGGCGTCGCCATTCCCCCGACCCCGACCGTGGGCGCGGTGGGCCTGATCGAGGACTATGCGGCGCGGGCCGATTTTGCGTCCGTCAAGCCGGGGGACGCCCTGGTGCTGCTAGGCGTCAGTCGCGGAGAACTGGGCTCCAGTCTCTACCTTCGTGAGTGTCTTGGCCGTGAGGATGGCGCGCCTCCGCCTGTTGATCTGGCGGTTGAGCGACGCAACGGCGATTTTGTCCGAGGCCTGATCAAGGCTGGCGTCATCAAGACGGTGCATGACCTGTCGGACGGCGGTCTCGTCGCGGCGGCGGCCGAAATGGCCCTGGCTTCCAATGTCGGGATCAATCTCGACGCCACCAGCGCCCTGCACGCCCACGCCTTCCTGTTCGGCGAGGATCAGGGTCGCTACCTGGTCGCGACGGACCATCCCGACCAGCTGGTCGCCCTGGCCCACGAAGGCTCCGTACCCGCGGCGCGGATCGGGCTGGCGGGCGGGGACAGTTTCGCCTCGGGACCCTTGTTCTCAATTCCCCTCGGCCGCCTTCGCGAGACCCATGAGGGCTGGATGCCAGCCTATATGGACCAACTTTCCTGAACCGAAGAAAGACGTCGCCATGCCCATGCTCGCCGCCGACCTCGAAGCCGACCTGCGCGAAGCGTTCCCGGACGCCACCATCGAGATCGAGGATCTGGCGGGGGATGGCGACCACTACAAGGCGAAAATCGTCTCGACCGCCTTCAATGGGCTCAGCCGCGTCAGGCAGCACCAGTTGGTCTATGCCGCCCTGAAGGGTAAGATGGGGGGCGCGCTGCATGCCCTGGCGCTCGAGACCGCGACCGCCACGGCTTGACCCAAGCCGCCGGGCTTCCTAGCTCTACAGTCCACTCGCCGCTCACCACCGAAGACGGACCCCAATGACCGCCACCACTGACAACCCCGCCCACGAGTTCATCGCCAAGACGGTGTCGGAGCATCCGGTCGTGCTGTTCATGAAAGGCGTGCCCGACCAGCCGGGCTGCGGTTTCTCGGCCACGGTGGTCCAGATCCTCGACCATCTGGGCGCCGACTTCGCCGGCGTGAACGTCCTGCAGAGCGATGCCCTGCGCCAGGGGGTCAAGAGCTATTCCGACTGGCCGACCATTCCGCAACTCTACGTCAAGGGTGAGTTCATCGGCGGCTGCGATATCATTCGCGAGATGTATGCGTCGGGCGAGCTGAAAACCCTGCTCGCCGAGCAGGGTGTCCTGGCGGCCTGAGGCTCTACGCTTCCCGATTTAGGACGCGTAGAATTCCACGACAAGGTTGGGTTCCATCTTCACCGGATAGGGCACTTCGGCCAGCTCAGGGGTGCGGATGTATTTGGCGCTCATGGCCTTGGGATCGACCTCGATATAATCGGGTACGTCACGCTCGGCGAGCTGAAGCGCTTCCAGAACCAGAGCCATGTTACGCGAACGCTCGCGCACCTGAACAACGTCACCGGCCTTGACGCGATAGGAGGCGATGTTGACGCGGCTGCCGTTCACCATCACGTGACCATGGTTCACGAATTGGCGGGCGGAAAACACCGTCGGGGTGAACTTGGCGCGATAGACGATGGCGTCCAGGCGTGATTCCAGCAGGGCGATCAGGTTCTCGGAGCTGTTGCCCTTGCGACGGGCCGCTTCCTCATAGGTGCGGGAAAACTGCTTTTCGGTCAGGTTGCCGTAATAGCCTTTGAGCTTCTGCTTGGCGCGCAGCTGCAGGCCAAAATCCGAAACCTTGTTCTTGCGGCGCTGGCCGTGCTGGCCAGGACCATAGGCGCGCTGGTTGATCGGCGACTTGGGCCGGCCCCAGATATTTTCGCCCATGCGGCGGTCAAGTTTGTATTTCGCCGAATGCCGTTTCGACATGCTGCTTAGGTCTCTTTCACTTCGATCCGGTCCGGCGCCATCCGTGGATGGAGGCGCGATCTCAACGGCGGCTCACGTATCACCCGTCATATATCCAGCGCCCCGCGCGGCGAACCGGCGGGCCAGGAAGGGGCGGCATATGACCGGACGCCCCGACAATGTCAAGAAAACCCAGACTCTGCCGGGCTAGGGGGTATCGGCTTCGCCCTTCGCCTTGGCCTTCGCCGCCGCCAGCTTGGCCAGCACCCGTCCCCGGCCGCGCGACAGGGCGGTGACCACACCACGCAGGGTTCGCACTTCCTGGTCCGACAGGGCGGCCCGACCGAAGGCGACCCGCAGGTTGCGGACCATCGAGGCGCGCTTCTCCGGCGGGTGGAAAAACCCGGCGGTCTCCAGCTCGCCTTCCAATTGCTCGTAAAAGCCGTGCACCGCCGCCTGGTCGGCGGGTTCAGGCGCGGCGGTGAATTTCGGCGGCGGGCCGTCGGCCTGGGTCAGACGCCACTCATAGGCGGTGATGGCGACGGCCTGGGCGAGATTGAGGGAATGAAAGCGCGGGTCGACCGGTATGGTGACGATGGCGTGGCAAAGGGCGATGTCGGCGGTCTCCAGACCGGCCCGTTCGCCGCCATACAGCAGACCGGTCGGCCAGGCCTGGCTTTCGGCCTCGAACAGCCGCCCGGCCGCCGCCCGCGGGGTGATCACCGGCAGCATCGCCTCGCGCGGACGGGCGGTGGTGGCCAGCACCAGGCGAAGGTCGGCCATCGCCGCGCCAAGCGTCTCGAACACCCGCGCCCCGTCCAACGGCCAGTCGGCGCCCGAGGCGCTGGGCCAGGCGCGCTCCTGGGGCCAGCCGTCGCGCGGACGCACGAGCCGCAGGTCCGACAGGCCAAAATTGGCCATGACCCGGGCCACCGCACCGATATTTTCCGCCAGTTGCGGTTCGTTAAGGATCACGCAGGGGCCTGGAGCGTTCATGAGGCTTGCCATAGATCATATGGAGCCCGGAGCGCCACGATACGATGTCATCCAGCCGCCGAACCCTGCTGACGACCATCCTGGCCGCCGGCGCCCTGGAAGCCGTCGGTTGCACCGGACGCGTGAACCGGCGTTCGCCGCCCGTGGGCCTGGACAGCGCGCGCCTGGCCCAGGGCTTCTCGGGCCTGGCCGAGCGGGCCCGGCCCAGTGTTTTCGATCTGGGCGTCATGACTTTGGACAAACCCGCCGTGTGGTGCGCCGACGGGGCGAGGCGGTTTCCCATGCGGGACCTGTTCATGGTCCCCCTGGCGGCCGCGGCCCTAGCGGAGGTCGATGCCGGGCGTCTGCGACTGAATGAGATCCTGCGAGTCGCACCACAAGATCTGTCACCGCCGCCGAGCCGGGTGAACCGGCTTTTCCGGCGGGACGATAAGCCTGCCTTCATCGATATTCCCGCCGCCGACCTGATCGCCTTGGCGGTCCAGGAGGGAGACAACACCGCCGCCGACTCGGTCATGCGCCGCATTGGCGGACCCGGCGCGGTCACCGCCTGGCTTCGGGCCCGCGGCGTCCAGGACATGCGCGTCGACCGCTATGCGCGTGAAATCCAGGTCGCCACCAGCGGCCTGACCAGCTTTCGATCGCAGTGGAAGGATGACGCGGCCTGGGCCGCCGCGCGTGGGGCGGTCGCCCCCGATGTGCGGGAAGCGGCCATGGCCGCCTATCTCGCCGATCCGAGCGACACCACCACGCTGCCGGCGATCCTGGGCTTTTTGGCCCAGCTGTCGAATGGCGCCCTGCTCTCGCCATCCTCCACCAGCCTGTTGCTGCGGCTGATGAGCGCCACCAACTCCGGGAAATCTCGGCTGGCGGCGGGACTGCCGGTGGGGGCGAGCCTGGCCCACAAGACCGGTTCGTCGCCGACCGATCTTGGCCTGACCCCCGCGACCTGCGATGTCGGACTGGTCACCCTGGCCAACGGCCGTCGGTTCGCCGTGGCGGCTTTCCTGTCGGGCTCCACCGCCACGCAAGCGCATCGCGACGGCGTGATCGCCGATGCGGCGCGGCTGGCCGTCTCCGCCCTGATTTGAGGCGATCGCGTGGCTTTGCGCTCCGACGGGAAGGCTCTATAGCCTCCTGAAAAGCCGCCTGGTTCACGGTGAAGCCAGCGGAGAGACTCCGGAGCGCGATCCCTGCCCATGGCCAAGATCAAAGTCGCCAATCCGGTCGTCGATCTCGATGGCGACGAAATGACCCGCGTCATCTGGCGGTGGATCAAGGACAAGCTGATCCTGCCCTTCCTCGATCTGCAGATCGAGTACTACGACCTCGGCATGGAAAACCGCGACGCCACCGACGACAAGGTGACCGTCGCATCGGCCGAGGCGATCCTGCGCCACGGCGTCGGCATCAAATGCGCCACCATCACCCCCGACGAGGCGCGGGTGAAGGAATTCAATCTGAAGAAGATGTGGAAGTCGCCCAACGGCACCATCCGCAACATCCTGGGCGGCGTGGTGTTCCGCGAGCCGATCCTGTGCCGCAACGTGCCGCGTCTGATCCCCTCCTGGACCCAGCCGATCATCATCGGCCGCCACGCCTTTGGCGATCAGTACAAGGCCACCGACTTCGTGGTTCCCGGCAAGGGCAAGCTGACCATGAAGTGGGAGGGCGAGGACGGCCAGGTGCTGGAATTCGACGTGTTCGACTATCCGGGCGGCGGCGTCGCCATGGGCATGTACAACCTCGACGAGTCGATCGAGGAGTTCGCCCGCGCCAGCCTGACCTACGGCCTGGCGCGCAAATACCCGGTCTATCTGTCCACCAAAAATACCATCCTGAAGGCCTATGACGGGCGCTTCAAGGACATCTTCCAGCGCGTTTACGAGACCGAGTTCCGCGACCAGTACAAGATCGAGGGGATTGTCTACGAGCACCGCCTGATCGACGACATGGTGGCCTCGGCCCTGAAGTGGCCGGGCGGATTCGTCTGGGCCTGCAAGAACTATGACGGCGACGTCCAGTCCGATCAGGTGGCGCAGGGCTTCGGCTCGCTGGGCCTGATGACCTCGGTGCTGATGACGCCCGACGGCAAGATCGTCGAGGCCGAGGCGGCC
>JBBRPO010000055.1:0-21723 GCA_038227865.1 Caulobacterales bacterium
TCCGGTCGGTGATCTCCACAGCCCGAAAACACAGTCTCAATATCCTCGATACCCTGACCCAGCCCCCTGACGAAATCATCGCCCGACTCTAACGGCAGGCTACGCCGAACCCTCACCAGCGTGCGTGCTTGGGAGTTACAAAATATTAAAGAATTATCAACAAAATGATTGACAGAAAGTGCGAACTCTGTACTCAATGACACAAGGTCATGGAAATCGTCGAGTTGGAAAATCCGCTCGGTTTTTTGTACGAGCACTGCAAAGTCGGATCCAGATGTAATATATATTCCGATCTCCCGAGCAGTTGACTTGCGTTTTCATATCAATGGCTGCTAGACTCAAGCATGTCGCGCCGGTTGAGACCGGATCAAACGAAGGTGGTCGTGACGGTTGACCGACTATCGCGGCA
Source organism: Caulobacterales bacterium (assembly GCA_038227865.1). Lineage (GTDB taxonomy): Bacteria > Pseudomonadota > Alphaproteobacteria > Caulobacterales > Caulobacteraceae > Acaudatibacter. The sequence goes on from JBBRPO010000055.1 coordinate 410, forward strand.
ACGCCACATCGACTCGTCGCGGCGATTTTAGCCTGATAATTACACGCGAGAAGGCTTCCTATCGCGTGAGATTATGCTGGCTCGATGTCCGTCCGAGGGAAATCGTCTCCCTTGTAGAGTAGGGGGAGGCCGGCGTGCTTGGCGCACGCATAGGCGAAACAATCCCCGAAATTCAGTGCTGCTGGATGTCGCCCTTTGCCAAAGCGATCAAACGCGTCGACGGCCGCGCGGCGGGCGTTAGCGGGAACGGGCTCCACGTCGATGCCGATCAACACGAGGAATTCCTCGACGGCGATGTTCGCCGCCTTGATGTCCAGCCCAAGTATGCGGGCCACCGCTAACACCGTCTCCCAAATGGCCAACGGTGAGGTTATCCGGATGGAAGCGTTTTGCAGGCGCGCGAGCAATTCACGCGCGTCGCGTTCATCCAGGAGCATGGCTGTCAGGGCCGATGCGTCCACGAACATCAAGGTTGGCCGTAGAGTCCATCGATAAAGTCCTTATCGGCCGGCTGTCCCTTGCCTAGTTCCGCGCGTTCTCGCAGCGTTCTTGCGAAGGCGACCCCGCGTTCGACCAAAGAGGGGACGCCATCGATGCGCTCCAACTCATGCCGCAACGCCGCGCGAACCACCTCGGTCTTGCTGGTGTGACGAAGCGCGGCGAGCCGTGCGGCGAGGCGATCGACTTCCGGGTCCTTCACGTAGAGGGGCACGACATATACTCCGATGGATATTCGAATATTAAGACAAATCTATCCGCATGTCCATCTAGCGGAGGCGGCTCGTCGAAAGGCGCGGTCGGTCCAAGAAACCTAAACAATAGCCGAAGTTGAGACCGCGCCAGGACGCGGACCTTCAGCGGACCCCATGTCAGCATCGATCCGCCAGCTACATCTCGGTAAAATCCGTGCCGTAGATCGCCGACCATTCGGCCACCTCGTCGATCGTCGACCGCGCCACGTCCTCCGCCAGCCGCAGCACATCCAGCGTCAGGACGGCCGTCAGTTTCGTCTGGCCGGACTTCTGCTCCAGATTCAGCAGCTGGGCCGCCATGATTTCTGATCTGTCGGCCAGGCGGGCGCATTCCGACTGAAACCGGATGCCGTTCAGACTGGCGACCGCCGCGGGCAGAATCGCGGCGGAAGCGATCAACAGGGGCGCTATAAAACCTTCAAACGTCATGTCAAAACCAGCAGGCAAGAGTTTGAATAATTTCAGGACGGTTAACAGTAAATCTACAAATAAAGTGCCAATGACGCCAATATTGGATACGCTACCAAGCTGCTTCAAGAGCCTGTTCAAGCGACTTTGATTGGCGGCGTTCAAGAGATGATAGGTTTTTTGCCCGACAATCCAGTCCGTTTTGATCAGGCTGAGCGCCGATCCTGCATTGGGTATGATCGTATGGTCATACAATTCTCCTGGCATGGCTTCGAGGGGGTTGGCTTGCCGCACGATCGAAAGAAACAATTGGTCGATCACGCCCTGCGCCGTAACCCGCGTCGTGTAGGGCAATGACCAGCTGTAGCGCGTGCGTAGGCAGCCGACCCCGGGCAGGTAGATCATCGCTCTCAAGCGTTCCGACAGATACCGATAGTCCGCAACGCGATGAGAAAGTTTCTTCCGATTAGCCTGAATGGATATGTAAAATATGGAACTGACAATACAAAGTTTTACGATTGCAACCAACAGTAAAATTGTCGATTTCGTGTCTTCATTTGCTTTAGTTTCCGGGTCAAAAATCCAGAATAGCAAAGCTCCGACCGCCAATACGACCGCGAAGGTGGCCAGCACATAGCCTAGCAAAAACGAGCCCCTATGGAGGCTCGCATAGTGATTGCTGAGGCTGCTGGCCCGTTTACGATAGGATTCATAGGGGACGGCGGCGGCATGGCTTGAGGGTGGCTTGCCTCGTTTGAAGATTTTTTCAAATCTGGCCCAGGCGCTGGTGATAATTCCGCCGTTGGGAATTTCGTCGGCATAGAACTCGCGAAGCAGGTCCGTGACGTAGTCGATGTCGCGGGCGCCGGTGGTGGCGCCGACCATTTCCGCGACAAGCTCCCACAGCGCATTTCGCGCGGCGGCGTCCGGCAATAGCACTGGCTCGTCCAGATCGGCGCGGCTGCGCATCACCGCCACGCCTTCCCTCCCAAGTTGCAGCATGATCACCGGCATACCCAGTTCCAGGGCGGCGCGGATCGTCTGGCGCGTGCCGCCCGGCCGGCCTGCTTCCTTGGGGTCATCGATCGCCACGAGCACATCGGCCTGGCGCAGCAGGGTCTCCGACTGGCTAGTGAACGCTTGTGCCCGGTCGAACCGATCGACGATGCGCTGATGCGGCTCGTTGTCGATGGGATCCCCTGGTGATGGGGGCATCCGCCCATCCAGTTCGACGATGAAAGCACAGGATTCGGCGACGGTCTCGAAATCGGACCGGTCGGCGACCGAGCTGTTGGTGATGAAGTCCTCGGTATTGCAGGGCAGCACCGCCCCCAGAACCGAGTCGACCCGGGAAGCTCCGGCGTCGGCGAATTCGGTCATGGTGTTGGTGAAAGTCTTGCTCGCTATGCGATCCGCGCCATCCGCCAGCCCGGTGACCAGCGTGAGCCGTGGCGGCTGGCCGTGCGCGAACCGCAGGGTCAACGGATCCGAATCGGTGGGGCTCTCTTTCAGCGAGGCCAGGCGAACGGCCACGCTACGGAAGATCAGGGCCAATTTTTCGTTGAGCGGGTCCAGCTTGTCATCGTCAATCCGGCGCTTCCCGGCCACGGCGAGGGTCAGGGCGATGATCGGCTTGGCGGGCGCGGCGTCGAACATGAGTTTCCCGGGCTTCAGCTTCGCGACCCGCGCGGCCACATGGCCAGAGAGTAGGGCGGCGCGGCGCCTCGCGGCAAGCCGTTCACCTCTTGACCGCGCACCGCTCCCGGATGACCAACGCCTTGCGTCCAACGGAGTCGCCAATGGTCCGCCCGCGCCTTCAACGAGGGCCTGGGCGTCAGCTTCAACCGGCTGGTCAACGCCACGCGTGTCGCGGCGGTTCAGGCCGCGATGACCGGCGCCGATGGTGGCGATCTGCTACGCATCGCTCTGGATTGCGGGTTTTCGTCCAAGGCCAGCTTCAACCGCGTGTTCCGCGAGCACACCGGTCGCAGCCCCACCGCCTGGAAAGCGGCTCAAATCCCACAAAACACCATCGATCCGCCGATCGGGACGACAGGCGAGGGCGTGCCCGCTTGAGTTTCGGCCATGCGCTTGATGCTTTGTCTTTCCGCCGCGCTTCTCCTGGCCGCGACCGCCGCGGCCTCGGTGACGCCAGATGAATCCTATCGGCCCCTGACGCTGTCGCCGGCCCAGGCCCATGCCGATATCGCCCTGATGCGGCGCGCCCTGGAGACTGTCCACCCCGGCCTCGTCCGCTACGCCAGCCGCGCCGAGATCGACGCCGCTTTCGCACACCTGGACGCGGTGGCCGATCGCCCGGTCACCGATCTCGAGCTCTGGCGCGCCATCGCCCTGATGCTGGCCGCGATCCATTGTGACCACACCAAGCCGGAGGCTTCCGACGCCCTGGACCGGTACCGGATGACCCACGCCACCCATCTGCCGGTGCGCTTTCGCCTGATTGAAGGCCGGATGATCGTGGTCTCCAACGACGCTCAGCCCGGCGCGCCGCCGCCCGGCTCGGAGATCGTGGCCATCGACGGCAGGCCCGCGCCGGTGGTCTTGACCGAGCTCGGCCTCGCGGTCGCCTATGACGGAACGACCGACCAAGCCATAGCCCCCAAGCTCGCCAGCGACAGCGACCTGATGGGCGACGATTTCGACGAATACTGGCCGGCGTTCCACGGCTTTCCGGCCCGTTGGGCGCTGGACTGGAAGACGCCGGGCGAAGGGCCGATCCGTCACGCCGATCTCGCGCCGATCGCCTTCAGGGCCTGGACGGCCCTGGCTTGGCCGGGCGAGACCTACCGCGACGAGTTCTACAAGTCGGTCCGCTGGCGTCTGGCCAGCCCAGCGGCCACCTTGCGCATCGACACTTTCGTCAACTACCGCAACCCGGTCGACGCCGACGCCTTTCTGGGCGGCTTCTTCAAGGCGCTGAAGGCCGCCGGCGCGACCCGTCTGATCCTCGATCTGCGCGAGAACGGCGGCGGGTCGGAGGACGTGTCTCTGGCTTTGGGCCGCTATCTGCTGCCCCGAACCTTCACATGGTCGAAGCCCGTCCGGCTGAAGGCGATCCGTTATGGCGACCTGCCCAGCCACATCGAAAGCTGGGGCGATCGGGCGGCCCTGTTCGAGCCGCCCGAAGCCGATTTCAAGCGCCTCGCCGATGGCGGCTGGGAACGCATTCCCCGGTCAGGCGATGAAGACGATGACAGCGCCTTGCCCAAGACCGTCTCGCCCGATCGCTTCGCGGGGACCGTGACCATCCTTACCGGCCCGAGCAACGGCTCGGGCGCCACCCGGACCATCGCCCAGCTGAAGGAAAACATCGGCGCCAGGCTGGTTGGCGAGGAAAGCGCCGGCAGCGCCGAAGGGCCGACCGCCGGCCACATCTTCCTGCTGACCCTGCCGAACAGCAGTCTGAAGGTCAGGATACCTAACGCCTGGAACCGCACCAACATCATTCACTTCGTTCCCGGCCGAGGCGTACCGGTCGATGAATTGGTGATCCCGACCCTGGCCGATTTCACCGCCGGCCGCGACCGGGCGATGGAGGTCGCCCAGCGCGCGGTCCCGCCGCCACCGGCCCTGGCCGACGTCCTGGCGGGGGATTGGACCGGCGTCCTCGAATATCGCGATTTCGGCAATGATCGCCGCGTCACCTTGCCGACCCTGATGACCGGCGTGGCCGAGGGATCCGGCGCCGCACTCGCCTTCACCTTCGATGACGGTCCGGGCAAGACCGTTCACGCCGCCGAGCACTGGTCGTTGAGCGCGGATGGAAATGTCCTCACGATCAGGGACGGGGCGAAGCTCGAAACCCTGATCGTCGCCGAGCGCCGGGGCGAGGCCGAGGGTGTGGGCGAGACTCTGGTCGCCGATGGAACCGGCCAGGAGAACACCGCCGACGTCCGTGTTCGCCTCATTCTCACCCGCCGCGGCGATAGCTTGTCCATCACCCGCCTAAGCCAGAAGCCGGGCGAGCCGATGCTGCTACGCGACGCCTACAGCCTTAGCCGGCCATCGGTCGCCAGGTCTCGGACGACAGGGGCCGGCGTCCCCTGATGCGCAGCAATCCGTCCAGGGTCTTGTCCCGCGTCGCGCAGATGAACCGCGCCCGGTCGTCCCGCAGCTCGACGCAGGTCAGCACGCCGGTGTGATAGCAGCCGCTGTCCACCGCGATCCGGTGACGCTCGACACCCGGTCCGATGATCGAATGGCCGTGCACCACCGCGAAATCGTGAATCCAGCCCTCGCCGTCCAGGAACGGCTGGCGGATGGTGGTCAGGCGCTGCTGTTCGGCGTCTTCCAGCGGATAAAGCGGGTGAACCCCCGCGTGGGCGAACAGATAGCCGCCCAGCCGAAACGTCAGCTCGAGCTCGCCCAGCGCCCGGCGGATGCTTCTTGGTGCGGTGGCGCGAACCTGATCGATAACCGCCAACGGGCCGTACCGCCGGATATCGCCAGGATACACGCCCATATCGACGAGGGTGGCGAGGCCGCCATTGGCCGCCCAGAAATCCACGAAGTCCGGCTCCATGGCTTCGTCGTTGAGGAACCGGTCGAGGAACTGTTCGTGATTGCCCAGCAGGCGGGTCACCGTCACGCTCGGGATCCGCAGGGCTGCGACTCGCTGCAGAACGCCGATATTGGCGGGTCCCCGGTCGACATAGTCGCCCATCATCACCAGATGGCGCGGCCCCGGCGGCGCCTTGGCGATCAGCGTCTCGACCGCCGCCAAAAGCGCGTTCAGATGATCCAGATGCCCGTGCACGTCCCCGATCGCCCAGGCGGACACGCCCGCCGGCAGCGTGGCCGGCGCGTCCTCCCAGTCGGAGATGAAGATATTGAATGGGTCGGCGGACATCGCGCCCGCGACCTTAGCAGAAATCAGCGGCGGCGCACTCGGGTCCGGCGATTTACCGGACCCGTCCCCTTCGAGGATCAATAGCAGGCGTCGACCAGGCGATAGCCGCCCCAGCGAGGGCTCCACACCCATTCACGGCGGCAGCCCTCGTACCAGCCATAGTAGCTCTGTCCGACGTAGTAGGCGGGGGGCGGGCCGTAATAGCCGCGGTAACCCGCGCCGTAGCCGGGCCTGCCATAATAACCGTAGTGGGGCTGGCTCAGGGCGGCGCCCACCGCGAGGCCCGCAAGGCCGGCGAACACCGCCGTGCCCACGCCATCGCCGCGATAGCCGTAACCCCCGCCGTAGCCGCCGCCATGGTAGCCGCCGCCGCGATAGCCATATCCGCCGCCGCCATGATAGCCGCCATCACGCGCCTCGGCCGGGGCCGCGCCGGCGACGACGCCGGTCAGGGCGGCCAACAGCGCCGTGGCGCCGATCAGCATCTTCTTCATGATACGCTCCGCTTTCATTTCGGTTTCGGGCATCCAAGTTTCGGGGCCGGCGCCGAAGCGCGCCTCGATCGATGACCATAAGGTGGACCCATCCGGCTGAACGACGCCTGAATGGCGTCGTCAGGATTGGGTCCGGGGCCGACCCTTTCGCGCCGCCCGCGCGGCGAACCGTCCGGGATCGACCAGGGCGGCGAGGGCGCGGGGCAGGGGCGATGGCGCGCTGATCGCCTCGGCCGCCAGATGTTCGGCCAGCAAGGGCGCGAGACAGAAACCTCGCGACCCCAGACCTGTCAGAACCAGAAGCCCGGCCTCGGCGCCTGGGACCGCGCCGGCCAGCGGGAAATAGTCCCGGGTCGTGGCGCGCACCGCCGTCCAGTCTTCCAGGGCGCTCTGGCCCAGGCGGCGCGCGAGGTCGGGTAGTACGGCCTCCACAGCCGTCAGGTTGCGCCGCCGGTCTTCGGGTCTGGCGGCCGGGTTGGTTTCGTCGCGGTCGTGGGTGGCGCCGAACAGCAGGCCGTCCGGAGTCGGCAGGACATAGGCCCCGAACACCGTCGCCAGCGGCCATTGGGCGTCGTTCGTGAAGGTCACTTGCCCGCGCACGGGAGTCAGATCGAGGCCCGCCGCCAGGTTCGAGGCCGCCGCCGCGTTGGCGATGCAGACCACGTCCGCCCGGGCGATTTCCGCGCCGCCGGCGTCCAGCAGCCGCCAGGTCCCGTCGACCCGGACTAACGAGGCGACATCCGCCCTGGTCCACCGTTCAAGCCATGCCGCCAGAATGGCCGCGGGCCGAACCACCAGGGCTTGGTTCATCAGCAGCCCCTCGCCGACCGCCTCGCCCAGGCGCTCGCCGGATTGCGCGGCTGTCGCGCGCCGCATGGCGCCGGGCTCGAAAAGGTTCGAACCGGCGATGGCCTCGAACCGCCCCGGGTCCTTGGGTCCGACGCCAAGCTGCAACGCCTGGCGGGAGATCACCGCGCCCGGCGTGGCGTCATACAACCTCGCCGCCCGGCGCGAGGCCTGGGCGAACAGCGCCGCGGCGGAACCCAGGCCCGCGTCCAGCCGCGGCGCCATCAACCCCGCCGGCGCGCCCGAGCCGCCGGCTCCCGGACCCTTCGTGTCGAACACCCGCGCCTCGACGCCCAGATCCTGGAACGCCCGCGCCAGGGCCGCGCCGCCGATGCCGGCCCCGATGACGGCGACGTTGATGGCGGCGCTGGGCGTGGCCGACTCCGGGGCGGCGCCGGTCAGTCGCGCCTCCAGACGTTCGCGCTTGCGGCCATGGCCGGGCAGGCGCTCCACCGAAAATCCGGCCTGCGCCAGCGCCCGGCGCACGGCGCCCGCCACCGTATAGGTCGCCGCCCTCGCCCCGGGGGCGGAGCGCTGGGCGATCAGGTCCATCACCTCGTCTCGCCAGATGTCGGGGTTGAGGGCGGGGGCAAAACCGTCGAGGAACCAGGCGTTCGCCGATCCGCTCCACTGTTCCAGGGCCTCGCCGGCCTCCATCACCGCCACATCCACGACGGCGCCCAGTTCCGGCAGGTCTATCCGATGGAAGCCCCGCGCCTGTCCGGACCAGCGGCCGGTGATCAGGGCCGAGATCGGGGCGAGTTCCGGCCAGGCGCTCAAGGCCCGGGCGGCGTCGGCCGCGTCGAGGGGATTGGCCTCGATGGTAAAGATGTGCAGCCGGCTATCGGCCTCGCGGGTGCGGCTCCAAAGCTCAAGCAGGGCACAGATATTCAGACCGGTTCCGAAGCCCAGCTCGCCGACCACGAACCGCCGTCGCCCAGCCCAGGCGGCGGGCAGGCCACAACCGGCGAGGAACACCGCCCGCGACTCGGCCAGTCCATCGTCGCGCGAAAAATACACATCGCCATGCAGCCGTGAGCGAGGCGCTCCGTCTTCCCAGATGGCCGGGGACAGGGCGACCGGGGATGGATTGGGTTCCAGGTCCGACATTATGCACAACGAAAAGGGCCGCCCCCTTGGGAGCGGCCCTCGACTATAGACCAGTCGTTCGCAGGACGAACGGTTGGGCCAGATTTAGGAAGCGGTGTTCGCGGCCGGGGCCATCGCGTTGTCGGCGGGAGCCATCGCGTTCTCCGGAGCCATGGCGTTCTCGGCCGGGGCCATGGCGTTGGCGGTGTTGTCTGCGGCCGGTTCGGCGGGCTTGGAGCAGGCGGCGACGGACAGGGCGGCGACGGCGGCGCCGGCGACGAGGATTCTACGCATCAGATCGGTGGTCATGATCAGGTTTTCCCATATTGTCAGGGTTGAAGCATAAAAATGGGCCGCTTGGATTAAGCGACCCATTTTGTAGAACGATCGGCGAGGAAACTTTGTCCCTCGACAGATCTTACGAAGCTGAGTTGGCGGCCGGGGCCATGGCGTTGTCAGCCGGGGCCATGGCGTTCTCGGCCGGAGCCATCGCGTTGGTGGATTCGGTGATCGTGGTGTTGGACGCGTCGACGGGCGCGGCGGGCTTGCTGCAAGCGGCGACGGAAAGAGCGGCGACGGCGGCGCCGGCGACGAGGACTTTACGCATCAGATCAGAGGTCATAGTTGGGTTTCCTTTAGGTAATTCTGAAGACGCCAGGGGCAATGGAGGCACTGTTCGACAATGCGCCGCTGGCGCACCTGAGGGATTATGCGCTGTTTGTGTCTGAACGCAAGACAAGAGTTCACATCTGCGTGATCACATTTTTCCCGCGACCGACGCTGATATCGGGCCTCCCCTGACCGCAATGCGCAGCCGGGTCACCATATCAGCCGAAAGGTAGCCGTCGGCGGGCAAGGCCTGGGATTTCTGCCAGGCGCGCAGGGCCGCCCGCGTGGCCAGGCCGATCAAACCGTCCGGCGCGCCGGGATTATAGCCCAGGGTGGTGAGGGCGCTCTGGGCGGCCAGCCGGTCGTCCAGCGACAGCGGCATCTCATTGGGCCAAGGCGTCACCAGGCGCCTCCCACCCGCGAAGCCGTCGGCCAGCAAACCCACCGCGAGGGCGTAGGCCAGCGAATTGTTGTATTTTCGTATCACGAAATGGTTCGGCAGGGCCAGGAAAGCCGGCCCCGCCGCTCCCGCCGGAAGCAAAAGCACACAGCTGGCCTGCGTGTCGGCCGCGCTCCACGCCTGGCCGTCGGCGGTGAGCGCGCCGCGCCCCGCCCACCAATAGGGAATCTCGGCCGACCCCTCCGCCAGGCCATAGTCGAAGCCGGATGGCAACAGCACCTCGCGCGCCCAGCCCTCGTTACGCCGCCAGCCGTCATGGCTGAGCAGATTGGCCGCCGAGGCCAGGGCGTCGGCGGTCGAGCCCCAGATATCGCGGCGGCCGTCGCCGTCGCCGTCGGCCGCATAGGAAAGATAGGTCGACGGCAGCATCTGAGTCTGGCCCATGGCGCCGGCCCAAGAGCCCCGCAGCCGCTCGCGCGGGGCGTCGCCGTCGGCCAGGATCTTGAAGACCGCCATCAACTCCGATTCGGCCCAGGCGCGCCGGCGGCCCAGGGCGGCCAGGGTGGCCAGGCAGCGGATGATGTCCATGTCGCCCATCTGGGCGCCGAAGCGGGTTTCCATCGCCCAGATGGCGATCAGGATCTCTCCGGGTACGCCCCAGACCTGCTCGATGGTCTCCAGGGCAGCGATCTCCTGGCGTTTCTGGCGTCCGATGCTGATCCGGGCATCGTTGACCGCGCTCTTCACATAGGCGCCGACCGGCCGGGCGAATTCCGGCTGCTTCGAGTCGAGAGCCACCACCCGCGGATCGGGGGCGAGCCCCGAAAGGGCGCCGTCCAGCACCGATCGCGATACCCCGGCCGCCAGGGACCTGGCGTGGAAGCCGTTGAGCCAATCGATGAAATAGGGCTCTCCCGAAGCCCCAAGCAGGTCCGACGGCCGCACCATTGTATCGGTCTGGGTCGTGTCGTTCTGGCCAACGGCCGAGCCGGCGAGGCCCGCAATGGCGAGAGCGAGAAAGTTTCGACGGCGCATACTTCCAGGATAATCGCTCCCGAGTCGGGCCGATAGGGCGCAATTGACCCCCATCCGTGAGCGGCCGGGTTGACGCTTCGCCAATCACGCAACATAGATTGTTACATGAGACGGGATAGTAGATTGTCGGGCGTGCTTCACGTGCTGCTGCATATGGCGGAGGCCGACGGACCGGTTACGTCCGAGGCCATGGCGAAAGCCATGCACACCAATCCGGTTGTCGTCAGGCGAGTGCTGGCGGGTCTGAGGCGGGCTGGACTGGTTCGTTCGGAGAAGGGCCACGGTGGCGGCTGGTCGATCGCGCGCGATCTGGCGTTGGTGACGCTACGCGACGTCTACGACGCGCTGGGATCGCCCGAGCTGTTGGCGATGGGAAATCGGACGAAGTCGCCCGGGTGCCTGGTCGAACAGGCGGTCAACGCCGCGCTTTTGGACACTTTCCGTGATGCGGAGGCGCTGCTGCTACGGCGGTTGGGCGCCGTCACGCTCGCGGCCCTGGCCACCGACTTTCACGATCGCCTGGCCGCTGTGCGCATATTCAATTCCGGACAGATCGAGACCGCGCCATGAACGAACTGTTGACCCCGTTTTCCGACCCCATGGCCGTCGCCAAGTATGTCGACGGGCCGCCACGCTTCGTGCCCGGTTTCGCCGACTTGCACCGGATGTCCGCCGTCCTTTTGGCGGAACATGCGCCGCGAAATGCGAAAGTGCTCGTCCTCGGCGCTGGCGGAGGGCTTGAGTTGAAGGCCTTTGCGGAGGCCCAGCCGGCGTGGACATTCGACGGCGTGGACCCGGCCGCGGAAATGCTGAAGCTGGCCGAACAGACACTGGGGTTGCTCGGCGCCCGCGTCCGCCTGCACCACGGCTATATCGATGATGCGCCGGAAGGACCGTTTGACGCGGCCGCCTGTTTGCTGACGCTGCATTTTCTGGAGCCGGAAGAGCGGCGACGTACGGCCAGCGAAATTCGGCGACGCCTCAAGCCGGGTGCGCCGTTTGTCGTCGCCCATTCCAGCTGCCCGGGGGGTGACAACGAGCGAGCGCTTTGGCTTTCCCGGTACGCCGCCTTTGCGGTCGCCTCCGGCGTCGCTTCGGACCTGGCTGAAAACGCGCGGGCGTCGGTCGAGCGGAATTTGAATCTTCTCAGCCCGGAGCAGGACGAAGCCATCCTTCGCGACGCGGGCTTCTCGAACGTGACCCCGTTCTATACCGCCTTTACCTGGCGCGGCTGGGTGGCCAACGCCTGATCTGGTCATCGCGGACACTCCCACATAAACCGGACAGATCGTTTGCTAGCGACAGCAGTTGACTCGTCAATTGACTCGAGGGCCGCCTCTCCCTATACCACCGCGCTCCGCAATTGCCGCCCCTGGACGACGACCGCCATGAAAGTCAGAAGCTCGCTGAAGACGCTGAAGACGCGCCACCGCGACTGCAAACTCGTGCGTCGCAAGGGCCGTATGTATGTGATCAACAAGACCAACCCGCGCTTCAAGGCGCGGCAGGGCTAACCGCCCCGGGCGAGCCGCAGGAATTCCTGCCGGGTTCGCGCGTCGTCGCGGATCACGCCGGTCAAATGACTGGTGGTCAGGCTTGAGCCAGGCGTGTTGACGCCGCGCAGGGTCATGCAGCTGTGCTCGGCTTCGATCACCACCCCGACACCCTTGGGCTTCAATACCTGGTCGATGGCGCCGGCGATTTCCGCGGTCAGTTTTTCCTGGATCTGCAGCCGCCGCGCGAACCCCTGAACGACCCGCGCCAGCTTCGAGATTCCCACCACCCGATCGGTCGGCAGATAGCCGACGTGGGCGTGGCCGATCACCGGCAGCATGTGGTGTTCGCAAAAGCTGATCACCGGAATGTCGCGCAGCACCACCAGCTCGTCATAGCCGCCGACCTCCTCGAAGGTGCGCTCCATATAGGCGCGCGGTTCGGTGGCGTAGCCGGAAAACAGTTCGCGATACGACCGCGCCACCCGCGCTGGGGTCTCCAGCAGGCCCTCCCGGTCGGGATCGTCTCCGGCCCATTCGATCAGGACGCGAACCGCGTCCTCGGCTTGCGACTGGGTGATCGTGCGGCGGGTCATGGCGTCTCCGGAACCCCTGGTTGCTAGAGTCTTCTGTGGACAAGGCCGCGCGGGCCATGACTCAGGGGTCGCGGGACCTTAAAGTCGGGTTCTCACGCTTTCAATCCAAGGATGGTTTCATGGCCGACGGCGCCGCGGGTCTCGACGCGATCAACACCTCCGCTCAGGGCAAGCTCAAGAGCCTGATCGAGCGGATCGAACGCCTGGAGGAAGACAAGAAGGCGGTGTCGACCGACCTCAAGGAGGTCTATCTGGAAGCCAAGGGCGAGGGCTTCGATGTCAAGATCGTGCGCAAGGTCGTGCGCCTGCGCGGCCAGGACAAGGCCAAGCGCCAGGAAGAAGAAGCCTTGATCGACCTCTACATCTCGGCCATCGGAGGTCTGTGAAGAGAACGCTTCCCGATCCGCGCGTTCAGGCCCGCCGGGCCGCCTTGAACGCCCTCAGACGCGCCCGCCGGACGGCGGATCGTGGGGGGGTGGATTTGTCGGAATGGGAAGGTGAGTTCCTCGGCTCGGTCGCGGAGCGCCTTGAGACCTACGGCCGGGCCTTCGGCGATCCCGAGAAGGGCGTGGCCGGGGCGGCGCTTTCGATCATGCAGACCGTCAAGCTCAAGGAAATCTCGGCCAAGGCCAAGGGCGAGGCCCCGAAGGGTCGGCGCGAGTTTCGTCGCCGCGGCCGCGACGCTGGAGACACCCGATGAACGCGCCCACTCCCGAATTTGACGCCGGCGCCCTGCCGCTTTGGAGCCTCGAGGACCTCTATAGCGGTCCCGACGATCCGCGCCTGGAGACGGATCTCGGCGCGGCCCGGCGGATAAACGCCGAACTGGTCGCCCTGAAGGGCGCCTTCCTCGAGGCCCGCGCCGAGTCGGCGAAGCTGGCGGGGCTGATCGACCGGGGCGTCACCTTGTTCGAAGAGGCGACCAATCTGCTGTGGAGCGTCGGCGCCTATGCGAGCCTGGCCGCGTCGGTCAGCCGCGACAACCCCGCCTGGGCGCAGTTCGAGGCCGACGTGAGGGCCAAATCCTCGGCCATCGCCGCCGACAGCCTGTTCTTCACCCTTGAACTCAACGCCCTTGAGGATACCGAGATCGAGGCGGCCCTTGCCGTGGGCTCGGCCGCAGCGCGTTGGCGGCCCTGGTTGCGCCGGGTGCGGCTGTCGCGCCCGCATGAACTGAGCCCCGATCTCGAGCGCATGCTTGTCGATCGGGCGCCGGCCGTGGCCAACTGGACCCGCCTCTATGACGACACCCTGGCTCGCCTGACGGCCCGGGTCGGCGCGGAACGCCTTACGCTCTCAGAAGCGCTGAACAGGCTATCGGATTCGGCCCCCACGCGCCGCCGAGCCGCCGCCCAGGGCCTCGGCAGGGCGCTCGGCGAACGCCGCGACACCCTGGCGCTGTGCTTCAATACTCTGGCGGTGGAGAAACAGGTCGAGGATCGCTGGCGGGGCTATTCAAGCCCAGTCGCGGCCCGCAATATCGCCAACGAAGTCGACGACGCCGCGGTCGAAGCGCTCGAGGCGGCCGTGGTCGCTGCCTATCCGCGCGTCAGCCACCGCTACTATCGCCTGAAGGCCAAGGTGATGGGCAAGACCCGGCTGGACCATTGGGATCGCAACGCTCCGCTCACCGCCGCGGCCCCCCGCGCCTATGGCTGGGGGGAGGCGAGGTCGATGGTGCTGGAGTCCTTCGCCGATCTGGCGCCGGCCCTCGCCGACCGCGCCCGCGTGTTCTTCGAGCATCCGTGGATCGACGCCCGGCCGCGGGCGGGCAAGCAGTCCGGCGCCTATTCCCATCCCGTCACGGCGCCGCGTCATCCCTATGTGTTTCTCAATTTCATGGGCGAGCGGCGGGATGTGCTGACCCTGGCGCACGAGCTTGGCCACGCGGTTCACCAGACCTTGGCCTCGCCACAAGGCACCTTGCTGGCCGACACGCCGCTTACGCTGGCGGAAACCGCCTCGATCTTCGCGGAGGGCATGCTTTTCGACCGGCTGCTGGCCGAGGCGACACCGGAGGACCGCAAGGGCCTGCTGGCCGGCAAGATCGAGGACGGGCTCAACACCGTGGTGCGCCAGATCGCTTTCCATCGTTTCGAGCGCCGCTTCCATGAGGCCCGCAAGGACGGCGAGCTGTCGACCGAGGCGATCGGGGCGCTGTGGCTGGATGTGATGGGTGAAAGCCTCGGCCCGGCGGTGCGGCTCAATCCGGGTTACGAGCATTACTGGAGCTATGTCAGCCACTTCGTGCACGCGCCGTTCTATGTCTACGCCTATGCGTTCGGCAATCTGCTGGTCGAGGCGCTGATGGAGGCCCGGCGCGGCGATCCGGCCGGTTTCGCGCCGCTGTATCAGCAACTGCTGGCGGGCGGCGGCGCGCGCACCTATGTGGAGGCCTTGGCGCCGTTCGGCCTGGATCCCCGCCTGCCCAGTTTCTGGCAGTCGGGTTGCCACCGACTGGAGCGGCTTGTGGATGCCTTCGAGGCCCTGGTCTGAAATCTTATGGTCAATGATCCCGAGCGCGACCGGCTGAGCGGCCGGGTGGCGCGTTTTGCGAAGGTCGGCGCCGGCCTGTCGGGCGCGGCGGCGACTTTCGGCGCCAACGCCCTGTTCGCCAAGGGCGACGTCACCGCCCGCAACGCCAAGGCGCTGAAGGAGACCCTGGGCCAGCTCAAGGGTCCGCTGATGAAGGTGGCCCAGATGATGGCCACCGTGCCCGACCTCCTGCCGCCGGAGTTCGCGGCCCAGCTCACCGAGCTTCAGACCAACGCTCCCGCCATGGGCCCGGCCTTCGTGCGCCGCCGCATGGCCGCCGAGCTGGGGCCGGACTGGCTGGCCAGGTTCGCCGAATTCGACCAGACCCCCGCCGCCGCCGCTTCGCTGGGCCAGGTCCACCGGGCCGTCGCCCATGACGGCCGCGCGCTGGCGGTCAAACTGCAATATCCCGACATGCAAAGCGCGGTGGAAAGCGATCTTGGCCAGCTTCGCGCACTCCTAAGTTTGGGCCGGCAGGTGTTCGGCGCCATCGACACCCGCGAAGTGGCCGAGGAGATCGGCGAGCGTATCCGCGAAGAGCTCGACTACGCCCGCGAAGCCAAGGCGATGCGGCTCTACGGCGCGTTCTTCGCCGCCCGCGACGATATCTCGGTCCCCGCGCCGGACGCGGATCTCAGCAGCGCGCGCCTGCTGACCATGGACTGGCTGGACGGGCGAGGCCTGCAAAGCTTCAAGGGCGACGACCTCGAAACCCGCAACCGCGTCGCCAAGATCCTGTTCGAGGGCTGGTGGACGCCGCTTATGCATCTGGGGGTGATCCACGGCGACCCGCACCTGGGCAACTACAGCTTTGCCGACGCCGGCGGGCGGCTGAACCTGCTGGACTTCGGCTGCGTACGCATCTTCCCGCCGGTATTCGTCGGCGGGGTGGTGAAGCTGTTCCGCGCCCTGTCGACCGGCGACAAGGCGGGGGAGATCGCCGCCTACGAGGCCTGGGGCTTCAAGAACCTGTCTCAGGATCTGGCCGATGTGCTCGGCCTGTGGGCGCGATTCATCTATGGTCCGCTGCTCGATGATCGTGTCCGCACGGTCGCCGACGGCATAGCCCCGGGCGCCTACGGCCGCCGCGAGGCGTTCCAGGTCAAGCAGGCGCTGGAGGAAAAGGGCCCGGTGACCATCCCCCGAGAATTCGTTTTCATGGACCGCGCCGCCATCGGCCTGGGTTCCGCCTTCCTGCACCTGGGCGCCGAACACAACTGGCGCCGCCTGTTCGAGGCGTCGCTCGAGGGGTTCTCCGAGGACCGGCTGGCCGCCAGGCAGGCGGAGGCCTTGGCGGCGGTGGGGCTGGCCTGAAGATCGCCGCGCGCCTTTACCCCTGGCGTCGATGGTCGGCGCCAGGGTGTGTCGCAAAAATATGTCAATCACTTGCAATCGCTCTGCCAAGGCCCGTCCGGTATTGCTCTGCTGGGGTCCAGATGCCTACGATCTCTCACGTACCGCTGGGGACTGACGAGATGATGAAGCCTTTGCTGCTTTGCAGCGCGACGATGGCGCTCGTATTTTACGCCGGCTTGGCGCAAGCCCAGACCGATACCCAGACCGGCGCCGCGGCGCCCGCCCCGATACAAGAGATGATCGTCACCGGCAGCCGCATTCGCCGCGACCCGCTGGTCCAGGCAAGTCCGGTGGTGGTTATCGATCAGGCGGCCATCCAGCAGACCGGACTGTCGGCGGTCGCCGACGTGCTCCAGCGTCTTCCGAGCGCCAGTGGCGGTCTGAACTCCAAGGTCAACAACAGCGGCAACATCGGAAATCCGCCCGACGGCGGTGGGGTCGGCGCCGGTTCGGCCGAGATCGATCTGCGTTACCTCGGCGCCAAACGAACGCTCGTGCTGGTTGACGGCATTCGCTTCGTCAACGGCGCCAGCGCCAGCGGCATCCCCTCGACGGTCGATCTCAACACGATCCCGGTCAGTTCGATCGACAGGATCGAGGTGCTCCAGTCGGGCCAGTCGCCGCTGTATGGCTCGGACGCGCTCGCGGGCGTCATCAACATCATCACCAAATCGGCGCAGCAAGGGCTACAACTCTCAGCCCAATATGGCTCATTTCTCCATGGCGACGGCCAAACCCAGGACTATAACGGCAGCTACGGTCTCAAACTGTCTAGAACCTCGATCGTGTTTGGCGGCAGTTACGTCAATCAGGGGGCGGTCAAGACCGCCGATCGTTCGACCTCGCAGTTCCCCAACCCGTTTCAGACCAGCTGCTCCGATCCGATCGGAGGATGCAGCAGCGCGACGCCCAACGGCCGCTTCGTCGGCATCCCCGGCGCGGCGGGCAGCCTGACCCTGAAGCACGGCCCCATCGTGGGGCGGCCAAACTACAATCCTCTCGATCCGACCGGCGCGACCAGCGATTTCAAGGCGTTCACCTCGGCCGACCGCTTCGACTTCGCGCCGCTCAACTATTTTCTGACCCCATCGGAGCGCTATGGCGCCTGGCTGAGCGTCAAGCAGGAACTGAGCTCCAACGTCAATTTGCGGGTCAAGGCTGAATACAGCCGGCGCAATTCCCAGAACCAGGCGGCCTTCCTGCCTCTGTTCATCGGTCCAGACGCCGGAAACGGCAACCTGCTCGACACCATCACCATCGACGCGACCAACCCTTACAATCCGTTTGGCCAATTGTCGGCGGGAGGCGCAGGGCAGCCGCCGGCGAACTACTCCTTCATCGCCCGCCGCCTGGTCGAAAACGGGCAGCGAACCTATACTCAGCATGTCGACACCAGGAACGTCACGGCGACCCTGGACGGCTCGTTCATGTTCAACGCGCACAAATTCTTCTGGGACGCCAATGCCACGGCGGGCTTTAACGACGCGAACCAGACGTTCACCGGCAATCTCAACGCGGCGAAACTCGCCCAGGCGCTTGGCCCAGTCGCGCTGTGCACCGCGCCGTGCGTGCCCTTCGATCTCTTCGGCGGGGCTGGCTCGATTACGCCGGCGATGCTGGACTTTGTCGCCTTCACCGAACACGACCAGAGTCGACAGGAGTTGTACGACTTTACGGTGAATCTCAGCGGTGACTTGGTCGACTTGCCTGCCGGCCCGCTCGGCGTAGCCGTGGGTTATGAACACCGCTATCAGTTCGGGCGCTTCGATCCCGATCCGGTCATCGTCGCCGGTCTGGGCGCGGACATCCCCGCCCAACCCGCGGTCGGCCACTACAGCACCAACGAGATTTATGGCGAAGTCCGCGTTCCGATCGTCAAAAATGTCCCCTTTATTGACTCTCTGGAGGCCGACGGATCAGTCCGTTACGCGGACTATTCGACGGGTTTCTCCAGCACGACCTATACCGGCACCGGCTTGTGGAAGCCGGTCCCCGACCTGCTGCTGCGCGGTAGCTACGCGACCGGGTTCCGCGCGCCGGCGATCGGTGAGCTGTACGGCGCCGCCTCGCGGGCCGACGCGCCGATTGACGATCCCTGCACGAATGTCCCGGGTTCGCCGTATCAGTCCTCGGCCACGGTCCGCGCCAATTGCACCGCCAATGGCGTGCCGGCGAACGGCAGCTACGCCGAGCCGACGGGCGGGCAACTCGCGGTCCTGACCGGCGGGAACCCGCGGCTGAAGCCGGAAACGTCACAGACCCTGTTGTTCGGCGCGGTCTACGCCCCAAGTTGGGCGCGCAATTCGGGCTACGCCAGCCAGCTTAGCCTGGAGGTCAATTACTACGATATCAAGGTGTCCAATGCGATCGCTCCGACTGACGCTCAACTCACCCTCAGCCGCTGCGCGAACTCAGCCGACGCGCTCAGCTGCGCGGCGATTACGCGGACGCCGAACGGTCTGATTCAGCGGATCAATGCAACGCTTCAGAACATCGGAGAGATCAGCACCCAAGGCGTGGATATAACATTCAACTATCGCACGCCCAAGACCGACCTCGGTTATTTCGGCCTATCGTTGAACGGCAACTACCTTCTTACCTACAAAGAGACTTTCCCAGCAGCGGTCGGCTTCACAACGACGGACTACACGGGCGTGACGCGCGGGTTCCCCGACCAGTCTTACCCGCGGTTCAAGGGCACGGGCGTCATTGACTGGGCGTTCGGCGACGTCGACGCGGCTTTCACCGGCCGCTACATCGACCACGTCATCGAAACCTCGGGCCAGGCTGGAAATCGCTTGGGAGATACCTTCTATGGCGATCTTCGGCTGAGCGTGAGCCCGGCTTCGCTCCAGCACAGGGTCGCCTTCACCGTTGGGGTCAACAACGTCTTCGACCAGAATCCCCCCGCCTGCTACAGTTGCACGGGTCCAAACTACGACCCCACGACCTATGACGTTCCGGGGCAGTTCGCCTATTTCCGCGTGACCGTGCGCCAGTAATCCCGACAAGGGCTCTGTCAGACGAACCTGGCGGTCAGTAAGGTCGTTGGCCGGATTTGTGATTGGTCAGCGAGCGGCTCGCGGCTGAACCTGCCCGATTTCGGCTGTGTGCGGATCTTTCCGCTGGTGTTCGTGGGCGGCGTTGTGCGCCTCTTTCGCGCCCTTTCGACCGGCGACCGGGCCGGCGAGATCGCCGCCTATGAGGCCTGGGGGTTCAAGAACCTGTCCCAGGATCTGGCCGACGTGCTCGGCCTGTGGGCGCGCTTCATCTATGGTCCGCTGCTCGATGACCGCGTCCGCACGGTCGCCGACGGCGTCGCTCCGGGTGACTACGGCCGCCGCGAGGCCTTCCAGGTCAAGCAGGCGCTGGAGGAGAAGGGACCCGTCACCATCCCCCGCGAATTCGTGTTCATGGGCCGCGCCGCCATCGGCCTGGGCTCGGCTTTCCTGCACCTGGGCGCCGAACACAACTGGAGAAGGCTGTTCGAGGCGTCGCTGGAGGGATTTTCGGAGGAGGCGTTGGCGGCGCGGCAGGCGGCGGCTTTGGCGGCCGTGGGGCTATAAGGATGAACCCCATAGACGCCGCCACCGCTGGTTGGAGAAAATCGTGATAACAACCGATACTCGTCTTCGCCCGCTACGCACGGACGCCGATTTTGAAACGGCTCTTGCTGAATACGAGCGCCATTTCGATCGCGTCTCCCTATCCAGCTAACGCAGGTAGGAGAGTTTTAGGTTGCAGCCGGTGGTTTCGTGTGGCGCCGTTGGTCTGGGCGCCGGCGACGATCTGCTTGTAGGTGATGGTGGCGCATTCGACGGCTCGGCGGATGAGCCATGGGCCAGGTCCCTGGGGCTGGTTGCGGCGGTTGAAGCGGTAGGCCCACTCTCGGAGATAGCGCGGCAGATGCTTGGCGCTGACGCCGTGATGAGTGCCGACCAACCAAGCCTTGATGTTGCTGAAGACGGTGTGAACGATCGGGAAGAACTCGGCGGCGCCCCGGCCGTCGCCCTGGACCACCGCGGTATGTTTCAGATGGTCGCCCAGCGCCGCGTCCTGTCCCTGGTAACCCTTGAACCCGTCGGTCAGCAGGTGCGATTTGGCGGCGACGTTGGTCTTGATGAAGGCCCCCAGTTCGGCGCCGGAGGCGGCCCGCAGCACGGCGATCCGCGCGGCGCCGGCGTAAAAGCCGTGCTGCCGCTTTACCGCATGGCCATGCTTGCCGGCCTGGTTTTTCGGCGCCGGGATCTTCTCGATCGCCACCACGACCAGGCTCTTGTTCGGGTTTTCCGTGCTGCGTCCGGGGCTTGCCGGATCACCTCGGCCGCCGATGAACGTCTCGTCCGCTTCGAGGAAGCCCTCCAGAGGTCGCGCCGGATCCTCGCTCAACCCATGGCGCAGCTTGTGCGCGATGGTCCACGCGGTCTGGTAGGCGACCCCGAGTTCCCGCTGGAGATACTTCGCCGACACGCCGCGCTTGTCGCCGCCCATCAGATGGGCGGCGAGGAACCACTTCGGCAACGCCGTCCGCGTCCGATGAAAGATCGTGCCCGACGTCACCGATTCCTGGTGGTGGCAGTTCCCGCACTCGTAGGTTCGAGGCCGAGACGGCAGTCGCCATGCCGAGCGACCACCGCACTTGGGGCAGGCATAACCTCCCGGCCAGCGAAGCGCCGCCAGATGCTCAATGCACGCCGCCTCAGTCCCAAATCGAGCCACGAAATCCAAAATCCCGACCATCCTACCCTCCCTCACCGACAGACGAACTCTACGCCTCATCCCACCCAAATACGAGAACATTCAGACAACCTGGGTTAGCTGGATAGGGAGA
>JBBRPO010000056.1:0-21644 GCA_038227865.1 Caulobacterales bacterium
CATCATCGACACCACCAAAATCGCCGCATGACACACTTCCATGACAGCATTTTTTCCTGGGCATGCCCAGGAACACAGACAGAACGAAGCGGACAGATCACGAGCTACAAAAACCGGACATCTTTACCAGCTAGCGACAGCTCCGGCGGCGCAAGGCCGGTTCGCGCCTCGATGGCGGCGAAGAACTCAGGGCTCGGTTTCGCCCAGCCCAGATCGGCCGAATAGTGAATGGCGTCGAAGCGCCTGGAGAGGCCCACGACATTCCAGAGGTAGCACGCTCGTTGATGTTCCTGGACAGTGGCGAGGTGCAAGGCCACGCCCTCCGTTCTCACCTCGGCCAGGTCGCCCAGCAACTGATGGTCCAACTGGCTATCGTTGCGGAACCAGTATTCGGTGAGTTGGTGCGACGTCACATCAGGCGCGATCACAGCCAGCACCGGCCCAAGACGCTCGTGGAGGCCAGCGCGACCGAGGATGATATCGTTCCAATGAGGCCGGAAGAATTCCGACTGGAGCCGCGCTGGCGAAACGCCCAGATCCGCCTCCAGCGTCCCCGACCATCCAAGCGGATCGGAATGGACCACGACAACCCCGTCCACGTCGACGATCAGCGCCTTCAGCAACATCATTTCAGCGGTCTGAGGATCTCATCGAGGCTCGCCGGCGGCCCGGCGAGTCGCTCCAGGCGCGGGTAGCGAAGGCCATCGTGGTAGTCGATGCGTACGGTCCGGAAAGTATCCTTGTCCTTGACCAGCAGTTCGATCGGGGCGGTTCCACTCTTGGCCATGCGGATCGCCTGTTTCAGGTCCTCGCCGGCGTAGGTCTCGCCATTGATCGCCATGATCTGGGTCCCCTCGGTGAGGCCGGCCTTGAAGGCCGGCCCATCCCAACTCACGTCCGTGAGGATCGCATCCTTGCCGATCACCATGCCCAGGGAGAAGCTCAGATCGGTGCTCTTTCGCCGGGCATCGACACTCTTGAGATAGTCGGTGGGGGTGTCCGTGTAGATCAGGCGATAGCCGCCGCGCGCCAGGCCATCCAGCGGCGCGCCCGGACCATGGCCGTCGAGCCGGGCGCGCAGGAAGACGCTCCAGTCATTGGGCTGGACCGCGTTCAGGGCCGCCACAAGGTCGTCGAAGCCGTAGGTGGCGACAACGAAACTACCGTCCCTGACACCGAAGAAGCCCCTGGCGAAGTCATCCAGCGACCGCTTTCCGCCGGACAGCTGACGGATCAGCGTATCGACGTCGAGCCAGATCAGCTGGCCCTCCGAATAGTAGTCCTCGCTGCGCTGCCAGCTTAGCCAGGACAGCGGCCGGCGCATGGCGATCACCGGATCGTTGGTGGTGTCCTCGAGAGCCCGCCACTCACGGCCGACCCGACAGTCATAGGTCGCGGCCGTCGCGGCGATGGCGTCGAGCGTTTGCTGCCGGGTCAGCAGGCTGGAACGGGCGGCCAGGACGAAGCCCCAGTACTGCGTCTGGCCTTCGTAGACCCAAAGCAGGCTACCTCGCATCGGCACGTTGAAACTGGGGGTCCACAGATCGGCGGGGCGGCGAAACTTGCCGTTCCAGCTGTGGGTATATTCATGGGCCAGCAAGTCACGGCCCGCTGGTGAAACGTCCCAGTCGTTGAAATATTTCGGATCGACGCCGTTCTCGCTGGACTGGTGATGCTCGACACCGATGCCGCCGAGCTTGTCGCTCAGCGAGAGCAGAAAGTCGTAGTGGTCATAGTGGCGGGAGCCATAAAGCCGATAGCCCTGCTGCACCAGGGCCCGATGCGCGGCGATCTGATCGGGCCGGACAATCAGGTTTTCGGGTCGATCGGCGATCACGTCCAGGGAAACGCGGACCGGGCCGCCCGGGTCGAGATCAATGCTCTTGAAGTTGCGGCCGGCGATCAGGGGCGAATCCACCAGGGTCTCTAAACTGGTGGTCTGGAAGCGGGTCACCGGACCCGACACCGACGAAACCTCCAACGCGGTGGCCAAGGTGAATCCGCCGGGGACCTTGACGCTGGCCTCCACCTGGACCTGGCGGGAGAAATGGCCGGCCGGGTAAAGCGCCACGGTGTTCCATTCCAGGCTCAACATGTCCGGTGTCATCATCACCCGACCCTCGCGGGCGGAGACCGGGGAAAGGAACTGGAAATCGAGGTCGAGGCTCGAGACCCCGGTCGGGACGTCGAGGTGGAAGGCGTAGACGTCCACCGGATCGCGCTTCCAGGCCAAGGGCTTGCCGGCGGCCGTGATCATCAGGCCGGCCAATTTGTCGATCGGGCCGGTGGGTGAATGATTGCCCGGCAGCCATTTCGGATAGAGCAAGGTCAGAGGGCCGGGGCCCGAAACGGGCAGGGTCTCGTGGACCGCGAAGATGGCGTGCGGCAGGTCGGTCGCGTCCACTGCCAGCCGCAGAACGCCGGGATAAGGAAGATCGCGGGGCTCGGCGATGGGCGGCGCGGGCGCCGCCGGCTTAGGCTGGTCGGGTGGAGTCTGGGCCCCGGCGACACTCCAGGCGAGCCCCCATAGACCGACACCCAACACACCAAGCTTCATGGACGACGCCCCCGGAACCTTAGAATCATCAGCCCCGCGCGGGGTCGCTCAAGGCCTTATGAGCTCTTTCCCAATATTGGAACCCGGTGACCAGTGTGGCGACGGCGGCGACCCAAAGCAGGGCGTGAGCGCCCGTGGTGGCCGCGCCGAAGGTACTCGGATCGTTCGGTAGCGAGAACGCCCCCCAGCAGGCGACCAGCAGTTCGGCGCCCAGGGCGGTTAGTTGCAGGGTGGTCTTCCACTTGGCCAACAGGGTGACAGGCAGCTTGATCCCCTTGCCGGCCGCCACTTCGCGCAGGGCGCTGACGGTGAATTCGCGGAACAGGATCAGGGCGGCCGGGATAGCGACCATCGCGTTGGGGCTCAGCGACAGCAGCCCCAACACCACGCCGCAAACCAGAACCTTGTCGGCGATCGGGTCTAGAATCGCGCCCCAGACACTCTCGGCGTGCAACTTCCGGGCGAGCCAGCCGTCGACGAAGTCGGTCAGGGCGGCGATCACGAAGGCGAAGAACGCCAAGCGTTCCAGCAGGAACTGGGTCTCGACGGTCAGCGTCTCGCTGAGCAGCGCGGCCCCGGCCAAGGCGCCGAAGGTGAACATCGCCAAGCCCAGGCGAATTCCGGTGATGAGATTGGGGATGCGGTCCATGATCGACCCTAACGCGCGAGACGGTGAGTCGTTGGAAGAATTTTTTCATCCGCAGACTGCGCTGATAAACAATAGCGATAGTTGGACCTAGACTGGCCGTAGCGCCGGGTCCGGAAACCTATTCGACCCGCAAGGCGGCGCCGGAGAAGACCCTTAGTGTGGGCGCATGTCCGTGCTGCCGCTGACTTTCTTTTCCGCCGCCGCCTTCTGGGCGCTGAGGCAGGCGTGCTGGTCCCTGAGCGCCTGATCATAGGCTGCGAGGGCTTGAGCCTTGGCCTGAACCGCGGAGAGGGAGGGATGCATGTCGGTGCTGCCCGACGGCATGCTGGCGATCGGGGTCGGGTTGGGGCAGGCAGCGTCCTCCGCCCCCGCGGGCGCGGCGGCGCAGATCATCGCCAGCAACAGGCCCACAAGTAAAACTTGGCTTTTCATGATCAGGACTCCCGATCAGCAGGCTTGGACGAGTCGCCGGCGCAGGCGTCTTCCCACTTGTCCAGCGCATCGTCATAAGCGTCGTAGGCCTGTTCATACTGGTCCAACTGCTGATGAAAGCCGTCCAGCGCCTGGCTGTAAGCGTCGATCTGGTCCTGGGTCGGCTCACTCGATTGAGGGGCGGTCGGTTCATTGGGCGGGTCGCCCGGTTCCTGCGGTTCGGGCGGACACGTATCATCCTGCGCGAGCCGGGTTCCGGCATGGGCCAGTTTCGTCGGCGATGAGACCAGCACCGAGACGTGCATGTCGATCGCTCTGGCGTCGGCCCCCAGAGGCCAGGACGCCGCGCTCAACAGCAGAATGCCGCCAATAATTCGCTGATGGGACTTCATAGGCTTACCCCGAATTCTGCGATTCAATCGATCACCAGGCAAATCAACTGTCAAGCTTCAGTCGAGCCAGCAGCGTCTTGAACCGGGGCTCACCGCGGAGGGGGTCGAGCAGCGGGTCGTTGCGCACATAGATCAAGCCGCTGTCATGGATTCGCTCGGCGTGGTCGAGCGCCGCTAAGGCGCCGGCGCGATCGTCCCATTGCGACAGGATCTGAGCCTGCTGATAGGCGGCGCTGTCTCCTTCGGCGCGGACCAGTTCGTCGTAGGCGGCCTTGGCCAGGTCGTCGTGACCCAGCCGGCGCTCGGCGATGGCCAGGCCAGGAAGGCGGGTCAGGGCCTGCGGCTCGTTGGCATATTCGTCGCGGGCCGCCTGGACGCGGCCGAGCATCAACAGGCTGTCGCCGATGGCCGCGTGGGCGGCGTTCGTACGGGGGCTGAGGTCGAGCGCATGGCGAAGCTGCGGGATGGCGTCGGCATAGCGACGTGCCGCATAGAGCGAGGCGCCATACATCCGGTAGGCGCGCGGATTGAGCGGATCGAGGCTGATCGCCCGGGCGAGCGCGGTCAGGCCCGCGTTCGCCCGGCCGGTGCGAACGGCGAACAGGCCATAGCGGATCAGTACATCGGAGTCATTGGGGCCAGCCTGCAGCGAGCGCTCGTAGGGCTCGCGCGCGCCGGCGAAATCCAGCCGGCAGGTCACCAGCGCATAGCCGAGGGACGACTGGGTATCGGCCAGATCCGGGGCCAGCGCCACCGCGCGCCGGGCGGCATCCACGGCGACGTCGTAGGCGGCCGCCAGGTCTCTGGCGGGCGTGAACTGCGCGGCCAGGGCGGTGAGCGCGCGGGCGCGCGCCGCCTGGGCCTGCGCATAGTTGGGATCGGCGGCCAGAGCAGTGTCGAAAGCCTTGATTGCCTCCCGCAGAGCCGCCTCGTCAGGTCCGGAATCATAGATCTGGCGGCCGCGGAGATAGGCGTCATAGGCAGCCGGGACCGTCGTCGGCGGGCGGGCCACGGCGGTGGCGTCGGCCCCGATCAGCTTTCCCTGTATGCCGCTCGCGACGCTGGTGGCGATCTCCGACTGCACGGCCAGGATGTCGTCGGCCTTGCGGTCAAAGGTCTGGGACCATCGCTCGGTGGCGGTGCGGGCCTCGATCAGCTGGGCGCTGACCCGCAAGGTGTCGCCGGCCCTGCGGACCGAGCCGTCGAGGACATAGGCCACACCCAGCTTGCCGGCGATGGCGCCGACATCGGCGCGGGCGTCCTTGAACGCGTCCGAAGAGGTCCGGGCGGAGACCTTGAGCGAGGCGATCCGCGAGAGCGCGTCGCGCAGGTCCTCCGAGACACCGTCGGAGAGATAGTCCTGCTTGGGATCACCGCTCAGGTTGCGGAAGGAGAGCACGGCGATGGCGTGGTCCAGGGCAGCGGGTCCCCAGCACGCGCCGACCGAGCAGCGCAGCGAACGCGGCGCGACGGCGACACCCACCGCGCCGGTGACAACCAAGGCCCCCGCCGCGACGAACAGGGCGCGGCGGCCGACCAGAGGGCGGGACGCGCGAAGATCGGCGACCGGACGGGCCGGCGGCGACGAACCCTCAGCCATCTTCCGCGCCGCGGCGGCAACTGTGGCGAAAGCCAGGGCCGCGCGGTCGCCCTTCCAGCCGATCAGCGAGAGCGCCTGAGTGTGGCCGAGGCCCAGCGGCATTTCCACCGCGTCGATCCGCACCGGCAGGTAGACACCTCTGCGGTCCGCGCGCTCCGCCTCGTCCTGCACGAAACGGCCCTCGCGACCGGCGCTGTTGCGGCTCCACAGCACGATCACGCAGCCGGCGCTCTGCAATTGCTCGGTGATCGTTTCGCGCCATTGGCTGCCGGCCTCGATATGCTGATCCCACCAGACCTCCAACCCTTCGGCCTCCAGAGCCGCCACCAGCAGGGCGGCGCGGGGGCGGTCCTCGGTCTTGTAGGAGATGAAGATCCGCCCCATGCGCGCTCAGCTTTTGCGAAACGAGTCGTGGATGCGCTGGGCCAGAGGTTCGCTGACGCCCTCGACCTTGGCCAGGTCCTGGACCGAGGCGCGGGACACGCCGCGGGCCGAACCGAAGGCGTGCAGCAACGCTTTCTTGCGGGCCGGGCCGACGCCGTCGATCTCATCCAGGGGGTTCTTGAGCATCTCCGCCGAGCGCTTGGCGCGGTGCGTGCCGATGGCGAAGCGATGGGCCTCGTCGCGCAAGCGTTGCAGATAGTAGAGCACGGGGCTCTTCGGCTCGAGCATGAACGGCGTCTTGCCGGGCAGGAAGAACCGCTCGAGCCCGGCGTCGCGATCGGGTCCCTTGGCCACGCCGACCAGAGGCACGTCTTCGACGCCCAGATCGGCCATCACCGCCTCGGCTTCGGCCAGCTGGCCGGCGCCGCCATCCAGCAGCACCAGATCGGGCCGGGGCGGATTTTCGCCGGCCTCCTCCTCCTTGGCCAGGCGCGCGAAGCGGCGGCGCAGAACCTCGCGCATCATGCCGTAGTCGTCGCCGGGGGTCAGCTCGGCGCCCTTGATGTTGAACTTGCGATACTGGTTCTTCTGGAATCCATCCGGGCCGGCGACGATCATGCCTCCCACCGCATTGGTCCCCATGATGTGGGAGTTGTCATAGACCTCGATACGCTCGGGCGGGGCGTCCAGGCCGAAGGTCTCGCCGACCGCGACCAGCAGCTTGGTCTGGGCCGACCCCTCGGCCATCTTGCGGCCCAGGGCCTCGCGGGCGTTGGTCAGGGCATTGTCGACCAGCTCGCGCTTCTCGCCACGCTGGGGCCGGGAAATCTCGACCTTGCGGCCCGACTTCAAGGAAAAGGCTTCCTTCAGCAACTCGCTCTCGGCGGGCTCATGGCTGACCAGCATCAACTTGGGTATGGGCTTGTCGTCATAGAACTGGCCGATGAAGGCGGCCATGATCTCGGCGTCGCCGTCCGACCGGTCGACCCGGGGGAAATAGGCCCGGTTGCCCCAATTCTGACCGGCGCGGAAGAAGAACACCTGTACGCAGGCCTGGCCGCCCTCGGCGTGCATGGCGAAGACGTCGGCCTCGTCCACCGTTTCGGGATTGATCTGGGTCTCCTGGGCCACCGAGGCCAGGGCGCGGATGCGGTCGCGCAGGCGCGCGGCGCTTTCGAACTCCAGATCGTCGGCGGCGGCCTGCATCTCGGCGCCCATGGTCGCCATCACCGCCCGGCTCTTGCCGCGCAGAAACGCCTCGGCCTGATCGACCAGGGCGCCGTAGTCCTCCAGCGAGACCCGGCCGACGCAGGGGGCGGCGCAACGGCGGATCTGATGCAGCATGCAGGGCCGGGTGCGGCTCTCATAGACGCTGTCGGAACAGGACCGCAGCAGGAAGGCCTTCTGCAGGGTATTGAGGGTGCGGGTCACCGCCCAGGCGCTGGCGAACGGGCCGAAATAGTCGCCCTTGATCGAATGCGCGCCGCGGTGCTTGCGCAGCTGCGCGGCCGGGTGCTCACGGCGGATGACGATCTCGGGAAAGCTCTTGTCGTCGCGCAGCAGCACATTGAACCGGGGCTTGAGCTGCTTGATCAGATTGATCTCGAGCAGCAGGGCGTCGGTCTCGGTGCGGGTGGTGGTAAACTCCATCGACCGGGTCAGATCGACCATCAGGGCGATGCGGTTGGTGTGGAACCGGCCCTGCGCGTACTGGACCACCCGTTTCTTCAGCGAGCGCGCCTTGCCGACATAGAGCGACTCGCCACCCTCGCCGAACATCCGGTAAACGCCGGGGGTGTCGGGCAGGCGCGTCACCAGATCCTTGATCAGGTCGGCGCCGGTCAGGGGAGGAGGCGTCCCAAGGAGCGATTCTGAATCGGACATGGGCCTATATATAGGCCAGTCTGAGCTTATGTTCGCGGCGCCTCCGGCGAATTGCGGTTGTCGAGGCGTGGCCATTGAGCGATCCACAAAGCGACGTCACACTGGGAACCTCCGCTATGACCCACCCCATTCTCGAAAACGTCGCCCAGAGCTCGCGCCATACGACCTTCTACCTGTCGTGCGGCGCGACCGAGGCGACGCCGATCATCTTCGTCCACGGATGGCCGGAACTGTCGATCTCCTGGCGCCACCAACTGCCGGTGTTCGCGGGCCTTGGGCTGCGCGCCATCGCCCCGGACATGCGCGGCTATGGTCGCTCCAGCATCCACCCGAACCAAAGCGACTACGCTCAGGAATACATCGTCGCCGACATGATCGAGCTGCTGGACAGCCTGGGCGTGGAGAAGGCGATCTGGGTCGGCCACGATTGGGGTGCGCCGGTAGTCTGGGGAATTGCCCAGCAGCACCCGGAGCGCTGCCACGGCGTCGCCAATCTGTGCGTGCCCTACATCCCCGAGGGCTTCTCGCCCGAGAAGATCATCCCCCTGGCCGATCGCTCGATCTATCCGCAAGCGCAATTCCCGGCCGCGCAGTGGGACTACATGATGTTCTATCGCGAGAATTTCGCCGCGGCCCACGGCGGCTTCGAGAAGGATGTCCGCGCCACGGTCAAGGCTCTGTTCCGGGCCGGCGGACCGGAAGGAAAGGGCCAGCCGGCGATCACCAGCTTCGTCCGCGCCAACGGCGGCTGGTTCGGCCCCGGCCAGGGCGCGCCGGACCTGCCGCGCGACGAGAGCGTGCTGACCCAGGAGGACGAGAACCGCTACACCGCCGCGCTGGAGCGCAACGGCTTCGTCGGACCCGACAGCTGGTATATGAACGGCGAGGCCAATATCGCCTTCGCCGAGCGCGCGCGATCGACCTGGCGCCTGACGATGCCGGTGTTGTTCCTGCACGCCGCCTATGACTACGTCTGCGAGACCCTGGACTCCCGCCTGGCCGAGCCGATGCGCGCCCACTGCGCCAACCTGACCGAGGCGACGGTCCAGTCAGGCCATTGGATGGCTCAGGAAAAGCCGACCCCGGTCAACGCCGCCCTGGTCAAATGGCTGACGAGCCAACTGTCGGAGCTCTGGCCCCTGGACTGAGCGCCGATCCCGGCGCGTGGTGATGTGATTCTATTCGATGCGATCCTTCGCCTTGGCCGCCTGGATCGTCTGCCATTACATGTTCGACGCATCGTCTCGTCCGCCGTGCTTCAGCGCGTAAATGTGATCAATGACATAGCCCGGGCAGCGCCCGCGGGACCGCCCGGTGACGGGACAAGGCGAGGCGGCCTTGAACGCGGCCCGCGCCGTGCCGTCGCGCCTCGATGCGAAGCGAAGGTAGTGGGTGTGACGATGGCTCGTCCGGCCGAACCCGGCGGCGGGGGAGAGAACGGCCAGAACGATGCACAGCGCACCGACAAGGCCCGTCCGCGCGATCACAGCCGCGCGCTTTCGTTCAAAATTTCGCGGTGGAGCGCCACCGTGAAGGGCGAGTAACCCCCGAGCCCCTGGCGCAGGAACAACGGGTCCGTCACGACCACCGGATCGAACCCTTCCGCGACGAGATCGAGCTTTCGCGGCTTGAAGGTGCCGGTCTTGGCCAGAGCGGGGGTCAGGCGAAGGAACAGGGGCTGGGCGTAGGGCGGCAGGGCGGCTTCAATCCGTCGCCTCAAGACCTCCAGATCGAACCCTTCACCCACCACCACGGCCGCCATGCCGGCGCGTCCGTCCTGGTGCGGCACAGCGACCCCATAGACGCTGGCTTCCTTGACGCCGGGGACCGCGAGCAGCGCGCGCTCCACTTCGCTGGTGGAAACGTTCTCACCCTTCCAGCGGAAGGTGTCCCCCACTCGGTCGACAAAATAGAAGTAGCCGGCCCGGTCGCGCTTCATCAGGTCACCGGTCAGGAACCAGCGATCACTCGTCCGGAACGCGTCGCGCAGCACCTTCTTGTCGCTCTCCACCCGGTCCACGTAGCCTGCGTATTCGGAGCGGGCGCCGCCTGCGATACCGCCCAGGCACTCACCCACCTCTCCCGGCGCGGTGGCGACGCAGAATCCATCCAGCCCACGAACCGGCGCCTCGGTCTCCGGATCGAAACGCGCCAGGACGACGTTGAACAGGCCGCGCAGGTAGGGCGCCACCCGGCCCAGAGCGCCGCGCGTTCCATCGAAATTGATCAGCGAAACATTGCCCTCGGTGGCGCCGTAGAATTCCAGGAGCCGGGGCACACCGAAGCGATCCTCAAGGACGGCCCAGACGTCGGCGGCCAGACCATTGCCGAAAACCAACCGCAGGTGGTGGGCGCGTTCCGACGGGCCAAGCGTCTGGTTGACCAGATAGCGGCAGAGCTCGCCGATGTAGACGAACATCGTGGCCTCGCCCTCGACCACGTCATCCCAGAAATGGCTGGCCGAGAAGCCCGCGCGCAGATTGATCGAAGCGCCGTTGAGCAGGGCCGCGCCCGTCGCGCAAAGCCCGCCGACCGCGTGATAGAGCGGCAGGGTGACATAGATCCGGTCGCCGGGCCGCGCGCCCGTCGCCCCGGCGAAGCCGCGCATATAGAGCCCGGCGCGGACATGGGTGATCCGGGCCGCCTTGGGCAGGCCGGTGGTGCCGCTGGTGTAGATCAGCAGGGCGGTGTCCCGCGCCCGCAGATCGCGACGGATCGCGCGCGATGGCCTCGCGAGGCTTCCGCCGCCCCGGCCCAGGTCGCCAATCGACCAGCGCTTGACGGGTCGCTCCAGGCCGGGTGACACGTCCTCGAAAGCCTCGATGGTGGTCTCGTCGGTCACACACACGGTCGCGCCCGAGATGGCGAGACAATGCGCGAGAGCGGCGCCCGAAAGCTGGTTGTTGATCAGGGCCGCGATCACCCCGATCTTGGTCAGGCCGAACCACATGGGCAGGTAGTCGAGCCGGTTGGGCAGCAGGATCGCCACCACGTCGCCGGTCTTCAAATCCTGGGCAAGCGCCCAATGGGCGAAGCGATTGGCCTGGGCGTCAAGCGCGCCATAGGTCAGGGCGACACCCTCGAAGCGGATCGCCACCCGACCACGCCAGCGGTCCGCTGCGCGCTCGAGGTCGTCGCAGATCAGGTTACGCGACCGCGGCGAAATCGAACGAATCCGCGACAAGGTGCGGATCAGGCCGCTCAGATAGCGCCATTCCCGTTTCAGCGTGGCCCAGGCGGTCATTCAGTTGCTCCGCCCTGATCCTATAGGCCGGGGACCGGCGATCCCAGGCCAGGCCCCATCAAATACGCCCTACCCCTTGGCCTCCACGTAGATCTGGCCACCGCCCTCGCGGAATTTCCCGGCCATCTCCGCCAAGCCCCCTTCGACGACCGCCACGTCGTTCTGGCCAGCCGCGGCGTCGCGGATTTCCTGGCTGATCTTCATCGAGCAGAATTTGGGGCCGCACATCGAGCAGAAGTGGGCGGTCTTGTGCGCCTCCTTCGGCAGGCTCTCGTCGTGGAATTCGCGGGCGGTTTCCGGATCGAGCCCGAGGTTGAACTGGTCCTCCCAGCGGAACTCGAAGCGGGCGCGGGAGAGAGCGTCGTCCCAGGTCCGGGCCGAGGGGTGGCCCTTGGCGAGGTCGGCGGCATGGGCGGCGATCTTGTAGGCGATCACCCCTTGCTTGACGTCCTCGCGATCGGGCAGGCCCAGGTGCTCCTTGGGCGTAACATAGCAGAGCATCGCCGTGCCGAACCAGCCGATCATCGCCGCGCCGATGGCGCTGGTTATGTGGTCATAGCCCGGGGCCACATCGGTGGTCAGCGGCCCGAGGGTGTAGAACGGCGCCTCGTGGCAGGCCTTCAGCTGCTTTTCCATATTGGCCTTGATCTTGTGCATGGGCACGTGACCCGGCCCCTCGATCATCACCTGGACGCCGTGTTTCCAGGCCACCTTGGTCAGCTCGCCCAGGGTTTCCAGTTCGGCGAACTGAGCCGCGTCGTTGGCGTCGGCGATACAGCCGGGGCGAAGACCGTCTCCCAGGCTGAAGGAGACGTCATATGCGCGCATGATCTCACAGATGTCTTCGAAATGGTCATAAAGAAAGCTCTCGCGGTGGTGAGCCAGGCACCACTTGGCCATGATCGAACCGCCGCGCGAGACGATGCCCGTCACCCGTTTCGCGGTCAGCGGCACATAGGCCAGCCGAACCCCAGCGTGGATGGTGAAATAGTCCACCCCCTGCTGAGCCTGTTCGATCAGGGTGTCGCGGAACACCTCCCAGGTCAGGTCCTGGGCGCCGCCGCCTACCTTTTCCAGGGCTTGATAGATCGGCACCGTGCCCAGCGGCGTCGGGCAGTTGCGGATGATCCATTCGCGGATGTTGTGGATATTGCGCCCGGTGGACAGGTCCATGATGGTGTCGGCGCCCCAGCGGATCGCCCAGACCATCTTGTCGATCTCGTCCTCCACGCTGGAGAGCACCGCCGAATTGCCGATGTTGGCGTTGATCTTGACCAGGAAGTTGCGGCCGATCGCCATCGGCTCTAGCTCGCCATGATTGATGTTGGCCGGGATGATCGCCCGGCCCCGGGCCACTTCGGAGCGCACGAACTCCGGGGTCATGAAATCGGGAATCTCGGCCCCGAAATCCTCGCCGTCGCGGATGAAGGCGTCGGTCTCCCGGCGGCGCAGGTTCTCGCGGATCGATACATACTCCATCTCCGGGGTGATGATCCCGGCGCGGGCGTATTCCAACTGGGTGACGGCGCGGCCCGGCCTGGCCCGAAGCGGCCGGCGGTCGGAGAAGAATCGCGGGGCCAGATGACGGCCGCGGGCGTGGCCGTTGTCCTCAGGCTTCACGGCGCGCGCCGCCGCCGGCTCGACGTCGCCGCTCGCCAGCACCCAGGCCTCGCGGGGGCGCTCAAGGCCCCGCTTGATGTCGATCGTCGCGGCCGGGTCGGTGTAGGGGCCGGATGGATCGTAGAGCGTCACCGGCGGTTCACCGGCCGAGGGATGCACCGCCACCTCGCGAAACGGCACCCGCAAACAAGGATGCAGGACACCCGGCTGATAGACCTTGCGCGAGCCGGGTCGCTCTCCGGTGGGAATGGTGGCGGTGGGAACCTGAGTCTGGATGTTCATGGGATACGGCCTCGTCCTCGGTTGAGGGCCATGACGCCGCGAGGCTGGACCGATCCTGGGCGTGAATCCGGAGCCGCGCCCACGTTCCCTCCCTTCGCCGGCATGACCCGGATCAGGTTCGACGGGTCGCCGCGTCAGCGGCCTCTCAGTCCCTTGGGCGGGACTCCCCGGAGAAGTCAGTGGAACCTACGCCCATCGGAAGATGGGTCAAGGGCGCCGTGCTGGCTGGTTGGGCTAGAGGAAGCCGAGGGTCGAGGGGGCGAAGAACTGGAGGTTGGGGAAGATCGTGGCAAGGTCACCCGGCGAGACACCGAACCAGGTTCCCAAGGTCGCGGCGTACTGATCCACCGAGGTTGTCGGAACTAGATTATTGCCAGCCATGTCGGGATTGGTGAAGCCGCCCAGATCGATGCCCAGGGTCGGATACTGGCCGTAGATGTTGCCACCCTTCACGGCGCCACCCATCACGAAGGCATGCG
The DNA here is from genome assembly GCA_038227865.1 of Caulobacterales bacterium. Taxonomy (GTDB): domain Bacteria; phylum Pseudomonadota; class Alphaproteobacteria; order Caulobacterales; family Caulobacteraceae; genus Acaudatibacter. The sequence goes on from JBBRPO010000056.1 coordinate 13,524, forward strand.
AGCCCCAGCCGTGATCCGTGCCCGAACCGTTGATGGAGAAGGTGCGGCCGAAGTCAGACATCGTAAAGGTGGTGACCGCGCCACGATAGTCGACGCCGCCGATGTTGGAGAGCACGCTATCGAAATAGGCCAGACCCTGGGCGACCTGACCGAGGAGATCCGGTTGGCCGCTGTTCTGGTTGGCGTGGGTGTCGAAGGCGGGCAGGGTAATGAAGAATACCTGACGGCTCAGACCGAGGCTCCCGGCGGCGGCGACCTGACGGGCGACGGCCTCCAGCTGCTGGGCGACGGGGTTTCCTATCGAGTAGCCGGTGAACGGGTTCACATAGTTGGGCGCCGAGGGAATCTGGGCCGCGGCGCCCTGGGCTACGGCGGCGTTGACCAGACCGGCTGCATTGATCGAGCGCGTTACGATCGGCGCATAGTCGTTGGCGAAGGCGCTGGTCGAACCAGTGTTCTGGATCAGTCCAGACAACACGCCCGGGCCTCCCGGCGCTTTGAACAGGGCGCGAGCCTGTACCGCCTGGATCACGTCGGCGGGAACCCTGCCGGTTGAGATCGAATAGCGCCGAGCTGTCTGGCCGGCGAGATATAAAGACAGCCCTCCGGGCTGCGAGCCACCAGATGGCGCGATAGCCGTGAAGACGCTATTCGCGCCGTTCGCCCCCAGCACCAGATCGGCCATGGCGCCGCCCCACCCGACCCTCGACGCCTGCAGCGTCCCACCTTGCCAGGCGCCCTGCTGGTCGAAATGAGAGAACAGGCTCTGCGGCACCGGCACAGTTCCGGCCAGATATTGGGCCTTGGTGATCGGCTGAATCATCGGCCCGATATTGGCGACGATCGCCAGCCGACCCTGATTGAACAGAGACTGCATAGGCGCCATGAACGGGTGAAGGGCGAAGGTGCGGGTCGTCGCATTGGTCCCCGCCGGAATCGGCTGAGGCGTCGACGGGGTGATCGGCAGCACGCCTCCCCAGAATTCCGGTGAGATGGGAACGGACACGCGTCCGGTCACCGGCGAGATCGAGCCGGCCGGCACGGGCGGCGTGCCGACGGGCATCAGGGCGATCGGATCGAAACCGGCATTGCGGGTCGCGAAATAGCGTCCCCAGGAATCGGCATCGGTGGCCAGCACCGTATTATGACCGTCGTTGCCGCCATAGAGGTAGAGACAGACCAGCGCCTTGTAGGCGGACGGCGTCTGGGCCGACGCCACGCCCGCCGCGGCAAGTTGCATGACGAATGGACCCGCGGCCCCAAACACCGACAGCGCACCGCCGGCCCTGAGGAGGCCGCGCCTGTTGAAATCAAGCTTGCTCATGCGGACCTCATCTTTGCACCAGATATTCGAGGGAAGCGAAAGTCAGGTAGATCGCCGTCTGCACCCTCTGAGTGAGCGCTGTCGTCAACAGCGCGGACGGTGGCGAGACATTGGGCAGCGCGATCGCGTTGACGGCGTTGACGATGGTGGTCTGCAGCCACGCCGGCATCTGGCCGTACATCAGCAACAGGTTCACACGGGCCACCAGATCGACTGCATTGCCCGCCAAAGCGATCTCGGCGACATAGTTGGCCTGAACGTCCAGAATCGTGGACCCCGCCGGAGGCGAACCGAAGCCCGACGTCAGCACCGAGAACATGGTGTTCAGATAACCCGCCACCGAAACCTCATCGAGCGTCTGGTATTCAGGGGCGACCAGATTGAGACCATTGATGATCGTGCCCGGCGGCGAATAACCCGGCGTCCAGAAATTGAATACCGACGGCGCCGTCAGCACGGTCTGATAAAGCGACGTCGGAGAACTGGTGGTTGGGATGATCCAATTGCCGGAGTTCGAACTGGCTTTGAATGCCCTCGCCCAGTTGGCGAGCCGTATCACCGGCTCGCGAATCTTGCCGAAGGTCTGGCTGACGCCGACCGTGTCGTCGCGGGCCTCGGGATCGAGCAGAACGGCCTTTACCACGGCGCCCAGGTCGCCGCGGACACCCTGGCCATTGTCGTTGAACGCGGTCGCCACGCGGGTCACATAATCGGGGCTGGGGTTGCTGGTCACCAGCCGCTGAATCAGCTGTTTGCCGATGAACGGCCCGACATTGGCGTGATTGAAGATGGTGTCCAGCGCAATCTTCAGGTCGCCCTGCGGGTCGGGCGAGGCGGATGCCGGAATCGTCACGCCCAGGAACGATTTGGCCGTCGTCTGATGATAGATCGGGTATGCCAACATGGGCTTGATCGGCCCCTTGGCTTCGTGTGACAGACCTCGCTTCTGCGGGGGGAAAAACGTCTGTGTACCGCCGGTGGCGATCGGATTGTCAGAGTACCAACTAAAGCCGGTAAACACCGCCGCCAGACCGGCGATATCGGCGTGGGTGTAGGTCGGAACAGGTTTGCCGCCGTCGGTCTTGGCCGAGCCGTCGAGATTGAGTTCGTAGAGACCGATCGACATCAGTTGCAGGATTTCACGAGCATAGTTCTCGTCCGGATGCTGTCCCGTGGCCGCATTGGCGGGGACATTAGCCAGATGGCTCAGATAGATGCCCATCATCGGATGCAGCGTGACCTGCTCGATCAAGGTCCGGTAGTTGCCGAACGCGTTCTGACCCAGCATGTCGTAGTAGGACGCCGTCCCGTCGACGTAGGAAGCGACGGTGCCGTTGGTCACCGAGATCACGAAGATTTCGGACAGCGCGAGCTTGACGCGCTGGCGCAGCTGGTCGGCGCCGGTGACCGTCTGAACCCAAAAACTCTCGTAGAATTCCCGCGGCCGGACGGCCCCGGGAGGTGTCTGCGCCTTAATGGCGGCGGTCCGCTGAAGAACGAAATCAAGGTGCGACCCGGATAAAGGCAGGGCTTGCTGGGCGGCGATCCAGCCCGCGAACCCCGCCGACTGCACGTCGGCGATCGACAAGTCATTGGGGCCGAACGACGCCTGGGTGAGGAACCTCGCCGCGCCGGAGGCGCTGACGGACGAAGCGACGGTGGCGTGTGCTGATGGCTTTCCGCCGAAAGTCTTGACCGCTGCCCCACCTACGGCGGCGGCAGTGGCGAGGGTTGCCAGACCCGTGGGGGCCAAGCGCTCTCGCGTATCGTTGCTCATGCCAATTCCCCTACGTAACAAAATCTCGCTGACCCGCTAGGAATACAGGTTCTTCGAAAGTACATTAGAACCTCCACAATCGCAATTGTGTCAAGTTGATTTCCAGGTTAGCCGAACATTGCTTTAGCGGTGGTTTGAGCTCAAACGAAACCAAGGTTTGCGGAATCGAAATTCTTAAGATTGGGGAAGATCACTGCCAACTGCGAGTCGGAGACCCCGAACCAGGTTCCCAGAGTCGCGGCGTATTGATCGACTGAAAACTTGGGAATCAATGTCGAGCCGACGATGTCGGGATTATAGAAGCTGCCCGCATCGACACCGATGGTCGGATACTGGCCATAGATGTCACCGCCCTTCACCGCCGCCCCCATCACGAAGTGGTGGGACCCCCAGCCATGGTCGGTGCCCGAATCGTTCATCGTGAAGCTGCGGCCGAAGTCTGAAGCCGTGAAGGTGGTGACAACGTTCCTTAGATCGGCGCCGCCGATATTGGAGAGCGCACTGTCGAAATAGGCAAGAGCCTGGGCGACTTGACCAAGTAGGTCGGGCTGGCCAAGGTTCTGACTGTGGTGAGTGTCGAACGGGCCGATGCTGACAAAGAACACCTGCCGGTTCACACCGAGTTGCGGGGCGTTGGCGATCTGTTGCGCAACAGCCTGCAACTGTTGCGCCAGAGAGTTGGGCGAGGAGACACCATTGAAAGGATTGGTGTAGGCCGGCGCCGCCTGGACGTTGGTGGCAGGGGCCGCGGCCGTCGCGGTATTGATCGAACCGGCGGCGTTGATGGACCGCGAGACGATCGCGCCGTAGTCGTTGATCATGTTGCTGGTGGAGCCAGTGGGCTGGATCAGGCTGGCGATCGTCGACGGGGCCAGGTTTGAAGTCAGCAGGCTGCTACCCTGGATAGCGCTGATCACATCGGCGGGAATTGGGCCGGTGGCGATCGCATAGCTGCGCACGGTCAATCCAGACAGGAACAGCGACAGACCGCCCGGGGCGGCGTTCCCGGACGGCGCGATGGCGGTAAACACCGTGTTGGCGCCATTCATGCCGGACACATAGTCACCCATGGCCCCACCCCAGCCGGCGTTGGAGGGCGTCTCGGTGCCGCCCTGCCATGCGCCTTGCTGATCGAAATGTGAGAACAGGCTCGTGGGCACCGGCACGCTCTTGGCGATATACTGCGCCTTGGTGGTCGGCTGAATCAACGGACCGACGTTGGCGACCACCGCCAGGCGGCCTGAATTGAACAGAGTCTGGAGGGGACCCAGGAACGGGTGCAGCGCGAAAGTGCGGGGTGGCGTCGCCGAGGTGGCCGGCGGGACCGGCTGGGATGTCGCGGGAACGATAGGCAACACCCCGCCCCAGGACTCGGGCGTGTATGGCTGCGAAACGCGGCCGGTCACCGGTGACACCTGACCGATCGGCGTCGGCGCCGTGCCGGGCGGCATCAGGGCGATCGGCGAGAAACCAATGTTGCGGGCGGCAAAGTAGCGGCCCCAGCTGTCGGTGTCGGTAGCCAGCAGCGTATTGTGGGCGTCATTACCGCCGAACATATAGATGCAAACAAGGGCCTTATAGTTAGTTGCGGCCTGCGCGGCCGCCTCCCCCGCCGCGGCCAATTGAGTGGCGAAGGCGCCGGCGGAACCCAGCAAGGTCAGGGCGCCGCCGGCTTTCAGTACGCCGCGACGGTCGATGAAAGACATGGTCATGAGCGCCTCACCTCTGGACGATGTATTCGGGTGACGCGAAGGTCATGAACGCAGCGAGTTGAACCCGCTGCGCCAAGGCCGTCCCTATCGCCGCCGGGGGCGAAGCGGGGACCGAGACCGAACTGACGACATTGATGATCTGGTTCTGTAGCGCCACCGACATCTGGCCGTTGAGCAGCAGTAGATTGAGGCGCGCCACCAAGTCAGCCGGGGTGTTCGCCAGCGCGACCTCATTCGCGTAAGTGGTCCGAATGTCCGGTACTCGACTGCCCGGCGGCGGGCTACCGAGGCCGATGGTGATCACCGACTCCATGAAGTTGAGATAGCCGGCCACCGAAATTTCGTTGACCACTTGGAATTCCGGGGCGACGAGCCCAGCCGCGCTGGTGCTGGTGCCCGGCGGCGTGTAGCCGAGCGCAAAGAAGTTGAAGACGGATGGCGCCGTCAGGGCGGTCTGGTCCAGCAGCATGGGGGCGCTTGTGTTCGGGACCGTCCAAAAGCCGGTCGTCGATGAAGCATTGAAAGCGCGCGCCCAGTTGGCGACCCTTACGATCGGCTCGCGCAGCTTGCCGAATGTGGCGCTGGTGGCGACGGTGTCATCGCGGGCCTCGGGATCGAGCAGCACCGCCTTGACGACCGCGCCGATATTGCCGCGAACGCCGGTTCCATCGTCGTTGAACACGCCGGCGACGCGCGAAATATAGGCGGGGCTGGGATTGCTGGTCACAAGCCGCTGGATCAGCTGCTTGCCGAAGAACGGCCCGACGTTGGAATGGTTGAACAGCGTGTCGAGGGCGATCTTCAGATCGCCGACCGGATCGGGCGTCGTGGAGGCCGGGATGGTGACGCCGAGGAACGATTTGGCCGTCGTCTGATGATACACCGGATAGGGGATCATTGGATTGATGATCGCAGCCGGATCGACAGGTAGAAGGCCAAGCTTGGGGTAGAATGTATTGTTAGGTCCAGTGGCGACGGGGTTGGCGGAATACCAGCTGAAACCGGTGAACACCGCGGCCAACCCCGCGATGTCGTCGTGCGAGTACGTCGCGACGGGATTGCCATCGGTGTCGGTCTGGACCGTGCCGTCCTGATTGAGCTTGTAAAGCCCGACCGTCATCAGCTGCATCACCTCGCGGGCGTAGTTCTCGTCCGGGTGGCGGCCGGTCGCAGGGTTCGCCGGCAGATTGGCGAAATAGGTCAGATAGACGCCCATCATCGGGTTAAGCGTCACCTGCTCCAGCAGGGTGCGGAAGTTGCCGAACGCATTGGCGGCCAGGATGTCGTAATAGTTGGCCGCGCCGGTGATCGCGTACTGCAGCGTGGCGTTGAGGATCGATATGACGAAGATTTCCGAGAGCGCGAACTTGACGCGCTGGCGCAACTGGTCAGGGGCGGTGACGGCCTGAAGCCAGAAGCTCTCGTTGAACAAAAGCGCCTTGGCGGCTTTGTTGGGCGAGGTTCTGCGGGAGTTGATGCGGTTCTGAACATAAGCCAGATGCGAGCCGGAGATCGGCATCGCCTGTTGGTTGGCGATCCATCCCTGGATGCCCGCGGACCGCACGTCGGCAATGGAGGAATCCGTCGCCCCAAACGACGCTTGGGTCAGGAATCGCGCAGCGCTGGCGGGGCTGACCGACGAGGGCGCGGCGCCGAGCGGGGACGACTTGAAGGCCTTTGAGACTACAGCGGCGCCTCCGACCGCGCCCGCAACCGCCAGAGCGGCTAGTCCTACGGGTGCTAGACTGTTACTTGTGCGCTCACTCATGCGCGGAAACCATTCGTCACCGAACCCCCCGTTGGTTCGACCAAGCATTTCACTTGGACGTAACTATACAAAATCCGGCCACCCCGAAAATGTCAAGGGCGAATGACAATCGTTTCGTCGTTTAACGTTTTGTATCATTCAACAAAAATATTTATCGGACGTGATTTGATAGCACCCCCGAAAAACAGAGTCTTGAAATCCAGGCGGGCTAGCGTCTTGTTTCAAAGCCATCATAGACGATCGTGCCCTTGGCCCCGGCCTCAATCAGTTCCCACCTAACGAAAGTCTGAGGTGGAGATTTAGCGAGTCGCCCTACCGTCTTAGTTGGTTGGCCAGTCAGGGCTCAATTTTTCGGGTAAATACTGGACAAAACCCAGATAAAACCTATAAAATACTAATCAATTATAAATTTATTCATATTGTATTTTTCTTGCACCCAGATTTTGGACAGCGGAAATTTGCTAATATTTGAGGCAAATACACAGTCATCGCGATCAGCGGCGAGCGACGGAAAACCGCAGCAATTCGTGCTGGGGCAGGTCCGAGCCAGGCTTGAGCATCAGGTCCTATGCTTGTCGTTCTGGCCGCAACACCCGGGTATCCGTTCAGGCCACAATGAAAGATAGAAACGGTCAAACTCTAGCTCGACCCACCTTTCAGTCAGCAAACCCACGACCCGACCTCTCCCGCCTTGAGGGGCCTACAGGCCCCTCAAGGCGGCCCATTCTACCGCGAACGAGCCAAGACGCTCATAAGACAAGCAAACCTCTCTAAACCGTATTCAGTTTAGGGAAGTCTGCCCTAAATTCGAACGTTTAGAGAGCCACATCCGAGAAAAACAGTCTCCATTTTTCGTATGGCGCTCCAGACGCCCTACTGGTCCACCGAACATTGATTTGGCGGTGTCGTTAGCTCAGATAAATCCCAGGTTTGCGGGATCAAAATTCTTAAGATTAGGGAAGATTGATCCAAGGTCAGTCGACGAAACACCGAACCAGGTTCCGAGCGTCGCGGCGTACTGGTCCACCGATATCTGCGGGACGAGCGTGGTAATTGCTCACGGGGGTGGCGAGAGGGGGTTGCCATGGAATCGGGAATTTGATTCACCCTATGGATGACTCCGCCACCTCGACTTGGCCTGAGTGAGGCCCAGATGGCCGCCCTGATCTTGGAACAGGGCGAGATGATCGAGCGTATGGCGATGAGGATCGCCGAGCTTGAGGCGCTGGTTGGAAAGCCGCGCAAGACGTCGTCCAACTCCTCTGTTCCGCCGTCGAAGGACGGCTTTGGTCGGGGCAGGAAGCCCAAGCGTCTAGGCCGGAAACGTCCGCCACGCGAGGGCAAGTCTCGCCCTTTGACGCCGACGCCGGACAAGACCGAACGCTGCTTCGCCAGGGATTGCCGCCATTGTGGCCATGACCTGTCGTCGGCGGTGCAGAAGCTGCGCCACGCCTACGACCATATCGACCTGCCGCCGATCCGTCCGGTGGTGACGCGGGTGGAAATCTTCGGCGGGCGCTGCGGCTGTTGCGGTCGGCGC
>JBBRPO010000057.1:0-21011 GCA_038227865.1 Caulobacterales bacterium
CGTCGGTCGAGGTCACCGCGCGCAGGGCCAGCACATCCTCGTAGGTGCGCGCATCGCCCATCACCCCCACCGTCTTCACCGGCAGCAGCACCGCGAACGCCTGCCAGATCTGGTCGTACAGGCCGGCCTTGCGGATCTCGTCCAGGAACAGAGCGTCGGCCTGTTGCAGGGTGGCGACCTTGTCCGGCGTGATCTCCCCCGGGATGCGGATCGCCAGACCCGGACCCGGAAACGGGTGGCGGCCGACGAAGGCCGGCGGCAGGCCCAGTTCGACGCCCAGCGCCCGCACCTCGTCCTTGAACAGCTCGCGCAGCGGCTCCAGCAACTTGAGTTTCATGTGCTCGGGCAGGCCGCCGACATTGTGGTGGCTCTTGATCACCTGTGACGGGCCGCCGGTGGCCGAGACGCTCTCGATCACGTCGGGATAGAGCGTGCCCTGGGCCAGGAACGTCGCGCCCTCGATCTTGCCGGCCTCGCGGTCGAAGATGTCGATGAACACCTTGCCGATGATCTTGCGCTTGGTCTCCGGGTCCGACACGCCGGCCAGGGCGCCCAGGAATTCCGCCCCCGCATCCACATGGATCAGCGGGATGTTGTAGTGGTCGCGGAACAGGGTGACGACTTGGCTGGCCTCCTTGTGGCGCAGCAGGCCGGTGTCGACGAACACGCAGGTCAGCTGGTCGCCGATCGCTTCGTGGATCAGCACCGCGGCCACCGACGAATCCACTCCGCCCGACAGGCCGCAGATCACCCTGCCCTCGCCGACCTGGGCGCGGATGCGGGTCACCGCTTCGGCGCGATAGGCGGCCATGGTCCAGTCGCCGGTCAGGCCGGCGATGCGATGGGTGAAATTGCGCAGGATCATCGCCCCGCGCGGGGTGTGCATCACCTCGGGGTGGAACTGCACGCCATACAGCCGCCGGCCCTCGTCGGCGATCGCCGCATAGGGCGAGCCCTCCGAGGTGGCGACCGCGTGGAAACCGGGCGGAATGGCGACGATCTTGTCGCCATGGCTCATCCACACCGGCTCGCTGTCGCCGACGTGACCAAGGCCCTCCAGCAGCGGGCTGTCCCGCGCGATGCGGATCTCGGCCCGGCCGAACTCGCGGTCGTGGCCGCCTTCGACATGGCCGCCCAGCTGGGCGCACAGGGTCATTTCGCCATAGCAGATGCCCAGCACCGGCACGCCCATCTCGAACAGCCGCTGGGGGGCTGTCGGGCTGTCGGGCAATCCGGCGCTGGCCGGGCCGCCCGACAAGATCACCGCCTTGGGGGCGTAGCCGTCGAGCACGGCGTCGGCCTTGTCATAGGGATGGATCTCGCAATAGACGCCGCTCTCGCGCAGGCGCCGGGCGATCAGCTGGGTCACCTGGCTGCCGAAATCGACGATCAGGACCTTGTCGTGGGCGGGGACTGTCATGGCCCGGTGATAGGGGAGAATCAGGCCGGGGTCATCCTTCGGCGGCGTTGGGAATCTTGACCGCGTTCAGTCGCCTCTACACAGAACGGCCACAAAAAATCCGTCCGTTCCGGCCGACAGCGGCGTCAGGCGCAGGAACCCTTCGGCGGTCAGGAAGGCATCGGCCGGGCCGATGGCGGGCGTAGCTGAAAAATCGGGGTTGGCCGCCAGAAAAGCCGTGATCCGGTCCTCGTTCTCCTCGGCCAGCAGCGAGCAGGTGACATAGATCAGTCGGCCGCCTGGCTTAAGATAGGGCGCGGCGCCGGTCAGCACCGCGTCCTGCTCGTCCATCCGCCGGGCCAGTTGTTCGGGGGTGACGCGCCACTTGGCGTCCGGATGTCGCCGCCAGGTTCCCGAGCCAGTGCAGGGGGCGTCGACGAACACCATGTCCATCTTGCCCTCCAGTCCGGCCAGGGGGTCGGGATGGATCGGCGATCGTATCTGCAGGTTGCGCACGCCCGCCCGCTGCGATCGCCGCACCGTGTCGGTCAGCCGACGGGCGTCAGAGTCATAGGCGTAGAGCTGGCCCTTGTTGGCCATGGCGGCCGCAAGGCTGAGGGTCTTGCCCCCGCCCCCGGCGCAGTAGTCCAGCACCTGTTTGCCGACGATCTCGCCGGCGCAGGCCGCGGCGATCTGGGAGCCCAGGTCCTGGACCTCGAACCAGCCCTTCTCGAATTCGGGAGCGGCTTCCACCGGCGCGGCGCGCTCGCTAGCGGCGGGGGCGGCGACGCGGATGGCGTTGGGCAGGAAATCCGAAGTCTGAGGATTAAACGGCGCCAGAGCCTTCAGGGCGCGGGCCGTGTCGGCCTTGAGCGCGTTGACGCGCAGGTCGGTCGGCGCGCGGGCGGCCAACGCCTCGGCCTCGGCGGCGCGGTTGTCGCCAAACACGCGGGCCAGGGCGCCGTCAAGCCAATCGGGATAGTCGCCCCGCACCGGCGCGGGCGCGCCGTTCAGCCCCCGGTCGGTTGCCAGCAGGACGCGTTCATCGTCGGTCAGGGCGCCGGGGCCATGATCCTCGCCGACGGCGGCGGCCAGCCGTTCGACGTCCCATCCCCAGACGAAGCGCACAGCGGCCAGCACGGCGGCGCGGTCGGAGGCGTCCTCGCCCATCCGCCAGGCCAGTGAGCGGCGGCGGCGCAACACGTCCAGCACCAGGCCGGAGACGAAGGCGCGGTCCTTGGCCCCGGCGTAGCGGGCGCTCTCGCCCCAGTTCTTCAGCGCCATCCGCGCGGGTTTGTGGCGGCCGGCCATGTCGCCGAGAACCTCGATCGCCGCCGCCAGACGGCCCCCGTCGCGCAAGGACCGCTAGACCGCGGTGGGATAGTTGGGCGCCTCGCGCGTGATCATCACGTCATGCACATGGCTCTCCCGGTGCCCGGCCCCGGTGATACGCACGAACCGGGCGCGGTCCTGGAACGACGGGATATCGGCGGCGCCCAGATAGCCCATGGCGGCGCGCAGTCCGCCGACCAGCTGGTGGATCACCGGCTGGATCGGACCCTTATAGGGCGTCTGGCCCTCGATCCCCTCGGGCACCAGCTTCATGGTGTCCTCCACTTCCTTCTGGAAGTAGCGGTCGGCCGAACCCCGAGCCATGGCCCCAAGCGAGCCCATGCCGCGATAGGATTTGTAAGAGCGGCCCTGATAGAGGAACACCTCGCCCGGCGACTCGTCGGTGCCGGCGAACATCGAGCCCATCATCGCGCTGGAAGCGCCCACGCCGATGGCTTTGGCGAGGTCGCCCGAATAGCGGATGCCGCCGTCGGCGATGATCGGCACGTTGGAAGACACCGCCGCGCGCACCGCCTCGGCCACCGCCGTGAACTGCGGCACGCCGACGCCGGCGACGATCCGGGTGGTGCAGATCGAGCCCGGACCGATGCCGACCTTGATGGCGTCGGCGCCGGCGTCGATCAGGGCCCTCGCGCCGTCATAGGTGGCGACATTGCCGGCCACGATCTGGACGCGGTTGCTCTCGCGCGACAGTCGCCGCACCGCCAGGCCGACCTGGCTCGAATGGCCATGAGCGGTGTCGATCACCACCACGTCCACGCCGGCGTCGATCAGAGCCAGCGACCGCTCGAACCCCGCGTCGCCGACGGTGGAGGCGGCGCCGACCAGCAACCGGCCCTTGGAATCCTTGGCGGCGTTGGGATGGGCCTCGGCCTTTTCCATGTCCTTGACGGTGATCAGGCCGACCGCGCGATAGTCGTCATCGACCACGATCAGCCGTTCGATCTTGTGGCGGCGAAGGATGTCCCTGGCCTCGGCCTGGGAGACCCCCTCGCGCACGGTGACCAGGCCTTCTCGGGTCATCAGTGCCGAGGCCGGGGCGTCGCTTCCGTTCTCGAACCGCATGTCGCGGTTGGTCAGGATGCCCACCAGCCGCCCGGTCTCGCGCTCGACCACCGGAAAACCGGATATATGACGCCGCGCCTTGATCTGGCGAATCTCGCTGAGCAGGGTGTCGGGATGGATGGTCAGCGGGTTGATGACCATGCCGCTTTCATAGCGCTTGACCTCGCGCACGGCGTCGGCCTGCTCCTCCACCGTCATGTTGCGGTGCAGAATGCCCATGCCGCCTGACTGAGCCATGGCGATGGCCAGGCGGCTGTCGGTGACCGTATCCATCGCCGCCGAGACCAGCGGGATGTTCAGTCTGATTTCGCGCGTAAACCGGGTGGCGGTGCTGACCTGGGTCGGCATGACGTCGGACGGGCCGGGTTCGAGCAAAACATCGTCGAAGGTCAATCCTTCGCGAATCTCCATGAGACTCTCCGTTTTGCGAGGCTCGTATAGCGACGGGCGCGGTTGGGGGGAACCCCCCGCGTCAAGCTTTCGCGGGACGCCCCTTGAACCCCGTCGCCAGCAGGTAGAGCTCGGAGCTCTCGGCGCGGCTAGCCTTTGGCTTGATATGACGAACGTGGCCGAAGTTGTGTTTGAGCAGGGTCAGCAGCGCGCCGGTTTCCCCACCCTGGAACGCCTTGGTGACGAACGCGCCGCCCGGTTCGAGCACCTGGATGGCGAATTCGGTGGCGACCTCGATCAGGCCGACTATCCGCAGGTGGTCGGTCTGCCGATGTCCGGTGGTATTGGGGGCCATGTCGGACAGGATCACGTCCGGCGTCCCGCCCAGCAGTTCGATCAGCCGCGGCGCGCATTCCGGGTCGGTGAAATCCTGCTGGATGATTGTCGCGCCGGTCAGGGGATCGACCTCCAGCAGATCGACGCCCACCACGGCGCGAGCCCCGCGCTCGACGGCGATCTGCAGCCAGCCGCCCGGGGCGCAGCCAAGATCGATCACCCGGGCGCCGCGCGAGATCAGGCGGAAACGATCGTCGATCTCCCGCAGCTTGAAGGCCGCCCTTGAGCGATAGCCCTTGGCCTTGGCCTCGGCGACGAACGGATCGTTGATCTGGCGCTCCAGCCAGGCCTGCGACGAAGGTGTGCGCTCCTTGGCCGTCTTCAGCCGTTTGGGTCCGGCCCGACCGGCGTCGGTTCCGCCGGTGGGAAGGCGGACCATGCGTTTGCGGGGCGGTTCCTCGGTCATTCGCCGCGCCTCCCGCGTCCGCCGCGGCGGCGGCGAGACCGACTTCGCCGCCGGGCCTTGCGCTCGGTGGACATCAGCGACAACAGCAAACCCTCCCTCAGGCCACGGTCGGCCACCCGAACACGCTCGCAGGGCCAGAGCTCCTGAACCGCCTGAAGGATGGCCGCGCCGGCCAGCACCAGATCGGCGCGGTCTGGTCCGATACAGGGCTCCGCCGCCCGCTCGGCGACGGTCAGGGACCCCAGGCGCGCCGCGACCGCCTCGCACTCGTCCCTGGTCATCCACAGCCCGTCGACCCGGTTGCGATCATAGCGTCGCAGGCCCAGGTGCAGGCTTGCCAGGCTGGTGATGGCGCCGGACGTTCCGACCATATGCCCGCCGCCGGCGGCGAACGCTTCCCGCATCGCCTCGGCGCCCTCGAACCCGGTCATCGCGGTCTTCACGGCGTCCACCATGCGCCGATAGTGCCCGACATCTCCCATCGCCTCGGGAAAGCGCTCGGCCAGGGTGACAACCCCCAGCGGCGCCGAATGCCAGGCCTTGATCGGCAGCCGCCCCACACCAGGCCGGATATCGGTGAAGCCGGGCTGGGCAAGGTCGATCCAGGAGATCTCGGTCGATCCGCCGCCGACATCGAGCACCAGAGCCGCCTTGGACCGCCGATCCAACAGATCCAGGCAGCCGGCGACCGCCAGACGCGCTTCTTCCTGGGGCGAGATCACCTCGAGGCGGAGGCCCGTCGCCTGCTCGACCACGGCGATGAACTCCGGGCCATTGATGGCGCTTCGGCAGGCCTGGGTGGCCACGGCGCGAACCTGTTGAACGCCCCGACTGCGAACCTTCTCGGCGCAGATCGTTAGCGCGCCGATCGCCCGCGACATGGCCGCCTCGCCAAGCCGGCCGCTGTCGGACACCCCTTCGCCCAATCTGACGATCCGGGAAAAGGCGTCGACGATGCGAAAGCCGCCCTCATCGGGCGTGGCGATCAACAGGCGGCAATTGTTGGTGCCAAGGTCCAGGGCCGCGAACAGCGGGGTCGCTTCACTCATCTGCGCGTCCGCTCGAATATTGAGCGCCGCGCCATTGGCCGCACGGCCGGTCTGGACCAGCCCCTTGATAGGGCGGCGGAAGGGCGTAATTTCATCTCCAGTTCAGGTCCGGGATCTTATTTGTAGGCTCATGAATACAAGGCTCGCCAAATTCGCCATCGGCCAAGTGGTCAGACATCGAATTTTCCCGTTCCGCGGGGTTATTTTCGATGTGGACCCCGTGTTTGCCAATACCGAAGAATGGTGGTTGTCGATTCCGGAGGACGTTCGCCCACGGAAGGATCAGCCGTTCTATCACCTTTTGGCCGAAAATGATCAGTCCAGCTATGTCGCCTATGTATCGGAGCAAAACCTTCTTCCCGACGAAACCGACGAGCCCGTCGGTCACCCCCAGACCGCGTTGATTTTCGAGGCGTTCAAGCCCGGTCACTACCAGCTTCGACCGCGCATCACCCATTGATTTCAACTCATGCCATCGACCAGAATTGGGCGGCCTACGGCGCCGCCGAACACCGGGTCTGGACCACGCTTTACGATCGCCAGCGCGACCTGCTTGAGTCGCGCGCCTGCGACGCTTTCCTCAAGGGCCTGACGGCTCTCGATCTGCACGGCGACGGCATCCCGGACTTCGCGCGGATCAATCCCAGGCTGGAAAGGCTCACCGGCTGGCGAATCATCGCCGTGCCGGGGCTGATTCCGGACGCGGCGTTTTTCGACTGTCTGGCCCAGCGGATCTTTCCCGCCGGCCAGTTCATCCGTTCGGCCGACAGCCTCGACTACCTCTCCGAGCCGGACATTTTTCACGACGTGTTCGGCCACGTGCCGATGCTCACCGATCCGACCTTCGCCGACTATATGCAGGCCTATGGGGTCGGGGGTCAGCGCGCCCTGGGCCTCGACCACCTTCACCATCTGGCCCGGTTGTATTGGTACACGGTGGAGTTCGGCCTGGTCCAATCCGGGGATGGACTGAAGATTTATGGCGCCGGCATCGCTTCGTCCCATGCCGAGGCGATCTTCGCCCTTGAAGACCCCACGCCGAGCCGGATGGCCTTCGACATTCTCAGGGTGATGCGAACCCGCTATCGCATCGACACCTTCCAGCAGACCTACTTTGCCATTCCGTCGATCGGCGCCCTGCTGGAGGCGACGCTCCAGGACTTTTCCGACCTATACGCGGCGCTGGAGACGGCCTCGGACATCGCGCCCGGCGTGATCCTGCCCACCGACCGCGCCCTCGGGTCAGGCCCGGCGGTCACGGAGGCGCGTCAGTAATCCTTGCGCCAGCGGATGGAGACGGCGTGGTCGCCCTGGCTGGTGACGCGCGAGACGATCGCCAGATGCTTTCGCACCCGCCACTCAACCTGCGCGCCCTGGCCGTTCTTGCCCCCGCCTGAGACCTCCAGATAGACTGTGTCGGTCAGGTATTTGCCGCCCGCCACGGCGAAGCCGGTGGCCGCGCCCGAATCGATCGCCAGCCGATCCAGATGCGCGAAGCCCCTCAGTCCCCCGATCACATCGAAGCCGCCGCCCCCGGCGAGGCCCGCCACCGCCGAGGCGAGCTGAGCCGCCTGGAAGCCGGATAGCTGGGCGGCCGACGATCCGAACAGGACCTGTGACAGCACCTCGTCCGGAGGCAGAGCCGGGGTAGAAGACAGGGTCAGGGTGGGCGCGGCGGCGGTACCGCCAATCCTGATGACGGCGGTCAACGTCGGGTCGTCCCGGGTGGCGGTCAGATCCAGCCGGATCGTCTCGGGCGTCGAGCCCAGATAGACCACGCTGCGGTCGTCGACCTGGAACCGCTTGCCGGCGAAATCGTAGTCGCCGCGCACCAGCCGGGCGACCCCGGTCAGGGATGGATTGGCGGTCGAGCCCGACACCTTGGCGTCCAGCGACATCTCCAGGTTCAGGCCCCGGCCCTTGAGGAAGATACCGCCGGATGAGGTCAGGGCGATATCCAGGGCGACCGGCGGTTCGCGGTCGGGAGGCGGCGGCGCAAAGGTCTCAACGTCGGTGGTCCGGTGTATCTCGGTCACTGCCATCGGCACGACCCCGGATGGGGCGGTCGCCTTGGCCGAAATCTGCGCCCGGTCGACGGCCAGAGCGCCACCGAGGCGTACCTTGCCGTCGGCGGCGCGATCCACATTGACCGTGCCGCTTGCCGTGGCTTGGCCAAGGCTGTTGTCGATCAGCCGGAAGCCCTTGAGCGCAATGCGAAAGCCGGAGGCGCCGCCCCTGAGCAGGCTGACCCGGCCGCTGCCGGTCACCCCGCCCCTGGCGCCGTCCGTGGCGGTGAACTGGGTCACGTCGATGGATTCGCCGTGCAGATCGGCGCGCAGCGTCAGGCCCCGAAGCTTGAGACCCACGCCGGAATCCTCAAAATCGCCATCGGTGACCGAAGCGGCGCCCGTAAGCCGGGGATCCGCCAAAGTGCCGCCGATCGCGCCGTCGGCGACCAGATGACCGGTCAGGGACCGGCCGCCGCCCTCGATCAGGTCCCAGAGCGGTCCGATCTGCCCGTCGGCGGAAAACCGGCCGGATATGGGCTTACGGGACTCCAGCGACGCCTGGAAAGGCGACGCCGACAGGGTCGCGGGCAGGCGAAGGTCGGCCGACAGGCGCGAGCCATGACTATCGCCCAGCTGCGTCTTCAAGGCGACCACGCCACCCCCGAACGTGGCCTCCAGCGACCCTGCTACCGGCGCCGACCCTTGCAGGTCGCGCTCGCCGACTCCGGAAACACTGGCGCGAACGGTTCCCGTGAGCGCCCCGCCGTCACCGGCGACGGTCAGCACACCTTCGCCGCGCCCGCGGATATCCGGGTTGAGCACCGCCAGATTGATGTCCGAGAAAACCCCGTGCCCGCTGAGGCGGGACCCGTTCTGGGCGAGCGTGATCTCGGCCTTGCCGTCCGCCAGAGACAGGTGAAGGGCCGCGTCGAGACCCGCCGATCCGAACGAAACCTGCGCCGGCGACAGGGTACGAAAATCAGCCGCGCCCAGGCGGCCGGCGCCGGTGAACGACACCACCTGGGTGTTTTTCACCTCCGTCACTAGGCCCGAACCGATCAGCCGACCGCCAAGTCCGGAAGCGTTGCCATGAGCTTCAAGCCTGTAGGGTAGCCGGCGCAGCGGGCCATCGGCGGAGAGAGCAAGGGTCTGGAGCACCCCGCCTCCGCCAGGCAGGGTGACGCCGGACGCCTTGATCGCCACATGCGCGCGGGGTCCGTCGGCCGAGGGGGTGATCTGAACCCGCCCATCGGCGTGGCCCTGGTCGATGAAAACTCCCGGTCCCACCGAACCGGTGAGGTCGGCTTCGACCAGGGAGCCGCCCCTCAGGACCCCTCCGCCCTTGATGATCGCTCCCCCCGCGGCCACATCGATATCGCTGAGACCGATCTGGCCGGGGTCGAGGTGGAAACCGACATCGGCCTTGGCCGGCCCTCTGGCGCTGGCGCCGGTAAGACCAACCCGGCCGCTGACCGTCTGGCCGTCGCTCAGCACGCTCAGCGCCACCCGCGCGTTGGTCAGACGCAAAGCCGGAAGATCGGGCAGATCAATCGTCTTGAAATCGACGGTCAAGTCGAGACGCGGCTTGTCGATGGCGCCGGTCACCTCGCCAGAACCCTGGGACGCCCCCGAAATCGCCAGCGGTCCGACGACGAGCGGCCCGGCGGTGGTCCAATCCAGCCGTACGCGCAGGTCGCCCTTGGCGCCCACGAGCCCCGAGGCGGTCGCCGAGCCACCCGCGCCCTTCAGCACGGCGCGCGTCAGGGTGATGCCTGTGTTGCCAGCCTGACCGTCGGCCCGAAGGTCCGGCGCGGACCCCAGCAGGCTATTAGCCTCGGCGGATTCCAGTCGAAGCCCCTTACCGACGCTATGAACCCTAAACACCCAGGGCGCCGTGGCCTTGGTCTGGCTGGCGCTCCAGTCGGCGGCCAGCGACCCCTCGGTCCCCGGCGCCACGCCCAGCAGGCTGCGGACCTGAGCCTTTCCCGCGAATGAAAGCGCCCCGAACAGGCTCTGACTCCCCTGCCCGTCCACGTCGACCGCGGCGCCATGAATGGAAACCTTCCGCCACAGCACCCTGCCGTCGGTCAGCCAGGCCATCTCGGCGTTGGCGCGGGGCGTCGGTCCCAGCAAAGCGGCGAGCGGACCCGCCATTGGGTCCGCGGCCGCGACGGCCTGAGAATGCAGCGTAACGCCCGAGCGATCACCGGACAGTTGGAAAGGCGCCTCGACCCTGACGAGGTTGAAACCAACCTGCTTGACCGAGTCCAGCGTCGCGGCGCCGATCAGCGACCAAGTGGTCGCGTCGCCCGCCAGATGGGCTGTCGCCTTCGCGGAGCCGAGGCCGGCAAACCCCGTCAGGCTCGACAGACTGCCTGCCGACGCAGCCAATGCCAGCCCTCCGGGACCCGTGCGGCGATGATCGATGTCCACCTCGCCCCTGGCCGTCAGCGCGGCGTTCGCTCCACGACCGTCGAAAGCCATGCTGTAGAGCCCCTTGGGCAGGCCAGTGGCTGTGAGTTGGAACGAAACGGTGGGTCCGATCCCGTCACGCCAGCCCGACAGCAGCCGCGAAGCCGACAGCTCGACATGCCCGGAGGCGTCGCCGCCCGAGGGCGACCAGTGTCCGGCGGCCGTCGCCGGCGCCGTGGCGCCCACGGTTGTCGCCACCGAGAACGAACCGGTCTTGGGCGAACCATGAGCCTGGGCGTCGAACAGGAACGGTTTATCGACCTCCAGGCCAAGGCTGCCCGCCAAGGCCCCGCCCGTGGCCTCGCGCGCATGGGCCTCAAGGTCGATCACCTTGCGATTGAAAGTGAACCCGACCCGCAGAAAATCGCCCGGGTGCTCCCGGCTGAGGGCCGACACCCGTCCGGACAGGGCGTTTCTCCGCCCCAGATTCAACGCCCCATCGACGTCATAGTCACCGCGTCTGAGAGCGAATGCCGGGTCGATGATCAGGCGGGTATTGAACCTGTCGATCTGGATTGAGACGGGCGAGGGACCGCCCCCAGCGGCCCCGGCCTGGCTGGCCAACAACCGCGGCTGCCGCACCAGCGAAATCGACCCTGCCGACAGGCTGGTCATCCGCAAGCGGCGGCCCAGGAGTTCCGCGGGCCGCCACGAAATCCGCACATCGCGGGCGGACAGCCAGACGCCGCGCGGATCGGCGATCTCCAGCCGAGCCAGGGTGAAGTCGCTCCAGGGGTCTCCGGCCAGGCCCGCGACCTTCAGCCAGCCCAGGTCGCCGACCCTGACGCCGGTGGCCAGATTGACGATCATTGCCTGGCCCGTCCTCGTCGTCGGGCCATAGCGGACCAGCGCCGTGACCAGGCCCAGGATCACCACGCAGGCCAGGACAATCTTCAGGCCAAAGCGTCTCAAAACGCCTGGCCGATACTTATATATATTTGAACCGGGCTGTCTCCCCGCCGTGAATTGACCGGCGTGGCGATATCCAGCCGCAGAGGCCCGAAGCCCAGATCATAACGGACACCAGCCCCCACGCCGATCGCGAGATTGTCGAAACTGGGGGCCGACGAGGTCCCTATCCCGCCCACGTCGGCGAAGGCGACCAGACCCCAGCTTTTGGACAGGCGCTGCCGAAGCTCGATCGAGCCCTCGGTCAGCGACAGGCCGCCTTCGGGCGTGTTGTCGGACAGTCGAGGCCCGACGGCCTGATAACCATAGCCGCGAACCGATCCGCCACCGCCGGCGAAAAAGCGACGGTCGGCGGGAACGCCGGGTATCGAACCGCCCAGGATCGAGCCAAGCTTGACGCGGGCGGCCACGATGGGGAGGCCGACGCCCAGCGGCAGATAGCCGCTCACCTGCGCCTCGGTCTTCAGATAGCCAAGATTCCGGGCGCCTTCGATCAGGGTCGGGTCGGTCTCGGCGTCGAAGCGCCAACCGCGCGTGGGATTGAGAATGCTGTTCGAACGATCCAGGGTGAACGCCGCCCGCCCGGTGGCGATGAACAGATTCAGCGTTTCCCCCACCGGTGTGGCGAGAAGATTGACCGCGACCTTCTCACGCGTCGACGCAAAATCCAGCGAACCGCCCAGGGATACCGAGTTGGTAAGGTCGGCCCGGCGGATTACATCCAGGCGAACCCCGCCGCCCACGTCGTCATAGGCCGGCGTCCGGTCCCCCAGAAAGCCGCCGCTGATCTTCAGCGTCTGACCGGCGCGTCCCCAGTGCGGCAGATCCTGCTCAAGGTCGAGTTTCTGTTGAATATCATACAGCTTGGCGGTCAGGATCAGGGAATCCCCGCGGCCCAAACGGTTGAAGGTGGTCCATTTGGCGTCCGCGCCGGAACCCTCGGTGGTCGAATAGCTGGCCCCCAGTTCCAGTGAATGCCGCGGCCGCTCGACCAGGGTGACGAGCACTGCCCTGGGCGCGCTGTGATCGGCCGAGGCCGGTCCCAGGGCCACGGTGGCGGACTCATAGACCCCCGTCTCCAGAAGCCTCTTCTCCAGCTTGGCGAGCAGGGCCGGATCATAGGTTGCTCCGGGAGCCCAGGGAGCCAGCCGCGCGACCCAGGCCTGCTTGGAGCGGGTCTTGCCCGCCGATCGAACCGGTCCAAGCTTGACCAGGGCGGCGGCCGTGACCCGGATCGTCGGCCGGACCGTGGCGTCGGCGTGATCGACGATGACGTCGCGCGGCTGGATTTCCGCGTCCGCGTAGCCGAGATTCTGAAGGGCCGCCACTGCCCGTCCCTCGGCCGCCAGGATGTCGGCAGCCCGTCCCGGCGCGCCCGGTGTCAGACCCAGGGCGCCGCGGGCCTTGGACGCCGCGGCGGGATCGGGTGACGAGCCGACCCACTCGATCGTCGGGGCCTGGAGCTTGAAGCGCGGCCCAGGGGTGACCTTGACCAGTGATCGCGGCAAGGGCGTCGCGGCGATATCGGGGGTCACCACGGCTTCATAATAGCCTTCCGAACGCAACAACGCCGTCGCGTCCCTGGCCGCGTCGATCGCCCGGCGGCGGGCCTCCAGCGCGCTACGGGGCGGCGCTCTGGCCTCGCCCAGAGCCAGTTCGATTTCGGCTCGCAGGGCGCCGTCGGAGACACCCTCGACAGCGGCGTTCGGCGCGGCTCGCCCGGGACCGCCGATCAGCAGTCCCGCGGTAATCATGACTCCAGCGGAAATGGTGTGTCTCAGCGCCTTCACGTCACCCTTTCAGTCCCGTTCGTCCCTCTAGAGGCCGAGCCCGCCGGAGTCACGCGCCCAAACTTTGGGCTACGCCCGATGAGGGCGTCGACGCCCCACATAGCGGTTGCGCAACCGCGGCGGGCCGTGGAGAAGTCCTTTCAAGCATTTTCGTGGCTTCAGGCGGGCGCGTGGTCGACATCCAAACGGTGCAAGACGGTTCAGAGTCCATGCGGCGGCCGGAGGATTACCCGGCGGGCCTCGCCTATGACGAGATGTTCGCGGCCGAAGGCGGCACTCGCCAGCACTATCAGCTGCTGCACAATCGGATCCGAACGCTTGGCGCGATGGAACTGGCCGAACGCCAGCAGACGCTCGAGCGGTCGTTCCTCCTCCAGGGCATCACCTTTACCGTCTACGGCGCCGATAGCGCCACCGAGCGGATCATTCCCACCGATCTGTTTCCACGAATTATCTCGGCCCCTGAATGGGCCAAGATTGAAAAGGGGCTGATACAGCGCCTAAAGGCCCTGAACCTGTTTCTGGCCGACATCTATGGCGCGCAAAAGATCATCGGCGACGGTATCGTGCCTCGCGATCTGATCCTGGGCGCGCCGTCCTATCGGCGCCAGATGCAGCATCTCTATGTGCCTCACAACGCCTATGTGAACGTCTGCGGCAGCGATCTGATCCGCGGCGAAGACGGTGAGTTCTTCGTTCTGGAAGACAATCTGCGGGTGCCGTCCGGGGTGTCCTACATGCTGGCCAATCGCGAAGCGGCCAGGCGCACGTTTCCCGGCACCTTCCGCGAGGCGGGCGTAAAACCCGTGGAACGCTATCCCGACCTGCTGCTGGCCACGCTGAAATCCATGGCCGGAGACTGGCGTCCCAACCCTCAGGTCGTGGTCCTGACGCCTGGCGTCTATAACTCCGCCTACTACGAACACGCCTATCTGGCCCGCCTGATGGGGGTTCCGCTGGTCGAGGGCCGAGACCTTTCGATCCACGACAATCTGGTCTTCATGCGCACCACCGCCGGCCTCCGGCGCGTCGATGTGATCTATCGGCGCGTGGACGACGATTTCATCGATCCCTTGAGCTTCCGGAGGGATTCATCGCTTGGCGTGGCCGGGCTGTTCAACGCCTATCGGTCGGGCAATGTGGTGATATGCAATGCCCCAGGCACCGGCGTCGCCGACGACAAGGCGGTCTACGCCTTCGTTCCATCGATCATAAAATACTATCTGGGCGAAGAGGCCATCCTGCCGAACGTCAAGACCTTCCTCTGCAGAATTCCCGCGGAGCTTGACCACACCCTGGCCAATCTCGACAAGCTGGTGGTCAAGGCGGTGGGCGCCTCGGGCGGCTACGGCATGCTGGTGGGACCCCACGCCAGCGCCGCCGAGCGGGCCGAGTTCGCCAACGCCCTCAAGGCCGATCCGGAAAACTACATTGCGCAGCCTACCATCCAGCTCTCGACCGCGCCCTGCCTGGTCGATGGCAAGATCGAGCCTCGCCACGTCGACCTACGTCCCTTCATCCTTTCGGGCGACAAGGTGGTGGTGACCCCCGGCGCCTTGACGCGAGTGGCCCTCAAGCGTGGCTCCCTGGTGGTCAATTCCAGCCAGGGCGGCGGATCGAAGGACACATGGGTGCTGTCCGACGACGCACCGCCCGCCTCCGACGACGAACTGGAGGCCGGCCAATGATGCTCGCCCGGGTCGCCGACAGCCTCTACTGGGTCGGCCGCTACGTTGAGCGCGCCGAACACTTTTCCCGGCTGGCGTCGGTCATGCTCAACGCCACGCTTGACCGGACGGACGCCGGAACCCAGGCGGCCGAACTGGCCCGGGCCGCCATCGGCGACCGCGAACCCGCCGCCGACGCAAATCCGTTCGAAGCCGCCCGCGCCCTGGTCCTGGACCGCGAACGGGCGGGCGGATCGGTGGTCGATTCTCTCTCGCGCGCCCGCGAAAACGCCCGTCAGGTCCGCGACCAGATCACCACCGAGACTTGGGAACGGCTCAACCTGCTCTACCTTCGCGCCACTGCCGCCCGGGCCGAGCACGAATTCGACGCCAATGCTCCCGATTTTCTGGCCGGGATCATCGCTGATCTTCACCTGTTCAAGGGCGCCGCCGACGCCACCATGAGCCATGGCGAGGGCTGGCGGTTCATGGTCACCGGCGTCCACCTCGAACGGGCGCGCTTGATCGCCAGACTGCTGCGGGTTTGTTTCAGCGGCCACCAGGGCGCGGTGCTTGACGACCATCTGGCCCTGGTCAGTGTGCTGCGCATGGCCTGCGCGCTGGAGCCCTATCTGCGGGCCTACACCGCCGATCTGAACTCCCGCTACATCCTGGAGTTCCTGTTGTTCGACGAGGATTTCCCACGGTCGATCCGCTACTCCACCGACCGGATGGAGGAGCATCTGAATCGCCTTTCCAGGGGCCGCGAGATCGGCCGGGGCGATCCAGCCCGCCTGGCCGGCCGCCTCAACGCCCGCCTGGCCTACACCGACGTCGAGGATGTGGAATCCACCGGCGCCAGCGCCATTCTCACCGCCGTGGAGGCCGAATGCACGGCCATCCACCAGGCCATGTTCGACACCTTCGTAGCCTACCCGCTGGAAATGAGGCTGCCCGCCTGATGATGTTCAACATCCAACATGTGACCCAGTACAACTATGACGAGCCGGTCCGTGAGAGCGTCATGGAGCTGTGGATGCAACCGAGAGCGGCGCACGGCCAGAACCTGATCACCTTCGATCTCGAAACCGACCCGACCGCGCAGGTTTTTTCCTATGTCGACACCTGGGGCAACACGGTCCGCCATTTCGACGTGCCGCATCTTCATCGCTATCTGACCATTACCGCCCAGTCGCTGGTCGAGACCGCTGCCCCGCCATCCCTTCCGGACGCCGTCGATATAAGCGAGTGGGAAGCTTTGGCCGGAGACCCGGTGCGAGCCGACTGCTGGGATTTTCTCAAGCCGCACGGCTTCGCCGCATCGACACCTCTGTTGCTCCAGTTTTGCCAGGCCCAGGGGGTTCCGGATCTCCGGAGTCTGGATCCGCTGACCGCGCTACATCGGCTGAACGGGGTGATCTACAAAGGCCTGGACTACGAGGCGGGCGTGACTGGCGCCGACAGCCCCATAGACGAAGCCCTGGAAGCCGGGCGCGGCGTCTGCCAGGACTTCGCCCACATCATGATCACCATCTGTCGCGACTGGGGCGTGCCGGCCCGCTATGTGTCCGGCTACCTGAGTACCGACCGCGAACACGGCGAGCGTTCCGACCCGCAGGCCACCCACGCCTGGGTGGAGGTGTTTCTGCCCTCCCAGCGGTGGATCGGGTTCGATCCCACCAACAACGTCCTGGCGGGCGAGCGGCATATCGCCGTGGCCATCGGCCGCGACTACTCCGACGTCCCCCCGTCGCGCGGGGTGTTCAAGGGCGACTCGGAAAGCCAGCTGTCGGTCGGCGTGTCGGTCCGCCAGGCTTTTGGTGAACTGGCCGAGCCGGAGTTCATGCGCCTGGGCGCACCCGCCCTCGCCGCCGCCCGCCGCCGCGCCAGCAGCGCGGCGCGGCTGGACCAGCAACATCAACAGCAGCAATAGGAAAGCCGTCGCACCCATGATGCGCGTCTGGGATGGTAGGCCGGGTGGGACTCGAACCCACGACCACTCGATTAAAAGTCGAGGGCTCTACCACTGAGCTACCGGCCCCCAGCGACGTGCCCGGCGAGCGGCGCGGACCATAGTCGCAGGGGCGCCCCCGCCGCAAGCCAACGTTTTTACCCCACGGACCGATGGCGCGAAAACACGATCGGAATTAAACTAGGTTCATGCGCGCTCTCCTTTCCATTGGTCTTTTGGCGGGTCTGATCGCCATCGCTCCACGGCCCGCCCTTGCGGCGGAACCGCCGCCCACGAATCAGGGTCAGCTCCAGACGCCCGACAGGGCCGGCACGGCCAACCTGTCCCAGGCGGCCCAGGCGCCGCTACACGACCTGAACATCGCGCGTCAGGGTATCCCGCCGGTGCTGCTCGCGGCGATCACCAATCCCTACGACCGGCCCAGGTCGCTCGATTGTGGTGAGATTACCCGGGAGATTGGCGTGCTTTCATCGGCCCTCGGGGCGGATTTCGATGAACCCGAGACACCCCAAGCCCCAAGCCTGACGCAGAAGAACGGCAAGGTAGCGCTCGCCATCGTTCATGGCGCCGCCGAAACCCTATTGCCCTTCGCCGGCTTCGTTCGGACCCTGTCGGGCGCCCAGAGACACGATCAACTGGTGATCGAAGCGATCACCGCCGGCAGTGTCCGGCGCGGTTATCTGAAAGGCCGGGGTGAATCCCGCCGGTGCCCGAGGCCGGCCAGTCCGGTACACTTCCTGCGCCCGCCGCCTCCGGCGCAGGAGGATGGTCTCGGTCCGAGGTATCCGATTCGGTAAGTCAGCTCAGTCGGGCTTAGTGTCGGTCGCCGCGAGCCCGGCGTGAAAGGCGCGTCGGAACGCTTCGAAACGTCTCTTCCGGATCGCCTCCCGCATCCTGGACATGAGAACCTGATAGAAAGCCAGATTGTGCCAGGACAGCAGCACGCCAGCCAGGATTTCTCCTGATTTCACAAGGTGGTGCAGATAGGCTTTCGAATAGTCCCGGCTGGCGACGCAATCGATGTCGCCGTCCAGAGGCGTCTCGTCCTCAGCGTAGCGGGCGCTCTTCAAATTGATCGACCCCGACCAGGTCCAGGCCTGGCCGTGGCGGCCGGCCCTGGTGGGCAACACGCAGTCGAACATGTCCACGCCCCGGGCCACGCCCTCTACCAAGTCGACCGGTTTGCCGACACCCATCAGATAGCGGGGCCGATCGGCGGGAAGAAACCCTGGCGCATAGTCCAGCGCCTCGCACATCGCCTCATGCCCTTCGCCCACCGCCAAGCCTCCGATCGCATAGCCGTCATAGCCGGCCTCGATCAGCCGATCCGACGACTCCCGCCGCAGCGCCTCGAAAGTCGATCCCTGCTGGATGCCGAACAGGGCCTGGGTTTCCCGTTCGCCGAACGCCGCCTTGCAACGAGCGCCCCACCGGGCGGAAAGCCGCAAGGCCTCTCCGGCCCGATCCTCGCTGGCCGGCCAGGCGACGCATTCATCCAACTGCATGACAATGTCCGAACCCAGCAGATCGGCCTGAATCTCGATCGAACGCTCCGGGCTGAGCACATGCCGCGAACCATCGATCGGACTGGCGAAAACGGCCGCCTCCTCTCCGATTTTCATCAGCTTCGAGAGCGACATGATTTGAAACCCACCTGAGTCGGTCAGGATCGGACCCTCCCAGCCGCCAAACCTGTGCAGCCCACCCAGTCGCGCCACGCGCTCGGCGCCAGGGCGCAGCATCAGGTGGACGGTGTTGCCCAGGATGATCCGGGCGTCTGTCGCCCGCACCTGGTCCATGGTCAGCGCCTTAACCGCCCCGGCCGTACCCACGGGCATGAAGGCGGGAGTCTGGATATCGCCGCGCGAGGTCTGGAGCACGCCCGCCCGCGCGGCGCCGTCGGTGGCCTCGATCCGATAGGGAAAGGCGCCCATCAGCCGGCTTTCCAGAGCAGCGAGGCGTCACCGTAGGAATAGAAACGGTAGCTGGATGTGATGGCGTGGGCATAGGCGGCCCGCATCGGCTCCAGACCGGCCAGCGCCGCGACCAGCATGAACAGGGTCGAGCGCGGCAGGTGAAAATTGGTGATCAGCCCGTCCACGGCGCGGAAACGATAGCCCGGCGTGATGAAGATGGCGGTCTCATCGGCGAACGGCAGAATGCGCCCGTCCTCGTCGGCGGCGCTTTCGATCAAGCGCAGGCTGGTGGTGCCGACGCAGATGATCCGCCCGCCCCGCGCCCGGACCGCGTTCAGGTTGTCCGCCACCGAAGCGGAAATCTCGCCATATTCGGCGTGCATCCGGTGGTCGGCCACCGCCTCGGCCTTGACCGGCATGAAGGTCCCTGCGCCCACGTGCAGGGTCAGGAAATGGGTCGACACCCCCGCCCTTCGCAACGCTTCGATCAAGCCATCGGTGAAGTGCAGACCAGCCGTGGGGGCGGCCACCGACCCCGCTTCCCGAGCATATATGGTCTGATAGTCGAACCGGTCGCGGTCGTCCTCGGCCCGCTTGGCGGCGATATAGGGCGGCAGAGGCATCAGACCGTGATCCTCGATGACGCGGTCCAGACCGGCGCCAGCCAGATCAAAGGCCAAGGTCACCTCGCCGTCATCTCCCTTGGCGGCGATGGTCGCCCAAAGCGCCGACGACGCACAGGCCCGATCCTCGCCTCGTCCGAAGGCGACCCGGTCGCCTGCCTTCAGCCGCTTGCCGGGGCGCATGAAGGCGCTCCATCGGCTGGGCGACAGGCGCCTGTGTAGGGTGGCTTCGACAGCGGCCTCGGAACCCTCGCGGGTCCGTCGCCCGAACAGCCGCGCCGGGATCACTCGCGTGTCATTGAAAACCAGGGCGTCGCCGGCGCGCAACAGGCGCGGGAGATCGCTGAACGCGCGGTCCCCGAGGCCGGCGAGCGGATCCACCACCAAAAGACGCGCCGAATCGCGCGGCTCGACGGGTCTTAGCGCGATCAGCGATGGCGGTAGATCAAAATCGAAATCGGAAACCTGCATGGGCGCGGTGCATGAACCCTTTCACGCCGGATTTGAACCCGTGTGGCCAGAGTCTAGACCAGAGGCCCGTGCTCGAGATGTGGCAGGATATGCCGCGCGAACAGATCAGCCTCGGAGGCGTGCGGATAGCCCGAAAGGATGAGCGCCTCCATTCCCAGAGCGCGATAGGCGTTCAACTTGGCCAGAACCTGTTCGGGATCGCCCACGATCGCAGCGCCACAGCCCGAACGAGCCCGGCCGATGCCGGTCCACAGGTTGTCTTCCACGAAGCCGTCGCCTGACGCGGCCTGACGCAGTTCGGCCTGCCGACGCACACCCGCCGATCCGCTGTCGAGCGAACGGCTGCGGATCGCCGCGCCCTCGGCGTCGTCCAGGCGGGATAGCAGCCTGTCGGCCGCTTCGCGGGCCAGGGCTTCGGTCTCGCGCACCACCACATGCACGCGATAGCCGAAGCGCAGGCTTCGGCCGTGACGCGCGGCGCGGGTGGTCATGTCGGCGATGATCTCGGCCACTGCCTCCATCCGGTCGGGCCACATCAGATAGACGTCGGCCTGTTGCGCCGCCGCCTCCCGGGCGTCGTCGGAAAGCCCCCCGAAATACAGCTTCGGGCAGCGGCCGGACACCGTGGTGATCCGGGGCGGCGCGAGATTGAGCTTATAAAACTCGCCATTGTGGTTGAGCGTCTCGCCGTTCAACAGGGCGCGCAGGATCGCCATCACCTCAACGGTGCGGGCATAGCGCGGCGCGCTGGCCAGGGTCTCGCCGGGCAGGTCACTGGAGATGATGTTGATGGTCAGCCGCCCATCCAACAGCCGGTCCAGGGTGGCGATCTGGCGGGCCAGCTGCGGCGGCCACATTTCGCCGCACCGCGTGGCCGCCAGCAGCCGCATGCGCTTCAACATCGGCGCCAGGGCCGCGCCGAAGGCGAAGGTGTCGATGCCCAACGCATAACCGGAAGGCAGCAACAGATTGTCGAACCCACCCTTTTCGGGTATTTACCCACCCCCCTTTGAGGCGTGCAATCAGGCTGTGACGACGGCGAGGATGGTGTGGAACCTGTTGACGCCGGGCTTGAGGCGGGCGGTGTCGATGACGGTGCGTATGTCCGCCTCGCCCTTTGCGGC
>JBBRPO010000058.1:0-20709 GCA_038227865.1 Caulobacterales bacterium
CGCCCCGCTGATGAGCATCGACTATGACACCACCGACCTCGCCGCCGACGCCGACGAGCGCATTCGCACCTTCCAGGCCGACAGCGCCCGGCGGGCCGGGATCTTCCACCACCTGATCACCCTGCCGACCTATCACACCGCGGCCCTGTCCACCGACAATCTGGCCAAGGAGTATTTCGGCTTCGCGGGCATGCTAGGCTACGTGCTGAACGTCCAGCGCCAGGAACTTCGCCAGGGCATCGCCTGCGTGAAGCACCAGAACATGTCCGGCTCCGATCTCGGCGACGACCACAAGGAATATTTCGCCGGCGAGGCGGCCCTGAAGGCCGGCGGCGCCCACAACACCATGAACCAGTTCGCCTAGTCGTCGCTTGATGAACGCTTCGACTCGGAAGCTTTTCCACCGGGCCTTGGTCGCTACGGCGCTGTTGACCCTCCCGGTTGCAAGCCACGCGGCGACGCCGCCGTCCAATGCGGTTTGCGAGTCCCGATCGAACGGCTCGGCGGCCAAACTTGTCGAGTGCATCCAGAAGGCTGCGCTCTGGGCTCACCTGGTCGATTTCCAGCGCATCGCGGATGCGAATCCAGGCGCCGACGGCCACGCCTCTCGCGACACCGGCGGAACGGGCTACGCCGCCTCGGTCGATTATGTCGCCGGGTTGATGACCAAAGCTGGTTACCGGGTGACGATCCAGCCCTACAACTACGCGGACTTCAGTCTCGCTGTCCCGGCGAGCTTAAGTATTGTCGGGCAGACGAACCCGCCATCCACAGATTGGTATGTGGCGCGCCTGTCGGGTCAGGGCGTGGTGACGGCGCCGGTCGAGCCGGCGGGAAGTGGGTGCGCGCCGGGTGACTACACCCGGTTTTCAGCTGGGCGGATCGCCCTGGTCCAGCGCGGCGCCTGCGACTTCGATACCCAGGTAGCCAATGCCCAGAGCGCTGGCGCCGCGGGTGTCGTGATCTTCAACACCGATGGACCAGCCTATCCGAACAGGAAGGGTCGCGGCGCCCGGGGCGAGGCCTTCCAGGCCTATCTTGGCAAACAAGCCGCCATCCCGGTCGTCGGCGTGGCCTCGCACGCGCTTGGTCAGAGCTTGACCAAACAGTATTTGGCCGGAGGCGCGCCGATCGTTCGCCTTGACGTCCAGACGCGGAAATTTCCGAACAGGGTGGACTACAACCTGATCGCCGACTCACGATTTGGCGACCCGAACCACGTCGTCGTTGTCGAAGCCCACCTCGATTCGATCTACGGGGCCGGGATGCTCGACAACGCCTCCGGTTCCGCCACTATCCTCGAGGTGGCGTTGAAGATGGCGAAAACCCGTACCCGGAATCAACTACGGTTTATCTGGTTTGGCGGGGAGGAGATCAATCTGCTGGGCTCGGCCTATTACACGAAATCACTGTCGCCAAGCGAACTCGGCAAGATTGTCTTTGACGTAGATTCCGATGTCACGTCTTCGCCGAATTACGATATTTCCATCGCCGATCCTCAATTCGCGAGTAACGTCAAACACTTTCCGCCGAACGTGGTGCCGGCGTCGATGCTCGGTGGAAAGTATTTCTCGAACTATTTCAGCTCGGTCGGCTTACCGTCCCGCCCGGCGTCATTCGGGAACGACGGGACGGATTCCAATTCGTTCAGTCTAGTGGGCGTTCCGAACACGGGCATCCTCACGCAGCAGGATTGCTGCAAGACCCGGGCGGAGGTCAAGATCTGGGGCGGATCGCTGGGCAACTACGAAGGCGACATCCCCAGCTTCGATGGGGGCTGTGTCGATAACCCACACCTGTGGTGTGACAACCTTTCCAACAACGATCCCGACGTTCTCGAGTTCATCTCCAAGGGCCTCGCCTATGTGGCCTTTGAGCTGGCCAACGACGTCTCACTGAATCCAAGCGGGAACTAGGTCGGCCTGCTCAATCGGGTCAGCGGAACGCAAGCGCCTCGAACGTGCCTGAGTTCCGCAGCGCGTTGGGCTATAGGGTCAACCGCCGGGCTGACATGCTAAACCCTCGCCATGCTTCGTCTGACCGAACTCAAGCTCCCGCTGGGCCACGCGCCAACGGCTCTGACGGAGGCCGTCGCTGAACGCCTTGGCCTGGCGGTTGAAGATATCATCGACTGCAAGATCGTCCGGCGCGCCCACGACGCCCGGCGCAAAGCCGCGATCCTGATGGTTTATTCGGTGGATGTCACCGTCGCAGAGGAGACGCAGGTGCTCGCGCGTCTGGTCGGCGACCACCGCGTCAGGCCGACCCCGGATACGACCTATCGTTTCGTGGCGCGCGCGACGGGCGAAGACGCTCGCCGCCCGCTGGTGATCGGGTCCGGCCCCTGCGGCCTGTTCGCCGGCCTGTTGCTCGCCCAGATGGGCTACCGCCCGATCATCCTGGACCGCGGCAAATTGGTGCGAGAGCGTACCAAGGACACCTGGGACCTGTGGCGGCGCGGCGTGCTCGACCCCGAGTCCAATGTCCAGTTCGGTGAGGGCGGAGCGGGCACGTTCTCGGACGGAAAGCTCTATAGCCAGATCAAAGACCCCCGCCACCTTGGCCGCAAGGTGCTCGCCGAGTTCGTGAACGCCGGGGCGCCGCCGGAAATCCTGACCGAGGCCCACCCCCACATCGGCACCTTCCGGCTGGTGACCGTGGTGGAGAGTCTCCGACGCAGCATTGAAGGGCTCGGAGGAGAGTATCGGTTCCAAAGCAAGGTGACGGATCTGATCGTCGAGGTTGGCGATGACGGTTCGCGGCGGGTGCGCGGCGTCATCCTGCGGGACGGAGAGCAGATCCAGAGCGATCACGTGGTGCTGGCTATCGGGCACAGCGCGCGGGACACGTTCCAGATGCTGCACGACCGGGGCGTGCACATCGAAGCCAAGCCCTTTTCCCTGGGCTTCCGTATCGAGCACCCCCAGTCCGTGATCGACCGGGCGCGTTTCGGAACCCATGCGGGCCATCGGGATCTCGGCGCGGCCGACTACAAGCTCTCCCACGCCTGTTCGAACGGCCGGACGGTCTACAGTTTCTGCATGTGTCCCGGAGGCACGGTGGTGGCGGCCGCCTCCGAGCCTGGCCGGGTGGTGACCAATGGCATGAGCCAGTACTCCCGCAACGAGCGCAACGCCAACGCCGGGATCGTGGTGGAGATAACCCCCGAACACGATTTTCCTAACCATCCGTTGGCGGGGATCGAACTCCAGCGCCATTGGGAGGCCAAGGCTTTCGCCGCCGGGGGCGAAACCTATGCGGCCCCGGCGCAGCGGCTGGAAGATTTTCTACTTGGTCGCGCGTCGACCGAACTGGGATCGGTGGTTCCGTCGTACAAGCCTGGCGTTCGTCCCACCGATCTGGCCGATTGCCTGCCGGACTACGCGATCCAAGCCATCCGCGAAGCTCTGCCAGTTTTCGGTCGCCAGATTCCGGGTTACGACAACCCCGACGCCGTGCTCACCGGGGTGGAGACCCGCACCTCGTCACCGATCCGCATCACCAGGGGTCTGGATTTCCAGAGCCTGAACACCGCGGGCCTGTTCCCGGCGGGGGAGGGGGCAGGCTATGCCGGAGGCATCCTCTCCGCCGCGGTCGATGGTTTCAGGGTAGCGGAAGCGGTGGCACTGGCGCAACTGGCGTAGCGATCGGCGAACTCTCGTTCACGCTTGGGTCGCGGATCAGTCTCACGATGTTGGTGGTGGATTGCCCCTGCACCAGCGGCGCCAGATAGACCCGCCCACCGGCGGCAATGACGATGTCGGCGCCCACCACGGTTTCGACCGTATAGTCAGCGCCCTTGATCAGCACGTCGGGCAATAGTCGCCGGATCAGGTCGATGGGCGTCTGCTCATCGAAGGCCATGACGCAATCCACATATCGGACGGCCGCCATAACCCGCGCCCGCTTGTCGAGCGAATTGATCGGCCTTGTAGGGCCCT
This sequence comes from Caulobacterales bacterium, assembly GCA_038227865.1. Lineage (GTDB taxonomy): Bacteria > Pseudomonadota > Alphaproteobacteria > Caulobacterales > Caulobacteraceae > Acaudatibacter. Next base: position 3,942 of record JBBRPO010000058.1, read on the forward strand.
TCAATCGGCTGACGCTGGCGTCGGTGTTCAGGGCGACGACCAACCGATCGCACTGCGCCCTGGCGGCGGCCAGCAGGGTGACATGGCCGGCGTGAATCAGATCGAAACAGCCGTTGGTGAACCCCACGGTGAGGCCGAGGCTCTTCCAGTGCCGCACGAGGCTGGCCGCGAGATCCACATCGGACAGCCCTGGTGTCTCGGTTTGACCGTGTTCGCCGGCGCCCAGTTCATGCATCACCTCCGCGATATGGGCTGTCGCGGTTCCGGCCTTGCTAACCACCACGCCGGCGGCGGCGTTGGCGATCACCATCGCCTGGGCGAGCGATCGGCCACTGGCGTGGGCCAACGCCATGGTCGCGATCACCGTGTCGCCGGCGCCCGAGACGTCGAAGACTTCCCGCGCTCGCGCGGAAACCACATCCGCCGACCCGTCGGCCCGCACGAGGATCATGCCCTTTTCCGCCCGGGTAACCAGGATGCTCGCCGCGTCGGCGTCTTTCATCACCTTGCGCGCGGCGGCGATCACCGACGTTTCATCGCCGACCGGCATCCGCGCGACCGCGGCCAGTTCCTTCAGATTGGGCGTCAGGCAGGTAACACCGCGATAGCGGCTGAAGTCGTCCGACTTTGGGTCGACAAAAATCGGTGTGCCCGTGGCTCGCGCCAATTCCACGACATGGGCGATCACCCGGTCGGTGACCACGCCCTTGCCGTAGTCCGACAGGACGATGGCGCCGACACCGGCGGCCGCGGAATCGATCGCCGCGATCAGAGAGGTTTCCTCGACCTCATCCAGGGCCAGAAGATGCTCTTCGTCGGTTCGCACTACCTGTTGCCCGGAGGCGACGTAGCGAGTCTTGCAAATTGTCGGTCGCCGTCCGGTCTCGACCAGTCGCGCGGATATGGCGGTTGCATCGGTCAACAGGCCGCGAATGGCGCCAGCCCTTGCGTCACAGCCGATCAGTCCGACCAGGATCGCCTGGCCGCCCAACGCGGCGACATTATTCGCCACATTGCCCACGCCACCCAGCATTTCGGTGGTCCGCGTCAGCCGCAGCACCGGGACCGGGGCCTCCGGCGATATGCGATCGATTTGACCGTAGACAAATCGATCCAGGATCAGATCGCCGACGCACAGTACGCTCGAACCGGAAAAGTCCATGCCGAGACCGTGTTCCTTTTGATATCCGACCGACGACTAACACGTGCCGGCCCGGCCGGGCAAAACCATCATCGCCTCGCGGCGCCGGTTAGTGCTCCACCGCGATCGGTCTGCTGGCGGGGGCGAGACTGATGGGTCGCAGGAACAGGATCAGCGGCATGATCCCCAAGGCGGTCAGGAACAGCACATGGTAAAGGTCGACATAGGCGACCATCGAGGCTTGGCGCGTCGCCTCCTCGTTCAGCGCTATCATCCCCGTCTGCGTCGAAAGGCTCAGCGGCGCGGCGAGGTCCGGGGTCCGGGCGATGGGGTTTTCCAGGCTCAGGCCCCCCACCAGACGGCTGTGCACGGTCTGCGTCAGCCGCGTATAGCCCGTCTGCATCAGAGAGATTCCAGCGCTGTTGCCGACGCTGCGCAGCAGGGCGAAGAAACCGGTCGCGTCGGGACGCAGGTCGGGGCGCAGGGCGCCAAACGCCAGAACCGTGATCGGCGTGAAAACCATGCCGGTGCCCAGGCCTTGGATGAATCCGGTGGTGGCGACCGCTTGCCAATCCATGGTCAGGGCGAAGTGGCTCATGGCCCGGAACGACAGGGCGAAAACACCCAGGCCGGTGAGGATCAGGATCCGGGCGTCCACGCGGTTGATGATCCGTCCGACCACGAACATCGAAATGATGCTGCCCAGGCCCCTGGGCGCGGTCACCAGGCCGGTGGTCAGAACCGGATAGCCCATCAGCGTCTCCAGCATCGGCGGCAAGATCGCCATCACTGGAAACACCAGCACGCCCAGCGATAGATTGATCAGGGTGGCGGTGACGAAGTTGCGATCCCCTAGTAGCGCCACGGGCAGAAACGAGTGGCGGGCGGTCGCGGTGTGGATCACGAACATCCACAAGGCGCAGGCGGCCATTACGGCCTCCGCGATGGTTTCCGGCGAGGCGAACCAGTCGTTTTCTTGTCCGCGGTCCAGCATCAGCTGGAAGGCCGCCAGCGCGATCGCCAGCAGCAGGAAGCCGATCCATTCCAGCGGCCGCCGATGAGTAGGCCGGTTGCGCGGCATGAAGGCCGCGACACCCGCCACGCACAGGGCGCCGATCGGCAGGTTGATGAAGAACACCCATCGCCAGCTGAAATCATCGGTCAGCCAGCCGCCGATCACCGGTCCCAGGATCGGGCCGACCGTGACCCCCATCCCCCAGATCGCCATCGCCTGGCCGCGTTCCTCCGGCGGGTAGGTATCGAGCATCACTGTCTGGGACAAAGGCATCATCCCCGCGCCGAACATCCCTTGCAGCACTCGAAACAGCACGATCTGCGTCAGGTTCTGGGCCGCGCCGCACAGCGCTGAGGCGATGGTGAAGCCGACAATGGCGATCAGGAACATGCGCTTCACGCCCAGCCGCCCGGCGAACCAGCCAGTCACCGGCGTCATGATCGCAGCGGCGATGATATAGCTGGTCAGGACCCAGTTGATCTGGTCGGCCGAGGCCGACATCGATCCGGCCATGTGCGGCAAGGCGACATTGGCGATAGTCGAATCCAGCATGGTCATGATCGCGGCCAGCATCACCGTGAGGGTGATCATGGTGCGATTGACCGGATCGGGGGCGGGGTTTTCGAGGCTCACGGCTTCAGCCGTATAGAATGTTTCCCCAAGGTGATTCTATCGCTTGGCCCATACCGGCCCGCCATCGGCCGAGAGCCTTGTATGTTTTTGATTTCCAGCCATGAATTCGGGTATCGACATGGCTTGTTCCTGAGAGTTCCCAAATCCGCCAGTTCGTCGCGCTGCTACTTTTCCAACTGAGTCTTGTCGGCGGAGCTTGGGCCGATAGCCCGCCCCCTTCCGACGCTGGCGCCGAAACGGCGGGGATTACGGTGATTGCCGTGACGCCACTGCCCGGCACGGGTATCGATATCAACAAGACGCCTTCAAACACCCAGACCCTGTCGGTGACAGACCTGGCTCGTGGCGGTTCGCCCAATATCATCGGCGCGCTTGGCGACCGGCTGGGCAGCGTTTCCATCAACGACAACCTCGACAATCCCTTTCAATCAGACATCCTGATCCGCGGCTTCGAAGCCTCGCCGGTGCTCGGTACGCCACAGGGCGTCGCCGTCTATCAGAACGGCGCGCGGATCAACGAGGCCTTCGGTGAAACCGTCAACTGGGACCTGATACCCGACATCGCGATCCGTCGACTGGACGTTCTTGGCGCCAATCCGGTGTTCGGCCTCAACGCCTTGGGCGGGTCGGTGGTCGTGGATATGAAGACCGGCTTGTCCGATCCGGGGGGAGACGCCTCGATTTCCGGCGGATCTTTCGGGCGGCGCGAGATGTCTGGCGAATTCGGAGCCAATAACGGAATCCTGAGCGTTTATGTGGGTGGCAGCGTGCTGAACGAGGACGGCTGGCGCGCCTTTTCGCCGAATCGACTGAGGAATTTCTACGGTGACCTTGGTGCGCGGCTGGGCAAGTTGACCCTCGATCTGGCCGTCACCCTGGCCGACAACCGCCTGGATGGCGAATCCGCCACCCCGGTTCAGGAACTGGCTGTCGATCGGGCGCTGGTTTTCACCAGTCCCCAGCAAAATGAAAACAGGTTGGCTTTCGTCACGCTGAACGGCTCCTACGCCGTCACGCCGACTCTGACTTTACAGGGAGCGCTATACTATCGGGGCTTTCGGCAGGACGTCATAAACGGCAACACTACCGACTATACGGCCTGCGGCGCGGTCCCCGATGCGGGTTATCTCTGCCAGGGTGATGGGTTCACGCCTCTGACCGATGGCGCCGGACAACTGATCCCCGATATCTCCGAAGGCGGCGTGAAGCCCATCGGCGAAAACGACCGGGAAAAGATCAGTTCGAACACGGTGGGAGGCTCCCTCCAGATGGCTTCGACGGCGAGGGTCCTCGAGCGGCAAAATCACCTTGCCGTGGGCACGAGCCTGGATTCGGCGACAACTGATTTCTCGTCCTCGGTTGAGGCTGGGGTCATCGACCCCACCTTGCGCGTGGCGCACTCGGGCCTGTTCGTGGATACGCCGGAGGACACGTCCTTCAACGCCACGCCGGTTAGCTTGCGGGCCGCGTCGACCTTTGTCGGCGTCTACGCCACCGATACGTTCAATCTGACCCCTCGGTTGGCCGTTACGGCCAGCGGCCGATACAATCACGCGTGGATCGGTCTCACCGATCGCATCGGCGACAACCTGAACGGCGACAGCCATTATGAACGGTTCAATCCCGCCTTGGGGGCGACCTATCGGTTTGGGCGTGGCCTGACAGTCTATGCGGGGTATTCCGAGGGCAGTCGGGTTCCCAACGCCAGCGAGATCGAGTGCTCAAACCCGCTTATCCCCTGTTTGCTGCCCTCGTCCCTGGCCAGTGATCCGCCGACCCTCAAACAGGTGGTCTCGCGAACCTGGGAGGCGGGACTGAGAGGCCGCTTCACCATGGCCGGCGGCGGTCTGGCCTGGAGCGCGGGCTATTTTCGAACCGATGTTCATAACGACATCTACGCGGTAGCCACCTCGCTCAGCGCCGGCTATTTCCAGAACATCGGCGGCACGCGCCGTGAGGGCGTCGAGCTTAGCGCCCGCTACGCCGGACCGAGGCTCAGTGCCTACGCCAGCTATAGCTACATCGAAGCGACATTCCTGTCCGCGTTCGATCTGCCCTCCGCGTCCAACCCGTTCCAGGATGCATCAGGCGACATCCACGTCCGCCCAGGCGATTCGCTGCCGGGAATTCCGCAACACCGTCTGAAACTTGGGGCGGACTATGAAGTCCGGCGTGGCTGGCTGGCGGGCGTCAGCTTGGCGTGGCTGAGCGATCAATTGTATCGCGGTGACGAAAGCAACCAGGTCGCGCCGCTGGCGGGCCATGCGGTGATCAACCTCCACTCCACACTCAATCTGACGCGGCGGATTTCCCTGTTCGTCATGGTCGATAACGCCCTGAATACCCGCTACGCCACCTTCGGAGTTTTGGGCGATCCCACCGGCGTCGGGGCGCCCGGCGTGCCGGCGGATGGCGTGGGAGTGAATCCGCGCTTCCAGAGTCCGGCGGCGCCGATCTCCGCCCATGGCGGGGTGAAACTGCGCTTCTGAACCAGGAATAATCGCGGACGTGACGAGGAGATGCCGGTGTGGCGCCGGGACCCAGGAAACCCTTGCCAGAACAAACCAGCAACATTATCGTCGACCGATGGCCACCCTCAATTTGATGCGAAAGCTCTCGATCTTGGCGGACGCCGCCAAGTACGATGCCTCATGCGCCTCATCTGGTGGAGCGAAGCGCAATTCCAAAAATGGGACGGGCGTCGGGGCTACCGGGGGAATGGGGGTTTGCCACGCCTATACGCCGGACGGTCGCTGCGTTTCGCTGCTGAAGATTCTGCTCACCAACTTCTGTGTGTTCGACTGTGTCTATTGCATCAACCGATCCTCCTCCAACGTGCAGCGAGCGCGGTTCTCTGTGAAGGAGGTGGTGGACCTCACCTTGGATTTCTACAAGCGCAACTATATCGAGGGGTTGTTTCTGTCATCGGGCGTGGTCCGCTCGCCCGACTACACGCAGGAGCAGCTGAACCGGGTTGCCCGATCGCTGCGGCTCGACCATGACTATCGCGGCTATATCCACCTCAAGCTGGTGGCTGGCGCGAGCCCGGAGCTGGCGGCCGAGGCCGGCCTCTATGCCGATCGACTATCAGTCAATATCGAGTTGCCACTTGATGCCAGCCTGCAGCGGCTGGCGCCGGAGAAATCGATCACCGACATCAAGCGGGCCATGGGCCGGATCCGGTTGGGCGTAGAGAAGTCGCGGGAGCGCAGCCATACCGGCCGCCGCGCTCCGACCTTCGCGCCGGCCGGCCAGTCGACTCAAATGGTGATCGGCGCCGACTCGGCTACCGACGCCGATGTGCTGAAGCGCGCCGACGGCCTCTACGGCGCCTACGGTCTGCGCCGGGTCTACTATTCGGCCTTCAGCCCCATTCCCGATTCCAGCGCGGCCCTGCCGCTGGAGCGGCCACATCTGATGCGAGAACACCGGTTATACCAGGCCGACTGGCTGATGCGCTTTTATGGTTTCAACCGTGCCGAAATCCTGTCGGCCGCGCCCGGCGGAATGTTGGACCCGGCCATCGATCCCAAGCTAGCCTGGGCCTTGGCAAATCGCGAACGGTTTCCGGTAGACGTAAACCGAGCCGACAAGGAAATGCTGCTGCGTGTTCCGGGTCTCGGCGAGAAGACCGTGGACCGGGTGATCGTCGCGCGGCGGCTGAAGCGGATTACGTTGGACGATCTGCGGCGGTTGGCCGGGTCGGTAAAACGGGCGCGGGCCTTCGTGGTTTGCGAGGGCTGGACGCCTGGCGGGGAAACCGACTCGGCCGACCTTCGCGCCCAGTTGGCGCCCCATTCCAGTCGGGCCAGTCCGGTGCAACTGTCGCTGTTTTGATGTTCGACGTCGCCCTCGATTCCGCGACCGACTTAGATGGCTGGCGGGTGGCGGCCCGACGGTTGCGGCTGGCGCGAGTACCGCCCGCGGATGTCAATTGGCGGGTAGGCGAGGCCGGACCATCGCTATTTGGCCAGCCGCTACCCGAAGTGGCGCCAGCGGCGCCCTTCACCGCCTCCCGCGCCTTTCTCAAACTGGCGGGTGATGTAATCCTGCACCGCTCGGACCAGCGGTTGAACCTGTTGTACCGGCTGCTGTGGCGTATGAGGGACGAGCCTCGACTGATCGAGATCGCCAGCGATCCGGATGTGCGCGCCGCCGAGCTGATGCGCAAATCCGTGCGCGAGGCCATTCACAAGATGCATGCTTTCGTTCGATTTCGCCGGGTCGAAGGCGAGGCGAAAGAAACCTATGTGGCTTGGTTCGAGCCGGCCCATCGAGTGGCCTTGGCGGCCTCGGATTGGTTCGTGCGGCGCATGGCTAACCTCAGGTTTTCGATTCTGACGCCGGAAGTGGGCGTGCACTGGGATGGGATGGCGCTGACGACTTCCACGGGCCTGGAGCGCCGTCACGCGCCCAGCGAGGACGCCTTGGAGGATTTTTGGCGCACCTACTATGCCTCAATTTTCAATCCGGCGCGGCTGAATGCCAGGGTGATGACCCAACATATGGCGCGCAAATACTGGCGGAATTTACCCGAGGCCCAACTCATTCCCCAGCTGATCAGTCAGGCGCAGGGTCGCACCGAAGCCATGGTTCAAGCCGATCCCACTCCGCTATCGGTTCGGGCAACCCGCATCGCCGCGCGACGCGTCAGACCAGCGGAGCCTGATCCTGCGGTGATGGCGCAAACCGTGGGCGACGTGACGGCGGACCTGCTGCAATGTCGCCGCTGCCCGCTCTGGCGTGACGCCACTCAGGCCGTGCCAGGAGAGGGCCCGATGTCGGCCAGGCTGATGCTGGTTGGCGAACAACCTGGCGATCAGGAAGACTTGGCCGGACGCCCTTTCGTCGGCCCAGCCGGCGCGATCATGAACCGGGCCTTGGCCGATGCGGGGGCTCCGCGCGAGGACTTCTACGTCACCAACGCGGTCAAGCATTTCAAATTTGAGATGCGCGGCAAGCGGCGGCTGCACAAATCTCCCAGCGCGGGCGAGGTGCAGGCTTGCCGCTGGTGGTTGGAGAGCGAGCGGCGGTTGATACAACCCAAAGTGATCGTGGCCCTTGGAGCGACGGCGGCCCGCGCCGTGCTGGGGAGGGCGGTCTCGGTGCTGGAGGCGAGGGGCCGAGCCGAAACGTTGGCGGACGGTTCGATCGGGTTTGTAACCGTCCATCCATCCTATTTGTTGCGGATCCCTGAGGCCAAGGCAAAGGCCGCCGCGTATGAAGATTTCGTCCGTGACCTGAGGACCGCGTACGCGCTTGCCTTGGCTGGCTGATGTGTTCGCATTCTGGACGCGATCACGACGGACAAACTGGCGTCGTACAGACCCGCGACCCGGGTTTAGGGTCTCACGGGCCGTATCGGGCCGACCTACTCGGCGGCGGCTAGGCGCTTGTTCTGCGGGAACATGTGGGCCTTGGCTTCATCGTCCATGTCGGCCTTAAATGTGAAGCGTGTGGCCAAGGCGTTGGCGCGCTCGGCGGCGGGACGGGCGCCGATCTCGTCGACAAGGCGCTTGACGTTTGGAAAGCTCGCCCAGGCTTCCGGCCCAAGGATGAACGGCACGACACGCGCCCAGCCCCAGACTGCCATGTCGGCGATCGTATAGTCGTCGCCAAGCATGTAACGGCCCTTTGCCAACTGGGCTTCCACGATGCCCCAGTGCCGCTCGGCCTCGTAGACGTAGCGGTTGACGGCGTAGTCCTTGGGCTCCGGCGCGAAGTGCTTGAAGTGCACCGCCTGGCCGCAATAGGGGCCGACGCCCGTCGCCACGAACATCAGCCATGACAGCAGGGCGCCCCGGTGGACATCCCCCGCCGGCGGCAGGAACTTTCCGGTCTTGTCGGCCAGGTAAAGCAGGATGGCGTTGCTATCGAAGATCACCGCCTCGCCGTCGATCAGGGCTGGCAGCTTGCCGTTGGGATTGATGGCCAGGAAAGCGGTGTCATGCTGCTCGCCCTTGCGGACATCCACCGGTTCGACCTCGTAATCGAGGCCGGCTTCCTCGAGAAACAGGGCGACCTTCGCCGGGTTCGGCGTGGCGTGATAATAGAGCTTGATCATCGCGGGGTTCCTGGGTTGCGGGGGTTGAGATTGTCGACGGCGGCCAGCACGGCCTGAACCGAGGGCCGGACCTTGAAGCCCTCCTCGGCCAACTTGGCCTCGATCACCCCCTTGCGCGAGATGACGAAGATCGCCGGCTTCGGGACGCCGAAGGCGAAGCTGGTCGGAGGGTATTGCGGATCGCGCAGCGCGAAGGCGTCGATGGTGACCGAGCCGGGATCCGACAGCAGTTGGTAGCCCATGGCATTCTTGCCGGCGAAGGCGGTCAGCACTTCCGGCGGATCGTAGCTGATCGCGGCCAGCCGGTAACCGCGCGCCTCTAGTGGAGCCTGGGCGTCGCGGAACTCGAGCAGCTGCTTCTGGCAATAGGGGCACCACTTGGCCGAGCGGAAGAACATCAGCACCACGCCCCGGCGTCCGGAGACGGCGCGGATGTCGACTGCCTTGCCGGCGACATCGGTGGCGTGCAGCGATGGCGCCTTCGCGCCGACGGGCGGGCCGATGTCGATCGACGCCGCCGGGGCGACGGCCGCAAGCGCCAGGGCCGCCAAGACCACAACGGCGGTGAGGGTGAGCCGCACGGGGGTCAGGCCGCGGCGGCGTGGTTCAGCGCCTGAAGCGAGGGCATCAGTTCGCCGGGATCGGGACGGCGGGTATAATCGGGATTGACTTCGGCGTAGGCGATGACGCCGTCAGGGCCAATCACATAGCGTCCTGGCATCGGCAGGGTCCAGCTGGGCTCGCCGTTGGCGACGGCGAGATCGTTCCCGAAGCCCTTGTAGAGGGCGATCAGGTCGTCCGGCAGGCGAAAACGGATGCCGAACTGGTCAGCGACGGCGCCGCCGTGGTCGCTCAGAATCGGGAAGCTCAAGGCGTTGTCGCGCTGCGCCTTGCGGATGTTGACCGCGGTTTGCGGCGATATCGCCACGATGGACGCGCCCGTGGCGCGGATCTTGTCCGCGACGGCTTCGATCGCCTTCAGCTCGGTGTTGCAATAGGGGCACCAGACGCCGCGATAGAAGGTCAGCACCAGCGGCCCCTTGGCCAGGAGGTCGGCGGAGCGGACGACGCGACCGTCGGCGTCGGGGAGGGCGAACGCGGGCGCGCGGTCGCCGGCCTTCCGTGCGCGATCGGCTTGGCCCGACGCGATCAGGTCGGCGGTCGCCCTGTGCATGATGACCGTCGCGGCCGGTGGGATGCGCTTGGCCTCGAATTCGGCCCTCATCGCGTCGAGCTGATCCTGAAGCGCCATCGTCCGTCTCCCTTGGTGTGGATACAGCTTCGCTCTTTCGCATCGCCACCGGTAGACGCGGCGCACGACTAGGATATATTCGATTTCCGGATGACCGACCGCCTGCAGGCCCTCAAGACCTTTGTCCGCGTCGCCCGACGCGGCAGCCTTTCCCGGGCCGGCCGTGAACTGGGACTCTCGCAACCGTCGGTCTCCCGTATCGTGGCAGCGCTCGAACGGGAGGTCGGGGCCTCATTGCTTCTGCGGACCACCCGGGCGGTGACCCTGACCGAGGCGGGCGAAGACTATCTGGCGAGGGTCGAGCCGATCCTCGCCGCCCTGGAGGAAGCGGATTTCGCGGCGCGCGGGGCCGGCGAATTGCGCGGAGTTCTACGTATCGCGATGTCGACGAGCTTCGGAGTTCGCGAGGTGATTCCCCGGCTGCCCGGGTTTCTCGATCGGCACCGCGCGCTGCGGATCGAACTTGGCATCAGCGATGCGCGGCAGGATCTGGCGACCGAAGGCATGGACATGGCGCTGCGGGTTGGCGTCGGGGTCGACGCCGCTCACGGGTCGCGAAGGCTGGCGTCGGCGCCGCGCCTGCTGGCCGCCTCGCCGGACTATCTGGAACGGGCCGGCGCGCCCTCGAGCCCCGCCGACCTCGCCGCGCATGCCGTGATCATCGGTCCGGGTGGCGGCCACCCACAGGCCTGGTCGTTCAGCAAGGATGGGCGGACCTGTTCCATCCGGGTCGAGGGGCGAGTGACGACGGCGATGAATGAGGGCGCGACGGCCGCGGCGGTCGCTGGGCTCGGTCTTACTCTGACCTCGGTCTGGGGGTGCCGCGCCGAGCTGGGTCGCGGCGACCTCGTTCCAGTGCTGAGCGATTGGGCGGTCGAACCGGTCGAGCTCCATGCCCTCTTCCCGGCTGGCCGGGTCCCGGCCCCGGCGGCCCGGGCGTTCCTAGACTACTTCGCGGCCGCGATCGGGGCGGTCGAGACCGCCTAGGCCGAGTTTGGGTCGGCGGGGGCGCCCGGCCCGCGCCCGAGCCAGTCCAGCATCACACGATCAGAGCGCTCGCGCGTGACGAGCGATAGAACACTCCGCGCGGAGTGAACCCGCGCCAGTGGCCCGCTGCTGGCGGTCGGTAAGGCATCCCCGACTTTGGCCCATCGGACCGAACTCCACCAGCGCGTTGGGCTGACACACCGATGGGGTGACACTGTGTGTTTGCGCCCCATATCCAAGGTCATGTCCAACTTGATCGTCTGGCACGACGGCGGGTGTCCGCTATGCCGCCGCGAGATCGCGCTTATGCGCCGGCTCGACTGGCGCGGGGCAATATGTTTCGTCGACGTGACCACAACCCTTGAGACGGCCTGCCCGATCGATCGGGCCGACTTGCTAGCGCGCTTTCACGCCAGCGAAGACGGTACGCTGTTGTCCGGCGCCGCTGCGTTCGCCGCTATGTGGCGGGCGATCCCGCTGCTGCGCCCCCTCGGCGTGGTAGCGCGCGCGCCGGTAGTGTTGGCGGTGCTCGAATTCTGCTACCGCGCCTTCCTGCGGGTTCGCCCGCGTCTACAGCGTCTGGTGGCGCGCGCGAGTCCGTCATGAGACCGCGGCCGGATGCCGCCGCCCCGGGGCAGGAAAGCGTCTGGGCCTATCCGCGCCCGGCGATCGCCGAGCCCAGTGCCGCTCATATAGTGATCGGGCATGCCGGTTTGATCGTCGCCGACACCCGCGCCAGTATCCGCACCCTGGAGACCAGCCATCCGCCTAGCTACTACATCCCGCCAAAGGATATTGCACCGGAAGTGCTGCGGCGCGCCAGCGGCAGTTCGTTCTGCGAATGGAAGGGCGTGGCGGCCTACTGGGACGTGGTGATCGGCGACCTCGTCATGCCGCGGGTGGGCTGGAGCTATCCGAGCCCGAGCCGGTCCTTCGCACTGCTCCGCGATCACGTCGCCTTCTACGCTTGGCCTTTCGATCATTGCAGCGTGGACGGCGAAACGGTGACCCCCCAACCCGGTGACTTCTACGGTGGTTGGATCACCCGTAAGCTGGCCGGTCCGTTCAAGGGCGTTCCCGGTAGCCGGGGCTGGTGACGCGATGAGGGACGACGCATTCGAGCCTCGCGGACGCCAGGCGCCGCGCGTGCGGCTCTCGCGTTCCGGCCAGTTCGCGCGCCGGCTGGCGGACAGCGAGCGGCTCCGTCCGCACAATATCCTGCTCACCGCCCGTCTCGGGACCCCGGTCAATGTGGGGGCGATCGTCGAGCAATGGCCTAGGAATATCGGGCGCTTGCGGCCTTGCTGACAGTAACGTTGGATGCGCTGAGCGAGCTATGTCCAAAAAGCGCCGAAACGGAGACTTGCCCACCACGCCTTGCGCCCATTGCCCCCGTCCATTCGCATCCGTCGCGGCGGTCCGCATTTGCTTTGACAGTGCTACGGCCTCAGTTGCCGATCGCGTAGAAGGTGGCGTTGTTTATGGCGTAGACCGTTCCATCCACGCCGACCACGGTCGGGGTGTAGGCCTCGGGACGGGGGGCGTTGAGCAGAAGTCTCTGGGAGATCGTGTTGGTGGTCAGGTCCCAGCGATACAGATGGCCGTCCTCGCTGTTGGCGAACACCGAATGGGTGGCCGGGTCGACCGCGGCGCTGTCAATGCACCACTCGTAAGTCTGGCCGGGCTGGCCGTGCGGGAAGGGTGTCGGTCCGGCGATGGTCATCACTTCCTTCATCACCATCACCGGGACGGTGGAATAGGAATCCGTCTGCCCGGCGCTCGGATCGACGATGGCGATCAGGTTGTGCCCGTCGCCGTTCCCGAAGCCGATGTAGTTGTTGTACTTGGTCATCAGCAGGTAGGTCGACCCTCCGGCGTAGGATGGCACGGCCGAGGCCGGGAGCACCGACGGCGTGTTGTCCCAGCCGAACGAACCCGGAATCTTCGTCTGGGTCAGGGTCGAGTCGAAATGCAGCAGCCAGCCGCGGCCGTTGTGGAACGGATAGCTGCGCTGCAGCACGCCCATGAAAACGTCCCCGTCCGGGCCGATAGTCGGCGAGGCGGTGCTGTCGTCGTTGATCTCGGCGTTGCCGCCGTTCGACGGGTCTCTGAGGAAGACTTTGTATTTCGGCGCCAGGGTGGCGGCGTCCAGTCCGACCAGGTAGCCGGAGGAGCCGTTGCTGACCGCGATATAGACGGTCTTCTGATCGATCGAGACGGCGGGCGCGCAGTTGGTCTGGACTTCGACCATCGCGGAATCTCCCGCGGCGGTCGCGGCGCTCACCCATGTGCCCGTCCCGTCCGGGGCGACGCGGGCGATGCCGCTGGCCAGGCCGTTGGGGGTCGAACCGCTGACGGTGAAGCCGAAATAGATGTCGCCGGCCGCGTCGGTGGTCAGCGGCGTGCTGATCCGCACGGCGGACCGAAAGGGCGCCGGGTTCGCCTTGTAGGCGGTCCGGCCGTAGAAGATCATCGTGCCGGTGACCCCGGTCGGCTGGTCGGGTGTGTCGCGATAGCGGAGAATGCCCGCCGCGGCCGGATAGTAGAGACGGTTCTGCGCCGTAAGCACGGGCCCATAGCTCGGCGTCCAGTCATAGGCCGGTAGTACATAGTCCGAGTTGAGCGCCCAAATTACCGCGCCGGAGGCTGCGTTGTGCGCTTCGACCCTGAAGCCGCCGCTGGAATTCACCTTGACCGGCAGGATCAGGGTGTCGGCGGCTGTCACGATCGGCGATCCGTAGTGGATCAGGAGCTCGTTGCCGCTCAGCTTCGGTTTCACATCGATCGGCGTGGTCCAGATGATGCGGCTCAACGACTGCGCGGCGGCCGGCGCAACGGCCGTGTGCTGCGCATTGGCGGCGTGCCCCTGCCAGGAGGCCGCATGGGCCTGAGGCGCCGCCGCGGCAAGCGCCGCGACGATGGTGACCAAGGTTCGCTTCATGACGTTTCCTCGCGGGCTCACATACAGGCCTACCCTATAGACGACGCACCGCGCCGCGAACCCTCCTTGGCGTTTGGTTTCACAGCGCCGGCCAGATATCCGTACCCGATAGATCGTCACCTCGGACCAACTTCAACCTTGCGGAGGAGGGACCATCCACGGATGACAGTTCCGGGCGGGTCGCGACAGCCGCGTCGGCTGAGAGCGAATTCAGGAGACGACCATGAAGGCTGCCGTTTTCCGGGCGCCGGGAGAGCCGCTGACGATCGAGGACATCGCGATCGACAAGCCAAGAGCGCACGAGATCCTGATCCGAACGCTGGCTTCCGGCGTCTGTCACTCGGATCTGCACATCATGGGGGGCAAGGCGCCTTTCCCATTGCCTGTCGTACTGGGTCATGAGGCCGCCGGCGTGGTGGAGGCCGTTGGCGAGGACGTTCGCCGGGTCAAGGTGGGCGACCATGTCGTCACCTGTGTTTCGGCGTTTTGCGGTCACTGCGAGGATTGCCTCTCCGGCCACATGGCGATCTGCAAGGAGGCGCGCGCCGACCGGCCGCGCAAGGATCGTCAAAGGCTTGAGCGCCTCGGCGACGCCCCCAAGCTCAATCAATTCTTCGGTCTGTCGGCGTTCGCCGAGCAGATGCTGGTGCACGAGAGCACCTGTGTCTCGATCCGCAAGGATATGCCCATGGATCGCGCCGCGTTGATTGGTTGCGCCGTAACGACCGGCGTGGGCGCCGTCATTCACACCGCGCGTATCGAGGCTGGGTCGACCGTGGCCGTGATTGGCTGTGGCGGAGTTGGACTTTCGGCGATCAACGGGGCCGTCATCGCCGGCGCGGGCCGCGTCATCGCCGTGGACCGGGTAGCGAGTAAGCTCAAGCTCGCGACATTGATGGGCGCGACCGATGTCGTCGACTCGTCGGCGTGCGATCCCGTCGAAGCGGTGGTCGAGTTAACGCGTGGCGGCGTCCACTACGCCTTCGAAGCCATCGGGCTGAAGACCACGGTCGAGCAAGCCTTCCGCATGCTCCGCCGGGGTGGGACGGCAGTCATGGTCGGGATGCCGCCTGTCGGCACAAAGCTTGAGGTCGACAGTTTCGAACTGATGTTCGATCGCAAGTTGCAGGGCTGCATCATGGGGTCGAACCGCTTTCCCATCGACATGCCGCGCTTCATCGACTTCTACCTTCAAGGCCGCCTCAAGCTTGACACCCTGATCTCGCGCCGTCTCGCGCTCGAAGACATCAACTCTGCATTCGACGAGCTGAAGACGGGCGCCATCGCGCGTTCGGTGATCGAATTCGCGGTGTGACACACACGACGCGCTCCGATGTCGGTCTTTTTCAGACCAAACCTTTTCAGACCAAACCAAGGGACATGGGCCGGTGGCGGTGCTGACAGTCTAACGCTAACTTTTCTCCGGTCCGGCTGTGGCGGATGAAACCCCGCCTCGTTTTTGGGCGACAGTGCGGTCAGCAGGCGGTCCGAGACGATCACGACGGACAAGTTGGCGTCCTATCGCGCCGCGGCTCGGGATCTGGGGCTGACCAACCGTCACAGACCGGGCGGGATGCGGGAAAACAACCGCGCTGAAAATTCGCACCTGGTCATCCGACGACGAGAACGAAAGCAGCAGAAGTTCAAATCGCAAGGGTCAGCCCAGAGGTTCCTTTCCAGCCACGCCGCCGTCTACAACACCTTCAACCTTCAACGCCACCTGATCCGCAGACCCACTCTCCGCCTCTTCCGGGCCGCGGCTCAAGGGGCTTGGGCGGTCGCCACCGCCGCCGTCTGATCCCAGGTGAGGGCAGGGGCGTTCGTGGTGCGCCGGTTAACTTGCCAATACCGAGATAGATCAGAGCTTTAGACCTTCGCGGTGGCGGTGCTGTCAGTCCAATGGCAACTTTTCTCCGGATAGGCGCAGCTCACCCAACCCCACGCGGGGTTTAGGCCATGACTGCCCGCCACTCGGCCAAGGCAGCTGAGCGTCGCTCCCGGTAGAGTTCTTTGCTGATGAGGTGGCGTTCCTGATTGAAGAGGTTGTGGACTGAGGCGTGAACTGAGGCGAACTTCTGGAGGGTCTTCATCCTCCGGAATCTGAGCATCGCCCGCTCTCGTCGTCGGAAGGGCAGGTGGGAATTCTCCGCCCGATTGTTGGCCCAACGGCCGACCTCCTGACGACCGGCGTTGCCGATCTCGTTCATGGCGGCGCGGTAGGACTTGAGCCCGTCTGTGACGATCGCCTTGGGACGTCCGTGTCGCTTCATCGCCTTCCTGATGAACTTCAGCGCCGCAGCCTTGTCCCTCGTCTTGGTGACATAGGATTCCAGCACTTCGCCTTCGTGATCGACGGCCCGCCAGAGGTAGCGCATCTCGCCGTTGATCTTCACGTACACCTCATCCAAATGCCACTTCCAATGGGTGAACTGGCGCTTGTGCGACACCCGCTTTCGGCGGATCTCGGCGGCGAACATCGGCCCGAAGCGGTTCCACCACTTCCGAACCGTCTCGTGGCAGATGTCGATCCCGCGCTCGAATAGCAGGTCCTCGACGTTGCGCAGCGACAGCGGGTAGCGAACATACATCATGACCACCAGGCGGATCACCTCGGGCGAGGAATCGAACCAGCGGAACGGGTTGAGCGGCGGCTTTGGCGCCTTAGGCTTCGGCTTCATTCCGCCATCCTAACCGACCACAATTGGCGGCACGTGAATTTTGCGCTGACAGCACCC
>JBBRPO010000059.1:0-19386 GCA_038227865.1 Caulobacterales bacterium
AGCTCGGGCTCGGCCGCTCGACCGTCTACCGCGAGGTGGCGGCTGCAAACATCCGCCGAAGCGCCTGACGAGGCGCTACGAGGCCGTTCGCGATCCGTTCGACCTTAGCGTTGCTCAGCCAACAAATATCGCGCTGCCCTCATGAGGGCTGCGCCGGCGTCCTGGTTCCCAGCTTCGTCAACGAAGCGTCGCCCGATGATCAGAACCTCGTCCTGTGGCGCTGGGGTGCGGACCTGCCGCACAAGGTGACGGTCTATGATCCGACCGGCAAATTGCCGAAGAACCAGCTGTCCTGGCCAGCCTGAAGACCGCGCTTGGACCTTCAGGTTATCGGATCGCCCTCAAGGAAAACCTCTAAGTTACTATTCCTGGACGTGGAAGTTGGGAGCTTCACAAGCCGCGACGCGTTGGTCCTCCGAGCCCGGAGGACAGGATGAAACCGTATGCGCGCTTTGCGGTGATGATCGCCGCCTCGACGGTGCTCATGTACCTCCTGATGTACCTCAACACCTACGAGTTGAACCATGTCCGCTTCAGTCAGACGCGGATGTGGATGGCGCTTCTCATGGGCGCGGCCATGGCGATCGTCATGATGCTCTTCATGAGCAAGATGTATGAGAACCGGCGGCTGAACCTGGCGATCCTGGCGGGCGCGGCCTTAGTGTTCGCCGGCTCGCTCTGGCTCGTTCGCAGCCAGGAGACGGTCTCTGACGTCTCTTATATGCGCGCCATGATTCCCCACCATTCCATCGCCATCATGACCAGCGAGCGAGCGCACATCCGCGATCCGCGAGTCCGCAAGCTGGCCGACGGGATTATCGAGGCTCAGGTCCGCGAGATCGGCGAGATGGACAGCCTGATCGCGGACTTGGAGGCACACCCGACCCCGTCCCAGGCCTCCGACCTCCCAGCAAGGCCACCGAACTGATTGGACGATGCAGGACATCCGGCATTCGGCGGAAGCCCTCATGAATACCCATCGTTCGATCCATCCGAATGGCCCCGCCGCCTCGCCCAAGCGGCCTAAGCTGGCTGCATGACCCTGGAGCGTGCGCATCCTCATCGCAAACCGCTGCCGAAAGAAGCTCCGCCGTTGCCGCCCGGCGCGGGCGGTATCCCGCATCGTGAGCGCTCTCACCCCTAGTTGCGCCACTCTTCCAGGACCTCGCCGCTAGCAGCTTCGATCGCCACACGATCAAACTCCACTCGCGCAAAACAGATGGGTCGGCGGTTCGGCTCCTGGCCGGTACACCGCACGACGCTTTGGCCATCCATCGACGAGAAACGGCCCTCCAGAACAAGTCGAAAGCCGCCTTCTTCCGGCGTAACCTTGCGCACGACCTCGTAGGCGCGCGCGCCGCGTCGAAGCAGGCGAGAGCCGTCTCGCCCGAAAACAGTCGCGACGCCGACCGTTTGGACCTCGGCCAGAGGGGCCGCCGCAACCATTGCGCCGACCTCACCGGACGGTGGCGCCGCCTGGGAAGGTTTTGAGGCGGGTTTGATCGTTGCAGGGCTCGCCGTGTCGAGCGGAGCTTGTGCAGCGGCGGTCGCAGGACATGAGGGCGTCTGGATCCATGGGCGGTCAATCCAAAAGCCCTCAATCGCTTCGGCGTCGGCTGTGCCGATCAGCGACTTGATGATCGGGTCTTGCCCCCACTGCTCAGGCCTTGCTGCAATTCTCAAGGTTTCGGATTTGACGTCGTAGCTGTAGCCAGGGTTTGCCTTGCTCGGGCCGCTGCAGCCGAACGGGAGCCTGATTGAAAATCGCCGGTCAGCCAACTCAGCGGCAGCCTTGGGCTGAGGCGCACCCGTTGCGTAGGCGGAAGCCGCCTCTCCCACCGCGGCGAGCAATTCAGCGCGTGTCAGGGCCGGCGTCGGAAGGGGCGGAAGCACACTTGGTTTTTCAGCAACCGGCGGCTTGGAAGGTGACGCCACCAGTTTCTGTGACGGCGGCGAACAGCTGACGAGCAGCGCGACGACGACGCCGGCCATAAGCCGCGTGATCCGGGTCGGAAGCATGGATTGACCATAGCACACCCTCCAACCGCGCCCTACGCTGGGGAGATGTCTTTCGACCAGATCGTCGCCCTGGCCGTGTTGGTGCTCGTGATCGCTGCCCTTATCTGGGGCAAGATCCGTTCCGACGTCGTCGCTCTTACGGGCGCGGCGGCTCTGCTGGGCCTGGGTGTGATCCGCCCCGTTGAAGCGCAAGGGGCATTCGCCAGCCCGGCGCTGATCACCTTGGCCTCCCTGTTCGTCATCGCCTACGCCATGGAGCTTTCGGGCCTGCTCGACGCCATGATCCGAGGCGCAATCCGGCTTTGCTCACGCATGGGTCAGGCCGGCCTTTGGCTTCTCATTCTGTTTTGTGGCGGCGCATCGGCGTTCCTCAACAACACGCCGATCGTGGTGCTCGCCGCCCCGGTCGTTCGCGATGTTGCAAAGTCGCTCAGTCTCTCGCCACGACGGTTTCTGATCCCGCTGTCCTATGTGACGATCCTGGGGGGCGCCTCGACGCTGATCGGCACCTCCACCAATCTGCTGGTCAACGACATGGCCAAGAACGCCGGCCAACCTTCGTTCAAGATATTCGATATTACGCCCGTGGCCCTGATCATCGCCCTCGCCGGCGGGCTTTACCTCCTTGTGGCGGCCCCGCGGCTGCTGGGAGGCAAGCCGGCGGGAGAAGACGTCTCTGTTGCCGACGCGGTGGAGGACTCCGCACAGGGATCCCACAACAGCTCGCTCACCGACCCGGCTCTCTTTGTCGAGCCTCGCCGGTTGGACCTGCGGCGCGCCGCGGCAGCTCTTGGCGTTTTCGTCGCCGTGATCTTTGTTGCCGCAGTGGGCTGGGCGCCCATCGCAGCGTCAGCGTTCACCGGCGCGGTCGTGCTGGTTGTCACCGGGGTCATCGCGCCGGACGACGCCTATCGAGGCCTGCGCCCGCAGATCCTGCTCTTGATCGCCGGAATGGTCGTCATAGGTTTGTCGTTGGAAGTGACAGGCTTGGCGGCCATCGCCACCGACGGCGTCATTGGCGCCGTGCGTTCGCTAGGCCCCATGTGGGCGCTGGCGATCTTCTATGGCGCGACGCTCTTCCTGACCGAAATCCTTTCCAACGCGGCCGTCGCGGTCCTGCTTACGCCTGTGGCCGTCGCATTGGCCGAAAGCCTCGGGGTTAGTCCCCAACCGTTTATCGTCAGTGTCATGATGGCGGCGAGCGCGGCCTTCGCAACGCCGTTTGGATATCAAACGAACGTTATTGTGTATGAGATGGGTCAATACTCATATCTAGACTTCCTGAAGATTGGATTGCCGTTGAATATTGTAACTTGGGTCGTGGGCGCGTGGGCTATCCCGCATTTCTTCCCCTTTTGAATACGTCAAGGTTCAGCGTGGGGTGCGACGTCAGCCCGATCCGCACCGCGTTCGCGTTTTGGAGCCCGTATGGCCAGAATTCTCGCCTGTATCGATAATTCGGCATACGCCAACAGTGTCTGCGATCACGCGGGCTGGTTCGCCAGCGATCCGGATATCGGCGTCGAAGTGATGCACGCTGACGAGCAAGGCGACGGCCGCGCGCGATCAGCTGAAACGCCGAAGCCCTTCGTCCTGATCGACCGCGCGGTACGCCGACTCGAAGAAGAAGGCGTTGGTCCGATAACCGCGGCCGCGCCACCGGGTCCTTTTGTCGAGGTCGCCATCAGCCGGGGCGCCGCGGTGATCGTCCTTGGCAAGCGTGGATCAGATAGTGGTTCGGAACGAGGCCGCCTTGGCTCAAGTATCGATCCGATCGTCCGCGCGACATCCACACCGATCTGCCTTGCGTCAAAGGTTTTCCTGCCCATCCGCCGTGCCGTTCTGTTGCTCGATGCGGACCTCGCTCACCGCGCTGCGGTTTCATTCGCGGCAGCCGAGCCGCGGCTCTCTGACATTCCGATCGACGTTGTGGTCATGGCGACGGCCGCCGACGATCCAGGTCCAAAGCTGGAATGGGCCCGCAGTGAGCTCAAGGCGGCGGGCAGCCACGTCTTTCCTCTGAGCGCCGACGGGCTGGATGAAGCCGTCACCCGCTACATGGAATCTCGGTCGGCGGATTTAATCATCTTGTCGCGCGCTGTCGTGGCGCCCGATCCTGCGGCGCGACTTGCCCGGATTGAGGACGGCGGAGGGCTCTGGGGTGTCCGAACGCCGGTGCTGATCTGCTGAGTTTTGCCTTTGATATCGCCTACGCGACGCCCTTGGACGTCCTGTTGCGCGCGAGGTCCAGCCGACCCCCGCCGCCTCCTTTTAGGACGGTTTGCAAAGCCATCGACATTGGAACCGCGGTGATGGGGAACGCCAATCGGACAACCGGGTTGATATCGCTTAACGCAACAAAGCGAGATGGCCCATGTCCCTGCTGAAGATGATCGGCGCACATCCCGATGTGAGGGGCGACGTCAATGAGGCGCTTGTCACGGCGGCTCGGCACGCGATGCTTTGCTCCCTGTTCTGCACATCCTGCGCGGACGCGTCCATCGCCGAGCAGATGGACATGCGGAGCTGTATCAGGACCTGCCTCGATTGCGCCGAGGTCTGCGCGGCCGCGGCTCGGCTGGCGGTTCGGCGCAGCAGCCAAGACATCGAGATGCTCCGGGCCCAAATCGAGACTTGCATCAAGGCCTGTGGAATCTGTGCGGCCGAGTGCGAGCGGCACGCTCACGAGCATTGTAAACTCTGCGCCAGCATGTGCCGGGAATGCGCGGATGACTGCCGAAAGGCGCTACCTTCCATCCAGTGAAGGTCCCGGAACTAGCCTAGGCTTGGACCACGCGAGCCAGAAGTTCTGCCAGACTCGGCGCAAGAAGGCGAAGTTCCTCAAGGTGGACACCAGCCAGGTTGCTCATAATTGCCTCCGCCTTCGGCGTGAGGCTGAGCAGCACGACCCGGCCGTCTTGGATATCCCGCCGGCGGACCACGAGCCCCGCCTCATCGAGACGCTTCGCCAGCTCCACCGCGGTATGTTGCCGGATGAGGAGTTGTTCGGCCAGATTGGTGATCGACGGCGGCCCTTCTCCATCATGAGCCTTGATCGCCAGCAGGGCTTGGTACTGCTGAGGCGCGACGCCGGCCTCTTCCGCCGCCTGGGCGCTGAATGCGAAGAACTGGCGTAGCCTGACCCTGAAGGCGGCCAGCGTCTGATAGTCCTGAGGAGTCGGTTGCCGGGCCACTGACCACTCATAGCGGTCGCGCAGCAACGCGGTCTAGCGGTCGATCCGTGAGGCGCCGATACCGCGCTGCGCGCTGCATGAACTTTGTCCAAATTGCGGAACCATGCAGCCAAGCTGGAGTTAGAGGCTTACTACCTCGGAATACGAGGTAGCTTAAGCGGGCCTGAGCGGTGGAGGCGACGGATGATCGAAGGTCTCCCTATCCCCTATTGTGGAGCTCCGCCAGATCCGCAAAACCTCTGGCTACGCTGGAACTTCGACCCCGTTCTTATATCGCTCCTGATCTTGATATTGGGCCTCTATCTGGCCGGGCTGAGGCGCGCGTCGATTCAGAGGTCGGTTCCGACCCGCTGGCGGCAGATTGCGTTCGTTGTCGGCTGGGTCACGCTGACCTTGGCCTTAGTTTCTCCGATCTGTGCGCTCTCCGTGTCGCTGTTCGCCGCGCGCGTAGGCCAACACATGGTGCTCAGCCTTGTCGCGGCGCCGCTTCTAATCCTCGGTCGGCCTGGCGATGTGCTTGGCCGCCTTTGGCCGCTGCTCGCCCTGCGGCTACGCGGCCTGACCCTGCTCTCTAATCCGCCATTGGCGACCGTGTCATTCGCGCTGGCCATCTGGTTCTGGCACGCGCCAGCACCCTACGCCGCAACGTTCTCCAGCGACATCGTCTATTGGCTGATGCATCTCACCATCGTCGGAACGGCGTTGATGGTCTGGTCGGCGCTGTTGGACCCGATCCGGGAGGGGACGATTGCCGCCCTCGCCGCGGGCGCCATTTCCACCCTGCAGATGACCTTCCTGGGCGCGCTCATCACCATGACCTCGCACCTCCTCTACGCGCCACACATCCTGACGCCCTATGCCTGGGGCCTTACCCAGGCGAGCGACCAGCAACTTGGGGGCCTGATCATGTGGGTTCCCGGCTGCAGCGTGTTCCTCGGCATCACCCTTTACACCCTGGCTAAAATCATGGCCGAACGCCCACGATCTGCAGCCCTAGCCTGACGGAACAAGAATGCCGACACCCTTTTCGCACCTGGGTCGCATCACAGCTTTCGTGGCGCTCGCGAGTCTCGCCTCGGCCTTGAGCGCTTGCCAAAAACCGCCGTCGCCCAAGCAAGGTCTGGCAGTTCCCGTCGAGCATCTTGAGGGATGGACGGGTGCGACGGCAAACTTCGCGCCCAACGCGGCGCCAGGAGAATGGCCGAGCCAGGGCCGAGACTACGCCAACACACGCTACAGCCCGCTCGCGCAGATCACGCCAGCCAACGTCCCCCAACTTCACATCGCCTGGACCTTTTCCGATGGCGCGCAATACGGCCATGAAGGCGCGCCCCTGGTGGCTGGCGACACGATGTATGTGGTCACCCCCTACCCCAACATCGCCTATGCGCTGGACCTGACCAAGCCAGGGGCTCCGATCAAGTGGAGCTTTGCGCCCAACCCGTCGCCCATGGCGATCGGCAAAGCCTGTTGCGATGCGGTTCTGCGCGGCTGGGCGCTGGCGGATGGCAAGCTGATCTACAACCTTCTGGACGCCCATACCGTCGCGGTCGACGCCAAGACCGGCAAGGAGGTCTGGCGCACCAAGATGGACAACGTCGAGAACGGGGCGACCATGACCATGGCCGCCACGGTCTATGGCGACAAGGTCTACGTCGGAAATTCCGGCGGCGAACTTGGCGTGCACGGGTGGTTGGCCGCTCTCGACGTCCATACCGGCAAGGAGCTCTGGCGGGCATACAACACCGGCCCCGATGACCAGGTGAAAATCGGCGCGGATTTCAATCCGTTCTACTCCTGGATGAAGGGCAAGGATCTGGGCGAGACCAGTTGGCCCAAAGGCATGGCGGTACACGGCGGATCCGCGTCGTGGGGCTGGGTCAGCTTCGACCCGGAGCTCAACCTCATCTACTACGGCACCGCGAACCCGAGCCCCCGCGTGCCGGCCCAACGTCCGGGCCTCAATCTGTTCAGCGCCGCGGTCTGGGCGCGCGACGCCGACAGCGGCATGGCCAAGTGGGCCTATCAGTTCACGCCGCACGACCAGTGGGACTATGACGGCGTCAACGAAAACGTCCTGCTCGACATCCCGTGGAAGGGCCAGACCCGCAAGGCGATGGTCCAGTTCAACCGCAACGGCTTCGCCTACACGATCGACCGCCAGACCGGTGAAGTGTTGGTCGCCGCCCCGTTCGGCAACCTGAACTGGGCCACCGGCATCGATATGAAAACGGGCATGCCGATCGTCAATCCGGCCATGCAGCCCAAGCCGAACATCAAGCTCGAAAACGCCTGCCCGACCGACATCGGGGTCAAGGACTGGCAGCCGTCAGCCTTCTCGCCGCGCACGGGCCTGCTCTACACCGGCATGTTCAATGTCTGCATGGATGTGACCGACCATCCGCAGTCCTACATCGCCGGCACGCCCTATGACGGCATGGAGATGACGCGGCACGCCGGTCCCGGCGGCAATTGGGGCGCTTTCATCGCCTGGGACCCGGTGAAGGGTAAGAAGGTTTGGGAGATCAAGGAGAAGTTCCTAGTCATGAGCGGTGCGCTCACGACCGCCTCCGACCTTGTTTTCTACGGCACGGTCGATGGCTGGTTTAGGGCGGTGGACGCGCGCAGCGGCCAGGTGCTCTGGTCGCAGAAGCTCGGGTCGGGGATTGTCTCTCAGCCGATCACCTACACCGGACCTGACGGGCAGCAGTATGTCGCCGTCTACGCCGGCGTCGGCGGCGCGGCGATGGTGCAAAGCCATCAGGCCGGTTTCCCGGCTCGCGGCAACACGCTCTACGTCTTCAGCCTGGGTCAGAACGGTCTGCATGGCGGGCCGGGCATGAAAGAAACCCTGGCGACCGGGGCCGCGCCTGCGCCGCCGCCCAAGGCGGACAATTGAGGGACACATGAAAGCCCCTCTCCTCCTTCTCCTGAGCCTGGCTGCGCTCACGGCCTGCGACCAATCGGCGACGCGCTCGTCGCCGGGTCCGGCCGGCGCACCCAATGACTTGGCCGCTCTTCCGAGCGGCGACCTGGCAGGCGCAGGGCAATCCAAAGTCGGCAGCGACATCGCCAATCCTCTGGAGGGCCAGCCAGCGGCTGTCGCCGAGGGCAAGCGTCTGTTCGTTCAGATGAACTGCGCCGGCTGTCACGGCTATGATCTGGGCGGCTCCATGGGGCCGAATTTGAAGGACAAATATTGGCGCTATGGCGGCTCGCCGGGCGCGATTTACCGCAGCATCGCCAGCGGCCATCCGCAGGGCATGCCGGCTTGGTCCAAGGCGCTGCCGCCCGACCAGATCTGGAAGCTCACGGCCTATATCCAGTCCTACGGCGGAGCGACCGCGTCCGGCGACTACCAGGGCGCGTTGCAAGGCGACTATCCCGCCAAGACCACCTCGCCGCCCGGCGGCACCGGGGCCCAGGCTGGCGCGAAGGGCGGCACGGCGCCTGCGGCGCAGACGGCCAACCCATGAGTGGCGAGCCGCTGTCCTATCTGGAAGCGGCGGGCCCGGCGGCTAGGCCCTTGACCCAGCTGGCCTGGGGGCTCGGCGCAGTCTCGTTGGTTGTCGTGGCGGTTATCGCGATCGCCTTGGCCGCCGCGATCTGGCGGCAGAGGAGCACGCCGGCGGACGCTCGCGCCCTGGAGTTCGTGGGCGGCTCGGGCGAGGGGCTGCGTTGGATTTATGTTGGACTGGCGATTTCCGTCCCGGTCCTGGCGGTCTGCACGGTCTGGGTGTTGATGGTTCTGGGCCAGGTGCTGCACCCGGCGCGCCCGACTGCCCTGACACTCCAAGTCACGGCGCACCAGTGGTGGTGGGAGGTGCGCTATCTCAGCCCCTCAGGCGGTGAGGCCTTCACCACGGCCAATGAAATTCATATCCCGGCTGGCGCGCCGGTCAGGGTCGAACTGACATCGCCGGACGTGATCCATTCCTTCTGGGTGCCGAAGCTGGCCGGCAAGATGGACGTCATCCCGGGCGCCAAGAACGTCACCTGGATTCAAGCCGCGAGCCCGGGCCGCTATCGCGGTCAATGCGCCGAGTTCTGCGGTCTGCAGCATGCCCGCATGGCATTCTTCGTCATCGCCGACGCGCCGGCTGACTTCAGCGTTTGGCGCGCTCGGCAACTGGCTAGCCCGACTGCGCCAGTGGACGCGAACGCGGCGGCCGGCGCCGGCGTCTTCGCCAACCATTGCGCCAGCTGCCACACCGTGGCCGGCACGCCATCCGGGGGGCTTGTAGGACCGGACCTTAGCCATCTGGCAGGTCGAACCACCCTTGCAGCCGGCATGATCCCCAACGATCCGCGGCATCTCTCCGACTGGATCGCAGATCCGCAGGCCATCAAGCCCGGCGCGCTGATGCCCAGGACGCTGCTCACATCCACCGAGCGGGCGCAGGTCGTCGCTTATCTTCAGACGCTGAACTAGGGGGCAGACCGTATGGCCGATACGACATTTCGATCTGACGCCCCACCCGTCGACCCGAAGCTCGCCTCGCTCTGGGAGACCAAGCCCGGCTTTTTCGGCTGGCTCTCCAGCGTCGACCACAAAGAGATCGGCAAGCGCTACCTTGTGACCGCCTTCCTCTTTCTGCTGATCGGTGGACTTGAAGCCCTGGTGATGCGCGCCCAACTGGCGCGGCCCGACCAGGCGCTGCTGACCCCGGCGCAGTACAATCAGCTCTTCACCATGCACGGCGTGACCATGGTGTTCCTCTACGCGCTGCCCATGCTGTCGGGGTTTTCCAACTACCTCTGGCCGCTGTTGCTCGGCTCACGTGACATGGCGTTCCCGCGCCTCAACGCCTTTTCATACTGGGTCTATCTGGCGGCCGGCGTCTTCATCTACTCGACCTTCCTGATCGGCCAGGCGCCCAATGCCGGCTGGTTCAACTACGTGCCGCTCGCCGGTAAGGAATACGATCCCGGGGTCAACATCGATGTCTATGCCCTGGGGCTGATCTTCCTCGGTATCTCCACGACAGTCGGGGCGATCAACTTCATTGTCTCCCTGATGCGCACCCGGGCGCCCGGCATGTCGGTCAATCGTATGCCGATCCTGGTCTGGGGCACGCTCACCGCTTCGGTCGCCAACTTGTTCGCTATTCCGGCGCTCAGCGCAGCCTGCCTGCTACTCTGGCTGGACCGCCAGTTCGGCATGCATTTCTACGATCCTGTTGGCGGTGGCCAACCCTTGCTCTGGCAGCATCTGTTCTGGGTTTTTGGCCACCCCTGGGTTTACGCCCTGGTCCTGCCGGCCATGGGCATCGTGTCCGATGCATTGCCCACATTCTGCCGCCGCCCCCTCGTGGGCTACACCGCTGTCGCGCTCGCCACCGTGGCGACGATGGTCGTCGGCTTCGGCGTCTGGGTGCACCACATGTTCGCCACCGGCCTTCCGGGTCTGGCGCTGTCCTTTTTCGGCGCCGCCAGCATGGTGATCGCCATCCCGAGCGCGGTTTCGGTCTTCGCTTGGATCGGGACGATCTGGACCGGCCGGCCGGTGTTCAAGACGCCGTTCTACTATTTCGCCGGCTTCATCCTGCTGTTCGTCATCGGGGGCGTTTCCGGCTTCATGACCGCCGCCGTGCCCCTGGACTGGCAGTTGACCGACACCTATTTCATCGTCGCCCACCTCCACTACGTCCTGCTCGGGATCAACGTCTTCCCGGTGATCGGCGGACTCTACTACTGGTTCCCAAAATTCACCGGCAGGATGGCGGACGAGCGCCTTGGCAAACTGGGCTTTTGGGTCTCTTTCGTCGGGTTCAACCTGGCCTTCCTGCCCATGCACCTGACCGGTCTGCGCGGCATGCCGCGCCGCATCTACACCTATCCAGCGCATATGGGCTGGGACCTCTCAAACCTGCTGATCTCGATCGGGGCGGTAGTCCTGGCGGTCGGCATCCTGATCACGATCTACAATTTCGTCGTCAGCCTGCGGCGTGGCGCGCCAGCGGGCCCAAATCCCTGGGACGCGGCGACCCTGGAATGGGCGGTCGCCTCGCCGCCACCCGCCTACAATTTCCGCCGCATCCCGATCATCGCCAGCCGCCATCCGCTCTGGGAAGATCGGCTCGACCATGTCGACGCTCGATCCGTGATCGATAGCGATATCGTCCTCGATGAAGGGCGCGAAACCATCGCCACCAGCGTCCTTGACGCTGAAGCCGACAGCATCCTGAGGATGCCCGGTGACAGTCTGGCGCCGCTGATGCTGTCGCTGGCCCTGTTGGTCTTGTTCTTCGCCCTGCTGTGGAGCGGCTGGTGGCTGGCGGGCGCGGCCGGGCTGCTCTGCGTCCTCATCACGGCGGTCTGGCTGGCCCCGACGGCCAACCCGGTCATGACCGAGGAGGTCGCCCGTGGCTGACGTTCTGGTTCCCGACGCGCCCCTCCCCGTGGCGCCCGTCGGCCGCCTCGCCTCCGGCTGGTACGGCATGGTCTTCCTGATCGCCACTGAGGCGGCGCTCTTTGTCTACCTGCTGTTCAGCTACTTCTACCTGGCCTCCCAGTCTCCGGGCGCCTGGCCACCGACCGGCGCACCCGATCTCCTGATCGCCAGCCTCAACACCGCGGTGCTACTAGCCTCCAGCCTCGCGGCCTGGTGGGGCCAGCGCGGTATGGAAAAAGGCGCACGCGGTCAGCTCATCACCGGCCTGATCGTGGCGCTCGGGCTTGGCGCCATCTTCGTGGGCGTGCAGGTTCATGAATGGATGGGCAAGAGCTTCACGCCGGCGACCGACGCCTACGGCTCGTTGTTCTTCACCATCACCGGCCTGCACATCGTCCACGTCGTCATTGGCCTGTTGATTCTCGCCTGCCTTGCGTTCTGGGCCTCGATGGGGCGCTTCACGGCGGCCCGGCATGTCCATCTTACCGTCGGCATCCTCTACTGGCACTTTGTCGATGTCGTCTGGCTGGTGGTGTTCACCGCCCTGTTCCTGACGCCGCGCCTGGGGTTCGGGTGATGGCCGCCGCTGCAAAGCCAGAAACCCATCCCTCGGAGGGACGCCGGCAGACGAAACTCTGGCGTCTTCTATATGGGCTCATCGCGCCGCCATCAGCGTGGATCGCCGCGCAGATCTTCTGTTCGACGCTGGCCAATCAGGCCTGCCATCCAAAATATGAGCCCCTCTCCTCGCCGGCGATCTCCGGCGGGCCGTTAGCCCACGGCCTGGCGCTGGGATTGGCGGCGCTCGTCTGCGTCAGCGGCGTTCTTGTGGCGCATGAAGCCTGGCGCGGAACGCGAGCTGAGCATCGAGGCGGGAGCCAAACCCTTCTGGAGGTCGGCGAAGGGCGCTCAAGGTTCATGGCCTTGGTGGGCCTGCTGACCAGTCTCGGCTTTCTTGTCGCGGTCGGCTTTTCGATCCCGGCGGCCGTTTTCGTGCCGCTCTGTTAGCGCCTTGTGCGACTGAAAAGCAGTTTGCCAACGTCGCTGCTGAAGCGAGCCATCTCGGCCTGCTTTTGGGTCTCCGTCAGATCTGAGCGCGCGTTCACCGCGGGACAATAGGCGGTGATAACGTAGTTGGTGATCTCGCCATCGCTCGCCGTCGGATGGCGGGCGCGCAAGTCCGCGATGAGTTTCCGCGCGCCGCTCTGGTCAGGCTGGCCGAGTTGCCTCGATAGCCGCGCGATCGTCGCGGGCGACTCCTTCAAAACCCCAGGCCCGGATGCCGAATGAGCCACCGGACAAGTCATGCTCCAGCCAATTGAAGGCATGGCGGCGAGCAAAGCCGTTAAGGCGGCAACGGCTCCGCGCCAGCGCCCGGAGTCTCGCTGCGCGTACGACCCTTGCATTGCTAAATCCGCCGACGGCCCTGGATAAAATTCCAAATGACCACGACAACAGCGAGCACCAGCAGCAGATGGATCAGACCGCCGGCGACGTGGAAAGCAAAGAAGCCAAGCAACCAAAGGACAAAAAGAACGGCGGCGACGGTCCAGAGCATGGTGATCCCTCTAAGTGTGCCTGCGCCTCGGAATGGCTAACCCATCAACGCTCCGCGCAATCCACACGTTCCGTCAGCTGTCGCCCCGCCCTTTAGCTGTTGCTCCGCGGACATTGCGATCACGCGTTGCCGACAACCTTAATCTCGACCACGCGTTCCATATTCTCGACCGCTCGTGTTCGGCGAAATCGACAAGATTAGGGAGAAAGCGATGAAATACGCGCTCGTATCGCTGTTGGCCGCAACGTCACTGACCATGGCGCTGCCGTCAGCCGCGCAGACCATCAATCAACGCCAGGCGGCGCTGGACGCCCGGATCGATGCGGGCGTCAGCAACAGGTCACTGACCCCGGCTGAAGCCGCCCAGTTGCGAGCTGAGTTCGCCGACATCTCCCGTCTAGAGGCCCGCTATCGTTCAAGCGGGGGTCGTTTGACGAACGCCGAACGATCAGATCTCGATCATCGCTTTGACCTGCTGTCGAACCGCATCCGTTACGATCGCAATGATAACGACGTGCGCGGCAGCGGCGCGGATTTGAATATCAATCAGCGGCAGCGTGATCTTGAGGCGAAGATCGACGCCGGCGTCCGCGGTGGCGGGCTGACGGCGCGTGAGGCAGCCCAATTGCGTGCCGAATTCCAGACGATTGCGCGCCAGGAGGCCCAATATCGCTCCAGCGGCCGAGGCCTCACCTCCGCCGAACGGATGCAGCTCGACCAGCGGCTGGACACCCTCGAGCGGAGGATTTCGCGCAACCGCGCCGACGACGAGCGCCGCTGGAGCAATCTCGACCAACGGCAAGCCAGCTTCGACCAGAGGCTGGATCAGGCTGTGCGGGATCGCAGGGTCAGCGCGCGCGAGGCGTCCAACCTGCGAACGGAGTTCAGGTCCATCGCCCGCCTGGAACGGCAATACCGCCGGAGCCGGCCGGGGATCACGGCGAATGAACGGGCTGACCTAAACCGTCGCTTCGATCGTATGGAGGCCAATTTCCGCGCTTCGATGACCCCTTCCGACAACCTGTTCGACCTGCTCTTCGGCCTCACCCGCTGAAGCTTGGCCGGGCGCCGTGATGGACTGGCATCTGGTCGCCGAGCACCTGACCCGGATGCTGATTGCTTTTGGTCTGGCGTTCCTCCTTGGATGGGAACGCGGCCGGGGCCGACGCAGCGCCGGCTTCCGCACCTTCCCGATCGTCGCTATGGCCAGCTGCGGCTATGCGCTGCTGGCCGCCAAGCTGCCGGGCGCGGACGCGGAAAGCATGACCCGGCTGCTTCAGGGTCTGATCGCCGGGATCGGTTTCATCGGCGGCGGCGCGATTCTGAAGCAGCAGGGTCAGGTGCGCGGACTGGTCACCGCGGCCAGCATTTGGAACACGGGGGCGATCGGTGTTTCCGTAGCCTTTGGCCGCCTCGAGATCGCTGTGGTGCTCAGCGTAGTCAACTTCATCTCTTTGCTGTTGCTGACTCCGATTGCTGAGCGATGGAATTCAGAGAGGGAAGATTAGGGCCGGATCGACAGCGGCGCGCCTCCGGCCCAGTCAGCTTGGGGTAATGAAGAAGAAGGCCAACGCCAGAAGGACATAGACACCGACCAGCACCAGCCCTTCGAACCAGTTCGTCTCGCCGTCCGAGGCAATGGCATTGACGACAAACGCCGCCCCGGTGATCGCGAACAGGTCCAGCATGCTGGGGAAGACGAGGCTCATGGGCTGGCCGAGCGCCCACGAGGCCAACACAAGGAGCGGCGCCAGCACCAGCCCCACCTGAATGGCCGAGCCGATGGATATCGTCATCACCAAGCCCATCCGGTTCTGGCGCGCGAAACTCACACTGGCGAACAGGTCCGCCGCCGTTCCCACCACGGCCAGCGGGACGATGCCGACAAACAGCAGTGGCAGGTGTAGCGTCTTCGCTGAGGCTTCAAGCGCGCCGGAGACCAAGTGGGCGCAGAACGCCACCAGGACGGTGGCCATAAGCAGAACCGCCAGCGATCTCTTGAGACCCCAGGCGGGCAATTCGCGGTCTTCTTGCTTGGCGCCGGCGAAGACGTCTCGGTGGGTGACGAGCGTGAAAACGAGGTTGCCCGCGTAGATCAGCAGCAGGACGATGGAGACGCCCACGCTAAGCGAGTGCTCGCTGCCGAGGCGCTGTGCAGCGCTGGCGCCGTGAGCCACGTCAGCGCGATCAAACACGGCGGGAAGCAATAAGGCGAAAACGACGATCAGCAGCAGGCTCGACAATAATCCCGCCCGCTTCTTCGAAAACGACTGCCGCTCGCGGTTCCAGCCGCCGGCCAGGCAGGCCAATCCAAGTCCCAGCAGGCTGGTGGCAAGGATCGATCCGGTGATCTGCGCCCTCACCACGTCGGCATGGCCCGCCGCGACCACGAACAACATGAGGATCAATTCGGCCGCGCTACCGAAGCTGACATTGAGCAGTCCACCGACTGCCGGCCCGACGATCACGGCGACCTGTTCGGTCGCGCGCCGCATCCATTCCGCGAGCACCGCTACGGCCAAACCTCCTGCAACGAAGACCGCGAGGGCCGGCGCATGAACCGCATATTTGAGCGCCCCCGCTAGGGGGACGAGCAAGGTCAGGCCGGCAAGCCACTTCACCGCACGGGTCATGCCGGCTCCCTTGGCTGCGACCGGGCAAGGCGCGCCGCCAGCGGGGCAAAGGTCAGTCCCTGCAGGAGAACCGACGTCAACACCACTGCGAAGGTCGTTGAGAGGATGAGCGAGCGGGAGGGGCTTTCGGGCAGGCTGAGCGCGAGCGCCAGGGACAGGGCGCCGTGCAGCCCTCCCCAGCTCAGCAGGAGGCTCGCTCCCCGCTCCTGCTCACGGAACCTGAAATAGGCGCCCCACGGTAGCACCACGACAAAGCGGGCCAATGCGACGAGAAGGACCGCCGCGATCCACAATCCGATCAATTTGGGCTCGATCGGAATGACCAGCAGTTCGAGCCCCAGCAGCAGGAAGAGGAGCGCGTTGAGGATTTCGTCGATGAGGGTCCAGAACCCGCGGACGTAACGTTGGGTCTCGTCGCTCATGGCCGTGCGCACGCCGCTATCGCCGACGACCAATCCTGCGGCGACGACCGCAATTGGTCCACTGAGGTGCAGGTGGCCCGCCACGGCATAGACGCCGACGGCCAGCGCCAGGGTCAAGCCGACCTCGACGGCATATTCGTCGATGGCCCGCATCGCCAAGACAACGACCCAGGCGGCGAAAGCGCCCAGTAGCAGGCCACCGGCGGCCTCCAGCCCTATCCTCGGCAACACCTCGGCGATCGCGACATCGCCGCCGGTGGCGATCGCCACAGCCGCGGCGAACACCACGATCCCCACGCCGTCGTTGAACAGGGCCTCGCCCTGCAGCACAGCCTCCAGCGTCTTAGACAGGCCGCCCTGCCGCACAGCCGCCAGCACGGCGATGGGATCTGTCGGGCTGATCAGGATGCCGAAAACAAGCGCCCAGCCGAGCGGCAGCGCCAGACCCAGGCCGTTGGCCACCAGCCAGAGACCGACACCCACGATGCCGGTCGATGCGGCCACTCCCACGGTCGCAAGCGTGAAGATCGCGGCGGTGCGCTTACGCAACTGCGCATTCCACTGATCGCGGGCGCTCATTCCACGTGATGGCGGGCGCCGATTCCACGCGATGGCGGGCGGTCTGGAGACTGACCGACGGGTTCACAGAGTCAGGCGTTTAGGCCGGCGTCAAGGCTTCGCTTGCCGTTGGCGCGGCGCATGCTCTCGCCGGTGAGGTTGAGGCGGTGAGCGTTGTGGACGAAGCGGTCGAGAATGGCGTCGGCGAGGGTCGGGTCGCCGATGACGTCGCACCACTGATCGATCGGGACCTGGCTGGTGACGAGGGTGGAGCCCCGTCCGTTGCGGTCCTCGAGGATCTCGAGCAGGTCGATGCGCTGCGCCTGGGTGAGGACCTGCAGTCCCCAGTCGTCGAGGATGAGCAGATGGGTCCTCGCCAGGGTCTTGAGGAGCCGGGCGTGACGGCCGTCGCCGCGAGCGAGCGCCAGAGCCTCGAACAACCGAGGGACGCGCTGATAGAGAACGGTGCGGCCGTCGCGGCAAGCCTTGTGGCCGAGCGCGCAGGCGATCCAGCTCTTGCCGACGCCGGTGGCGCCGACGATGGCGAGGTTGTCATGGCGGTCGATCCAGTCGCCCGCGACGAGCCTGGCCATGAGGGCGCGGTCGATGCCGCGCGGAGTACGCAGGTCGATATCTTCCACGCAGGCATTCTGGCGCAGGGCGGCGAACTTGAGCCGGGTCGCGGTGCGCCGGGTGTCGCGATCGGCGGCTTCGCGGTCGGCCATGATGCCGACGCGCTCCTCGAAGGAGAGGGCGAGGACGTCGGGCGAGCCGCGTTGCTCCTCGAAGGCTCTCGCCATGCCGCCCAGGCCGAGGGCGATCAGACGTTCGTGGGTGGGATGGGCGAGCATGGTGTCTCCTTGGGTCAGTGGAAGTAGGTCCGGCCACGGATGTTGCCGTGGCGCAGGGGTTCGGGGTCCGGCTCCGGATCGAGGAAGGCGCGGTCGAGACCGGTCTTGAGGATCGAGCGGACGGAGCTGACGGAGCGGGCGCGGATCACGCCGGCGCGCTGGCAGGCCGCTTCGATGCGGTCCTGGCCGTAGGTCTTCTCCAGCGCCAGGATACCCAGGCAGGTGCGGAAGCCCTGCTCGGGATGAGGCCGGTCCGTCATGATCTCCGAGAACAGGGCCGCGGCGGCGGGGCCGATCCTGTCGGCGGCGGCCATCATGCGCGCCGGCGTCCACGCGGCGTGGCGCCGATGGGCGCTCGGCATGTGATCGGGAACGGTGACGTGCCCCCGCCGCCCGGGAGACTTGGCGTGGCTGGCGACCCTTATCCCCTTGTGGAAGGCCTCGACCGTGCGATCGGCGACGCGCACGTCGATGGCCTCGCGGATGAGGCTGTAAGGAACCGAGTAGAAGCAGCCCTCGACCTCGACGTGGTAATCGGGCGCGACGCGGCAGCGCTTCCAGGTGGCGAAGGCGTAGGGCTCGACCGGCAGAACCTTCAGCGCCGGGGCGTCGATCTGGGCGAACAGCTCAGCCCGGCTGGCGCCGTAGCCGCGCATGACCCGGGCGTTGAGTTCGCCGATCAGCTCGGCGATGGCGCCGTTGAGTTCGACCAGGCTGAAGAAGCGCCGGTTGCGCAGGCGGGCCACGACCCAGCGCTGGGCGAGCAACACCGACTGCTCCACCTTCGCCTTGTCGCGCGGCTTGTACGGCCGGGCGGGCACGACGCTGGTCCCATAGTGGCGCGCCATCTCCTGATAGGTGCGGTTGATCGCCGGCTCGTAGCGGTCGGCCTTGGTCACGCCCGACTTGAGGTTGTCGCAGACGATCATCCCGGGGACGCCGCCGAGGATGGCGAACAGCCCGACGTGGCAGCCGATCCAGTCGGCGAGCCCTTCGCCCGGCCGGGCCTCGGCGTAGATGTAGGACGACGCCCCCACGGCGGCGACGAACAGCTTCATCGGCCGCGCCGCGCCGGTCGCCGGGTCGATGACGTCGATGGTGTCGCCGGCGTAGTCGACGAACACCTTCTCCCCGGCGCCGTGCCGTTGGCGCATCGTCGCCGACACCCGGCCCTTCCAGGCGTCGAAGTGCTGGCAGAACCAGGCGTAGCCGTAGCCCTCCGGATGATCGGCGCGATATTCCTGCCAGAGCAGCGACCGGGTCACGCCCTTGCGCCGCAACTCGGCGTCGACATAGGCCCAGTTGGGCTCCGGCCGCCCCGCCGACCCGGCGCTCGGCGGCCCCGGGAACAGCCGCCGCTCCAGCGCCGTGTCGGTCAGATCCTCCGGCAGCGGCCAGCTCAGCCCCGCCGCCGTCAGTCGCCCAAGGTAGTCGTGCACCGCGCCCTTGCTGAGCCCCAGCGACGCGGCGATCACGCGGCCCGGCAGGCCGTTCTCGAACTTCAGACGCAACAGCTCGCGTATGTGGCGCATCGACAATCTCTCGCTGGGCATCCGGCCTCCTCGTGAAAAACGAGGGTCCAGGTAGCCCGTCAGACTGTCGGTCGTGCCTCCATCACCCCGTCAGACGGAGCGCCCACCTTCCCGTGGAATCCGTGCCCACCTTCGCGTGGAAATCATGCCCACCTTGCCGTGGAATCCGTGCCCGCGATCCCGTGGAATACGCAGCGGATCAGCCATCTGCTCAAACGCCCGGTC
>JBBRPO010000060.1:0-18862 GCA_038227865.1 Caulobacterales bacterium
CACCTCGTCAGCCGCCAAATCTACAAAGAGAGACGCGCCGCCGCACTGACGGCCTGGCGGTCAGTCATGGCCTAGGCCCAGGCTGGGTTGGGGCTCACTGCGCCCAACCGGAGACGAGTTGCCGTTGGACTGACAGCACCGGCCGCGGCATTGAAATTCATCAAAAAAGCCATGAAGCGGCACGGCCGCACCAAGACCATCGTCACTGACGGCCTTCGGTCCTACGGAGCGGCGCTGAAGGGCCTGGGCGCCGCAGATATCCAGGCCCCCGCTGGGCGCTGGAAGAACAATCGAGTTGAAAACTCCCACCTCCCGTTCCGACGACGAGAGCGTGCGATGAACCGGTTCCGCAGGATGAAAACCCTGCAGAAGTTCGTCTCGGTTCATGCCTCCGTCCACAATCATTTCAGCCAGGAACGCCACCTCGTCAGCCGACAAATCTACAAGCAGAGACGCGCAGCCGCACTGGCCGCGTGGCGGTCAGTCATGGGGTGACCCTCGCTGGGTTGGGGCTCACTGCGCCTTGACGGAGACAAGTCGACTTTGGTCTGACAGCACCCCGAGAAGATATCGCCGCCAATGGCGAGGCGCTGCCCTGGCGCGATGTCACCGACCAGACTGACTTCGACACGGTTTGCATCTACGCCGCGACCAAGGCCAAGGCGCCGCTGATGATCGTCACGACGGGGGCTTCGATCGACCAAAATTCGGTGATTTTCCGTGACCTGTGGCGACCCTACGCGCCGCACGCGGCGCTGGTGATCGTCCACGCCCAAACCGACCGCGGTCAGAACCTCTGGGCGACCGCTTTCGCCAATGCGATCAGCGCCCAGGGCGATGAAGTCCTCACGGTGACCGATCGGCCGACGTTCGACGACCGCGGGTGCCGCATCGGAAAAATCTATCAGTCGCCGCTCGGCACGGTGGACGTGAAGATGCTCATCCAGGCGTTGGAGACTGGCCGCCCGCCAGCGGTCAAGTCGAAGTAGACGCCCATCGGGAGCTTCAACGTCCGGTGACCCCGCCCATGCGGGTGCGAAGTTCCATCCAGATGCCGGCCATGATTACGCCCGGTATGGTCTTGCTGCCCTGGCCGATCTCGTGGACCAATGGTCGCGCGCCGGTGCCGAGCAAGGCCGTCCGGGCGCCCGCATGTTGGCTGAACTTGGCAAAGCAGGCCTGCTCGATAAGCTGCCAGTGATCCCAAGTCCCGACCCGGATCAGCTCGTCCTCATACACAATGAGGTCGCTCGCTGGCGCGGCGGCCCCCGCATCCTTGGCCTGGCTGCCGGAAAGTGCGGCTAGGCGAGTGCGGTCCGCCTCTTGGGGGAACTTTAGGCCCTGCCAGAAACCCTCGATACTAGCGTAACCCCGACCGTCTAGCTTGAAGGGCGTCTGAGCGAAGTTGGATATCAGGTTGAGCGGTCGAGGGGCCTTGGCGGTGATGTTGATCGGCTCGCGGCAAGCGTCTGCCTCCGCACCGATTGCATGCATCCGGATCACGCCGTCCTTGCCATCCAGCTTGAAAACCTGACCCATGTGCCCGGCCAGCCACGCAGCGACTTCGGCCGGCGCCGTATAGGGCGGCTCGGCAAAGACGGAGCCCTTGCGCAGCTTAAGCTCCATGCTCGTCCTCCTCGGCGGTGAGCGCCTTGCGAATGTCCATGAGGATCCGGCCGGCCCAGTTCAGGCCGCAGGGTGCTGTCAGAGCAAATGAGCATAGCCGATTTTGGGCGTCGGTTCTCACCCAATTGGCATGTGGATTGTGAACGAAAACAGTGAACGGGTCCGCCGCGGCGGCCTCCCAAAAGTCAGTATAGATTTTACTCTGACAATGCCGTCCTGACCCAACGTCGCCAGCATGCCGATGGCGGCCGCGGCCATCTCTGCCGTGGCGATGCAGCGCATGGTCTTAAGTTTCCAGATGAAGGTGAAGCGGCCCATGATCTTCGACCGGCTCGCCAGATGCATCATCGCCATGACCGGCACGGGCGCCACACCATTGATCACCGCGCTCCAGAACTGAGCCATGGTCGGATCAATGGGAGTGAAGTTCACGGCGACCCGACCAGTGATGCAATCGCTATGATGGCATGGAGGGCGCGGTGTGCGCTCAAGCTTGCGAGCTAGGCCCACATGCCAGTCGAAAGCCTCACCAGTGGCATAGGCCGCCAAGCCGGCAAGAATAGGCACGGCGAGCGGTGCTTTCAGGCAACCGATAACAGGACTCCGCTAGTTCGGCTGCGAGCGCACGTGGAGAAGATTTTTCGCGAATGCGATCTCATTAAAACGCCACCGCACCCTGGCCGACATGATCCGTCACTCGGCGTTGCCCTACTTCCGTTTCCAACCTGAGTTATCGGGGGCAGTGTCAGACGAAATGGACCAGGTCGTCGATTTTGTGCCTTGTCGTGAGGATCATATCTGAGGCGCGCGGTCGCCGTGTCTCGCCTTGTGTCTATTCAAGAAAGCGCGGCCTGCTGCGCGAACCCGGGGCGAGTGAAGGGGCGGAGCCCCGGCCTGTACATTTTGGCCTTACAACACCGGCCAGCGCCAACTTCCGAACCGCCGCGCTTGTCGGCCGTGGCAATATGTGAACGTCCAAGTTTAGGGTGAACGCCAAGCTCCGCAATTGGTGCGAAGCGGCCGAACGTCCGTCCTAACCAACAGGGCTCAATACACGGGCGAGGAATTGTCCGCCCTGTCGCAGTCCCGCCTCGTCGATGCTATGGCCCAGACCCCGCGCCGCATGGGTGCTGATCTCGAACCCCA
The DNA here is from genome assembly GCA_038227865.1 of Caulobacterales bacterium. GTDB lineage: Bacteria > Pseudomonadota > Alphaproteobacteria > Caulobacterales > Caulobacteraceae > Acaudatibacter. The sequence continues at coordinate 2,773 of JBBRPO010000060.1, forward strand.
TGCGTTTGAACTCGACCTCCGCCTCACCCATGGCGGCAAACGGCACCATCGGGTCGGCATCACCATGGATCAGCAGCAGGGGCGGCTTGGTCTTCACTTCGGTCTGCAATGCCTCGGCGTCGGCCAGCATGCCCGAATAACCTAGGACGCCCGCGAGGACCTCTGACCGTCGGGGGGCAACATGGAGGGCCATCATCGTCCCCTGACTGAACCCCACGAGCGCCACCTTGCTGTTCGGCAGATCGTAGGTGGTTCGGTGCATGTCGATGAAGGCGTTAACCAGCGGCGCCGCCTGTCGCACGCCCGCGGCGCGGCTTTCCCGACCAAGGTCGGTCAGCGACCACCACTGATAGCCCCCGGGCGCGCCAGGACAGATCTGTGGTGCGTTGGGGGCCATGAAGACGGTGTTTGGGAGGCTCGCGCGCCAGTAGGGCACGAGCCCCATCAGATCGGCGCCGTTCGAGCCGTAGCCGTGCAGCAGGATCACCATCGATTGGGGGTCTCGGCCGCTTGCGGGGGCGGCCTCGGGTCCCGTGAGGCGGGTCAGGTTGGTCATGGGCCGGTGGTGCGGCAAACCGGGAGCCCGGTCAACGGCCGCCAGCGGCGATGCCGCGAGAGCCTGCTGTGATGGCGCCTCTCGGACCGCGCCTGGCGCCGACTTACGCCCAAGCAGGAAGTGTTCCGGCCTGCTTCGTCCCGAAAAACCCAATCCCTCGCCAAAAAGGGGCGACGCACGGGCTTAGGCCCGGGACGTGGAGAGCTTAGCTACCGCCGCACGGGTATCGGCCGTCGAGCTGAATGTTGAAGACGTGCAGGCCAGCTATCCTTCCAGTGTGATCGTCGAGCGTATCTCCGTCGACTCCACGCCGAGCGACATTGGGCAACGCACGCCGGGCATGAAGGTGACGTCGAAGAGTTCGGCAATAGCGCCGCCCAAACGCACCCACTCGACGATGCTGCCCGAGCGAATGTTGATGATCAGCACGCCGCACCAGGCCTCGCCGTCCTTTTGGCGCAGATTGTCATCGAGCTGCAGCCCGACAAAGCCGCCGTCGCGTGGGAGAGAGACGGTGACCACGGCGTGGCCGTTGTGGAACGATAGACCTCGCAGGAAGCCGGGGCAGAAGGCGATATCCTGTTTCTCTCCGGTGGTCGGATCGACGCGGACAAGGTAGCCGCGGCCACTATCCAGGGCCCAGATGGCATCCTCGAAGACGCGCGGGCTGTGCGGCATGGAGAGGTTGTCGGTGACGATGCGGCTGGTCTCGACCTCGATGATCACCCCGCCCTGGGCGCGACGTTCGCGCCAGCCGTTGACGACGTCGCTGCGGCTGACGGCAGTGACGTAGGCCGGCTTCCCAGCGACCATCGCCAGGCCGTTCAGGTGGCAGCGATCTTCCGCCGCCAAACCGCTGATGAACGGCGGCGTCCAGATCGGCTTGAAGCTGTGAGTCAGGCTGACAGTGGCAAGGCAAGAGTACTTGGTGTTGACGAACACCACCCGGCCCGCCGCGTCGACATTCACCTCGTGGATGTCGACGTCACCGGTGGTTTGGGCGTTACGAGGAATCAGGACGGAGTCGAAAGCCTTGTTCCCCAGTTCACCCGGCCGCAGCATGTTTTCCAGCCGCCAGACCTGGAATAGGGATCCCAGGTAAAGTCGCCCCGGCGCATAGTGCACGCCCATGGCGCGTTGAAAGTTCTGTTGATTGAACGACACTTGACCGCTGGGCAGCACGCCGACCAAGAACAGCTGGCCGGTCTGGTAGGAAGTAAATGCCAGGCTCGTGTCGTGCGAAACCAGCCATTGGGCGAAGCCACGAGAGACCGAAATGTCGGCCTTGTCCGGATCGGATCCACGTTCCGATCCGGCATCGTTGCTCGTCGTCAAGGCTGGCCCCCAAGGAACGTCAAGTCGTAGACCGTCGGGTCGTTGCGCCTACCACCGTAGGCGCACCCCCGCGCGGCCTCCAGTGCCGTTGTTCCCGTTGCCAAAGTCGCCATCGGCTTCGAAGAAGGCGCTCCAGCGCTGGGTCGTGATCAAGGTCAGACCCGCCGCCACCTGTGCGAAGGGCCGACGTCGCGAGTCGACCAAATCCACCGCGCCGCCGCCGGTGTCGAGGAAGAGGTCGCCGCGCACATGGAAGTCGCGGACGTATTCCACCTGGGCGTAGGGAACCAGCTTGGCGCCGGAGGAAAGGGTCATGCTACCGCCCACCCGGGCGCCCACCTTTGCGCGCCAACCATCGGCGTTGCTGTAGTTGAGGTTGCCGCCCACCTGACTGAAGTCGTTGGTCTGGGTGCGCACATAGGAGAGGCTGCCAATCGGCTCCGCATAGAGGGACGGTCCTCCGAAGCGGTAGCCAGTCTCGCCGGTGACGCCGAAACTGTGGCCGTGAAGGTCCTGGCGGAAGCCCGCAAGGCGACTGGAGAGGGAGCCGGAGTTCCAATCGTACTTGACCAGGCCGTTGATGAACCAGCCCCCCGAGGTGAAGCCGACATAGGCGCCCAGATTGTAGGCCTGCAGCCGCATGCGGTCAGGGGTGCGGAAGGTCAAGTCGGTGTTGGCATAACCGGTTGTAATCCCGAGAGTCACGGCTTTTGCTCCGAACGACCGCTCAGCATCCAAGCCCGCCTGCAGGCCGTAGTAGGACTGGTCTTCATGCAGGTCGTAGGTCTGGGTCTGGCCAAACACGGCCGTGCTGCGTACGTCCCGCTGCGAGTCGCCACCGCCGTAGAACTGGGCCCAACTTTGGAAGCTGTCACCGCCCGGCTCGCCAGCGGTCTTGGCGTCCCGTTGCTCGCTCATCCGCGCGCTCCAGGAGTCGCTGCTGCGTTGCCAGAGGTCGCGCTGAAGGGACGGCGCCTTCGCCGCCTCGTAGGCTGCGGGACCCGGCACGCCGACAAGGTTGAAGTCGGCTCCGGCCGGGTCATAGGCGATCAGATAGCGAACGAACCCCTGGTCCGCGGAGCCGGGGGCCACCGTGAACGCCGTGGCTGGTGAAGCGGCCGACCCATTGACCACGGTGACGCCCGAGGTCAGCCCCGGCGTTCCGAGACTATGCACGTTCACCAGGGTCTGGCCGCTGGCCGAGGTGATCACTAGGCTGTCGGCCGTGGCCGGGCCTGGGCCTTGAGCGGCCACGTCAATGGTTAGTTGGCTGCCCGTCCCGGCCGCGAAGACACCCGGAATGGTCAGGGTGTCGCCGGCCCGCCCGTTGCTCAGGTTGACCAGACCAGTGTTGTTGAAGGTTTCCAGGCCAGCCAGGGTGACGTTGCCGGTTGGCACGGCGCCCGGCAGGACATTGAATGTTCCGCTGTTATTAAAGACGTCGGCGCCGGCGCCGAAGTCACTGGAGCCGGTGGCGTTGAAGGTCCCGGTGTTGGTCACCGTATCGGCGCCGCTCGCGAAGCGAACCTTGCCGGTGATCACGCCGCTGTTGTTGACGTTCACCGGGCCGCTGAAGGCTTCGATGGCGTAGGCTCCGCTGGATGTAAGGGTTCCCGCCAAGTTCAGAGTCGAACTAGTCCCGGCCTGCAGCGTGATGCCGTCCGTGGCGCCAGAGACCGTGGAGCCGGCCGCGGTGGTGATCACCACGTGGTCGCCGCGGGCGTAGATGCCCGTCCCCTTGGTGGCGGTGACGCCCGCGCCCGTAACCTTGACGGTGGTGTCGCCGAACGTGCTGCCGGCATAGATGCCGGTGGCGTCGGCGCCACTGGTCTGTACCGATCCGGTGGTCACGACCACGTTCGTGGCGCCTTGGACGATAAGGCCGCCAGCGTTATCGCCGGTTGTGGTGACGCTCTGGCTATTGACCGTCACGCTGCCCCCGTTACTCACCGCCAAGATTCCAGTGCTGTCCAAGCCCGTCGTCTTCAGCGTGCCTGTTGTGGCGACGCTCACCGGACCGTTGCTGGAGGCGAACACACCGACACTGTTGACGCCGGTGGTGCTGATCGGTCCCGAGGACACCGTCACCGCGCCGCTGTAACTGACCGCGGCAATGGCGTTGCTGGCGTTACCGGCGGTGTTCACCGAGCCGGCGGTGACGCTTATGGGGCCTTTGTTGCTGGCGGCGTAAACGCCGCTGGCATAAGCGCCCGTGGTCGACACCGGCCCGCCGCCGGAGATCACGACGCCGCTGGCCCCTTCGCCATCGGCGCGGATGCCGACGGCATTGGCGCCCTTGGTGCTCAGGGCGCCGGTCTGGGTAATGATCACGCCGCCGCCGGCGCTATATGCGTCAATACCGAGAGCGCCAGCGCCGGTGGTTGAGACGTTATTGAGGCTGGCGGTCGCATCGCCCGTGGTGGCCTTGATCGTCACCGCCGTGCCGCTGTCGCCGTACTTGCTGTCGCCCGTGGTGGAGATGGCGCCGGAGGACACCACCGTGGCCGACACGCCCGAAGCGAAGACGCCCTGGCCACCAATTGCCGCTGCAGTGCTGACGTTGGCGGCATTAACGTTCACCGCGCCGCCCGGGGCTGTCGCGTAGATACCCACGGCGTTGCCACCTGTGGTCTTGACCGTGCCGACGGTCACGTTGACATCACCGGTTTTGGCGGTAGCGAAAACACCGAGCGCGTCTGTGCCTTTGGTGGAGACGCTGATGCCGCTAACGGTCACGCCGCCGCTATCGGTCTCAGCATCGACCCCGGCCGAAAAGCTGCCGGTGGTCGAGACGCTTCCGAAATCGACCTTTGTCCCGGTTCCGCCGACGGCGTAGATGCCCGCGGCATTGAAGCCGGTGGTGGAGACGTCGCCGCCGCTGACCACCACCGCCCCCTGCCGAGCGCCGGCGTAGATACCGATGCTGCCGTCGCCGCCGGTGGTGGTCTTGGTCGCGGTGATCTTTACGCCTCCACCATAGTTGCTGATGGCGCTGATCCCATCAGCCGCCAGGGTCGAGATGGCGCCGGACTTGACTACGATGTCGCCGCCCGAACTGGAAAGCGCGTTGACGCCATAGGCGCCAGCGCCCTTCGTGGAGATGGTCTGGGTGGTGACGTTGATGTCGCCGTCCGTGGTGCGTGCCCAGACGCCGCTGGAACCAGGAGCGAACAGGGCCGCGTTCAGGCCGTTGGTCTGGATGGAGTTGACGTTGACCGTCACGCCGCCGCCCGCCCCAAGCGCGCTGGCCACCACGCCGGCCGAATACTCGCCGAAAGCGGAAACGCTGCCGCCGGTTACCGACACAGAACCGGATGTGCTCGCCGCGTCGATGACGTTGGAGTGGGCGCCGTGAGAGAAGGTGCTGGCTGAGTTCACCGTCGCGGCGCCGCTGCCCGCCCGGATCAGGATGGCCGGCGCGTCATCGCCGCCGGTCCCGACGAATTGGTTCGAACTAAACGAGGCGGCGCCGCTGCCGGTGATCACTGCGGCGCGGGCGTTGACGCCGTTGGCGGTGGCTACGCCGACGGTGACGTCAACCGCGCCTCCCGAGGAGGTGGCGACCAGGGCGTCGGAGTTGTCGCCGGTCGTCTGAACCTGGGTCAGGTCCACCACCACGCCGCCGGCCGTGTTGACCGCCACCCCAGCAGATCCAGCGCCGGAGGTGACAATGGCATCGCCGGTCACGTCGACGGCGCCGGTCCCGCTGACCACATGCACCCCGCCTGATCCGTCGCCGTAGGTTAGCACGGTGCCGATCTGCACGCCCACCGCGCCGCTGTTGCTTGACGCGTAAATCGCGTCCGCTCCGGTCCCCTTGGTCACCAGAGTTGAAAACAGACTGCCACTGATCTTGATCGGGCCCGATCCGGTATCGACCTCGAGTGCGCGGGCGCCATCGCCCTGCGTGTAGACGGTGCTGAAGTTCACCATCGCCGCGCCGGTGTCATTTACCGCGAGGATGCCGGTGGCCGCGGCGCCGGAGGTATTTATCTGGCCAGCGTTGGCGCTCACAGCCCCATTGGTGCCACCCAGCAGGATCCCGTAGGACCCAGGGTCAGAGGTGTTAATTGAGGCGCCACCTGTGTTCAGGTTCAGCACATCGGTTGGATTGCCGGCGACCAGGATGACGCCGATACCTAAGGTCCCACTGGTGTCGATGGCGATCGGCGACGGCACGTTCAACGTCAGATCGCCATTGCTGAAATAGGTGATCCCGTTGGGATAGGTCGAATACTGCGGATCCGCGGACGAGCAGGTCACCGTCGCGCTCGCCTGCGCGCCGCATTCGCTGTCCGCCCAGGCCGCGCCTGGCGCCACAGCCATACTGACCGTCGCCCCGATCCCGACGCCTAGGGCCGAACTGACCATGAGCCGCCGCCGGTAGGGACGGCGGCTATCACGTGCCGACAGTTTCAGGTCATCGCGCAACCCCCATTGCAGGCGCGCGCCGAACAGGCGCGCCAGACCGGCGCACGACCTATGATGTTGCATTGGAAACCCTCGGTAGCGGAAACGCATTGTCCACTACGAAGGTCGAAGAGATCTGGATCATTCGAGATTTCAGATTTGCACCGCGAATTAGAAATTCTCTTCAATTCTCAATTGGCCGGATCGCATATCCGAAAGGGGGCATCGAACAAGCTTAGCCTTTACCTGAACCGACCCATGACCCCGAAAATTTTCCCGTTTTCTACTAGTGAGGTGCATCTTGCCAATTGGCCCGGTCAAACCAAGCAGGCCATGCCGAACCGTGCCAGGACGACCTTGTCGAATGGAAATTTCTTGAATTCACCCAACGCGTCTCGCCGTCGTTTGCTGGGGGCGCGGCCTCCCGTTTCGCTGACCTGTCCCTAGGATCAGGCTCCGACGGGCCGCGCGCGAGCGCTTCGGCGCGGGCATAGGGCAGGGGGATCGCTGATCCCGACCGCCAAGGCTGGTGAGGTTGTCCGGAGGCGGTTCCCGAGCAAATCATGTCGGTGATTTCGGGGTGTCTACGCGACGCTGCGTAAACTCCGATCCTGGAGCGAACACAGTGACAGCATGGTCGACAACGGTGCATGAATCGACCGCATAGATCTTGCTCTGGCAACGCCCTTCGGCCCATGGCGAAGCTGGCCCGCACGACGATCAGGGCGGCCCCTGACTCGCCGATCGTGATCGATGCCAGAGACCAAACAGTTAGGGTCCGCGGACGTGGTGTAGCTGCGAGCGGGGTTGACCGCGACAGCACGGAATGGGCTGCTCCCCCTATGGAAGTGTACGACCCTACCGAAAACGCCGTCTCGCGCGCCGCATTGGGTAGTGGGGGCGCTGGCAACCCATCCCAGGCTTTGAGAGGACGTTCCACGTGCTGATGTTTGGCTTCACTGCGGCGCGCAAGACCTCCACCGAGGCCCGCCCTCGATGAATATAGTCTTTCTGCTGGGTATCCTGATCATCGGCGTGACCATGGCGCCGGTTGTGCGCCAGTTGCGCGACCATCCGCGCGGCTTGATTATCCTCTTCTTCGCCGAACTGTGGGAGCGGTTCAGCTACTACGGCATGCGCGGCCTGCTTCTGTTCTATCTGACTCAGCATTTCCTGTTCCAGGACAAGGACGCTAGCAGCCGCTACGCCGCCTACACCACCCTGGTCGCCCTGCTGCCGCTCACCGGGGCGATCATTGCTGACCGCATTCTGGGAACCCGCAAGGCGGTGGCGTTCGGGGCCTTGTTGCTGGTGGCCGGCCACCTGACTATGGCGCTGGAGGGCGCCCCAGCCCAGAACATGCTGGCGTGGCATGGCCAGACCTATCCCTTCGAGACTCACGGCCAAGCCTCTACCCGAGTTGTGAAGATCGACGTCGCCGGCAAGGCTTACGCCTTCGTCACCCTCGCCGACGGGAGCCTCGATATCGAGAACCTGCCCGCCGGCGCGCCGTTGCCGGCGCACCTTGCCAAGGGTGAGTACGCGATCACTGTCAGGCCAGTCGACGCTTTGCACACCAACCTACTGTTCGTGGCTCTGTCGCTGATCGTGCTGGGCGTTGCGTTCCTGAAAACCACGCCGCTGGTCGCCCAGCTGTATGGGCGGGAGGACCCCCGCCGCGACGCCGGTTTCACCCTGTTCTACTACGGCGTGAACCTGGGCGCCTTCGCGGCCGGCCTGATCTGCGGCTGGCTGGGCGAGAACGTCGGCTGGTGGGCCGGCTTTGGCCTCGCCGCCGTCGGTATGAGCGCCGGCTACATCGTTTTCGTTCTTGGCAAACCCCTGCTCGAGGGCAAGGGCGAGCCGCCTGATCCGGTGAAGCTGGCCAAGCCGGTGTTCGGTCCGCTCAACCGCGAGTGGCTGATCTACATTGGCGCGGTGTTGGGCGTAGGCGTCGTCAACCTGCTCATGCGCCAGAGCGTGGTGATCGGCTCCCTGCTGATGGTCGTCACCCTCGCGGCTGGCCTTTATCTCGGCCTCTACATGGCGCGCCGCTGCACTCCGGTGGAAAGGCGCCGCATCGGGTTTGCGCTGATCCTCACTCTTGGGTCGGTGGTGTTCTGGACCCTTTTCCAGCAGGCCGGCACCTCACTGAGCCTGTTCGCCGACCGCAACACCGCGCTGGATCTGGTGGGCCATCCGATCAGCATCCCGGCCTTAGGCCACACCCTCTTTATCGGCACCCGCGAGATGCTGGAGGCCGCACATCTGCCTCCAGGCCAAGCCTGGTGGATCGATGCGGGCCTAACCGCGCCGCAGACCCAGTCGCTCAACCCCGGCTTCATCCTCATCTTCGCGACCATCTTCTCTTGGCTCTGGGCCTACCTGGGCAAGCGCGGCCGCAATCCGCCGGTGATGGTCAAGTTCGGCATCGCCTTGCTGCAGATCGGCCTTGGTTTCCTGCTGCTGGTCTGGGGCGCCCAGTTCGCCGACGCCAATTTCCGTGTGCCGCTCTACTTCTTGGTCGGCGCTTACCTGCTGCACACCACGGGCGAGCTTTGCCTCTCGCCCGTCGGCTTGTCGGTGGTCAGCCGTCTGTCTCCCCCGGCCCTGGTCGCCACCCTGCTGTCGGTGTGGTCACTGTCGGGCGCCTGGGCCCAGTTCGTCGGCGGCAAGATCGCCGCCATGGCCTCCACCGCGACCATCGGCGGCAAGGTCACCGACCCGCACGCCTCGCTGCTGGCGGCGGTGCGGGTCTTTACATGGATCGGCGTCGCCGGAATCCTCTGCGGTGTCGTGTTTCTCGCGCTTGGGCCGCTGGTCCGCGCCTGGGGCGATGATCCTGATGAGGCGAGAGAAGCGCGCGTCGACCAGCCGCTCGTGGGCAGGGACGCGATTGTCGAGAAAGCGGCCGCTCCTCGCTCTACCTTCATGTCGTCGCGGCCCGGCCTGCCGAGGCGCAAACGGTCCGGCCCGAACGACCCCGATGGCGTAGCGTAGCCTCACTCTGCGAAGGGGCGTTGCGCTTCAACGCGATTCGCCGCTGCCTCGGCGGCGTCACTCAAAAGGCCCTGACGCAAAGCCTCCGCCGGCTCGAACGGAACGGACTTGTTGCGCGCCGGGTGATCACCAGCTCCCCCATCGCGGTGGAATATAGCGTGACCGTCCTGGGCTATTCCCTGAAGCAACCGCTTGCCATCCTGTACGCGTGGACACTCGACCACCTGGCGGAGGTGGAGGTCGCTCGCTCGGCATTCGACAAGGAACGGGCTGTATGACTCGAGCTGGGCCTTGGACAGGCGCCGAAGCGTCACAACGCGGCAATGCCGACCCGGGTGAATTCCGCAATCTCGTCCGCGATCATGACCTGGCGGCGTTCATCGGATTCGATGAACGATTTGACCAGCCATATGATGGGGCCAGGGGAGACGTGCAGGAGTTCGTCCAGATCTATCACGCGCATGTCGCCAGCCCGCTGAGCCTCAGCGAAACGCTCACGAGAAATCGCCGACAAACGCCGCGATAAACCCTGGACAGACGCTCTGGCTTCCTCCGACAGGGCATCGAACGGAATGAGCGCACTAAGGGGGCTGAGCGCTTTGCTTTGTAACACCAGGCCATTGGCGCGCTCAGTCGCGACAAGCGACTGGGCGGCGGAAAGGCCGAGCGATTTTGCTTGGTCAATTGTGAAGAAGACGAACCGGAAGGCGCGGTCAAAACATGCCGCGACGATCGCCTGCTTGTCACCCACGTAGCGATAGAGCATGCGCTTGTTCGTCCCGACCTGCTCGGCGATTTCGTCGAGGGAGGTGGTGTCGACGCCTTTGGCATTGAACAGTCGAGACGCTGCCATAAGGATGTCTTCCCGCCGCGCGGCACTAAGGCCGTCTCGATCAAAGGAGGCAACGGCTGGAGCAAATAAGGGGGCATTGTCAGAGCAATTGAGTAAAGCCAATTTTCAGCCCGGATTCGCGCGCCGACGCCGAGAAAGTTATGAATGAAAACAGCGGCGGTCCTGCCCGGGCAGGGGCCTCAGAGGTCAGTATAGATTTTGCTCTGACAATGCACTGCTGGCTGCTGCCCCAAAACCGGGGTAGCAGCGGAGCGGAGCCTGACCCGAACGATTTGCGCAGTCAACACCACGGCTGCTGCCCCTATCCGAGGCGGCAGCGGGGCGAAGCCTGACCCGAACCGTTTGCGCTGACAACACCCAAGGCATCGATCTGCGCATTGACTTCTCGGGCATCAGATAGCGGTTGGTCGATCGCTTGAATGCCTTGATCACGAAGCCGCGCTGCGCCGAGCGTTCCGGCAAAGACCAGCAGCGGCGCCACTCCCACAAAAGATGAAATGATCGCGGTTCGCCGCACGTTCACCAAGCCCCCCGCCGCCAGTTCGGACCGCACGACTTTGTTCCCTGCAGCGCTTGTTGTTGCGCAAAACTACACAATCTCATGGGTGAAGCATGAGGATTGAGCGATGGACACCCTTGTTTACATAGCTCTGGTGAGCGGCGACAGCGAGGGTGGCTATCGCGCTCGAATCCCCGATCTGCAGGACTGTCGCGCTGAAGCAAGTAGCCTAGCCGAACTGCTGGTCAATGCGCGCAAGGCTTTGAGTGACAGTCTCTGCCAGCTTGCCGAGACGGGGGAGAGTTGGCCGGCGGCGAAACCGCTGGAAGCATTTGAGCCCGAGCCCGGTATAATGCCTATCTTGGTCGATGTGGCGGTGGATGACCGGCCCGTGCGCGTGAACATCTCGTTGGGCGAGCGGCTGCTGCAACGTTTGGACGCCGCCGCCGAGATGCGCGGGATGACCCGTTCGGGTCTGATCGCCCAAGCCGTACGGATAAACCTTGGCGAGCAGTCACGAAGCGACAGCGGCTTTGAAGCGGCCAACCGTGTTCTTCAGGACGAGTTGAGCGCGATCGGACGCGGAATTAACGAGGCGATCGGTCCTGAAAGCGCTTTCGGCCGTCGAATGGCTGACCTCGACGACAAACTCTTCGAAGGTGTGCGCAAGGCCGCCGACGGCGTGTCGTCAGCTATGGCGCGTCGGCAGGCGGCGGGCCGGACCGCCAGGCAGGCGGGGTCTGAGCCGCGACCGGAAGCAACCTAGCCTCTGCGGCCTCGCGCCGAGAACCGAGTTGTGAAGCCGCAAGAAGCAGGAGTTGGAAATGGAGCCAGCAATGCAACGATCAGATGGCGATCTCCGGGCCATTCGCGACAGTGTCGCCCTGGTGGGGCGCCTATCGGACAGTATCGTCCGCATCGGACCGTTTAGCCTTGGGATCGACGGCGTGTTGAGCTGGATCCCTGGCTTGGGTGAACTTTACAGCACCTTGGCGGGAGCCTTCATCGTGGCCCAGGGCGCCCGCGCTGGCGTTCCCGCTTCCGTGCTCGGCGGCGCCATTCTTCTGCTGGCGGCGCGCACGTTGTCGAATGTCGTTCCGATTGCGGGCGCTGCATTCGCGGATTTCTTCACGGCCCATAAGTGGGCCGCCGCGATGATCGTCCGCGCCATCGACCAGCAACTGGGTGAAGTCCCCACTGGTCCTCCGCCTCGCTGGTTTGGCTCGCCGGCTTCGATCTGAGTGCCGCTGGGTAACGTTGATCGCGAACTGAACCCTCCTCCACGTTAGCAATCAAAGCCGCTCGGCGAATGGGTTTTGTCATGGCGCCATCCGCACCAAGCGCAAGGGCCACGGCGAGCAGCGGATTGGCCTATATGAGCCGAGTGCCCGCTGACATCATGATCCCGAGGGCTTGGGGCCGTCGTTGCTGCATTTGCCAGACCGTCTCGATGCCCTCATTGTTGGGCATTGTGATATCGAGCAAAAGTGTTTGGGCAGGCTGTAGAAACAACGCAGCTAAGCCGAAGTCGCCATCCTCTGCGGTCATGCAAGCGTACCCCTGCGCTTCGACCACTGCGACCACAAACGCCCGCATGATCGGATCGTCATCGACGATCAGAATTCGGCGCTGAGTCCGATTGTGGTCGCAAGGCCACGTGGAATCAGGGCGCCGAGGGACCCCTGCTCCTGGGTACTGACAGCCGGCACGGCTGGCGTGAGAGACACGCCAGCGCTAGCCATCGGCCGCGTCCGGCAATGCACGATTGTCGAAGTGGCGGTGCCCCCTTAGCCTAGCGACTTCCCAAAAGAGGAGGGTTCGCACCGGTTGAAGGACAGGGCCACGGGGAAACCCTCGCTGGGTTGGGGCTCACTGCGCCTTGACGGAGACAAGTCGACTTTGATCTGACATCTCCCTTTCTAGAATTCCTATCTCAGCCTCAGGACTTTAAGCTGTCAGGAATCTTGCCACCATTCTCGGCAAGCTTCTGCATGACCGCTTTGGAAAGAGCGATGTTCTCTTCTGCAGTTCCGTCAGCGCCAACATGGACGTTCAGCTCGCCCGCGAGCGTCTTGCGCGCGTCAAGGCTGGAATCCATGTCGAGCAGCTTAAGAAGGTCGACGATCGACGTCTGCCAATTTCCACCTCCGCCTTTCTGCGCTGCCATCTGCGTGAGTACGGCCTCCACGTCCACCTCGACAGGAGCTGCGTCCGCCACCGGAGCGGCCGCGGGAGCAGCCACCGCCGGCTGCGCTGCGGCTGCGGCCGGGTGGTGGAAAATCTTGTCCATAATGGTGCTGAAAATACCCATAAAGCGCTCCCAAAATAGAAGCCCGCTTACGGGCTTCAGGGTGTTGGTGTGACCGGTGCGGCCGCCACGTGCCCAATGCTCCTTCGACCGATCGGTTCCGCTGTTTATTGGCGTGTGCAACGACTCCGACCTGAACAGAGCTCAGGCGCGCGCAAAGAACAATTTCACACGCGCCATCGAGCGGGTGACGGCGCGCCTGGGCAATACGCCGACGGGCGTTGTCAGAGCAAAATTGCCACTGGCGAGGCGCTCGGGTATCTGGCCGCCATGACAATGCCTGCCAACCCGTTCGCTACTTCAACAGCTCGCCCGAGGTGATCCGCCTGGCGGTGATGATGTATGTGAAATACCCGCTGTCGCTGCGGAACGTCGAGGACCTGCATGTGCGGCGGCGTTGAAGCGGGACCCCACCGCAAGACCGCTTACTTATCTGATTTTTATAGGGAATTTGCCTCACGGATAGGGTCCCGATCGGCGCCGATTGGGACCCCTGCAGTCCGCCGATTTCCGCTTCTAATTCAATCTCATAGTGCTGGATGGGTGGGGTCCCGCTTCAAAGCCGATCCACAATCTGGTTGATCACCGCATCTCCGTCGACATTTTGCGCAGTGTGGTCCCGGGTCGGCGGCTGGTCGTAGATCGCGGGCATCGCGCCCGCCAAAATGCGAAAGCGTCCACCACCTCGCTGTTGAAGTTGAACAGCTTCGGGTTCTCCACCGCCCGGGCGAGCGCGCCGTCGGCATCGCCCGAATAGAGTATCTCGAGGAACTCGCGAGCCGTCTGTTTCTTGCCTGCCATCACTGCCTCCAAAATGCTCTTACGATTAGGCGCGGGACGTCAGGCAATTTTGTCCAGCTGTTCGCCGCACTTCCTCCCAAGTGGACGACCTCTAGTTTTGCTTGCCTGTCTTCGTGAGCACCTCGCTGCGGAAGTCGTAGCTCACAGAATCCGCGCAGTCAGGCCAGCGCCCCGTGTCGGCCCAGTAGGCGCAAAGGCCGAGCTTCGCGCAGAGGCCGACGAAGCGGACGTCGTTCATGAATCGAGGGTTGGCGAAGATATTGCCCACCTCGAAGCCGCGCGACGGCGGGGCCCCGTCGGGATCAAACAAGCGGCTGAAACTGGCCCGACCAGCGATCTCGAAAGCCTCTTCTGTCAGACCGACGACGGCCAGATTGAGCACTCCTTGAACTTCGACTGTTCCCGTCTCCGCTAGTCTAGCGCGAAGCTGGTCCAGCACTGTCGCCAGGGTCGTCGGATCGCGATGACGCAGGTTGGAGAAAAGCTCCACGAGCGCGCGGGGGCCAGGCCCCTTGAGCCCTCGTTCTCTCAGCCGCGCCACTACGGCGTCCACACGCTCCCAGCGTTCTGTGACGAAACTGACCGTCAGTTCGCCAATGGCCAGGACCTCTTCGCCAGGCCACCGCGCTCCAAAATTCTCAAACATCCGGTCGGCGTCGGGATGACTCGAAAGCAGCGCGATTACCGCCTGCCAGAACGCCGCCATCAGATCAAGTGGGTCCAGCCGAAACGCCTGCTCCGCATAACGGGCTGCATCACGATGCCGCCCGACATTCAAACAGAAACGCGCCATCGCGCTCAAACAACCCAAGTCGTAGGGCGCCAGCGACAGGCCCTGAAGCAGGTGCGCTTCTTGCTCGGCGTAGCCCGCGAAGGGCTCAAGACGACTTAGCGCCAGATAGGCGCCGCCGGAGGCTGGCTCAATCGCCAGGGCAGCCTGCGCCGCCAGAATTACCGCCCCGCGCTGGGCCGAATAGGCGGCGCCCTGGGGGGCCAAGCGTAGAATACGCGCTCGCGTATTCGCCAGACCCGCCCAGGCGGCGGCAAAGCGAGGTGCTAGGCCCACTGCCTCTTCCAGCAGGGCGATCTGCGGGGTCAGGTCGAAGTTGCCTCCCCAAAACAGTCCCCGCGAGCGCAAATAAAGGTCGAAGGCTTTCGGATCGATCGGCCCGACCGGCGCCGCCGGCGCGAAGGCCGTCTTAAGGGCTGCGGCCACGGCCGCTGCGATCTCGTCTTGCAGCGCAAAAATGTCGGTCAGGTCGCGGTCGAAGCGTTCGGACCAGAGGGTCGTCTCCTGGGCGCATTCGATCAGTTGAGCGGAGATGCGCACGCGCGAGCCGCTGCGCCGCACCGACCCGTCCAGCACGTGCGTTGCGTCCAGCTCGGCCGCCACATGGGCGGCCGCCTTGTCCGCCCCCCGAAACTGGAAGCTGGACGCCCGCCCGATGACCTTCAACTCGGTGCCTCGTGCCACCGTGTTCTGAATCTCTTCGGAGATGCCATCCGAGAAATAGGTCATGTCCGGATCGCCCGAGAGATTGTCGAAGGCCAGCACCGCCAGCATAGGTTCGCTAGGTTCCCAGCCGGCGCGGTGCGACGGGGACGCGGGGGGACTGGGCGCCGTGAGTCCCACCAGATCGGCCAGGCTCGCCACCACTTTGCGCCACCCGGCCACGCCGATGTCGCCCGTCCAGCCGATCAGGTCCGCGCATTGGATCTGGTCGAACGGCATCGGCAGCCGCACCCCGTCGACCGCCATCTGCACCAGCTTGTGGTCCTCGCGCGCCCGGTTGGCCTCGCTCATCACCCATTCGGACTGGGCCGCCTCTCCCGACCAGATCACAAGCGCCGCCTTCGCCGAGCGCAACTGTTCTTCAATGACCCGGGGGTAGCTACGATGCACGGGCAGGTCATCATCGATCCAGACACTGTACCCCGCCTCCCGCAGCGCTCTCGCGGCCCGCTGCGCCTGGACCGCCGATGTGTGAGCGTAGGATATGAAGACGTCAGCCATGAGGGCGCGACACTATCGACGAGGGCAGCTTCGGCAAGGTGGACTTCGTCTACATCCCCAAAAAAGTCCGCTGTCGGTGGGTGAGTTCTGCCGCCGCATGTCCGAGATGGGTCGAACCTCGCTGCCGCCTACTAGCCGGAGTCCGGACGTTCGCCGGCGCGGATGGCTCCAACGGCTTTGTCAGCCCAAATGCACCGGCTGGTAAGGGGGCAGCCTTAAGGGGGTGACGATGGCTCGCCCGAAGAAGTCCCACGACCCGTTCCGCTGGTTTGATTCCTCGCCCGAGGTGATCGCGCTGGCGGTCATGATGTACG
>JBBRPO010000061.1:0-17891 GCA_038227865.1 Caulobacterales bacterium
GTCCATCTTCAGGATGGCGAAGGGCTGTTCCTTGCCCATCAACGGGCCGACGTCGCGCACCGGACGGATGTCCACCTGCGAACCGGGCAGGAAGGCCGAGGCGCCGCCCAGGTCGACGGTGAAGCCGCCCTTCACGCGGCCGACGATGGCGCCCATGACCGGCTGGTTCTCGGCGAACACGCCTTCCAGACGGGTCCAGGCTTCTTCGCGGCGGGCCTTGTCGCGGCTGATCACCGCTTCGCCCAGCGCGTTCTCGACGCGCTCCAGGAACACCTCGACGGTGTCGCCGACCTTGACGGTGGCCTTGCCGTTTTCGTCGACGCCGAATTCCTTGACCGCGATGCGGCCTTCGGTCTTCAGACCCACGTCGATGATGGCGAAGTCTTTTTCGATCGCCGCAACGCGGCCCTTAACTACCGTGCCTTCGGCGAAGTCCTTGCCGCCCATGCTCTCGTCAAGCAGGGCCGCGAAGTCGTCGCGCGAGGGGTTCATGCTCATGTCGTCAGCCATTTAGATCTTCAAGTCTCTGTTGGGGCAGGCCCGAGCGCGCGGATGCTCGGCACGGGCGGTGCGTTGAATGTCAGGATAGGTGCGCCCGCGGCCGTACGAGGAAAGGCGCGGTTGGATTGCCCTTTAGGATTGCTCCCACCGGGCTCGCGCCGCCTCGACGATACGGCGGGCCGCATCGAAGGCCGCTTCTATAGTCATTTCAGTGGTGTCCAGCAAGACCGCGTCGTCGGCGGGGCGCATGGGCGAGTCGGCGCGGGAGCCGTCGCGCTCGTCGCGCAGACGGATGTCGGCCAGAATCTCGTCATAGGTGACCGCCTCGCCTTGCCCCACCAGTTGCTTCCAGCGGCGGTCCGCCCGGGTTTCGGCCGTGGCGGTGACATAGATCTTAGCCTGGGCTTGCGGGGCTATGACCGTGCCGATGTCGCGCCCGTCGATCACCGCGCCGGGCTCCTGGGCGGCGAAGACGCGCTGGAAGTCGCGCAGGGCGGCCCGCACGGGGATGTAGACCGCCACGCGGCTGGCGGCCTCGCCGGCGGCGCGGGTGCGGACCGCGGGGCTCTCCAGTTCGGCTCGATCAAGGGCCACGGCCGCGGCCGTGGCGGCCGCCTCGTCGCCCAGGTCGCCGCCCTCGGCCAGCACCCGCACCCCCACCGCCCGGTACAGCAGGCCGGAATCGAGCACGGGAAGGCCGCAAAGGGCGCCAAGGCGGATGGCGATGGTGCCCTTGCCGGACGCGGCGGGACCGTCGACGGCGATCACGAAGCCCATCAGGCGGCGTCGATCTGGGCGCCCAGCCCCGCCATCAGCGCCCCGAACCCCGGGAAGCTGGTGGCGATCATGCCAGGCTCGTCCACGGCCACGGGCTGCTCCGCGCCAAGGCCGAGGATCAGATGGCTCATGGCGATGCGGTGGTCGCCGTGGGTGTGGACCAGGCCGCCGCCCCTGACCGCATGGTTGGCCCGCGCCGTGCCGGAAACGATCAGGCCCTCGGGCTCTTCTTCCACGGAAACCCCGCAGGCGTTCAGGCCGGCGGCCATCATGGCGATGCGGTCACTCTCCTTCACCCGTAGCTCGCCGATGCCGCGCATGACAGTGGGGCCTTCGGCATAGGCCGCGGCCACCGCCAGGATGGGATATTCGTCGATCATCGAAGGCGCACGCCCAGGCGGCACGACGACCCCGCGCAGGGCCGAGTGGCGGGCGACGATATCGCCCACCTGTTCGCCGCCCTCCTCGCGGGCGTTCTCAATGGTCAGGTCCGCGCCCATCTCGCGCAGAGTCTCGATCAGGCCGATGCGCAGGGGGTTGAGCAGCACCCCCTCCACCGTCACCTCGGACCCCGGAGTGATGATCGCCGCCACCAGGGGGAAGGCCGCCGACGACGGGTCGCCCGGCACGACAATGCGGGTTCCGGTCAGGGGCTGGCCGCCGGCCAGGCGGATGTGGCGGCCGTCGGCCCGGTCGGTGACCTCCACCACCGCGCCGAAGGCCCGCAGCATGCGCTCGGTATGGTCGCGGGTGGCTTCCGGCTCGATCACCTCGGTGATCCCGTCGGCCTGCAGGCCGGCCAGCAACACCGCCGACTTCACCTGGGCCGAGGGTTCGGGCAGGCGGTAGCTCATGGCCTTCAGCGCCCCGCCCTGGAGGGTCAGGGGCAGCCGGCCGCCCTCGCGGCAGATCCAGGTCGCGCCCATCTGGCCCAGGGGCTTCAGCACCCGGTTCATCGGCCGACCGCGCAGGGAGGCGTCGCCGGTGAAGGTGGCGGCCATGGCGAATCCCGCCGCCGCGCCCATGATCAGACGCACCCCTGTGCCGGCGTTGCCGCAGTCGATGACATTGGCCGGCTCGGAAAAGCCGCCCTGCCCCTGGATCCGCCAACGGCCGCCGCCCAGGCTATCCACCACCGCGCCGAACGCGCGCATGGCCGCCGCGGTGGCAAGAACGTCATCGCCCTCCAGCAGCCCCTCGACCTGCGTAACACCGCTGGCCAGGGCGCCTAGGATCATCGCGCGATGAGAAATGGACTTGTCGCCCGGCGCGCGGACACGTCCACGCAAAGGCCCGCCAGGACGGGCTTTCATTCCAACTTCAGACATGGGGAATTTGGAGCCTTTCGAGGCGGCTCAGTTAGACAAAGGGTTTCCCTTTTGACAGGAGCCCCCCCGCGTGGCAAGTGAGCCGCCGCTCCACGACATGCTCTAGAGGTCGCCAAATTGGCTAATCCCGAACTGGGCGCAAAACAGATTTGCCCGAACTGTTCGACGAAATTCTACGATCTGACTCGCCGGCCGGCCCATTGCCCAAAGTGCGGCACTGATTTCGACCCCGAGGAGGCGCTGCGCAATCGCCGCGTCCGCGCCCGCACGACCCTGCCCGACGATGACGCCGAGGAGGAAAAAGTCGTGGCCCCGGCTGAAAACGAGGACGGCTTCGAGGCCGAACCCGAGGACGCCCCGGAACTGGACGCGGTCGTCGACGAACCGCCGCTGATCACCAGCGACGACGACGATGACGGCGACACGCCGGCTCCCGAAGAAGACGTCGGCGTCGACTTCGCCGAGGACGAGATCGAGGACGCCGACGACGACGAGGTCCCGTTCCTCCAAGACGAAGACGACGACTTCCCCGAAGACGAGATCGACGGCCTGCCCGAAGGGGGAGACGCCGACGACCGCTGATGGCGGGCCACAACGGCCTTTGGCGGCGCTCCGAGACCCTCGGGGCGCCGCCGGGCCAGCGCGGCGGACGCATTTGCGTCAATTTGACTGAAGTCGGCTCTTGATCGGGAAAGGCCGTCGCACTAGGTTCCGCGCCTTCGCGGGGGGGCACCCCCCGAAACCCGAGTTTCTCGGGGCTATAGCTCAGTTGGTAGAGCGCTTGAATGGCATTCAAGAGGTCAACGGTTCGATTCCGTTTAGCTCCACCACGGGGACCCATCGGTAAACACCGGTGGGTCCTCACCTTTTTCCAGCCTCGGCATTGTTAGCTGCATGCCCAAGTCCTGCGCGTATCCGACTTGAGGTAACGGTTGAGGTAACAGGCGCGTCGATTTTGATCGCTCGCCATGGCTCAGCGCCGAGCACCCGCGCCTGGACTGATCCGTTACAAGCAGACCCCTCCAGATTGCGGGCGGAGTGGCCTTAACGCCATGATCATCGCCGGCCAGGACACTGCTGGGATCGGTCCAGGCTGGATAGTCAGAGTGCCAGCCTTTAGGGTCGAGGGCCTTGAT
Source organism: Caulobacterales bacterium (assembly GCA_038227865.1). Taxonomy (GTDB): domain Bacteria; phylum Pseudomonadota; class Alphaproteobacteria; order Caulobacterales; family Caulobacteraceae; genus Acaudatibacter. The sequence goes on from JBBRPO010000061.1 coordinate 3,743, forward strand.
CACGCCGGTCCCGTGGCCATGCTTGGCGGCCGGTGCGGCGCCCATGCCTTTCAAATTCGACATATCTTCGGCCACCGCGGCGCCGGCGGTTGCGAGGGCGCCGAAACGGCGTAAGGGATCGCTCTCATAGGGATCTCCTTTGGGTCTGAGAGGCTGGCGTGGATTTGGAGCGACGGCGCCGCAGCAACAGATAGGCTGCAGGGACGACGAGCATCGACAGGAGCGGCGCGGTCAGCATGCCGCCGATCATCGGAGCCGCGATCCTGCTCATGACCTCGGAGCCTGTCCCGTGGCCGATCAAGATCGGTAGCAGGCCTGCGAGGATTACCGCGACGGTCATGGCCTTGGGCCGCACCCGCAGCAGCGCGCCTTCTCGCACGGCACCCTCGACCTCAAGATCGGTGGGGTCTTCCCCGCGATCGGCGAGAGCTTCCTTCAGGTAGATCAACATCACCACCCCGAACTCGGCGGAAACACCTGCCAGGGCGATGAATCCAACTCCGGTTGCGACCGACTGGTGGAAGCCCAGCCAGTAGAGAGCCCAGATCCCGCCGGTGAGCGCGAAGGGCAGGGTGCCCATGATCAGCGCAGCTTCGTCGAGCCGGCCGAAGGTGACGTAGAGCAAGATGAAGATGATCAGCAGGGTCGCGGGCACGACCAGCTTCAGCCGCTCGACCGCGCGTTGCAGGTATTCGAACTGGCCAGCATAGGCGATCGAGACACCGGGCGAGAGCTTCACGTCCCTCGCGACTGTGCGTTGCAGGTCCCCCACAACCGACGCAAGGTCGCGGCCCCTCACATCGATGTAGACCCAGGTCGAAGGCCGGCCGTTCTCCGTCTTGAGCATCGGCGGGCCCTCTGCGATCTGCAGCTTGGCGACCGTCCCGAGGGTGATCTGCTGGCCGCCGGGGGTGAGGATCGGCAGGGCCCGCAGGCCCTCAAGGCTGTCCCTCAAATCCCGCGGATAGCGGACGCTGATGGGATAGCGGGCGAGGCCCTCGACCGTCTGGCCGACATTGTCACCGCCGATCGCGCCGGAGACGATCGCCTGCACGTTGGCGATGTTGAGGCCGTAGCGGCTGGCGGCGGCGCGGTCGATATCCACATCGACGTATCGGCCGCCGGTCAGGCGCTCGGCCAGGGCGGAACTGACGCCCGGCACGGTCTTGGCGACCGTCTCGACATCGTGGGCGATCCGGTCCAGCTCGGCGAGGTCGGAACCGGACACCTTGACCCCGATGGGGCTCTTGATGCCGGTCGCCAGCATGTCGATGCGGTTGCGGATCGGCGGCACCCAGACATTGGCGAGGCCTGGGACCCTGACCGTCCGGTCCAACTCCTCGACCAGCTTTTCCGGGGTCATGCCCGGCCGCCACTGGCTCTGTGGTTTGAACTGGATCGTGGTTTCGAACATCTCTAGCGGCGCAGGATCGGTGGCGGTCTCCGCGCGCCCCGCCTTACCGAACACGGTCGCCACCTCGGGCACGGTCTTGATCAGCCGGTCGGTCTGCTGGAGCAGCTCCGAGGCCTTGGCCACGGAAAGGCCGGGCAGGGCCGAGGGCATGTAGAGCAGATCGCCCTCATTGATCTGCGGCATGAACTCGCCGCCCAGGCGTGTCAGCGGCCACGCCGTGGTGGCGAAGATGAGCGCGGCGATGACGAGGGTCGTCTTCGGCCGCAGCATCACCAAGTCCAGCATCGGCTTGTAGATGGCGGCGAGCCAGCGATTGACCGGATTGCTTCTCTCCGCCGGGATGCGGCCCCGGATCAGCCAGCCCATCAAAACTGGGACCAGCGTTACCGACAGGATCGCCGCCCCGGCCATGGCGTAGCTCTTGGTAAAGGCAAGCGGTGAAAACAGGCGGCCTTCCTGGCCTTGCAGCGAGAAGACCGGCACGAAGCTCAAGGTGATGATGACCAGGCTCAGGAACAGGGCCGGCCCCACCTCCGTCGCCGCCTCGGTGATGACGATCCAACGTTTCTCGCCACGCAAGCGCTCGTCCGGGTGATCGTGCTCCCAGCGCTCGATCTTCTTGTGGGCGTTCTCGATCATCACCACGGCGGCGTCGACCATCGCGCCGATCGCGATGGCGATGCCGCTGAGCGACATGATGTTGGCGTTCACCCCCTGCATCCGCATGACCACGAAGGCGAAGGCCAGGCCCAGCGGTAGGGTCAGGATCGCCACTAGCGCCGAGCGGGCGTGTCCGAGGAAAAGGGCGCAGACCAGGGCGACGACGATGAACTCCTCGATCAGCTTTTCGCGCAGGTTGCCGATCGAGCGGTCGATGAGCTGGGAGCGGTCGTAGGTAGGGACGATCTCGACGCCGGCGGGCAGACTTTTCTTCAGCTCCCCGAGCTTGTCCTTCACCGCCGCGATGGTTTCACGGGCGTTCTTGCCGGAGCGCAGGATGACGACACCGCCGGCCACTTCGCCTTGGCCGTTCAGCTCGGCGACGCCACGCCGCATTTCCGGGCCGATCTGGATGGTGGCGACGTCGCCCAGACGCACAGGCACGCCGCCCATGGCGGTCTTCAGCGGAATGGCGCGGAAGTCATCCAGCGTCTTCAGGTAGCCCGAGGCGCGGACCATGTATTCGGCCTCGGCCAGCTCAAGGACCGATCCGCCGGTTTCCTGGTTGGCGGCCTGGATCGCGGCGACCACCTGCTGGTGAGTGACGCCGAAGGCCGCCAGCTTCACCGGATCGAGCACCACCTGGTACTGCTTGACCATGCCGCCGATCGAGGCGACCTCGGCCACACCCGGGAGGGTCTTCAGCTCGTAGCGCAGGAACCAGTCCTGCAAGGAGCGGAGCTCTGCCAGGTCATGGTGGCCGGTCCGGTCCACAAGGGCGTATTCGTAGACCCAGCCGACGCCGGTGGCGTCAGGTCCGAGCGCCGGCTTGGCCCCCTCGGGCATCCCGCTCTGCCCCTGGTTCAGGTATTCCAGCACCCGCGAGCGCGCCCAGTAGAGGTCGGCGCCGTCCTCGAACAGCACGTAGACGAAGCTGTCGCCGAAGAAGGAATAGCCCCGTACCGTCTTGGCTCCGGGGACCGACAGCATCGTGGTTGCCAAGGGGTAGGTGACCTGGTTTTCAACGATCTGGGGCGCCTGGCCGGCATAGGGCGTGCGGATGATCACCTGGACGTCAGAAAGGTCCGGGAGCGCATCGACGGGCGTGGAGCGCACGGACAGGATGCCAGCGGCCAGCAGCGCCATGGCGCCCAGCACCACGAAGATGCGGTGGCGGACTGAGAGGCGGATCAGCGCGGCGATCATTGGCCGGCCACCGGAGTGAGGCGGCGGATCACCGGGCCCTCAGGTTTCTGCTCGAAGCCGAAGGCGACCCGACCCCCGACCTTCATACCTCGGGCCAGGGAAGGCGGATCCAGCCTGAAGGTCATGGTCATCGCCGGCCACCCGATGGCAGAGACCGGTTCATGGCTGAGGGTGATGGAGTCAGAGGTCAGGGCCTCAATGCGCCCTCGGGACTCGTATAGCGCCGGCCCGGGGGAGCCGACTGCTGGTTGAGGGGCGGTGGACCCTGTCAGCGGCCGGGCCTGAACGCCCGCTAGACTGGCTTCGGAATCGATCAGGAATTGCCCGGAAGCGACAACCTTTTGGCCCTCGTCTAGGCCCGCCAGGATCTCGGTGCGGTCAGCGTGTTCGCGTCCGATCTGGACCTCAACGGGTTTGAAGCGGCCGCCGTCACCCGCCAGCATCACTAGGGATCGTTTTCCCGTCCGGATCACCGCTTCGGTGGGCACGAAAAGGGCCGGATGGGCCGCCCCACTCAAATGGACAGTTGCGAACATTCCCGGATGCAGACGGCCACCTGGGTTCGGTAGCTCGATGCGGACCTGCAGCGTGTGGCTGTCAACCTGCGTGGTGGGCAGGATTGCGGTGACGCGGCCAGTGAACGTCTCGCCCGGAAAGGCCGTGAGCTCGGCCCGGGCGGCCTGTCCCACCTTGACCTGCCCCCCCATGGCTTCCGGCACGGCCGCGTTCAGCCAGACCGAGCCCAGTCCGGCAATCTGGGCCAGCGTCTGGCCCATGCCGACAGTCATTCCCTGGCGGACATCGAGGGTCTGGATCGCGCCACCTTGCGGAGTGGACACCGTCACTACCGTCCGGGCGCGCCCGTCGCGCGCCACGGCGCTGATCAGGCTATCGGGCATCCCCAGCAGCCTCAGCCGCTGGCGCGCTGCGGCTTCCAAGGCAGGGCCGCCGGACTGCCTGATCGCGAGATACTCAGCCTGGGCGCCACTCCAGCTAGGCACAAGCAGATCGGCGATCGGGGCGCCGGCCTGAACAATGTCGCCCGGCGCGCGTCCATAGACGCGCTGAACGAACCCGGCGGCCCGCGCCTGGACGATCGCCACCTGCCGCTGATTGAAGTCAAGGACGCCGGTGGCGTCCAATCCGTCGGCGAAGCTCCCCCGCTCAACGGCGGCCAGGCGAACGCCGAGACTCTGGGTAATCGCCGGTTCGATCTGGACCCCTGGCGTCGCGCCGCCCGCGGCGTCGGCCGCGTAGCGGGGCGCCAGTTGCATGTCCATGAACGGCGACTTGCCCGGCTTGTCGAAATGCTGGGCCGGGAACATCGGGTCATACCAATAGAGCGGCTTCGCCCCTGCGGCGCCTGCCCTGGCCGGCGGCGGGGAGGGGGGCTTCTGGAGGTGGGCGACGCCGTATCCGGCGGCCCCAGCAAGGGCGGCGAGCGCTGCGCCCGCCAGGGCCAGGCGAGCAGGAGACATGGGCAAGGCGGTCATTGGGGCTGAGCTCCGAAGGTCAGGACGATCCGTGCGCCGTCACGGGCCACGTCGGCTTCCCGATCGATGGCGTCGACGCGAGCCTCGGCGAGGCCGAGGAAGGCCTGCAGCACGTCCGAAAGGCTGGCCGTGCCCGCGCCGTAGGCGGCTGTCTCAAGGGCGGCCCGGCGCTTGGCCAGGGGGACGAGTGTTTCCAGCGCCCTGTGCAGTCGGTCGTGGTGCATGGCGTGATCGGCCAGACTGGCGTCGAGGGTGGCGACGAGATCCCGGCGCGCCGCCTCCCGCTCGATCCGGACCCGCCCCGCCGTTTCCGTGCGAGCGGCGATGATCGGGTCCTGCCGGGTCGAGGCGAACAGGGGCAGGCTTACCGTCGCCTGCACCATCACCATGTCGCCGAAGCGTGGATCGCGATGCTGATAGGCCAGCTCCCAGCTCCAGTCGGAATGCTTGTCGGCCTTGGCGGCATCGACGTCCGCGTCCGCCTGGCGACCCATAGCGTCGTAGACCGCGAGCGCCGGAAGTCGATCGAGCCCGGCGTGCAGGGCTGCGGTGTCAATCGGATAGTCGGGCGGATCGCCGGCGGCCTCCGCATCGGCGTCACCTGTCCAGCGCACCAGCTCGGAGCGGGCCTTGCCAACGGCCGAGACGAGGTCCGCTCGCCGATCGCCCAGGACCGCCGTCAGCTGCTCGGGATCCAGGGATTGGGCCGGGCGCATCGCGCCGGACGCGACCTGAGACGGCGCCGCGTCGCGAAGAGGGGCCAAGGCCTTGTCGATGTCATCGAGGGCCGCGAGCCGTCGCTCGGCGTAGAACAGATCGATCCAGGCGAGCGCGGTGTTGAGCCTCACGTCGCGGCCCTGGGCGGTCGCGTTGGCTTCAGCCGCGCCGATGTCGGCGGCCGCGCGCGCGCGCGCCGACCGGCGTTTGGCGCCGTTCGGAACGTCCTGCATGACGCCTACGCGGGCGTCACTGAAGTCGTCGCGCTCGGGATGGCCGACGTTGGGGCCTGAAAGCGGAAAGCCTTCGACGCCGAACGCGAGCTTCGGATCTGGGAGGCGACCCGCGGCGATCGCGGACAAGCGGGCGGCGCGCACATCAGCGGCCCGGGCTTGCAGGCTTGGGGCCGTTTGATCGGCGAGATTCAGAGCGGCGTCGAACGTCATGGGGGCGGCGTTCGCGGCGCCGGCGAATGTCGCCAGGAGCGCAGAAATCCAGGCGGAGCGCATGGAGAAGGGCCTCAAATTGATGATGGGACAGGCCAACGCGGGGTGGCCGAACGCGCCGATCGACAGGGAGCGGTAGCAGCTGTCAGGCTGCAGCCACCGTAATCTCAGGCGCGCAGAAGCGTCATCGGCGTGAACGCCGACGGACTCACGCTATCGATTTGGGAGGTCGTATCAGCCGCGAGGGCTCGTAGGGGCCAGGGGGGGCCGATCGGGCCGGCGTCAGTTGAGCCGCTGAAAACGCTGGCTCCGAAACCCGAGCAGTGCTGGGTAAGACAGCCGTCACAGCGCAGGACGTCGCGCATGCAAGCGCACAGGTTTTGGCGTCCATCTTGCGCGTCCCGCCATGATCGCAGCACGGGTCGGCGGATGACGGGTGCGCGGACGCCGATTCTGCGCCAGCCATGCTCGGCATACTCATCGCTGATGCGACCGATGGAATGTTCTCCTCGCACGCGACCTGAGCGGCAGCGGCGGTCGCCGGGCTAACGGTCAGGGCCAAGACGGCCATGAGAGCGAGAAACAAGCGCATTGAAGCGGAGCCTACACCGCAACCCTGAGATTTTCCATTCTCCGCGGGGGGCTGTCACAGCAAAAATGCCGCTGCCCAGGTAGCGCGGTTATCTGCCAGGATGAGCCAGCCTGCCAACCTGTTCCGCCGTTTCAACAGCTCACCCGGGCAACGTCAGCGCAAACGCCCTGGACGATCGGTTTGGCGTTTTGTTAGGTCGATGGCCCCATTGATTGGTGGCTCGGCGGCGCTCCTCTCCTTGTATTTTCTAGGAAGATTGATGGCTACTGCTCGAAAACCGGGGCGGCAGCGGGGCGAAGGTTGACCTGAACTATTGGCGCTGACAACACCGTTGGAATCCTTCCCGAACTGTCGCCCTCAGGTCGGTTTTTTTAGCTGCCGCTCACGGTAGTCTGATTTCCAAGCGCCTGTTCCTCCAACGCCTGTTTCCCGTTCTGACGCCCTAAGTCTTCGGCCTGAGGCCAGGATCGAGCGTCTGGGCCAGGATCTTGCGCGCGCGATAGGCGCGGGTCTCTATCGTCTTGGCGGAAACCCTCAGGATGTCGCCGGCCTCTTGGTGCGACCAGCCATCGAATGCGGTGAGCAGAAGGGCTTCCTTGAGCGCCGCGGGCAGGCGTGCGATTGCCCGGTCGAGTGTCGCCATGTCTTGAACGGCCATCATGGCCTCGTCGGCGGATGGAGCGGGGTCGGGCGCCGTGAGCGCGCCGCCGCCGTCGAACGCTTCGGCGCCGAACACCAGTCGCCGGAACGCTGTGCGACGGCCGCGGTCGCGCGCCTTGTTGATGGCGATGGTGCGCAGCCAAGCCAGAAACGGCCGCTGCGGGTCATAGCGGCCAAGGGCCGACCAGACGGCGATGAAGGCTTCGTGGGCAGCCTCATAGGCTTCGTCGGCGTCCCCAGTATAGCGACGTAACAGGCGATAGAGGGGTTCCTTGTGCCGACGAACCAGCGCCGCGAAGGCGCGCTCATCACCGGCCGCCGCGCGGGCGGCCAAGTCGGAATCGGTGGGGGCCTCCCCCAAGCTCACGAAGCCTGGTCGGTAAGGGACCTCACGACGGTGTCGTCGAAGCGCCCGGTCTGATCGGGCGTGAGGACCTGGCGCATGGCGAAGACGTGCAGCATGGTCTCGGTCTGCAATGCGTCCATGGCCCGGTGGAACCGGTCGATCGCGGCCTGGACCTTGGGGGTATAAGCTTTGCCTTCCAGATAGGCCTGGGCAAGCTGGGCGTTGGCCGCTCGCATCTCCGCCTCCAGCGCCGCCCGCTTGGCGGCATGATCGCGCTCGAGCGCTTCGATACGGCGTTGCTGATCCGGCGTCAGACTCAGCTTGTCGTGCAGTGTCTGGTGCAGCGATGGGGGGTGACGCATCTGGCCGGCGAAATACTGTGCGCCGCCCCAGACGCCCAGCGCCGCAGCGATCGTCGAGAGGACGAGCGTCAGGAGGATGCTGCGCACCAGGCTCATTGTCCGCCTTCGAGCAGGGTCGATGGGGCTAGGTTCGACCCTGAGAGGACGGCGGACGTGCCCGGGACCGCGATGGAGGCCGCGGCCGTCACGCCGCCGACCGCGACTCCCATCGCCAGCGCTAGGCTGACGGAGGCGACGCGGACAGGCGCCAGCGCCCGGGCGGACCGGGCCTGCGCCCGCCACCTAGCGACACCGCGGCTCACATCGGAGTCGAAGTTTTCCAGAGAACGGTCGGTCGGCGACACCGCCAGTCGTTCAACCAGGTGATCCAATGGTTCGCTCATCTTCAGAAGCCCTTGCCCTGCCCCGTGAGTATACGCCCTGCACGGCGCCGATCCCCTAAGGGGTTATGGCTTCCTCGCGCGTATGCATAAAGGGTCGTGCAAGGAGCGCGGGACCCTTCAGGTGGGGGCCTCACCGAGTGGATCGTCAAGAAGACGCCGTCTTGTCGGCAAACCAGGCGGCGGCCGTTCCCTCCGACGGCGCCCCGCTGCGTGCCCTTCAGTTTCTTGCCATCGCCTGGGTAGTTCTAAACCAGTTCCGCTTTCACCTGGGGCTTGAGGCTGGCGCGAAAAGCGGTCTCGTCGCCAAGGGCTATATCGGCGCCGGCCTGTTCCTCGTTGTCAGCGGTTTTCTGGTCTTTCGGCGCTACGACCAATTGCGGCGCGCCGGGCGCTTTCACTACGGCTCGTTACTCTGGCGGCGGCTGAGCTTCACCTACCCCCTGCATCTGGCGATCCTAGCTGGGATGATCGGCTCGTTGGCGCTCAGGGGCCTCGGCGAACCGTTTCATCGCGCCAGTTTCCATTTCAGCGACCTGCCCGCGAACCTGTTGTTTGTTCAGGCGTGGGGCGCCGTTTCCACCGACAGCTGGAATTTTCCGTCCTGGTTGGTCTCGGCCGAGTGGTTCGCCTACCTGGCCTTTCCGTTTACGGCGTGGGCCGCGCTCAAAGCGCTGCGATCGCCGGTGCTTGCCGTGGCGGCTTCGATCGCGCTCTTTATCCTGATGTTCGTTGGGGCCTCCCGGCTAGGCATCCTTTTCACGGATATGACGACTCAGGTCGGGGCGCTTCAGACCATCCCCGCTTTCCTCCTGGGCGCGGGGCTATGGCGGCTTGCCGCCGAGCATCCGTTGCCGAGCGCCGGTGCGGCGGCGATCGCTTTGGCGGCAACAGCCTGGATCGTCTGTTCGGCGTTGCTGAGGCTGTCGGACCTGATCATTTGGCCCGCGTTTGCGCCGCTGGTCTTCGGCTTGGCGAATTTCGGCGAGCCGGCAACTGGGTTGAGCCGCTGGCCGCCGCTGCGTGGCCTGGGGCGCCTCTCGGTCGCAGTGCTCCTGGTCTATTTGCCGGTCGACATCGTCTACTTCCGTGTCGCACACCTCATTTTCGGCGCGCGCCATGGCCTCGACGCGTGGGCTCTCCTGGCGGGCGTCTTCCCGGCGATCCTGCTCGTCGCGATTGCCGCATATCACCTCGTCCAGCGGCCGATCTGGCTATGGCTCATAAGGCGAGGGTCGTTTCAGGCGAGGGCCGGCGCAGTGACTGGGCGCTGAGGACGCAGCCTGAGCGATCTTACTTCGGCTGGATGGCCGTCAGTTGAATGCCGCCGGCCATCTTCATCAGCTTGAACTTCACCGACTCGCCGACCGCGACGCCCTGCAGCAACGTCGGAGGGCTCGCCTTGAAGGCCATGGTCATCGCCGGCCAGTTGAGCCCTGCGATAGGTCCGTGCTGGATGGTGACGGTCCCCTTCCTGGCGTCCACAGCCTTCACAACGCCGACGCCATCCGCCGTGGTCATCGGCGCAGCCGCCGCCTTCTGACCACCGGCCATGCCAGGCATGTTCGCCATGCTCCCAGCAGGGTCGGCGATGGCGGGCGACGCGACAGCGAGCGCCACGGCGGCGGCGAGGAACAGTTTCATCTCTTACTCCTGGTGCATGCGCGACGCTGACCATGCAGGGCCACAATTGAGAATACGCATCAGCAAGCGCTCATCCCTCAGGCCAGTTCCTTCAGATCGCCATCGACGCGTCACGGTTCGCGTTTCGGGGCGCTCATGTCCATTCCAGGCATTTCCCGCATTATGGTGTCATGGTCCGCTGGAGCGCTTTTCACGGCCGCCTGGTACTGCTCGGGCGACATGGTCGGCAGCTTGCGGATGAAGGCGACCATGTCCCACATCAACTCGTCGCTGTGCGTGCGCCCCCAGGCCGGCATCGCGGTCAGCTTCACACCGTGTTTGATCATCCAGAACTGTTCCGCCGGCGAATGCTCCAGACCCCGGAAGAGTTCTGGGGCGGGCGGATAGAGACCCTGGCTGATTTCGGTCTTCTCCATGCCGGGCGCCAGATGACAACCGCTGCACATATCGGCATAGAGGCCCGCGCCCGTGGCCACACGCTTGGGATCGCTCAGATCGGCGGGCGGGACGATGCCTTGGGCGCGGACGCCAATGGAACGGTTACGCAGCGTCTCGATCAACAAGTGAATCGGCGGCGTATGGGGGGCGTCAGCGCCGATATCGTAGAGGCCGGTAAAGATCACCGCGCCCGCGACGCAGCCAACAATCAACGACGCCATGGCGACGAATGGCCAACTCGGAAGGTGCCGCTGGAGTTCGAGGGGTTTCCTGTCAGCCATACCGCGCTCCCGACGTCCAACCATCGGCCGGCCGATCCAAAGAGCCCGCCCAAGTTGGATACGCGCGGCGGCGTCTAGCCCCCTCACACCCTAAAGCCGCTCGAAGATAGGGGCCGAACGAACGCTGGCGCGTATACCCAGGTAGCGCGCGGCAGGTCTGCGCGGCGTTCACCGCGTGGGACCCAAAGATCGTCATGAAGGACTTCGACCGTCGCCAGTTGTTGCGCGGGGCTTCGCTCGTCGGGGGCGGCCTGGCGTTGAGTACCGTGTTCCCCAGTTGGGCGCGGACCGCGACACCCGGCTTCACCCCGGCCATGCCAACCCTTGCCGGGCCAAACATCGATCTGGCCATCTCCCATTCGCACATAATGGTCGACGGGCGCGGCAATCACGCTGTGACGATCAATGGGACGGCGCCAGGCCCCCTGCTCCGTCTCAGGGAGGGCCAGAACGTCCGGCTCTCGGTGAGAAACGACCTCGATGAGGACACCTCGATCCACTGGCACGGCGTTCTCGTGCCCTTCCAGATGGACGGCGTTCCGGGCCTGACTTTCCCCGGCATCAAACCCCACCAGACCTTCGTCTACGAATTCCCGATCATCCAGTCGGGGACCTATTGGTACCACAGCCATTCGGGCTTGCAGGAGGCAGAGGGCCACTACGGCCCGATCATCATCGATCCGAAGGACGCTGATCCGGTGGCCTACGACCGCGAGCACGTCGTGGTGCTCTCCGATTTCAGCTTCATGCACCCACACCTGATCTTCGAGCGGATGAAGCAGCGGGCGGGCGTGTTCAATTTGCAGAAGCAGACGATTGCAGGGTTGCTCGCCGGCAAGGACCAGACCGTGAAGGAGCGCCTCGAGTGGGCCAAGATGCGCATGGACCCCACCGACATCTCCGACGTGACGGGCGCGGTGATGACGTTCCTAGTCAATGGCCACGGTCCGAAGGACAATTGGACGGGTCTCTTCAAGCCGGGTGAACGCGTGCGGCTTCGCTTCATCAACACCGCGGCCCAGATGATGTTCGACGTCCGCATCCCCGGGCTGAAGCTTACCATTGTCGCCGCCGACGGGCAGAATGTTCGCCCGGTGACGGTCGATGAGTTCCAGATCGGCAACGCCGAGACCTACGACGTCATCATCGAGCCGGCCAAGGACCAGGCTTTCACCCTCGTCGCCGAGGCTGTCGATCGGTCCGGAATGGCCAGGGGTACACTTGCGCCCCGCGCCGGAATGACCGCGCCTGTGCCACCACTGCGGGCGCGTCCGCTCGCCACCATGAAGGACATGGGCATGGACATGAGCGCCATGAACATGGGCGGCAGTCCGGCGCCTTCAGACGCGATGGCGGGCATGGTGGGGATGTCAGTCGGCCCTTCGGAGCCCGGCATGGCGGCCCCCAAGCCGCGCGGGTCCGACGTCATGGGCGATATGGGCGGGATGAAGATGTCGATGCGCGATCCCCAGAACGCCCCGAGCGTGAAGATGGGACCCGGCGTCCAGACGATCACCCCGATGCCGATGGACCGCACCGCAGAGGCCGGCCAGGGCCTCGAAAGCGTCGGTCACCGGGTGCTCATCTACCAGGATCTCGCCGCGCTGGAGCCCAACCCCGACAGTCGAACCCCGTCACGGGCCTTGGACATTCACCTCACGGGGAACATGGAACGGTTCATGTGGGGGTTCGATGGCGAGAAGTTCAGCGAAACCACCAAGCCCTATTCGTTCGTGAAGGACGAGCGGGTGCGTGTCACGCTGATCAATGACACCATGATGGCCCACCCTATCCACTTGCACGGGCACTTCTTCGAGCTGGCGCATGGCCCGGCCGGCTACCGGCCACGCAAACACACTGTGATCGTTCTGCCCGGGGCAAAGGTCGTCTGGGACTTCACCGCCCAGGCCGGCGATTGGGCCTTCCACTGCCACATGCTCTACCACATGCATGGCGGCATGTTTCAGGTGTTCGCCGTACGCCCGCTGGACGGGGCGGCCGCATGAACCGGGTCGCCCCGATCCTGATCCTTCTGCCTGTGATGATGGCCGCGGCCGCCGGCGCCCAGACCATGAACCACATGTCGATGCCTGGAATGTCCATGCCGATGCCGGCGGACAAAACGCATGCGAAGCCGGCGCGCACCAGGAAGCCTCCCACGGCCCGAGCGCCCCACCGTCGCCGGCGAAGCGCCGCCCACGTCGAACCGTCGATGTCCGGCATGCCGACACAGGGCGCGATGAGCCCGGGCATGCCTGGGAGGACTGTGACGCCAGACGCCCCTCACCGACCGCCAAGCCTCGGCCAGAGCATGACCGGGATGCAGATGCCGAATCCGCCCCCTACTGGCGGAGCCAGCATGGATGCCATGCCAGGCATGACGGGCATGGATATGTCCGGCGCCTCTCACGGTCAGACGACCGCCGATGCGAACGCCTCTGCCCAATCGCAGGCCAGTGAGCCGGAGATTCCCAATACGCCACCGCCACGGCCCCCAAAGGATCACGCCGCGGACCGTTTCTTCGATCCCGCCGCCATGGCGGCTTCCCGCGCTCAGCTGCGCCGTGAACACGGCGGCGAGTCCTGGTCCATGGTCATGACCAACCTTGCTGAATACCAAGTGCGCTCGGGCGGTGGCGGCTACCGGTGGGAAGGAGAGGCCTCCTTCGGGGGAGACATCAACCGCTTCTACCTGAAGAGCGAAGGCGAAGGTTCACGCCGACAGGGGCTGGAGGCGGCAGAGGTTCAAGCACTCTATTCGCGGGCGATCGGGCCCTACTTCAACCTGCAGGCCGGCGTGCGCCAGGATTTTAGACCTAGCCCCGGCCGCACCTATGCCACGGTCGGATTCGAAGGCTTGGCGCCCTATCTGTTCGAGATCTCGGGCGCGGCGTTCCTTTCCACCAAGGGCGAAGTCCTTGGCCGGCTGGAAGGCTACGAGGATTACCGCATCACCCAGCGCCTGATCCTGCAGCCTCGGGCAGAACTCAATCTTTCCGCCCAAAACGTGCCGGAGCTCGGCCTCGGCTCCGGAGTCACGAATTTGGAGTTGGGACTTCGGCTCCGCTACGAACTCACCCGCCAGGTGGCCCCGTATATCGGCGTGTCCTACGATCGGAAATTCGGCGGCACAGCGGACTTCGCCAAGGCCCGCGGCGAGCGTGCGGGGACGCCAAGTCTCGTGTTCGGCGTCCGAACCTGGTTCTAGGCCCGCCGGTTTGGTTCGCGGGGGGAGCGCGACACTCCGCCTTGGGCTTTGTCAGATCGGTACTGTCAAACCAAAGTCGAATTGTCTCCGTCAAGGCGCAGCGAGCCCGGACCCAGCCAGGGCTACTCCGTGACTGACCACGCCTTGGTGGAGACATCTCGATTTTGGGCTGACAGCACCCCTGGGCTAAAGGGCGGCTCATCTGGCCGCCCCTTGGCGATGACTGGGTTTAGTATCCGAAGAGCTGCATCGACCAGCCGGATTGATGACTGCGGTAATGATGGCGGTTGCGGCTGCCGCCA
>JBBRPO010000062.1:0-17568 GCA_038227865.1 Caulobacterales bacterium
CTAGCGACTGCTAGCATCGGGGTTGAGATATCCAAGCCCGTCACGTGACCCGAAACCCCAACCCGCGCAGCTAGCTCGAAGGTCGTCTGTCCGCAGCCGCAGCCGACATCCAGAATGCGCTCGTCAGCCATCGGTGCGAGCGCGCGTATGGCCTCTAGGCCTAGAGGCTCGATCTGGCGGTCAAGTTTATCCTGGAGCCGCGCCCAGGTCTGCCCAGCTGCGGCGTTCCAGTAATCGATCTGCTCTGCATTGTCGCCACCAGCTGGAACTTCGGACATATTCAACTCCTCCAACGCACGGGCGTAATGCAGTCGTCGACCATGGCGCGGGCTTGACATGAACACTAGCCCGGTCGCGCCGCGCCCCATTCGCACCAGCCCAGCACCCGCGGCGCCTTAGGCAAGTACATCGCCTCGACATCATTGATCGTGAAGCCGGAGGCCTGAATCAAGGCCGTCACTGGGCGCGTCAGATGACAGCCGCCCGCCAGCGGGATCCAAAAGGGTTCGATGCGTCGCTGCCAGCGCTCGACCTTCGGCTCCGGTGAAAGGCCATGCTCGCAATAGAGGAACAGGCCGCCTGGCTTGAGTATTCTACGAGCCTCCGCCAGCACTGCGGCGGGCGTATGCACCGAACACAGAGTGAAGGTGCAGACGACGCTGTCGAAGCTTCGATCGTCGAACGGAAGCGCTTCTGCTTCCCCCTCGAGGATATTGACCTTAAGGCTCGCGGCTCGGGGTGCGGCCTCTGCCTGGCGCCGCAGACCTTCGGAAGGGTCCACGCCGGTGACGCTGTCGACCCGATCCGGATCGTAGAAGGATAGGTTAAAGCCGCCGCCGATTCCGAGTTCGAGCACGCGACCTTCCGCGCGCGGCACGATCTTGGCCCGTTGCCGGCGGATGGGGCCAGCGCCGCAGGCGCAGCCGATCAGCTGCGGGAGGACATGTCGATCGTAGAAGCCGGTCATGCCGTTCCTCCTGTCCGCCTCTTGGCCAGCCTGGGAGCGCGTGCGCCAAGGTCAGGGATTCGTCATCTGCGATCCGGTAGTAGATCGTCTGAGCCTGTCGGCGAGTGGCGACAAGATTTTTAGCCTGAAGTCTGGCCAAGAATTGCGACTGTGCCGACTGGTTGAGGGCGATCCGCGCCTGCAAAACTCCGACACTCATCTCGTCGGCGGCCAAGACGCCCAGGACGCTCAGCCGCTGTGGCTTCGCGATCGCGCTCAGAAAGTCCGTCGCGCTCTTGGTCGCCGCCTCATTCGCCATGCAGGAGGGCGTTCAAACGATAGGACGCCACAACGGCGCTGCCCCGGGCGGTGACAACGGTGCTCTGCGCGGACAAAGCTTCGCGTTCGGCGTCGAGCAAGTCGAGGGTCGGCTTCTGGCCAACCCGGACCTCGTTGCGGACGCTGTCAAGTGCGCTCGCCGCCGCAGTCGCCTGATCGGCGGCTGCGGCGACCACGGCGCGCGCGGTATAGACATCTTCCCATGCGCCGATGACGGCCTCGCGGACTTGGGCGCGCGCGCCATCAACACCCGATTGAGCGCCGCGGGCGACGGCGCGCGCCTCCGCTATCCGTCCGTTGATCAAGCCGCCGGCGAACAGAGTCCAGCGCCCCTGAACGCCAACGGTGAAGCCGTCGGCGTGATAGCCAGGGAAAAACTGATCACGAACGCTGCTAGCCGACGCGGTCAGGGCAAGGTTAGGAAGGCGCTCAGCTTGGGCAAAGCGCACGCCGGCGTCGGCAGCGCGCTCCTGGGCCTCGGCGGCGACAAGCGCTGGGCTGGTCTGAAATGCCGTCGTCATAGCCTCTTCCAGCGATAGCGGAATAGGCGGCGGAGTGGGCAGCGAATCCAGGCTGTTCGGTTCGATCCCTACGATTGAGACGAAACGCGCTCGGCTTCGGGCGAGGTCGCCTCGGGCCCGCGCGAACCCTGCTCGCGCTTCGGCGAGTCGTGCCTGCGCCTGAGCGAGGTCCGTTTTAGGGGTCTCGCCGTCCTTGAACCGCAGCTCAGCCTGCCCGACGATATCGCCCATCTGGCGGACTTGAGCGTCGTTTAATACCAAAATCTCGCGCGCACTAAGGACGGCGACATAGCCCTCGGCCGTTTGAACCGCCAGTAACGCCTTCGCGCCGCCAACTTGTGCCAGCGCGGCATCCCGCCCCTGTCGCGCCCGGTCGACGTCCGCGCTCACCGCTCCCCCGGTAAATAGAGGCTGGCGCAGTTCCAACGTGGCGCCCCGCGGTGAAACATCAGCACGGCGAAACCCAAAAAAGCCTCCCAGATCCGTGGTCCCCTGTCCGGCCTCGCCCGAAAGGGTGAGCGTCGGCAGCCGCCCTGCCCGCGCCTCATCAAGGCGTGAATCGGCCGCGTCAGCCTGCGCCTTGACCTGGGCGAGGCCGGGATTAGCCCGTTGAGCTAGCGCGATCGCCTGCGGCAGAGAAAGGGCCAAAGCGCCCTGTGGCGCGGCCAGGCCCGCCGCCAGCCCGAACGTTAGAAGGGCGCGGATCGGGGTCAATGGAAGGCGACCCCGGACTTGACCCCGAGCTTTTTGAACACCATGGCGGCTGGACACAAGCCTGTGAAGGCGGCTTGGATCATGTTGAGGCCGGCGAACACGGACAGCCCAATCCACCAAGGATTGACGTAGTGGGCAAGCACCACTCCGAGGAGGACAACGCAGCCTGCAAAGGCCAAAACCATGCGGTCGACAGTCATCATCAACTTCCTTGCCGCGCCTGGCTTGGCGCCTCGACGAGAGCCTGGCGCGTCCAGGCAACGATCTGTTGGGCGCTCATTAGGCCGGCGGTGCGGGCGATCGCCTGGCCATCTCTAAAGAGCAGTAGGGCCGGAATGCCGGAGATGCCCAAATCGGCGGAGGCCTTGGGCTCAGCTTCTGAGTTGAGCTTCAGGAGCCGTACATCAGGCTCCAGGTTCTGGGCCGCGGCGGCGAAGTTGGGGGCCATGGCCCTGCACGGGCCGCACCAGGGCGCCCAGACATCGACCAGCACCCCGGCGCCCTTTGTGGAGGCGCGGTGCGCACTGAACGCCTTGGCGTCAACTTCGGTTGGATGGCCGTTGAACAGGGGCTGACGACAGCCGCCGCACTTGGCCGCCATGGGGTCTTTGCCATCCGGCACGCGATTGGTCGCGCCGCAGGCCAGGCATATGAACTGGCGCATGACTCAGCCCTTGATCTTCCGTAGGCCCATGACTTCCAGGGCCAGCTTCTCGTAGAAGGGCTCGCTCTCCCCTCGCTTGATTTTGCGCAGGAAGTATTTCTCGAAGCCGACCTTGGCCAATTCCGGGCGCCGTTCACCGCAACCTCTATGATCGGCTTCATCGCGCTCGCCGGCATTATCGTTCGAAACTCGATCCTGTTGGTGGACTTCATCCGCCACACCCAGGTCGAGGGCCGGTCGCTGCGCGAGGTGCTGCTGGAAGCCGGAGCGATCCGGTTTAAGCCGATCGTTCTGACCGCCGCAGCGGCGATGATCGGCGCGGCGGTGATCCTGACCGATCCGATCTTCCAAGGCCTTGCCATCTCGCTGCTGTTCGGGCTTGCCTCCTCCACCATCCTCACAGTCCTGGTAATTCCGGCTATTTACGTCGTGCTGCGCGACGACGGAGTGGCATTGTCGGCTAAGAGGTCTTGAGTGGATGCAGAGACCTGCGAAACTTGGTCGCGCTTGATCTTGACTGCGCATATTCTACCTTAAGCACATGACTCCCGCTATCGCTCGCCCCTCCCTGGACGACATCTCCGAGCTTCAGGATTGCGCGCATGACGCGGCCCGAATGCTCAAGCTGCTGGCCAGCGAGCAGCGCCTCCTGCTGCTCTGCCGCCTGGTCGAGGGTGAGGCGTCAGTCGGCAACCTCGCCGAACATGCCAAGCTGGCGCAATCCGCCGCATCGCAGCACTTGGCCAAGATGCGCGCGGAGGGCTTGGTCGCAACGCGTCGCGACGCACAGAGCATCTACTATCGCCTGGCGGATCCGGCAGCCGTACGGGTGCTCGATACCCTCTGCGACATCTATAAGGGCCACTCGCGCACGAAACGCGCATAGATCAGCTGCGGCCGACCTGCCTGCTGCGGCGGGACCGGCTTGTCCGACCAACGTCCCGATTGGTGCGCGGGTGCGATCGAATCTACTCGACTATGCCGGGGGTCGAGACCTTGGAATAATCTGTTCAAGCCCGCCGTATCGACGCCCACGGGAGCGAGGCCACGACGAGGGACGCCAAGCTCATCCTGGATACCGATGTGAAAGGAAGACCGGACGCGTTTAATCCGGCGGAACTCATCCTCCCCGCCATCGCCGCTGCATGATAAACGGCATTGAGCGGGTCATCCCTACCCTCAATTTCGATCTGCGCGGCGTCGAGGTGCAGTTGCATGGCGTCCGCCAGGATCGCCCACCCAAAATGGTCTCGGTCGACTATCTTTTTATTGTCGACATCCCCGAGAGCGATCACCGACTTGAGCTACTCCACAGCCGATTGATCCAAGTCAATGCCGCCTGGGGATCAAATCCTAGAGTTGTCGCGGTGCGGTTGATCGCCTGACCACCGATAAGTTTGCAACGGGCATCCCGCCTGCGCATCTGCGGAGCGCCAAGATGGCCTACAAGACCCTTCTTGTTCACGTCGAACCGACCAGTGTTTCAAACCTGCGGCTTCGGATCGCCGTCGATCTGGCGGGCCAGCTCGACGCCACATTGATCGGCGTCGGAGGTAGTGAGCCGGCGTATCTCGACACTCTTATGCCATTCACCGGCTACAGCGACGGATCGCTCGTCCAGATGCTCGCAGACCTGGACACCAAAAATCTGACAGACGCCGAGGCCCACTTTCGGGTCGCCACCAAATCAATGGGAGCCAAGGCCATCTGGCGCTCTGTGCGTGACTATCCTGACCGAGCCCTGCAAGACCTTGCCGCTGGCGCGGACCTCATTGTGGCCAGCGCCGACCGGGGCCCCAAGGCTTCATCCGCTTCCGCCGCGTCGGCCGCAGATCTCGTCCTGCACGCTGGAATGCCGATCCTCACCATTCCGACGAATTTGCCTGCCATCCGCACCAAAAGCATCGTCATTGCCTGGAAGAACACGCGCGAGGCGCGGCGTGCCGTCTCAGATGCCCTGCCCTTTCTGATCGCCGCCGACGACGTCGCTATCGTGCAGGTGTGCCTTGCAGAAGAGATGGGTGAAGCTCGCAGTAGTCTGTCCGAAGTCGTCAGTCGCCTGGAGCGGCATGGTGTGAATGCGACGCCAAAGACCTTGGAAGGTCGGGCCGACGAGGGTTTTCTGGTTCTCGTGAGCTTCGCCGAAGAGCAGCTAGCAGATATGATCGTTGCTGGAGCATACGGCCATTCGCGGCTCGGCGAATGGATACTCGGCGGGGTCACCCATAACCTCTTGCGACATTCGCTACTGCCTGTGCTCTGTAGCCATTGACGGGGTAACGGACGGTAAGCTGGGCGAAGGCGGCATCGGTCCATCTCTGTGGTAGCTCGCGTCAGGCGACACATAGCCTGGACGTTTAGCGACGAACAACAAGGTTCCCGTCTGGTCGGGCTTTCAGCTTTCAAGTCGGCGAACTCCGACATAGGCGGGACACTAATATGGCGATGATGAGGGCTGCGACGTTTGTTGAGCCTGGGCGGATTGTGCTTCAGGACAAGCCACTGCCCGATGTGGGCCCGCTCGATGCCCTTCTACGTATCACAACGACAACAATCTGCGGGACCGATGTCCATATCCTGAAGGGCGAATATCCAGTGGCGCGCGGCCTTACCGTTGGGCACGAGCCAGTCGGAATCATCGAAAAGCTAGGCTCGGCCGTCAGCGGTTATTGCGAAGGTCAGCGGGTAATCGCGGGGGCCATAACGCCCAGCGGCTACAGCAACGCCTGCCTCTGCGGGCGCGGCTCCCAGGATGGCGCAGGTGTTGCGCATGGCTGGAAGGCAATGGGTGGATGGAAGCTCGGCAATTCTATCGACGGCTGTCAGGCTGAGTATGTCCTGATCCCTGACGCCATGGCCAACCTCGCGCTTGTGCGGGACAGCCTCACCGACGAACAGGTGCTGATGTGCCCAGACATCATGTCCACGGGTTTTAGCGGCGTGGAGCGCGGCGACCTATGTATTGGAGATTCCGTCGCGATCTTCGCCCAGGGGCCGATCGGGCTCTGCGCCACGGCGGGTGCAAAGCTCTGTGGCGCGACCAGGATCATCGCGGTCGATCGGATTCCGGAGCGTCTGGCGATGGCGAAGAGGATGGGGGCCGACCACGTGATCGACTATTCCGTCGCCGATCCGGTCGCGGAAATCCTTCGCCTCACGGATGGACGCGGTGTCGATGTCGCAGTCGAAGCGCTCGGAACCCAGGCGACCTTTGAAAGTTGCCTGCGCGTCCTGAGGCCGGGCGGAACTCTATCGAGCCTCGGCGTCTATGCTACCGACCTGACAATTCAAGTCGGCGCGTTCGCGGCCGGACTGGGGGATCACCGGATTATCACGACCCTATGTCCGGGCGGCAAGGAACGCATGCGGCGTCTCTTGTCGGTCGTTGAATCTGGCCGTGTCGATCTGGGGGCGATGGTTACACACCGGTTCAAGCTGGATGATATTGAGAAAGCCTACGATCTATTCGCCCATCAACGGGACGGCGTTCTAAAGGTCGCCATCACGCCCTAGAGCGGGCCGAAGGAGTCCAATGGCAACGTCACTGTCTGACGGCATAGCCCCGGCAGCCTCATCACTGGGCTCTCAGCTTCTAAGGCTGATGCGGATGGCGGATTCGCCACAGGCCCTTACGGTGGCGGTCGTTCATCCGGTCGACGCCCTTTCGTTGGCCGGGGCGGTCGCTGCGGCGTTGCAGCAGCTCATTCTGCCCATCCTGATCGGTCCCAAAGCTCGCGTCGAGGCAGCGGCCTTGGCCGCCGGCCTCGACATCGCCCCCTACCGCCTGATCGACGTCGTCCATAGTCACGAAGCGGCAGCGAAAGCATGCGAGCTAGCTGCGAGCGGCAAGGCGCAGGCGATCATGAAGGGCGCGCTGCATACCGACGAGCTGCTGGAAGCTGTGGTGGCCGAAGGTTCAGGGCTACGCACGGACCGTCGCATGAGTCATGTCTTCGTCCTCGATGTGCCTGGCTATCCCAGGCCGCTTCTGGTCAGCGACGCGGCGCTGAACATCGCGCCGGACCTCACCACCAAGCGCGACATCGTCCAGAACGCCATCGACTGCGCCTTGGCGATGAACATCTCCGAGCCGAAGGTCGCCATCTTGTCTGCAGTGGAGACGGTCAATCCCAAGATGATTTCGACGCTCGACGCGGCTGCGCTTTGCAAGATGGCCGACCGTGGCCAGATTGTCGGCGGCGTGCTGGACGGTCCATTGGCGTTCGACAACGCCATTTCGGTCGAATCAGCGGCAGCCAAGGGCATTTTCTCAGAAGTAGCCGGCCGCGCCGACATCCTAATCGTCCCGGACATCGAGTCAGGCAATATGCTGGCCAAACAACTCTTCTACCTGTCGCACGCCCAATCCGCCGGGATCGTGATGGGCGCGCGGGTTCCCATTATCCTCACGAGCCGCTCGGACCCGGAGGCGTCCCGCCTCGCGTCCTGCGCCCTCGCGATTCTCGTGCGGCAGCATGCGCCTAGTAAATACGTTCGATGACGCCGCATCGCCTACTGACGCTCAATGCTGGCTCCTCCAGCCTCAAGTTTGGCGTTTACGCGGCGGGCCCGGAACTGGCGCTGCTACTCTCGGGACACGTCTCCGGGCTTGGCGGAGCCACACGTATGCGCGCGACCGAGAACGGCAAGGCGTTGATTGATGAGTCTTTGCCCGACCACCTGGGACTCGACGACTCACTGGACCAGGTCTTCAACTGGCTGACGGACCGGTGTTGGACCGACCAGATCGCGGCCGTGGGGCACCGGATCGTCCATGGTGGCCGTGAGTTTCTGGAGCCGACCGTGCTCACCGACGCTACGATGGCGCGTCTGTCGACGTTCGCGTCGCTGGCGCCGCTTCACCAGCCCTTCAATCTGCGGGGGGTCGAGATCGCCGCCAAGCGTCTCCCCTCCGCACTCCAGGTCGGCGTCTTCGACACCTCGTTTCACGCTCAGCAACCCGAGATCTCGCGTCTCTACGCGCTACCCAGGAACCTAATAGAGCAGGGTGTCATCGCCTACGGCTTCCACGGCCTGTCCTTTGACTACATCTCAGGCGTTCTTCGCGCTCATGAAGGACCAAGGGCTGGTGGGCGCTGCATCGTCCTCCACTTGGGAAGCGGCGTGTCGCTTTGCGCCCTCGACCACGGCCGCAGCATCGCCTCCACCATGGGGTTTTCTACCCTCGAAGGTCCGCCGATGAGCACGCGCTCTGGTTCGCTGGACCCTGGCGTCGTGCTTCATTTGATCCAGGACCTGGCCATGTCCGTCACCGAGGTCACCGACATGCTCTACAATCGTTCCGGACTGCTTGGGTTGTCAGGCCTGAGCGGCGACATGGTGACTTTACTGACCAGCACCGAGCCGGCCGCGATTCAGGCGCTCGAGGTCTACGTCTATCGGATCGCCCGCGAAATTGGCTCGCTGACGGCGGCTCTGGGTGGTTTGGACACCATGGTGTTTACGGCCGGGGTTGGCGAGAATGCCGCGCCTATCCGCTATCGCATCGCTGAGCTGTGCGAATGGCTGGGGGTACGGTTGGATCCGGAGGCAAATCTCGCCGCAAGCCGACAGATCAGCCGCACTGATAGCTCAGTCAGGGTGTTAGTGATCCCAACAGACGAGCAAATGGTGATCGCCGAGGGTACGGCCGGATTGATGCGACGCTGAGGTTGTCAATTCGGGCAGGCCTCGCCTGTCCTTCCCCCTTTCCCGGACCAGGCGAGCTAGCGTGAAGACTGGGACCTGCCGCTCGAAGCCAGTCGGCCCTCCAAATACCGGGGCAGTTCGCCAGCGACCAGCCACGGCAAAGCCCGTCCGCAAATGCTCATTGATGCGAGCGTTTGATCCGGAGCGTTGACTTCGGTGACAACATGTTCGCTGTGAGGGTCGCCGGTCCTGGCGCGGATGATAGCGAGAATGGTTTTGTTGCCTCACTTCAAGGGCGCCAGAACCCTATCGCGACGGTTTAAGACGGAGGTCTTGTTATCGCTGCGACAGGACGGAGCGGTTAGGGAGAAGCGCTAGCTCCTCCCCGCCCCAGTCTCAGTTGGGTTAAGCGACGACGAGGTTGTCAATAACCTGGGTCACGCTGGGCATGGCCCAGGCGGCGTTCTCGGCGGCACGGCGGTCGCTCCAGTTGCGAATCCTTCCGGAGAGACTGACCTTGCCGCCCTCTACGGACACTTTGATGCCCGAAGCCTCGAGTTCGGCGCTGCGCTTGAACGCCTTGCCGATGTGATCCTTCACATCCCCGGTCGTCACCCGCGGACGGATGGTTATGAAGTTGCTTACGCCGATGACGCCCGCGAGGCGCCGGATCGCGTTAGTCGCGGCTTCTCGTTGGAATTGCCATTCGACTTCACCCGTGAGCGTGACCCAGCCTTTGGCAACCTTAACGTGGTCGGCCTTAATCGATGGGAATGAGCCCCACTCCAAGATGTTCGAGGCTCGTCGGGCGATCTCGGTATCGTCGTGCTTCACGTCGAAAGGTAGCCTCACTTCGAGCTCTTCTGCGACGGCGCGGACGCCATTGACCCTGCCCACGGCGCGCTCGGCCGCTAGCTTCTCATAATAGGTCGGAACGTTGCCGGTCAGCGTGGCGACGCCATCCTTAACGGCGACACCGATGCCAGCGGCGGTCAGGCTGGGTTCGAATTCGAGTTCCGCTTCGATGTCCGCGCGGAGGGCGAGATCATTGGACATGATGGGAGTTCCTATGTTTGGCGCGAAAGTGCGCATAGGACATTCTCAAACCTGCTGGCCTCCTGCGTTGATATGGCTCAAAACCTGAGCGATTTTAGTACTCTTGGTGAGCATTTGTACCGGGCCACAATGCCAAAGACAGAGCCGATCCCTGCTGTTGTGACCGTTGAGATCGCCGCCCAGATACCGCAGATCAATCTGGCCTTGTTGACTGCCCTGGGTACGGTGGAAGCCTGAAGGGAGGTTTGTCGGACAAGAACGTTTGAACTAGTGAGTCAGCCGTGAAAGCGCCCGGCGGTTTTTCACCTGAAAGCTCCGCAGGCTGGCGAACTCGACGACAGAATTCAACTGCAGCTGCGTCAGCATCCGGGACACAGTCTCGATCGTCAGGCCGAGGTAGTCCGCCATGTCCTGGCGACCCATCGGCAATTCAACACAGTCATACTCTGACCGATCAGCGATATTCATCAGGAGGCTGGCGACCTTCTCGCATGCCGTCTTGCGGCCGAGCATTAGCACGTGCTCATGGGCACGCTTCAGTTCACGGCGAGCCGCCTCACCAAGGAGGACCTCCAGCCGACCAGCGCCAGCCTCGCGCAGGGCCGAACGCTTCACAACCAACACCACTGCGTCGCTCAGAGCTTCGGCAGAGAAGATATGTTCGTGCCCTGGTTCCACGCCGAACACGTCGCCCTGATAGTAGAAATCGCCGATCTGGCGGCGTCCATCGCTCATCAGGTGACTGGTCCGCACCGCACCAGTCACCACTTGATAGATCAGGTCAGCCGCTTCTTCCTGGCCGTAGATCTCATCGTCGCGGCAGAACGCAGTACGGGTCCCAATCTCCAACATGAGATCGCCATTGTGTGGACCTACCGAGGGCGGCACGTTATTGCCGGGGCGATCGGGCGTCGAGGTCATGAGCATTAGGGCGTTCCTTCAACAGCACGGATGAAGCTACGCCCTCGATGCAGTCTTCAAAATTTGGGGTGTTCCCCTAGGGGGCAACGCGTAGGTCGCACTGTTCAAATTTCCAATTGACGCGCGAAGGCATTTTCAATTGCCAGGGCGAGCGCGTCTCCCAGTAACGGTTTTTCGACAACCGTCGCGCCAAGCGCTACAGCCCGGATCAGCACTTCAGCGCTGGGGTGGGTTGTAACAATTATAGCCGGCAGCATCACTCCGTTTCCCCGCAGACGTTGGAGCAGATCGAGGCCGTCGATCCCTGGCAGCCGGTAGTCGATGATCAGGCAAGCGTCGGAAGTGGGGAGGGTCTCTGTCCTAAGGGTGCCTGATCTCAGGTGGCACTGAACCGAGAAACCCTCAAGTTCGAGACCGAATTTGAGCGCGTCAAGCAGGTCGGCGTCATCGTCAATGATGATGACAGATTGGCCCCCGTGTTTCGCGCCGTGGCTGGATGCGAGTAACTCCATGCTCAGACTATGGCGACCGATAACTCAATCGGCATTGATCTGTAGCAAGCTCAAAGACCGATTGTGAGCGCCATGCGGACCAGGTCGGAGATTGTCGATGCGCCCGTTTTTGTCATAAGCCCCGCTCGATAGACCTCCACCGTCCGGAAGCTAATACCGAGATCGTGAGCGATGACCTTGTTGAGCTTGCCGCCGATTACGCCGGTTAGGACGTCACGTTCTCGTGGGGACAGCGTCTCGAACCTCGCGCCGATGGCCCTCACCTCGTCGGTTCCGCTGCGCGGCTTCGCGGCACTTACTAAGGCTGCCCGAATCGCATCCAGCAGCGCTGCATCATCCAGTGGTTTCTCAATAAAATGGAAGACGCCTGCCTTCATAGCCTCGACCGCTAACGGGATATCGCCATGTCCGGTCATGATGATGATTGGCTGAGAGTATTTCAGCTTCCGAAGGCGAGCTACAAGCTCAAGTCCCCCTAGGCCGGGCATGCGGACATCGGTTAGGACGCATCCCGTATTTACGTCGGACCTAGCCTCGAGGAAAGCTTCGCCAGAAGGGTAGTCGCAGACCAGATAGCCCGCCGTTTCCAATTGGAATCGGAGTGAGTGACGAACGGCATCGTCGTCATCGACGATGTGGATCGTTTCTTCAACCGACATCCCGGATTTCCTTTTCGCTCATCGTGGGTACGGTGAAGCTAAACAGGGCGCCGCCGCCGGGATTGTCATCAACCCAGATTCGCCCACCATGGGCCTCAATGATGCTGCGGGAGATGGATAGACCCACGCCCATGCCCTGCTTCTTCGTGGTCATAAAGGGTTGGAACAGCTGTGGAGCGATGTCCGGCGCTAAGCCCGGACCCGTGTCTGCGACCGAAACAACGGCGCAGTCTTCTGACCAGTTTTTCACCGAAACGCGGACTTGGCGGGTGGTTGACTTCGCCAGGGCGTCGATGGCGTTACGAATTAGGTTCAAAACCACCTGCTGGATCTGCACCTTGTCGATCAGCACCGGGGGGAGCGATTGGTCGAGATCGAAGTTAACGTGGACCCGGTGTTCCTTGGCGCCCACCATGGCCAAAAGGCTGGCTTCCTCGACCACTCGCGACAGGCTCTCCAGGGTTCGTTCCGTCTCACCCTTGGCCACGAAATCACGCAGACGCTTTATAATGTCGCCGGCCCGTATCGCCTGCTCCCGGGCACGCTCCAACGCGTCAAACAAGCGATCCCGATCAATAACGTCGGCCTTCACCAAACGGAACGACCCCTTCACGTAGCTGGCGATTGCCGACAGAGGCTGGTTCAGCTCATGGGCGAGGGCAGACGCCATCTTTTCCATGGCCGTTAGCCGTGAGACATGGATCAGCTCGCTTTGTAGCTCCTGGAGCCGACGCTCAGTTTCCTGACGCTCGCTGAGATCTCGGACGAAGCCAGTGAAAAACCGACGGTCTCCTGTCTTGGCTTCACCGACCGAGAGTTCCATGGGGAACGTGCTTCCGTCCCGGCGCTGGCCCACAACGATACGGCCTAACCCTATGACTCGGCGCTCACCCGTCGCGAAGTAGCGCGCAAGGTAGCCATCGTGATCTCCTCGATAAGGCTCGGGCATGAGCATTCGTACGTTTTGCCCAATCGCCTCCGGCGCGGGCCAGCCGAACAGGCGCTCCGCTGCAGCGCTGAAGGAGGTCATGACGCCGCCCTCGTCGATAACGACCATGGCGTCCGGCACCGTGGCCAAGATCGACTGTAGATGGGTCTGGTCCGCATGAAGCTGAGCCAAGCGCGCTGTTGACGGAGCGGTGCCGTGTTGAATTTTCCTACTGACGAACGCTAAGCTCAGGCCCGTGAAGACATAGGTAGCTAGAGACAGAATACCCGCCGGTTCAGCGACAGCACGCAAGTGCTCAAAGGCGAGGCCGCCAGCTAGTCCTATGCCCGTTGCCAGCAGTGTTGGCCCAAAGCCCCCCCACCTAGCGGCAAACACGAGCGCCGGCATAAGCCAGATAAGACGCAACTGGCGTCCGAACTGCGAGGATAGTAAGCCGCCTAGGACAAGCGTCAGGATCATCGCGGCTGTGGCGAAGACATACCGCCTAGCGGTCATAAATTCTAACGACCCGCGCGCCGTCTCTTCGGCTTCGGCCATTCCACCACCAGTTCGCGGAAAGTCCGCACGGATATCTCCGCACCAGCGGGACAATACCGTAACGCGTGGATTGCTGTGATGGGGGCGCGACGCCTGGAAGTTCGATTGAAGGTGCCTGCCTGGCTCGAAGACTAACCGCAGCTTTCGCGATCCTAAAACTCCGTGCCGGGAATGGACCCTAGAGACGCGAGTCTTGATGCTCGTAGCTGAAGGACGAGGCGATGTCGGCTCGGGTGCCGCAGTCGAAATCGGGGTTTGAGCGCGATCAAACCCGGTTCGCCGTCCTTGCCTTAAGGTAACGGCCATGAAGAGGAACCTGATGGACATCCGGATCAGCGAAAATTTCTGGGCCTCAAGCATGCTGCCGCAGGGGATTGTGGAGCGCTGGTACGCGCCCGAGGGGGCCCACATCGAAACGGGTGACCTGATCGCTGCGGTCAGGATTGAGGACGCACTTCACGAGATCACCGCACCGTCCGCAGGACGCCTGACCATCTTGACGGGCACGGGCGGATTAATCGAGCCCGGGTCGATTCTGGGACGCCTCGGCGAGCCGGTTTGATGGGTCGGGCAGCTGTCGTCGTTGCACTAGAAGGGCGCGACCTAGTCACCGACGTCGCCACGATATAGGTCAGTCCGACGCATCCAAATCCGTCGCGTCTAGTGTCTGGTAACGCCCGTACGTCCGCCTCGGCGACGCGTCTCGCCTTGAGGGAGGTCCAGTCAACGCCAGCGGTACGCTAGTCGGATCTTGATCGCGCCTCAGCGCAGGCGACGCGCTAATGGAGCTCCGCGGGCACAGCCCGGGATTGATCGACGATAGGGCCGGGTTATCAGGGAACGCTGAAGTGTTCGGCGATTTCCTGACGTAGAAGGCGAAGCCGATCATGCACGACATCTCGGCGGGATGCCGGAGTGATCGATCCACAGTGAAGATGCCCGACCACCTCCAAGCCACAAACGGCTGAGAAATGGCCATCGAGTAGGAGCTTCAGGGCTTGGAGCGCTCCCTCCTTTTCGACCCAGATTTCTGGGGCGCCGGATGAGCTGATGCTGAAAAGCTTCTTGCCTGCCAACAACGGCGCGTTACCGCCGCTACGGATGGGCCCGTAGCCAAAACCCATATTCATCACCCGGTCGATGTAGCCAATCAGCACAGCTGGCGGCATGTAAAACCACAACGGGTATATCAGCACGAACACATCCGCATCGGCGATCAAACGGCGTTCAGCAACCACATCGACCGCAGCAGCGAAGCCTGAGGGTCTGGGGATTTCGCCGTCCTTGAGGACCGGATCGAACTCCATCCGGTAGAGATCCCGCATGACCGCCGAATGCCCGAGCTCTTGGACGGTCTGGCAATAGGTGTTCGCCACGGAGAGGTTGAAGCTGTCGGGCGATGGGTGCGCAACGATGACAACGTGCTTCATGGCGACTCCATCATGGGGCCAGTCGATCAGAATCTCAAATCGGCAAGCTCAACGTCCAAAGGGTAAGGAGGTCTCGCGGCGCACGCTTTGATTCAGATCATCTCGAAATTGAAGCGTCAGCGGATGTCGGTTCCCCGCCCTCTTCAACTCCATGCCGAAGTGCAAGGCTGGGACCGTGTCCTCCCACCCCCCGCAGTACGCAGTGTGGCACCGCTCGTTGCCTGCGTAAGACGACGACGATCTGTCGGCAATCGCACGCATGGACAATGCAGCCAACGCGATTTTCCGAGTCTGCGAAGGTCAAACTAGACGTTGATCTGGATCAATGCGCGAGTGCCGCATCGCGTGGACTTTCCTGCGCAAGCTATCAAAATCTAACCGGCTTTTTCAGTCACTTGTTTCCTTTTCTATTCACCGCAACTGACGCTCTAATGAAGAGCTTAGGTCAATGACTGAGAAATGTTGGAATATCTTGAATTTTAACGTCGAAATCTGCATGAAATGGTACCGAACATGACAATTCCGAGCAAGAT
This sequence comes from Caulobacterales bacterium, assembly GCA_038227865.1. Taxonomy (GTDB): domain Bacteria; phylum Pseudomonadota; class Alphaproteobacteria; order Caulobacterales; family Caulobacteraceae; genus Acaudatibacter. The sequence goes on from JBBRPO010000062.1 coordinate 15,431, forward strand.
TCATACGCTGACTTTATCGCGGCGCGGGATGTTTGGCGCCGCGGCATTGGTTGCTGGAGCGGGATTGCTGGCGGTCGCGGCGGCGCCTCGGGCGCAGGTGGCGCAAAAGACCGTCTCTTACCAGGACAAGCCGAAAGGGCGGGCCCGATGCGATGTGTGCACTCAATGGCAGCCGCCCTCTTCGTGCAAGACCGTAGCGGGAACCATCAGTCCCTCGGGCTGGTGCACCATCTTCGCCCCCAAGTCGTAGGGCGAGACCATGGGGCGAACACGCAAGACAGGAACTGCCATTTTCACGGCGCTGGCGCGCGCCGCTCTGTTGGCGGGGGCGTTGATCGGCCTTACCGCCACGCGGGCCGCCGCAGTGCCCGCCTTCGCCTTGCAGACAGGCCAGACGTGCAACGGCTGTCACGTGGGCGGCTTTGGACCACAGCTCACTCCCCTCGGAAGAGAGTTCAAGATGGGCGGCTACACGCTCCGAACGAACAGCTTTAATGTTCCCGTCTCGGCAATGGCCGTGGCGTCCTACCTGCATACCGCAAAGGATCAGCCTGGGCCGCCTGCGGATCATTTCTCCAACAACGACAACGCCGCCCTCGATCAGTTCAGCCTGTTTCTGGCGGGCGGGATCGGATCGCATTTCGGCGGGTTCGTACAGACCACCTATGATGGGGTAGCGCGCAAGTTCCACTGGGACAGTCTAGACCTGCGTGCGGTGGCTACTGCCACGGTCAAGGGCGTCAATGTCATCTTCGGCGCCAGTCTGAACAATGCGCCGAGCGTTCAGGACGCCTTCAACACCTTGCCCGCGTGGGGCTTTCCCTACACAACTTCAACGCTGGCTCCGTCGCCGGGCGCCGCGCCCCTGGTCGGCAGCCTCGCCCAGAACACCCTTGGGGTAACGACCTACGCCTGGATCAATTCAGAGGTGCTGGTCGAGGCCGGAGGCTACCGCTCGCTGAGCCGGGATTTCCTGGACCGCGCAGGCGTGGATCCCTTCAGCCCAGGGAGCATTAAGGGTGTCGCTCCCTATGGCCGCCTCGCCTACCAGAAGAATTTCGGCGACTGGAACGTTCAGGTGGGTGCCTTTGGCATGTCGGCCGACCTCTACCCTGGCCGTGACAACACCACCGGGTTCACAGACCATTATCGCGACCTTGGTGTGGACGCCTCGTATCAGTATTTTGCCGCGAACAAGGACGTCTTTACCGTCAACGCTCGCTACACGGACGAACGCCAGCGGCTGGAAGCGTCGCAAGCCCTTGGCCTGGCTTCCAACGGTCGCGGTAGCCTCAAGGACTTGCGGATCGACGCGTCATATTACTGGCGTAACAAGCTCGGCTTCACGGTCGGGGCGTTCGACACCTATGGGTCGGCCGACCCCCTGCTCTACAGTGGCAACCGAACTCTGAAGCCGCTCAGCCAAGGCGCCAATTTCCAGGTGGACCATACATTTCTTGGCGGGAGCGGCTCACCGTTCGGCCCGAGGTTCAATGCCAGGGTGGGCGTCCAATACACCGCATACTCAAGGTTCGATGGTGCTAGCCGCAACTATGACGGCCTCGGACGCAATGCCAGCGACAACAATACTCTCCGGGCCTTCCTCTGGGCGGCGTACTAGACTCAGGAGTCATCGATCAGAGCCAGAAGATGACGGCGGAGCTAGGGGTTCTCCGCCGCATTAGCAGTCAGTCGGAATGCGGAGCCGGACTACGTCTGAAGCGCGAACCCAAGGCCCCCCGCGAGGGCAAAAGCCGCTTTCTGATCCGTTGGAGGATCTCATGACCGACCACGCTCACATCGACGCCCTGGCAACGACTAACCCGCCAAGCGCCGTGGACCCCGTCTGCGGCATGACGGTCGATCCATCTAAGACTCCGCATCATGCCGAGCACGCCGGGGCCGAGTTCCACTTCTGCTCAGCAGGATGCCTTGCAAAGTTCAACGCCGATCCCGACAAGTATCTGACGCCTAAGGCCCTCTCCGTCGAGCCAGCAGGAACGATCTACACTTGTCCGATGCATCCGCAGATTCGGCGCAACGCGCCCGGGCCCTGCCCCATCTGCGGGATGGCGTTGGAGCCGCTGACCATCACTGCCGACAGTGGCCCAAACCCCGAACTTGCAGATATGAGCCGC